>NZ_JAWOQR010000004.1:0-424787 GCF_033337445.1 Vibrio sp. YT-15
AAACGTGTCGACGTACCTTCAAATTGTAGCGTGGCGGCATGCGCTTCATCCACATTACCCACTGGCGTAATAGCTAAGGTTGG
This sequence comes from Vibrio sp. YT-15, assembly GCF_033337445.1. Taxonomy (NCBI): domain Bacteria; kingdom Pseudomonadati; phylum Pseudomonadota; class Gammaproteobacteria; order Vibrionales; family Vibrionaceae; genus Vibrio; species Vibrio sp. YT-15. The sequence continues at coordinate 84 of NZ_JAWOQR010000004.1, forward strand.
TGTGATCGGCATGGAGTAAGCCGTGTTCTGGCTACCGGTATTCCCTGAGAAGTCTTGGTAGTCACGAACAAGCAACGCCACATTCAGCTCTGACGTGCTTGGTACCACCACATCACCAGTCCAAATACTTGGGTCCGCGGTTGCCACTAACGAGGTGATCGTCGTGCCACCTAACTCCGCCGCTGCGGATTGCAGATCTTTATCGAATTCTAGCGTTACCGTCACGCTTTGGCCGATGGCTTGGTGCTCAGGCGTAAACGTCACGTTAGTCAGCATTGGCAGAGACTGCGCGAGTGTAAAGCTCTGGCTTTCACTCACTTCAATGCCGGCTGAGTTCGTCCCCGTCACCATCACAGTATAAGTGCCATTGGTTTGGTGACTCATATCCATCGCGTCACTGGTCCAAGTGCCACCGGCTTGTACTGTCGCGCTGCCGCTTTTTAGTACCGTCGCGCTGCCTTGGGCTTTCACTTCAAGACGCAGCGACTGACCGTCAAAACGTGTCGACGTGCCTTCGAATTGTAGCGTGGCGGCATGCGTTTCATCCACATTGCCCACTGGCGTGATGGCTAAGGTCGGCGTGATCGGCATGGAGTAAGCCGTGTTCTGGCTACCGGTGTTTCCTGATAAGTCTTGGTAGTCACGAACAACCAACCCCACATTGAGCTCTGACGTGCTTGGTACCACCACATCACCAGTCCAAACACTTGGGTCCGCGGTTGCCACTAATGAAGTGATCGTTGTACCACCTAACTCCGCTGCGGCGGATTGCAGATCTTTATCGAATTCCAGCGTCACCGTCACGCTTTGGCCGATGGCTTGGTGCTCAGGCGTAAACGTCACATTGGTCAGTTTTGGTAAGGTTCCTTCAACCGCGATATTTAAACTGCTTCCTTTTCCAGGAATTGTGTTGGTACTTTGGTAGCTATCATCCTCTACCTGTATTGTTATGTTTTTATCTTGCTTTTCTGGACTGATGTAATTAACCGTCCACGTAACGTTGTCTGAAGTGGACCACGTATCTTGCTTTAACGTTCCTGTTGCGCCGTTATCACTAGCGACAAGATGGACATCTGAGATATCAAAGTTCGTAACTTCTTCTGTAAAGTTAAACGTAAGTGTAATCTCTTCACCTCCAAAAAGAGGGGCGCTTGAGGCGGTAGAGATACTTAGCCCGGGAACGGTTGCCGCTTCCACATGCGCATCAATAGAACTTTCACTCTTGTTATCCACCTTGTCTGTTGCTGCCACCGTGATCGTATGATCGCCTTTCGGTAACAAATAGCTTATAACATAAGGCCCCGCTTCAGTTGTCGGCTCAGTAATCGCTTGAGGAGCCACTGTGCTACCACCACTCACCGCTTTTGACGTGACGAGATTTAAATTTTTATCTGTAATGTATGCACTAATTTCTAGTTGATACTTATCGTTTGTCGGCACCTTAGAGGCTTGATTAGCACTTAAGCCCGAAATACTTGGAGCGTCATAATCAACAATAGACTCGATAACCTTTCCATCATAACTTTTTCCTAGTAATTCAAAGCTTGTATTCTCTCTTCCAACTGAGTCCGTCACCGTCACCTTAAGGGTATATGACCCTTGGTTATCGACGGCAAAGTTCATCATTCCATTACCACTAGATGAGATAACATCACCTAAGTAACGCAAGGAATCACCGAGGCTTGGAATAAGCTCCACAGAATATTGTGAAGCTTTCACTCTTTCTCCTTCCACCGTAGATACCGTAAACGGCTGGCTTGCCTTGGTTAAAAACAGTTTCCCACCCTGCAAACTCGTAATTCCATCGAAATCAACCGTGACTTTAGGAACACTAATATCAATGACTTTTCTGATATCAGAATACAGTCCGACGCTATCTGTCGCTTTGATGTCTACTGTGATTGAACCACGCCCCTCTAACTGAGATTTCGGTAGTTCAAAGTACGTAGATGAACCATTCCCATCCTCTACTCTTTCTTCTTGATAACTCGGGTTTAAAACCGAGTAGTTTACTTTTGCCAGGCTGCTACCAGTGTCCGTTATGTCAAAACGAAAACGAACATTATCAGGATTTGTTGGCGATTCGGTTACGATAATCTCATCGCCAACACTTGGAGGTGTGTTGTCAACTTTAATATCAACGGTCGCTTCACCGACTCTCGACCACACATCCGTTGCGGTAATCGTTGTCCTGATCGTTTTTCCATCCGCATCGCTAGGAAGTTCACTTGTAAATGTTGAACACTTGTAGGTTGGATCATCTGCACACACCTCTAATTGTGCAAACTTCTCCGGATTATCTTTATAGTTGTAGGATTCCGTTCCAAACCTGGCCATCACATTGTCTAGTCTAGAGTTTTCATACAGCTTAATTCTGAATTTGGCGACAAGCTGCTGACCATTAATGGTTGTGTTTCCAACCGGATCTGTAATTTCAACGACTACCGAACCTTTAGGTAATTCAAGCAGTAGATCGTGCTCTGGCGTCAAGTTTCCTGCTAAATCAGATAAGTTCTTGATTTTGTATTCTTGAGTTGTACTCAGGCCATCAATAATATCGGCATAGGATTCAGAATACGTACACTTGATATTTCCAACACCTTTGGCACAAGTCGTTGGTGTATAAGCTTTGTTGCCAAGATTACGAACCAACTTTGGATATTCATCTGAACTTTCGGTATTCACGCCTGATAAAGCATCATTGAAAGAGAGCTCAAATGTGAGCATCTTCTTCTTCAAAGCTTCATCAAACCAAACATCACTTCCTTTAAAACTGTATGAGTTACCATCTACGACTGTCGGTGCATCAATATCCACCATCGAGAAATTGAACTTGTTGATCGTTTCACGCCCATTTGTACCCAAGGTTTTAGTGATCAAAGTAACAGGTGCTTTGGTCATGTTTTGCCCAACATTGACACTACAACTGTAAGGTTCTTGCGATACGTTGATAACACCAGAAGTTGGTTGCTCATTAGTTGGTGGCGCATCTAGAGAGTTGTATTCTTCACGAACCCAACACTCTAACGTTTTGGCTTTGACCGCACTCAATGTAGTAAAGGTGACATCAAGAACACCATCAGATAAGTAATTTTGGAAGTCCAGCGGGCTTTCAACTGTTAGAACCACGCCTTCACGCTGTACGCTAAAGGTTTGGTTTACTTTTCCAACCTTTCGGTCTTTTTCATCAAGGTAACGAACTTTGTTATAAACCTTGATATCAAGTTCATAATTACCATCTTTGGCAATTTGTGTAGAAAGCAACGTTGCGGTCCAAGTGCCATCTGCGGTTTCTGAGAACGTAAAGTTAGTCCCGTTTTGCTCTCCAGAGAATCTATACGTTGAGTCAATTCGATCAACGCCACTATCATCAACAATATCAAGCGTCAGTACGATATTCCCATCTTGATAGATGGTGTTGTTTGTAATTGGCGTTCCATCCGTGTAACTCATCGCCAGCGTCACCTGCGGGATTGAGTTGTACACTTTGACGGTAAAATCTTGCTCATCACTGGTTAAGGTTGTGTTGCCACGAACATCAGACCCTTTTAAACGAATCTTGTGTGTACCCGTACCTAAATCACCAAGGCTCACTTTGAGATCCTCATTGATTTTTGTACCGGGAGAGCCAGGTAATGGTTCCAGATCGCTAAACGTCCAATACTCTAGGCTTTCTCGATTTACGCCATTAATTGAAACATCACCGTTTGCATTTAGGTCTAGCGCCGTTAGGTCAAAGACATAGTTACCTAAGTAGTAGTCATTCGCATTGAAACCACTTAAGCCTAATGTTGGCCCATCACGATCAAGAATAACCTTGTGCGTGTTAGAACTAGACTCAAAACCATAAATATCGGTTGCTTTTACATACAATGACGTTGTTTTTTCATCTTCAGAAATGTCTATTTTATCTGTGTCACTCTTGATAAGAGACATGACAAACTCTTTAGATGAATCCGTTGGCACAATTGTCTTAATTGGCGAATCTTTACCACTTTGATACAGCGAGACTTGCTCAAGGTCTGAATCGTCTATTACGGATTTAAATCGCACATTGAACTCACGCCCTATGACATAGTTCTCTTTAGACAATGTGTCTTCAACCCAAGGCGTGTTTAGGATGATTTCAGGGCCTTTGTTATCGACTTGGAAGGTAAATTTCCCTGTTGTACTAACATTGGCAGGGTAAGCGTTGTCCGTCGCAGTGACGTAAAACTCATTCCATTCATCGTAATCAAATGCTTTTGAAACCAGTTGGACTTTGACGTCAGGCTGTTCACCAACTAGGTATGGTACGTCACACGCCTCTGTTAGAGGGTCACAGCTTTCTAATGTCAGAGCCTGACCAGATCCGCGGCGCAAATCTATTTTTACGTTATTACCAGAGCTTAACGTCCCCCAATCAATGACAGGTGCCCATTGGTTATTACCACCTAAACGGCTTTGAACCTGCTCACTTTTTACAATAGGGGCTTCAGAGTCGATACGAATATTGAATCTCGGAGCGGTGCTAGTTAACTCTGAAACGGAGTTACCTAAGTTGTCCTCTGCTGCTGCAACAACTAACCAATCTCCATCACCAGGATAAATCGTAGAGCCTTGATTTGAACAAATCTCGCCCGTACATAGTTTGACTTTAAACGCGTCTTTCGAGTTACTTGCAAAGTTTTCTGGTGTGTATGTTACTTTTTCACCGGTTTGCTGGTAGAAAACAAGGCCCCTCGAGGCAAGCTTATCACCAACAATATCCTCAACCTTGAAGGTTAATTCATGAGTATTGTTCGCATTTAAATAAATACCGTTTTCTACAGGTTTACCATCGACATCATTCGGTGGAAGGTAACTGGCCTTAGGGAAGTCGTTATCAATAAACACCGATTCTATAAACGGAGATTTACCATTGTAACCATACGCATTGCCATGTGGGTCCATAGCACTGGTCTCCACGGCAAACTCTATAATATCTTTTAGTTCACTAGACTGGGAGTTAAGGGTGAAGAAGTACTCTTTTCGATAAGCATTGCTGCTGTCTGAGTTTTCTACGATGTTGATGTCCAGTGGTATTTCAATATTTGGCTCATTGGCTTGATACCACATCGTGCTAAACTTCGGGCCGTGAGCGTCGGTTCCTACAATACCAGAAGGATCGTCTAGGACAATTTTAGAAACAACCTCGCCAGCGATATAAAGCCTATTACCAACCATCGTCTCTCTACCGCTTTCAATGGTTAATTTTGGCTGCGGAGGCAAGGTATCGATACTGCTACCCTCTGTATCAAAAATGTTCTTACCATTTAAGTCAGGATTAGCCATCGAAATATCATCAGCATAGAGCTGCGCGATATTGGTCTCAATACCGTATTTGCTCGCCATGATTTCATAATAGGATTGCGCCAGGTCTTTTCGGTAAGTTTCAGCGCCAAACGTGTAAGAATCGAGCGTAACTTGACTTCCTCCGGCCCCTATACCATTTGCTTTTCCATCGTAGCTAAAATCATCGTAAATAGCAGATGCAAAATCTAATGAGTTATTTCTTGGCATTCTCTCGGCAATACTATCAATTGCTTCAACAAGGAATCGGTGTAGATAGTCATTTGATGGCTTGTCTGGAATCGCTTTAGTCGTAAGCATTTCATTGGTTGCATAAGACACAACCGTTGGGTCAAACCCAAAGAATGAGTTGTTATTCGTACCTGATAACGCGTAGCGCACCTCATCAAGAATTTGAATCGCACGTTCTGAAGTTTTCTCTCCCGCTGTCACTTGATCCCACTGGAAATCAAACAAACCAGTCTGATATGTCGATAGTTCAGTAATATAGTAAGTTTGAGAACCTTTGAGCTTAAAATACACACCAATATTGGCCTTGTTTAAGTCAACCGTTACTTTCTTGGTCCCTGGATCTCTTTTCCATTGGTAATAGTATGGCTCACTGCCTTCGATACCAATTAAACGAACACGCATGAAATCATAATTCACTACGTCAGTTGTGGTTTCACAGCTCGCTACGTCAAGAGCCATGGACTGGTCACTTTCCAGTTGCTGGATAGTGGTACAACTTGCAAGTGAAGTGAATTCACCACTTGGGCTCAACCCTTCAAGTTGAGCTCGCGCACCAATAAATGGTGTCACCACTTTTATGGTTGGTAGGTCAAAGCTACTTCTAAAATATACTTCTCTTGGAGTGCTTTCGTTATCAGACTCATCGACGGTTTGAATGACTAACTTTTGACTACTGTTTTCTGATACCGATTTAAAGCTGTCACCCAAAATATCTCTTACAAAAGGAATGTAATAGATGACATCCTCTACTCGCCCATTGCTATCTAACAGCGTTTCGTGCGGAATTTTTGCGATGTAATCGTCATCTGATGCGGTTGTGTCAATAACTTGCTGAAGTGAGTAGTTGTTATCGTTGTTTTGGCTTACGTAGTACTTGACGACGAGCTTTAGCTTATTAGCGTTGGAGCCTAAAACCGTATCGGTATTTACGTCTGATACTTTCACACGAACATAAGGGATTTTATTCTCTTTCAATAAATTAGCGTTGAAGTTACTAAAATCTATCCCTTTTAATGAGCTCTGAATCCCTAAACTTGCGTACGCATAGTCAATCTTCAGGAAATCGCGGCTTGCTTGAACATTGTCTGGGGTGTACGTATCTTGAGAGTAAATACCATCGTAAGTGGTTCGTTCACCATCTAAACCCACATTTACGTACGTCATTGACGTACCTTCAGGATAGGTTATCGTCTGTGCTGGCGCTTGATCGTCACGACTTACTGCATGCTGCGCAGAGCCCGTATTGCCTTTGCTATCCTTCGCTCGAACCTCAAAGACCGTCGTAGATAGGAATTCATCAGTTGGGTAAGCCTTACTAAACTCACAAGCATTTCCAGACTCTACAGTGACAGGAGAACATGTGACGCCCTCATGTAAGCCATCTTTAAATGAAATACTGACCGAACTAATCTCTTGCGAGCTTTCTTTTACAACCCCTTTCAGAACGTATTCTTTAAGTTGGTTATTAATTGCACTCGCCGATGTAATATCGATAACAGGCGCATCGTTATCCCATTCAAAGTTGATATGAAGACCCGAATGGCTGCCTGGAATTAACTCATTACCCAGTACATCCGCTGTATACAAGACTAACCGTGCTGCTGTTACGTTTGAGAGCCCTGTGGCAGGGTTCATATCTACACTATCGATCTCTTTGGTATTAATGTTAACTTTAACGTTGGTCTCTCGAAGGCCAACTTCAAAATCATCAAATTCAACCGAACAGAATGTGCTTCCAAAATCTTGTATGTCGTTACATTGAAATTCACCAGACCAAGAGCCATTAATCTGATACTGAATAAAGGCGGATACGTCTTCTACACCAATATCATCAACAATTTTTAGATCAACTTTATCGGTGCCAGCAAGTACATCACGGTCAATGCGTGTCACGATAGGCGCTGTGGTATCAATCTCCGTCCCATCTCGCGGTGGAATGACGCCATCTGTACTGCCATATGTACCTAAGTCATTAAGCTTCTTACTAAAGTCGACATAGTCGGCAGCATCAGTACCTGAAATATTGATACTTGGGTCGTTTACCACGATCAAAACATGTTGAGATAAGTCACGTGTGTAAACGTCGCTGTTTATCTTTTTCTGTCCAAAGCTGAGGGGAGTCACTGCTCCTGAAGTCTGGCTCACTTCAAGACCATCAAGAACACCATCTGCAATAACATCCCGATATTGGATGTCAGCGAAATGCATTGAAGTGTAGACGTTATCGCTGTTGCCGTATTTTTTTATAAGATCGTAAGAGTAAGACGAGTATGCTGTTAATAAAGCGCCGTATTGATGCCCAGTACTAGCAAAACTGCTTTGCCCACCTTTGGTAATATCAATAGGTTTGGTCTCATTTACGTCAAAACCATACATGCTATTGATACTATCCAAAGCAGTTGAAAAGGCACTCTCATCTGTGGCCCCCTGGGAAATTTTGTACTTTGCCAAGCCTGCTGCCAAGTTCGACAGCGGAGTAAGCATTAACTTTTGCTCACTCCCCTCTTTAAAGTTCACAACACCTTCAAATTTAAGTGTCTTCGCATTACTCACAGATACCGTTTCATTTGTAAACGGATCGGTATAACTCCCCTCTTTTGCAACAACAAAAAGAGGCATTGACGACGATTCAAACTCTAGCAGATAGTTTCCGAAGGCATCAGACGTCGTGTTAGCCAACTTCCGACCTAAGTTTCCATTTTTGAACTCGAAAACCTCAATCTTGGCGCCATTGACTGGGGCGTCAAACACCATACCGGAAATGCTTCCTTTGCTTCTAGCTGGAGGTGTGTTGTCTCCTCCATCACCACCACCACATGCACTCAATAAAAGAGATGTAAGCGTAAGACCTAATGTTAATTTCAGCGTATTTTTAGCGAACATAGTAATTTGGCAAAATATATTTTCCCGAGATTATATTATTGAAAAATATTTTCTCAACGTGACATTAACACCAACAAAATAGGCATAAACACCAAGCCAACCGTCACTTTGACTGAATTATTAAAATTATTCTCACATCCTATAATTATTAACTTAGTTAAAACAGAGGAATTACTCATGCTTTAATGCTAGTTTTTATTTAAAATATTATACTCTACGCACAACTGTCAGTATTGATAAATCAACAAAACTAATGACTATTTTAATAATAAAAAGGAGTGTGCAAGCTCCTACAGTAGCCCTTATCACTACTGCGTTAATCATATTGATTAGCGTATCGCTTTCTCACTACTTCCTCACTCCTGTGGATAGGCTACCTACCATCAAGCCTTTAGAATTCGAAAGTGAGAATGTGCAGCCACCAATTAAAAAGAATACTCGTAGGCAAAAAATCACTATCGGTGTGGTTGAATACTCTTTTGTCGCTTCATTATTAAAATCAGGAGTGAGTCAAAAAGAGATCAACTTGCTATTAGCACTGATCAAAAGCAAGTTTAATATTATTGACTCTATTAAAAGAGGTGATAACTTTATCTTAAGAACTAAATTAAATAGTAAAAATGAAACTTACATTAGTTCTTTTTACTATTTAGGCAGTAAAACTGATTTATTTATTATCAATGATGGTCACGGCAACGTATTTGATGAGCATGGTGTGTCGATAAATAATCAGTTCATGTTTTCTTCACCCTTTGATAAAAACTACAGAGTGAGCTCTGACTATGACTTAAAGCGAACACATCCAGTGACCAATATAACGACTCCGCACTTAGGCACTGATTATGCCACACCTGTAGGTACACCGATTCGTAGTATTGCTGATGGCATCGTTTTAAAGTCCCGCTACAACCGTTTTGCCGGCAACTACATTAATATCCGCCACACAAATGGCTCTGTATCACGCTACCTACACTTATCTCAGCGCAACGTCCATGTTGGTGAGAAGATCAGCCGAGGACAAGTGATAGGGAAAACGGGTAACACAGGAAGAACAACAGGGCCGCATTTACATCTTGAACTGCACATCAATGGTGTTCCGGTTGATTACGAGCGATACATTCAAAGGCACCCAAACACTGACGTAAATATAGAAATGCTGATTGCAGCGAGAAAAGAAAAAGCAGAGTTAACAGCGGAATGGCAACGGTATGAGCAGTCAAATAGGTAACAACATCCACTTCGATTCGCTCTTTCTTCATTTATCTGAAGCGAGTCCTCGTAACCCTCTGAGCGCTTCGTAGTCTGTCGCCACTAACCAATTTCAGGATCAAAAAGAGCCGCTACATGCGGCTCTTAATAATTATAGTTTCCCGATATTCCATCGGTTTCCCCTTTACCAAGCACGTTGTCCTCTTGTTCTTGAACGCAAGTGGTACGCGCCGTTATCATATTCACATAAAAAATCAATAAAAGAATAAAATGATTACTCATTGTATTGGCTAGATGTTTAATACAAAGAGGCCCAACAATGGCCTCTTTCTGACCTTTTAAATGGTGACGTTGTCATGATGCTGAATGGTTTCTATCATATTCAGCGCTTGCCTTTCTCAGCCCTTCTAAATCGTCTGAACATAAAAATCTCTTCAGGCTGTCGATTTTCTTATCAGGCCAATCATATATCCTAAGAGCAAGCAGTTCGTCTATCGTCTCTCGAGAAAAGCGATATTTGACATGCTTAGCTGGTGACCCCGCAACCATGCTGTAAGGCTCAACATCTTTCGTCACCACACTGTTTGCCGCAACGATTGCTCCTTCTCCGATAGTCACACCCGGCATTATCATGGATCGCATACCGAGCCAGGCGCCATCGCCAATATGAGTATCTCCTTTCCCGACGTACGCTTCTTCAATAAAGTCCATAAATGGGTACAAGGAGAACCAATCAGCTCTATGTGTACTGTTTCCCCCCATAACAATCACAACTTCCGCTGCAATACAGACAAAGTCACCTATATGTAACTTATCAATCTTCCATTTTGGTTCCCAATCTCGGCTGAACTCATCGCCTTGTAGATATCTTACAACAGACTCCTCAAAACCGGCATCCCAACAATCACTGTAATAACTATGTTTACCTTTAATCGTTATATTTGGGTTCGTAACAGCTTCATGTAGCAAAGTCACCTTAGACCAATGCTTAGTTTTCATGAATACTCCTATAAATACTATCGAATAAAACACTGCAGATAGTATGTATCTAAATAAGCTCTAATAATTACGTAGTGCCTATTACCACTAAAATTTACTTCACCACTGAGCTAATAATATGGTAAGCAGCCTCTACTCTTTCTGCATTAGGGTAGTTTTTATTCGCCAGAATCACTATGCCTATTTTTTCAGAGGGTACATACGCGACATATGCCCCAAAGCCACCTGTTGAGCCCGTTTTGTTATACCAAACGTCACGACCGAGAGTACCAGATACACTTGCTTGAACCGGTTTAGCGTTGAGAATTACATCGCTGGAGTTACCCTTCAATAATTGCGAAAGTGAAACGGGGTAATCATAACCCTCCCATCCTACGGCTTGTGTAAACGTGTCGGTATCAAAATACTTAGTATGAGTTCTCTCTAGCGCATTTTCTATATCAGTATTAAGTTGCGCTTGACCCATATTTGCTTCGATATATTGAAGCATATCTAAGCTTGTTGATTTAATACCATAGGCTTGTGCATCAAGAATACCTGGATTAACTCTAACGGGTTTTCCCTCAGAACTATAACCAAAAGCATAGTTGTTAAGCTTATCCTTTGGTACATCGACAAAGGTATTGGTCATACCGAGCTCAGGCAGGATGACGGTTTCCATCATTTCCGTATAGTCTGACTTCATACTCAAGGCACCGATGTAGCCAAATAGACCAATACTAGGGTTTGAGTACTTCCTCTTAGTACCGGCTTCGTACTCCGGTTTCCACGTTTTGTAGTACTGCATCATTTCAGCGTCGTTCGTTACTTCGCTAGGGAATTGCAATGGTAGACCACCTGCAGTGTAGGTGGCGACATTAACTAGCTTGGTATTACCCAGAGCACTATTCTCTAATTCTGGAATATAATCTTTGACCTTGTCATCCATGTCTAGCTTACCTTTTTCTTGGGCGTACCCAGTCAAAGTAGCAGCAAAAGTTTTACTGATAGAGCCGAGTTCAAAAATTGTGTCGTTGGTGACTAAACTCCCCTTACTTACGTCAGCCAAACCGTAATTATAAAAATAACGTTTACCATCAATCGTTACTGCAACAGCCAACCCCGGAATGTCGTATTCGTTGATTAATCCTTTAGCGCATTCATCAACTACGCTCTTTAATTGACTGCTAACCGTTAACTCCGTTTTCGCAAACGTGACGAAAGAAGTGAGCGATAAAATGGCCAGCAAGGCATTGTTTAACTTCATTGAACCCTCAATTTTTTAATTTTAACTTATAATTAATTTCTAGTTTATTCCAAGGCTTTTAACTTTTTATATAAAAGTAATCCTGACTTGAAGAACTCCAATCGTTAACCCTCGATGAATAACACTGTGTCTTCAAATTTTTAGTGCGATATAAACAGGTCTAAACCTGATCACCGTTGATAGGTAGGCCGGTTAGATACGAATGTAAGTAACATCCGTTTCCAAAATGGGGAAATAGTGTACTCAATTACGCTTTCTCCATACCACGATAACGGTATACTAGGTAGATATACTTGGTATATACAGATCCACATCCTCACAACGCTTTAGAACCACTTTTCAACGTCTACAGAGAAAACGATGCCATTTTCACTACACTTCGAAACTGGAAAAGTCACCAGCCAACAACTTTACTCCGAGATATACCAAGGGATATTAGAAGGCAGATTACGATCAAATGAGAGATTACCATCAACTCGCATGCTGTCGAAAAAGTTAGGCATAGCAAGAAACACTGTCATTTCGGTGTATGAGCGACTTCAGTTCGAGGGGTGGATAGTAAAAAAGGCAGGGTCTGGCACGTACGTAAGTAATGCTCTAGAACAAACGGTGAATCAAGATAAAAGACCAATAAAACACTACCAACTAGGGGTGTTTGGCACTAACGCAGCGAAGAAGCCAGAGATCATCGCACCAAAGAATCTAGACTATGACTTCACTTTAGGCGTTCCTGATCATCAGAGAATAGCAAAGCATATTTGGCGACACTCAAGACTGAGTAGGCTCAATGCATTAACTCCAGAGTTTGCACATGGCGGTGATTTGCAAGGGTTAGCTTGTTTACGAGAGTCTATCTGCGAGTATGTGAGACACTCGAGAGGCGTAATCTGTGACCCTGAAGACATCATCATTACTCAAGGGTGCCAGCAGGCAATAATGACGACTCTCCTTACATTACTCTCTCCCGGGGATCTCGTGTCGACGGAAGATCCAGGATATCCTGTTTTTCGAAATCAAGCTCGATTACTTGGCGCGCAAATAGGCTCCGTGCCGATGGACGACCAAGGTGTTGTCGTTGAATCAATCCCTTCTAATGCCAAAATTATTTATACAACGCCTAGTCATCAGTTCCCTTTAGGCTTTAGCTACTCAGCTGACAGGAAGTTAGAACTGCTGAGATGGGCAGAAGTTAATAACGCAATCATTATCGAAGATGATTATGATTCGGAATATCACTATCTCAATACCAGTAAGAAAGCTCTCAAGTCACAAGACAAAAATGACTGCGTCGTTATGATAGGCAGTTTCTCTAAAATACTATTTCCCGGCATACGCATTGGCTATATGATTCCGCCAAAGTCTTTAATAGAGCCAATTTCAAATATGTTATGGCACTTGGGAAGAAGTACATCTGTAGTGTCTCAAATCCTACTTGACGAATTCATGCGTGACGGTCATTTCTCTCACCATTTACTCAATATGAATAAAATCTACAGCGAAAGGTATAATAAGCTAACTCAATTAATTGACAACATAGATTGCTTACAACGTATTCCAAGCCAAGGTGGATTGCATATAGCAGCTGAAGTATCGGGATGCGCGACACAAATGATGAATAAATTTGCTTCATCAAATGTAGCGGTTTACCCATCATCGCATTTTTCTATCAACAATCATTCTAATGCCCTCTTATTTGGATTTGGCATTATTCCTACCCAAAAAATAGAAAAAGCATTTGATATTATTCAATCAATATTGGATTAAAACAGATATAAAATTATCGTTTTGCTCGGTATCAATTTATCGTCGCAGTTATCAGCATCAGGGCGACAGCCAGCGTGGAACGCTTTTCAACCCAATAAGGGTTCAATACGAACTGTGTCGCTCTGACACGCTTGGTTTGGCTTCAGCCCCAACACTATATTTCTTCGACTGTAAACGTACTAGGTTCAAAGTAAAGCGACGTATCACGCTGACATTTGCAGCACTACCAACAACCCTATTGCGTAAATCATCTTCTTTTAAGTTAAGTTCACATCGAGCATTCAATGAACCTTATTTTTCTAATATCGAACCGTAAGTTCTGTTTAACACTCTATCAAAACACTATCTTTCGCTAGATGTTAAAGAAGAAAAGACTTCAAGGTAATTAAGGATTTGTTATAGACTATTGACCTACATAATAAAGAGCACAATCACGACATTAATCTCCAGTGATTTACCATACCGCTTCATGAGCAATTGGGATATAAATTATCGAAAAATACCAAACCATAAGTTAATACGCTGCTAACGGCTCAAAAAAATAACGAAGTTGTAGCGCAATTATATCAACATCATTTTCATGTAAAAAATAACGAGCGCCTTGGACACCGATCTCCCAATTATCTGAGAGGTTGTAGCCAACTTCTGCACCAATATATCCATCAAAACCATCCACTTCCGTCGTTATCTTGCTGCCTTGATACGTACTTTCAATATCGGTTTCCCAGAACAAGCCCCCCAAACTCAGTTTTGCGGACCATGAATTGTATTGCCAGAACTTATAACCGATGTCGAAGCCCATGCCCTTAACAAGGAGTGGTGCTATCGATGCGACATTGGCGTGATAGTCTTCTGGTGAAGTAGTAGCACTACGCAATGTAGCACTACCTTCACCCATATCAATATAACGAATAGTTCCAGACCATTGCTCAGAAAAAGTATATCCAAACCCGACAGAGCGATAGAGCCCGGTGTTGTCAGTAGAGATTACGTTATCACCTTTAACAGCATCACGCTCATCTGCATGGCTTGACCCCATTTGAACATCAACATACCAACCCGCTTGACTACTAAAACTAAACACAGCAATTAGTGCTAAAGCACTGTTTCTTCCATAACGTTGCATGGCTCCTAACAAAATCAAAAGCATCAACACTATGCCACCCAATGATCCTGCTGAAGTATTTTCAACCTTTACATCTCTTACCAACTTAACGGTCACTATAACTTTCCCCGCGTCTTGCAGGCCTTGGCTATCCTGAATGATATATGTCAACACATCATTGCCTTCAAACCCTGAGGTAGGGGTATAGGTCACGCTCTGATCTGCATTCATG
Organism: Vibrio sp. YT-15; assembly: GCF_033337445.1. Taxonomy (NCBI): domain Bacteria; kingdom Pseudomonadati; phylum Pseudomonadota; class Gammaproteobacteria; order Vibrionales; family Vibrionaceae; genus Vibrio; species Vibrio sp. YT-15. The sequence goes on from NZ_JAWOQR010000004.1 coordinate 15,084, forward strand.
ACCGACTGCCCATACTGCGCTTGGACTGAAACCAACTTCAATGTGTCGTTATCCGGATCGGTATCGTTAGCAAGGACATAAACCGTGACAGGGGTACGATCATCGGTGGTAATATTATCGTCCACCGCATTCGGATTCTGACTGTTTACCACATTTACCGTCACCTTCGCCGATCCCGTTCCACCATTACCATCCGTTACGCTATAAGTGATCAAAGCCTCCCCGTAGTACTGTGGTTGAGTGACATAACTTAGTTTGTTATCAACCACACTAACACTACCAATATCTACAGAAGCGCGACTTACCTTCAGCCCATCACCATCAGCATCGGTATCATTGCTCAATACATCGATCGTCACCGTACCATTGAGACTAACAAACGCATTGTCGTCAATCGCTTGAGGGAGTGTATTATTGCTTACACGAGCGGCAACGACGCCAGGGTCAACGACACTGCCATTAGCCAATCCGTCATCATCGTTCGGGCCACCGTCTTCAATGGTAAGTTGTACACACCAGTCACCTTCAGTCAGACCCTGTGACCATGAACTGTGCCCTGGTGGCGGACAATAACCAGCCTCGCCAGCACTAGAAGAAACTGTGTTTTGAGCATCCTCAATAAAGTCTACCCACCCCTGTTCAGCATTATACTTTCGGTACACTGCATTTGCTGGAACAGGTAAACGCTGAGGCATAACTAATTGATAGCTTTGACCGGGAAGCGGCAAATTAGTTACTACAAAATCAAAGATTCCCCCTATGCTCTTCATATTGATATCTTTAGGAAGCTCCTCATCCAGCAATAAAGCTCCTCCTGTTGCGTTAGTCAGAATGGTTATTCCTTTGCGTAAACAGACACCAGGCTGCCCCTCAATGAGGAAGCGATCTTTTTCTGACACAACCTGTTGAATTACGTTACAGTCAGAAATTGCATCAAGATAATCAGGGATACCATCACCATCACTATCATTATGACCTTCTTGATCATCCGGGATTAAGTCGCCATCACTGTCTTCACTCCCGAGCTCCGCCAATGTTTGTACCACTTCTAAATAGACATTCCGTGTCACTGATAATGGTGGAGTGCCATTGTCAGTAACTGTCAATTGCAAATTGTAAATCGCTGAACTCAGTAATTGCGGAGAGAAAGTCAATGTTTCGCTGTACATCTGCCCCGCAATCGCTTGGTTAAGTACATCGCTATCACTACTCCATCTGAAACTGTGTATATCGGACATATTGGCATCACTAACACTGCTCGTGATTGTGACCGGTTCAACACCATTTTCAATTTGGCTCCGCTGCTCCCCCGCCTGAGATACACTTACCGTGACCTTCGGAGCCACATTCTCTTCAAAGATTGTCAAGGTGTAACGACGCTTACTACCTAGATTAAGGGTGCTGTCCAGATCAATCACTAAGGTTTCAACGCCCTCATTTTGTCCATCATTAAGTAGTTCGAACGAAAGTTTGCCTTCGGTACCACTAGGTATCACCACTTCACCAGAGGTGAGCGTGCGGTCATCACTGTCCGTGCTTCCTGAAACCGTATAAGGTATGATTACTGGGTAGCTCGGCGAAGGACCGTTAAGGTGTATCGATACGCTATGGTTGGTGCCTTCCGTGGTTTGCGCATCTTTGGAGATACTTATCAGTGGATACACTGTTACCGTTTGACTAGCTTCAGCGACGTTTCCATCAGAGTCTTGAGTGCGCCAATAGACCGTATTAGTTCCAGGTCGGAAAAAGGTCGTGCTGTCGACCAATGAAACAGGTAATAGCTTGCCTGTACTATCTCGTGCCACAGCAGAGCCTAATGCAACTTTAGTAAAGAGCGAAGTTGCGTTCACTTCGATATCTGAAGGTGCGGCTATTGTTGGTGCGTCCAATTTCGCACTTTTAATTGTCACGATTGCTTTCGCGGTGGCCTTTCCACCGTTACCATCTTTCACACTGTATTGCACTGCCACTGTACCAATTGAGGTCGTTACCAATTGGATTTGACTGCCCACAATCGTTGCCGTTCCAGATGTAGGTTTAACCCATTCCAGTTGTAATGTATCTAGATCAACATCGCTGTCGTTGCTGAGTACATCCAATAAGTAGCTACCATCGTTACTCTCGGTAAAGACATAGGTATCATTAACCGCCACTGGCTCATCATTAACGTTGATTACCGTGATGCTAAACGCTGCTAAAGATGTGCTTAGCTCACCGTCTGAGACACTAATAACAATATTATTGGTGCTGCCAACATGCTCATTTTCCGGCGTACCACTTAGCAACCCAGTTGCTCTATCAAAGGTTGCCCATGATGGTTTATTGCGGATTGAAAAGCTCAAGCTACTACTATCAACATCCGATGCCTGCAGCGCAAAGCGGTACGTACTGCCTTCGTTGACGGTAAGAGCAGGAGTGCCACTGATCACTGGCGCGTCATTGACATTGTTAACCACAATACTGAATCTATTGAGCATTGTGGTCGTGAGACCATCAGAAACCGAGATAACAATGCCCTGATATTTGCCAACATCACCATTATCTGGTGTACCACTAAGCGTGCCTGTTGATGCATCAAAGCTAGCCCAAGATGGCTTGTTCACGATACTGAAGGTGAAGGCTTGGCTGTCAACATCTGACACTTGTGGCGTGAACAGATAGGTGCTGTCTTCATTCACTTGTGTTGCTGGTGAACCAGAGATAACGGGTGCATCGTTAACGTTATTCACAGTAATCGAAAAAGCTGACAATGAGGAAGAAATAGTGCCATCGGATACGCTAATCACGATACCTGGATAAGTCCCCACATAACGGTTACTTGGCGTGCCAGAAAGCGCTCCTGTTGTCTTGTCAAATGTAGCCCAAGGTGGCTTGTTAGCTATCAAGTAGGTCAGAGTATCCGCTGGGTCATTGTCCAATGCCGCGGGCACAAACTGATACACACTATCTTCATCAACTTGCGCCGATGGGGTACCCGTAATCACTGGCGCGTCATTAACGTTATTCACCGTGATGGTCACTAACGCCACTCCAGAGGTAAGTTCTCCGTCACTTACGCTGTAAGTGAAACTGTCCTGACCAAAGAAGTTACTGTTACCCGTATAAACCGCGTGATTGCCTGTGACGGTAACATTACCGTTGACTGGCGATTTTACAATTTGATAGCTCAAAGATGAGCCTTCTGCATCGTTACCATTTAAAGTAATGGTCAGCGGTATTTCTTCCTCTCCCGTAGCACTGATATCGGTCGCGGTTGGTGTATCGTTGACTGCATTAACCGTCAAATCGACACGAACCTCTGTCGAGTCGAGATCACCGTCGTTGACCTTGAACAAGAAGAAGTCGGAGCCATTGAAGTCCGCTTCTGGTGTATAGCGCCAACTATTATTGGTCAACTGCTCTAGCACGCCATAACTGACTTGCTCAGTGATAAGATACTGCAGAGTGTCATCATCGTTATCAATATCTGAACCAACCAGCGTGATCACCAAACTATTGTCTTCATCAAGCGTTTGTGACTGTGCTTGCGCCATTGGTGCGTCGTTGACTGGTGTTACTGTCATGGTCACTGTTGCGGCGTTAGATACAGCACCTGCTAAGTCTGCCACCGTATAGGTGAAGCTATCTTCACCGAAGTAGTTCTCATTCGGGTTGTAAACAATCGCTCCTGACGCCGTCACGTTCACACTGCCATGTGCTGGCGTATCGACGACTGTGACACTAGTGAGTTCAAAACTGTCTCCAACATCGGCATCACTATCATTGCCTAATACATTGACCTCGAAGGAGCCTCCCTCTAGTAGTTGTGCACTGTTATCAACAGCAACGGGGGCATCATTCACTGGCGTAATATTGAGCGTGACGGTTGCAGGCACTGAGACTGCTTGACCACTATCGGTTAGCATGTAGGTAAAGCTATGTTGACCATTAACGTTCGCTGTAGGCACAATCTTTAAGGTCCCATCGACATTGACACTGACCATGGCAAAACTGTATACCCCCTCTCCTTGACCAAGATCTTGCAGGGTAATACTACTCGGGGTGAATGACCCATCTTCAATATCACTGTCGTTACTTAAAATATCGAGTGTCGATGTGATATCTTCATCAAAAGTAAAACTGTCTTCCTCCGCTACTGGTGAGTCATTGACGGAACCGATATTGACGCTGACCGTGGCCGCAAGAGAAACGCCGCCTTCACTGTCTGCGATCGTGTAAGTAAAGCTATCGCTACCATTTTCATTCGGATTCGGCGTATATACAAAAGTGCCTACAGTTTGATCAATGGCTACTTGTCCTTTTTGAGGCAAACTAACTAACGATAAATCACCCGTTGGGATGCCATCTTCAACATCCTCCGCTTGACTACGCGCGCTGACTGCTGCGCTTGCGGTATCTTCGTCGGTGTTGATGGTCAGCGCTTTAGCGACTGGCGCATCATTTATAGCCATGATAGTGACGGTCACTGTCGCCTCTTGCGACTCCTGCAGCAGGGCATCTTTCACGGTATAGGTAAAGCTATCTGTGCCTGTCTCATTATTATTTGGCGTATAGGTAACAACGCCGTTGCTGATCGACACCTGACCTTTAATTGGTTGCGTTTTAATCGTTGTAGAAGAAGCGACCATGTCATCATTAACATCGGAATCGTTGGCTAACAGATTAAATTGTTTCGCCGTATCTTCCTCAGTCGAGAAGCTATCATCAACTACCGTTGGCGCGACATCGTAGCGTTTGGTCACAGTATCCGTCACTGCATCAGATGCGTTGCCTGCGGCATCGGTTACCACCACGCTTACTGTCAACGTCCCCTCTTGCAAAATAGTGACGTCAATGCCCGTTACTTGCATGGTCTCCGAAGAAATTGTTTGACTAGCGCCGTCAATGGTCGTGGTACCGTCGGTCACGCTATAAGTGAACATCGCGTTCACTTCAGCTGCTGCGAAGGTAAAGCTCATCGCCTGTTCGTTGGTTTTGTTAATGCTCTCCTGATCAATGCTGATGCTATGTCCAGTCGGGATCCCCGTATCCACTGAGATCAACAACTGAGTCGCTGCTGTATTGAGGTTGCCAGCTGCGTCGCTAAATTTCTCGGCTGCAACATCAATAGTTGCATCCTCAGTGCTTTCTTCTGCAGGTGTAAAGGTAGCCGTGTAACTGGCGCTACTGCCCGCAAAGTTAGAAAGAGTTCCTCCAGCCACGGTCACATCGGCTTCGGAAAAATCAGTTGCGGCTTCACTCAAGGTAAACGTGAGTGTTGCCGTTTCACCCGCTTTCAACGCAGCGCTGGAGCTAGTGATACTAACGGTTGGAAGCACAGTATCGACGCTGATGGAAAGTGGTGTAGCTGCACTATTGGTGTTACCAGAGGCATCGGTAAATGTGCCTGTGGCAACTTCAATAGTACCGCTCGTCGCACTCTCTTCCGTTGGTGTAAAGGTCGCAGTGTAGCTGCTACCACTGCCAGCAAAACCAGACAAAGTACCGCCACTAACCGTGATATCCGCCTCGGTAAAATCGCTCGACGCTTCACTTAAGGTAAAGGTAATGGTCGCCGTTTCGTCCGCTTTCAGCGCCAATTTATCACTGGAGATAGTCACACTCGGCACTAAACTATCAACGGTTATAGACAGTTGAGGCGCAGCAGTGTTGCTATTCCCGGCAGCATCGGTAAAGAAATCTGCCGCCACGTTAATCGTCGCTGTACTTGTACTGTCTCTATCCGGCGTAAAGGTGGCCGTGTAATTGTCACCGCTGCCCGCAAAGTTAGACAAACTGCCGCCAGTGACGGTGACATCTGACTCAGTAAAGTCACTTGAGGACTCACTTAAGGTGAACGTGATACTCGCCGTTTCGCCAGAGATCAAATCAAGGTCTGAGCTGCTCAAAGAAACAGTTGGCCTCACGTTATCTAACGTAATTGTTGTGCTATCTATACTGGAGGTGTTGCCCGCCGCATCGCTCTGGCTCGCCGCGACCGTCAGGGTGCCGTTGTTAAACGCACTTACATCAAACTCACTGCCAATAGTCGTCCAAGCCCCGGTATTGTCGGCCGTCACCGTACGACTGACTGAGTTGTTATTGTCCGTGATGGTCACGGTCACACTATTGCCAGCCTCCGCGCCGGAGCCAGCAATCAGCACATCATTGTCTTCTGCCGCATTGACGATACCGTCGATTGCAATCGGCGTGGAAATGGTAACAGCGGATGGCGCTGCGTTATCTAGGGTTACGCTCTGGGTGGCTACGGTGGAGATATTACCTGCTATATCAGCTTGGGTTGCAGACACAGTCAGGGTGCCATTGCTCAAGCCACTGATATCCAGCTCGCTGCCGCTCAACGTCCAGTTGCCTGAGTTGTCGGTCGTCACCGTACGACTGACAGAGCTGTTGTTATCCGTGATAGTCACGGTCACGCTGTTGCCTGCTTCCGCGCCGGAGCCAGCAATCAACACATCGTTATCTTCCACTGCATTAACAATACCATCGGTTTCAATCGGTGTAGTGATGGTCACAGCTGATGGTGCGGCGTTATCTAAGGTAATGCTCTGGGTGGTCACTCTGGAGGTATTACCCGCCGTATCCGATTGCGTCACAGCAACTATGAGTGTGCCGTTGTTCAGGCCACTGACATCAAGCTCACTGCCGCTCAACGTCCAGCTGCCTGAATTGTCGGTCGTCACCGTACGACTGACAGAACTGTTATTGTCCGTGATAGTCACGGTCACGCTGTTGCCTACTTCCGCGCCGGAGCCAGCAATCAGTACGTCGTTGTCTTCTGCCGCATTGACAATACCATCGGTTTCAATCGGCGTGGTGATGGTCACTGCTGATGGGGCTGCATTGTCTAGGGTAACACTCTGGCTAGCTGCGGTGGAGATATTACCTGCTATATCTGCTTGGGTTGCAGACACCGTCAGGGTGCCATTGTTCAGGCCACTGACATCCAGCTCGCTGCCGCTCAGCGTCCAGTTGCCTGAGTTGTCGGCCGTCACCGTACGACTGACAGAGCTGTTATTGTCTGTGATAGTCACGGTCACGCTGTTGCCTGCTTCCGCGCCGGAGCCAGCGATCAACACATCGTTGTCTTCTGCAGCGTTGACGATACTGTCAGCCTCAATCGGCGTGGTAATGCTCACTACGGATGGTGCTATTGTATCAATGGTGACACTTAACGCGTTGGATGCCGAGCTAACATTATCATCGCTATCAGACGCTTTAGCACTTATTGCATGTGTAATACCAGACGCCAACTCATTGGTTGTTATCTGCCAGTTTCCTCCAGTAGCAGTGCCTGTGCCAATAACCGTTGCACCTCCACCGACTTGATCACTGTATAAAGTAACGATCGATCCACTCTCAGAAGTCCCACTAAACGTTGGTGTAGTGTCACTGGTAATATTATCAGTATTTAATGGCCCGGTATCCGAACTAGCATCTAAATCGGGTGTAGATGGCGCATTTGGCGTGGTATCGACTGTCGTAAAGTTAAATGTGGCATCATCGCTGATCCCAGCGAAGCTATTATTTGCGCTGTCAGCCACGGCACTGGATTCAATATGAATGGCGTAGGTCCGGTTCCCTGCCAGATCACTGGTTGGGTTTAAGTAAACTTTATTGTTGGTAACACTGATGCGACCAGCGCCTGGTGATGTTGTTGTGCCATCGCTTTCGGTGGCAACATTAAATACTTCAAAGTCGCGACTGTCGGTAACATTACGAATGGTAATATTGCCGCTCTTCAGCTCAATATTTTCATCGAAGGCAATCTCGATGTTGTTGCTAACAGAAACATTGGTTGCATCATCAGTGGGAGTTGAGCTCGCACTGACAAAAGTAGGCGCGGTAGAGTCTGAAACCGCAGCGTCATCAATCTTGATACTTCTGATAAGATAACGAGAGTCAGCACCCGGACTTCGGGTAAACGCCATAGTCACTGTATCAACGTCCTGCCATGCCGAATCATTAAAATCTGTACCACGGGTCAGGGTAAACAAGTCCTGTAACCCTGAGTTTGCTTCACCACCTTTTGGCAAGGTGACAGTTTCGGTCACTGTTTGAATATCATTAGAGAAGCCAGTTAACACAAGTTGATACGTTTTATCTGAGTCTCGGGCCGACCCCTGCATATAGGTAATTTCGTCGAAACTGAAGTTAGTACTTGATTTCTCAAAAAAGCGGAAGCCACGATTGTTGAACTCATTAATCATGGTATTTGAGTAAAGAACACCAGCTACAAATCCGAGGTCATTTAGGCCAGTAAACGGAGTGCCATCCGAGCTAGTGCCCGCATCTAATACCATAGATACAGTACCTGCATTGGTAAGAGTGACTGAGGGCATACCCCCTGTGACGCCGGTCTCCACCTCACTAAAATTGGAACCTGAACCATTAGAGTAGTTAATCGTTTGCTGTGCAGCCCAGGCTCCACCGGAAAAAAACGCTGAGAACACCCATGCTGTTGTAATTGCGATCGCAACCTGACGATGTAATCTCATTTTCCTCTCCTGAAGATGACGGCCTTATCAACATGGCCGGGTTATCATAATCAACTTAAATATTTAATTTTTTTATAGGAAAGGATTAGCTAAAGATTCAGCCAATTCTTTCTTGGTTGATTAGCTGTGCGGTGGGTATACTCCCGCAGTGGCAATTAACCAATTAATCGGCAATACCGGGCTCAGAATATTAAGTGGCATTGAACCGCCTGTTTCAGTCACAGTTACAGTACCTCCGCCCGAGCCACTACCAGACACACTTAAGCCTTCGATCTCGGTCAAATCTGGTTGCTGAAACGTCGGTTTATAGAACCCGGGGGTAGAGTTTTGCGCTATATACGAATTACTATCGGGTACCTGTGTATTTGCAGCATTGGTAGCAACCTGCATCCTGCCTTTTACAGGGCAGAAGTGCCAAGAGGGGTAAAAATTGCCGTATGTAAGTGTGCTGGCATTTGAGTTATATCAATAGTTACCAGTTCAGTACCCAATCTTTCTCCCTGATGATAATCCATCCCCCCAGGTCGTGTGCCTACACCAACTGGACTGCGGCCACGCAAATCAGGTAAACCAAAGGTAGTTCGGGCGTCACCTCCGTATAGAGTGCTAACTAGAGAGAAGAGCGCTGGATTATCTTCAATTGCCTGCATTTGCCCCGAGCACATTGCCCAATTTCTAATTGCAAAATTGCCACCAAATGCGGTTAGTGTCCCAAGATACGGTTCTGTAGCCATACTGTTCTTCCTTTCAACGTATACACTTAAGTTAAAACCAGCCCATAACGAAATTGGTGTGGTTGGTTAAAACTTTCCAATCTCGCATTACTAAATACCGTTACGGGCTTCATCACTGCCACAAAGAGCCGTATTGAGATATTTATTTACTCAAGCAGAAGCGTGCTGGAGCAATGACATCCCAGCATCTAGCCCAGCCATTTGCGCATAGCGATAACCCGAAAACACGCCTTGCGGTGTAGCAATAACATCTATTGATATGGCGCTATCTAACGTTTTCACTTGTAACCCATGTTGTGGGCTGATCTCGAGAATTCTCCCCGCCTCTACACCGACTAAAGAAGTCTCCATTGCGCTTGCTTGCAAAACATTGGCGACACCACTTGGCAAGCTCAACATCGCACCACCGAAGTCATGATTGCCTGCTCGCACTAAGTTGACGATTTCGCGACTCGTTTGCACGTTCCAACGAAGGTGCAGATCATGTTGGTTTACTGCTCGTGCCACTTCGTTGGGGTTTGATACTTGTTCACGCCAAACCAGCCCTTGCTTTTGTTGCGCGATGAGGAAGTCATACATCAGCTTAGCCGTCATTTGTGACGCTTTTTGCTGAGCACTGGTTAAGGTCTCAAACGGGTGAAATGGTACCTCTAACTCCATTCCTATAGCGCCGGAATCAGCCGATGCCTCAAGACGATGCAGGGTGAGGCTAAAGGTGTCTAAACCCTCTCTTAATTGCCAATAGAGAGGCATCGGGCCTCGATACTCGGGCAGCTTTCCCGGATGAATGTTGTACAAGTTTCCGTTGAAAAACTGACACAGCGAGGAATGAACTATGTGCCTGAACAAATAGATAACGCCATCCGTGACTCGCCAAACATCGAGTTGCGCTATCAAAGCACTGCTGTCATTGGCGGTATACTGAGCAATATGAATCGATTGAGCGCTCAGATAGCTCTGTAGCTGCTGTAAGTCAGGATTTAGTTCTCCTTCCGGTACTACCACGCCCGCCAATTTATGCTGTTGTGCCAACAACTGAATGATGGGCAAGGCGTAACAACTTCCTGTAAAAACGACGTATTTTTGCTGCATATCGAAATCATCCATGGGTGGCGACAAAACCTGGCAATCCGGTTAACTGATAATAGAAACTGACCTTATCCCCTCCCTTCGCTTCAAAGTAATGGTGTTCAACAGCTTTGGGCTTGGCATCCACATAAAAAGTCATGTCGGGTTTAGGATGGGTAATACCAGAGTCGTATTGTCCGACCATCGCATCTCCGTAAGTATCGATATGGCTGTAAATGGCGAGGATACGTTTTGCCATATCTGGCACATCTTCGGCAGCTCAATGGTGTTGCCTTGCAGCATTTTTATTCCACCATCTAGCTCAAAAATCTCGCTTCTGAGCAACATGGCTTTATTGACGTTAAGAATTTCTCCCAGATCAATTCGATCATCGATCGCTTCCGGCTGGCAATGGTTGGAATGTGCATACTCTGCTTTTTCCCATTGTTGATTAAATTCCGTCTCCCCGATGACCATCATGGCGCGCACAGATACCTGATTGGGGATCATTTCGCCTTGAATATGTAAATATTGAACCAAATGTTTCGCGATGCTGAGGAACCCTTCCCGACTAAAGCCATGCTGCATCGCTTCAAGTATCAGGAGATCAAACGTTTGAGTTGGCGAAAATTGGGTAGCATCTTCTTCCACTAAGGCTTCAATGTAGTCTGCGATATCGAGATCCGCGATCAATTGATTGAGTGCTTTAATGGCTCCGGGGTGAATATCTACTAGTGTCACCTGAAGCTGCTCTGCGCTAATTCGATCACTTTGTTTGTAGTGAGCAAGTAAAGGCAGCAGCAATGGTGCAAAGGGGCCGCAAGCTGGATAAAGCACTTTAACCTGTGACTTGTTGGCAAGCATATGTTGGATAGCTTTGTTTATACCACACGCAAAGCCTTTAATTCGGTACACATCTTTGATGGTGTGTTTACAGTTAAGTGGGGACATCACCAGCCCAGACGTGGAAATGTACTGTCGGGTCAGTTCCTCTTGAGTGAGTTTAGCCAGAGAAAGAGATTGGCAAGCGTTGCCATACATGCTCTGAAAGGCTTGCACCAGTGTTCGGTGCTCAACTTTCGTCTCCTTCAATACGAGCTCAACTGCCGCAGCGAAACTCTCTTTCAGTTGCCGTTGGCGTTCAGCCGTGCTGAGTTGGTTTTGGAGCATAGCCTCAAGTTGAGTCCGTAATGAGTACTTAAGCAGCTCATCCATTTCGGGTTCAGCAAAACCAAACTGTTGAGTTTGTTGCTGCACTTCTTCAACACCGACCGTCTCACGAAATTGAGGACGTTGCTGGTAGAATTCTATAGATGAGCCTTTTTGCATAATTCATGAACCTCACTTGCCGCTGTAGCAGTAGTTAATGATGTAACACACCTGTACTTGAGAAAAACATATGCCAGAGGTCCGCGTTACAATATCTCAGCTCCCGGCTCTAACTTCATAAACCGTACTGACAAAATTGGGCAGAAAAATTGAGATAAAAACAGTTCTAATCCTGTAAATTCAGAGAGTAGTAAATAGTTAGGGTAATAGGCCTTTCGATGTGATTCTTCTAAAGCAAGCGCTTGCCAATCCCCTCGATGGCAAGATCGTTTGACATATGGCAGCCACGCAGTCTCCTTAATAGAGGTAAGCGCGGCACTCAAGTGTGGTGTAATATGAAAGCCTTTTAACAGGCAGAAAAAGCCAATATCCATAGTATAAAGCCAACTATTTATAATATTGAAATTAAAATAATTTTTTCGGCAGTTATTTTGAAATTGCCGATATTTGATTTATAGACTAGAAAAAATCAGTTAGCCAGAATAGAGATCAAAAAAAACACTAAAAATAAGATTGTCAATTTATATCTCTAAAATTAAAGAATTTAATTTTTAAAGTTTAATGAAGTCCAATATAAGTTTAAGGTGTGCAATCTTTTAAAAGATATAAGTTTAAAGATATTTCAAAAAACTTATTAAGAAAAACATGAACTCACAAAAATAAATATCAAAATTATTAATAAAAAAACACCACTAATATAACAATGAATTAAGGTGGTTTGAAGATTAAAATGCCCATTTCATTTTCGTATATAACATTTTAACTACTAGTATTATATATGTGGTGAAATAAGATAAATTTATTCACTCAACATATCCAATCGATTCAGGTTTACTGGGAAAAGCTATACGTTACAACGGAGTGAAATATGGCAAATAGGGATGGAAGAATTCCACTCAACGTATTACGACTCAAAGAACTGAGAAAGAAATTAGGACTGAGCCAAGAAAAACTGGCGGAAGAATGCTTTCAACAGGGTTTTGTCGTATCTATTGCTTCTATAAAGCGAGCAGAGTCTGGGGCGAATGTGCTGTATCGTACCGCATCCAATCTCGCGGAATACTTTTCTGTCCCCGTAGAGGACCTTTTAATAGAACGGGCCTCAGAACCATTATTTACAAATGTATCTTCATCACCACCATATTTTTTTATTTTTGCAATCGAAGCAAAGTGTGATTTGACCGCAAAGGCTCTGCAAACCTTACTTCTCAGCCAAAACACTACACCCATAATACAAAACCGAACGTTTGTTCTTACTTGGTCTTTACAGGAATCGGACGAATATATTTTTGAGCGAATTCGACAACTAGCCCTTCAATTAAAGGTTGCTCTTTCGGCTTCGATTCGGTCTTTTATCAATGTGAAATACATGCATCGAATCACTGAGCTATCGGAACATCCGAATGCGATAACCCCAATCAATGAAATCCTAGTTAAAATCCCTTGGGGAGAAATAGCTGCTTGTCCTTGCTTTATCTCGTCCAATTGTGCCAGACCAATAAAACCTTTTCTAACAGGAGAGCCAGACTTCAACAACTGGCATTTTGTATCCTTACACCAAAACCATACTGACTGTTTCGTAGGGCGTAAACTTGAACTAGAAACATTGAATAGCGGAATCAAGCGATGGCAAAAACAAGAAGCAGGCCAAACGTATTGTATTACTGGTACCGCAGGGATAGGAAAGACCAGCCTACTCAACCAGGTCATTTCGTCTTTGAGTCGTTCTTCGTGTTTAACCACAGAGATTCAAATCCTGAATCATGGCAGTGCTGATCTCTTGTCCCCTCAAAATATATTCACTCGGGCAATTTGTTCATTTACTCGTGAAGATACCGATGATTCTATTCGTCAGCAGACTGTCGAGTCATCAATTCCCTCTTCTTTCCATCTCTGCCTTTATTGGTTAATGGGGGTAACACTCAACGAATCAGAAAAACAGCTGCTGAACTTAATGGAGTTCCAAACGCTGAAACAAACGATAGAGCAATCTATCCCTTTCTTAATTCAACAACGGCAGACCAGCAAACCGCATTTGATTATTGTTGAAGATGTCCATTGGGCCGACGAGGTAATGTTGGCATTTCTTGAGACACTGCTACCTTATATTACAAACACCAATATTTTACTCTTTCTGACGTTTAGGCAGCAAAAACGACTTAGTTCCAAACAATCTTGGTTTGCCAACGTGAATCTAATCGAACTTAGGGAGTTATCATCTGAAGAGTCTTACGAGTTAGCTTGCTCAATCACATGCCAACAGAATAAACATATCAATGACTGTATAAAGCTTGCGAAAGGCCATCCTCTATACTTACGCCAAACACTACTTTGTTCTCAGTTTGATAAAGACGTTCCGGAGTCATTGGAACATTTAGTTTCGATACAATTAGCTCAACTTCCAGCCCAAGATCGCCAAGCACTCTGTACTGCATCTGTGTTGGGGCAGTACTTTCAACTGGAGCAACTGCGTGAAATCACTCGAATTCCCGGCTACGTACCAGATAAGTTAGTCGACGCTGGCTTAGTAAAACTCAATGGCGATCAATACCTTTTCCATCATGATTTGATTTGTAATGCTGTTTTCCGTCAAATAGACAAGTCACAGTGTTCAAAAATACACATGGCCTGCGCAAAATGGTATGAGAACCGAGATCGGTTCTTATATGCAGTCCATATCAATCATGCCAAGGGCGAAGGTGTATTTACTGTTCTTGACCAGACCGCCAAACATTACCTGAGCAATTATCAATTTGAAAAAGCACTGACTCTTATTGAATACGCTATTAAAGAGTCACCTAAAGCACAGATGGCGTATGCACTAAATATGAAAGGAAACTGCCTGTATTCGATGGGACGCATCAAAGAGAGTATTGAGGTTCTTGAGCAAGCGATTCATCACACAGAAAATGATTCTGAACGTGTTCAATACTATTTAGACCTCATTAACCCCTACCGTTTAACCGACAACTTTGTACAAGCGATGTCGATTTTAGACCAAGCCCAAGCCCTGTGCGAAAAGCTGACGTTAAATAAATCTTTGTGTGAAATTCACTCGATGAGAGGTAATATGCTGTTCCCCACTGGGCAGCTAGACGAATGTGAGAAAGAACATTTACTTGCATTAGATTACAGTCAACGAGCAAACTGTTTTCGCGCGAAAGCAAAATCGCTTGGCGGCCTCGGTGATTGTGCCTACGCACAAGGAAAAATGGCTCGCTCATACGAGCACTTAACCGAGTGTTTGCAACTGTGTGAAGAGCATCAGTTGCTTTCGATTGAAACTGCTAATCGCTACATGCTGGCAACAGTGATGATCTATCAACTGCAATCTGACGAAGCACTAAAACAGGCTCAGCATGCCTCGAATCTTGCCTATCTCACGGCAAACCGCCGAGCAGAAATTGTTTCTAGGCTTACGGCTGCATGGATCTTTCTCGACCGTAATGTCTTGGTGCAAGCTGAAAACGAAATCTCGACCGCTCTACAACTTTCAAAACAGCTTAATGCTCATCGATTTGTCGCTTTTCTTTTGGAGTCCAGTGCAAGATTGCACTGGTATCAGGGAAAAGAGGAGAAAGCCCTTTCGGACATCGACACGGCTCTAGATCTTGTTCATATCAATAAGCTACACAATTTTATTGGTCCTTGGCTCGTATCTACCAAGGCACTTATTTGTGGCGATGAATCAACGGCCCTCTCCGCTTTGCGCACTGGTGAGGCTTGGCTAGAATCTACCTGTGTTGGTCATAACTATTTACGCTTTTACCAACAAGGAATCCAAGTAGCGTGGCAGTATAAGCAGCCTACGCTACTTCGAAAATATCGCGATAAGCTGTCTAACTTCACCCAAGAAGATCCGCATCCATGGGGTGATTTTTATATTGAACAAGCGAATCTGATGCTTGCCTTACTCGACCAGTCCAGCTCCGTCTCTGAGTTGTTAAACTTCAATCAGGCCGCGCGTAAGCATCAACTGAATCAGGCTCAAATAAGTGTTGATGAGCTCGACCATTGGCTCTCCACATCTACTCAACCATGAAATATTCAATAAACGAAGAAAGTCGATTAATTGCACCGTCAAGTCATCGTGTTTACTCGATTTACCTCGTCAAACACAGATATTCGAAACCATCGAATATCTGTGTTTTGGCACAGTGTCATCGCTGATGAGATTTATGCTGGCGCAAGATCATTTTGCTCCACCTTAAAGTTCTCGATGCTAGGAACATGCTCAGGCAAAAGTAGAGTAACGCGTTGATTTGCTGCTTCAATCCATTTACCTGGTGGAATGAAGAGATAAAGCAAAAACTAGAACTACAAAATAACCCAGTACTTGTTGATGTAAACAGAGCCATGGACTGGATTGATAAAGCCAGAGAAGCTGATATACCGGGAACCTATGGTGCCTTCATCAGCTTTAAAGATCCGGCAATTCCGACAAGCGTTTATTTTGATCGAAGCTACCGCGACTTAATCGGTATAAAAGAAAAATACGCTAAGGATAAGTTTAATCACCTTAGAACTAATAAGACCATCATTTAACATCAATATGCATCTTAAAAAGCATATATTAACAGAACGTCATTTGGCCGTTCTATCACGTATAGAAATTAAAAAAGAGGAAAAATTATGACAACTAAGGGTTCATTTTACGTTAAAAATAACTCCAACGATAAAATCACCGGATATGTGAGATTTAAAGACTCTCCGGAAATGGAGGTTCATTTCGACTTGAATATTGGCGAACAATCTGAATCTGCTAGTTTTGAATCCGGTGCCGCTACCCATGACTCCTGGTATTACAGTTTCAAAAAGGCAGGTAAAACCTATACTGGGGACAAGTCCTGTGCATACTATGCAAAAGATGAAAATAAAGGCCCCGTCGTTGTAGAAATCTTTAATGATAATTTAAAAATATCTCCACCACTTAGCGGTTCTTGTGAGAAAACTTTATAGCTGCTCACCTGATTCATCACTTCGCCCGAGACAGTTGCACAACTTCTCGGGCAGTTTCATTTCTCGGTATTTGGATTGAAGACTCTCCCCATTTTCAATCACAATCTGAAATTGTTAACTTTATGTTCTCACTTTATATCACCACTGCAAGATAATCGAATAAATACAAATCACTTTTAAAATAAACTTTAAATCTAGAGTAACCAAGATTGAAAAAATAAATATATTATTAATTTCTAAGATCAAAGAGTTTTACTTAATACATCACTTTTTATTTTAACTCTATCAACTGATACTAAACTGCTACTGACGTTTTTTGATTGAATGCTTAACTTAATAGCATGCGCTTATCTCAATGGCTAAAACCATTACTAAAGCGCAATTCATCTATATCCACGTAATCTCTAAGCATTTGATTCAGAGGGTTTCTTGGATATTCATCATTCAAGATAAACAACGGAAAGCATGGCTATGTGTACAGATGTTAATATCAATTATGGTTGCAACAACCAAACCTTATCCGCTAGAACCATGGAGTTTGCAGTTAACCTTCAGACCGAGATTTGGTTTAGAGCCCAACAAACTTACCAAATTACGACCTTTACTTCCGACGGAAAAGCCGACCGTGTTTTCAATGGTCAGCCGCCAAAACGTCACAGTAAAGAATGTGAGTTTCGAGCAAATTGGCAGGGAGAGTTGAGCTTCATACACTGCAATGCCATTACCCGGTATAATAACCCTCTTTTAACAGCTGATGGCATTAATGAATCTGGCCTTTCTGTTGGGTCACTGTACTTGCCCATTCTCAATCAAAATGTATCGACCTCTCACATCCCTGATGATGCCTTTGCATTAGGCAGCGGCCTGTTTGGTACTTTTATCTTGTCTACGTTTAATACTGTGGACGAGATGGTGACCTACTTCACCACCCACCCCGTTTACGTGTTTAACTCGACTATTTCAACTGGTGAAACAGAGAGTGACAACATGGCTTTGGACCAGCATTTCGTGATTCACGATGCAAATAATGACAGTGCCGTCATTGAGTTTCTTAACGGTAATATGCATATCTATCGAGCATTCAAAGAAAGCGATATGTTCAGCAAAGAGGAAAATCAGCAAGCACGCTATCAATGTACCGAATACGACTTTGATGATTATAAAGTGGTTGTGGACCACTCCTACGTTGGAGTAATGACTAACTGCCCAAATTACCATTGGCATGTCAATCACCTCTCTTATTTTTCCAATTTGCGCAACTACAACCCAGAACCGAACAATGAAGCAACCATGCAACGTCATGTCCAAGTGCCTGGCCCACTTCAATCAATCAATGGCGCTGGCTTGATGGGTCTACCCGCCGACCCAACACCGCCGTCTCGATTTGTACAAACCTATGCAATTAAGCAGTTAAGCGAACAACCAACTAACTTCGACGAAGCCTTCTCACTCGGACAAAAGCTACTTAATCGCGTTGATATACCTTTGGGCATCATGGCGAATGAGTTTGAGACATCCGATAACCCTGAAGTCTTTTTTAGTGATATTACCCAATGGAGCGTTATTAGACATAACAGTCATCAATCACCCGCGTTCTATCTGCGTACTTACGGAGACATGACTTGGCGAGTCGCTAATGTCAAAGACTATATTGGGTTAAATAGAGACTGTCAGATTTCAAGCGTTTTACAGCTCATGCCAGTTACAACATCATTACCGTTTGAACAAGTCGAATCTCGACCAACTATTAAAATCGCTTAGAGTTAATTTTGAAGCGCAAACAAATGAGAAGCAAAAAGCCAGAGTAAGAAATCAATCTAACTCTGGCTCATAGCTGCATATAGTATAGTTTTATCTGCTATAGATATAACGTATGGTTGCTTTTACACTTGTTACATTCAGTCGATTTACTCTTTACCGAACACGTTGTTCTCTTGTTCTTGAACGCGGATGAATGTAGTACGCTTGGTTAGCTCTTTAAGCTTTGCTGCACCCACGTATGTACAAGTTGAGCGAACGCCGCCAAGGATGTCTTGAATAGTGCTGTGAACGCTACCACGGTATGGCAATAATACGGTTTTACCTTCGGCCGCACGGTAGCCAGCGACACCACCTGAGTGCTTATCCATCGCGCTCTTCGACGACATGCCATAGAATTTCATGAACTTCTCGCCGTCTTTCTCGATCACTTCGCCGCCTGACTCTTCGTGACCCGCTAGCATCCCGCCTAGCATTACGAAATCCGCGCCACCACCGAATGCTTTCGCTACGTCACCCGCACAAGAACAACCACCGTCACCGACGATCATGCCACCAAGGCCGTGCGCTGCATCACCACACTCGATGATTGCAGAAAGCTGCGGGTAACCAACACCCGTTTTTACACGAGTTGTACATACAGAGCCTGGGCCGATACCCACTTTAACGATGTCTGCACCAGCTAGGATTAGCTCTTCACACATATCACCAGTAACCACGTTGCCTGCAGAAATGACCTTGTCTGGGAACTCAGCTCGCACGCGTTCAACATACTCGACCAAATGCTCTGAGTAACCATTAGCAATGTCGATACAAATGAAAATAAATTCATCTGAAAGCGCCATGATGTCTTTGGTTTTTTGGAAGTCTGCGTCAGATGTTCCCGTAGACACCATAACGTTATTCATGGTTACTTTATCTGTTGATTTAGCAAACTCAGCCCAATCTTCTACCGTGTAATGTTTGTGAACAGCGGTCATTACACCATGCTCAGCCAGCGCTTTAGCCATTGCAAAGCTACCAACCGAATCCATGTTTGCTGCGATTACTGGCACACCAGACCATTGACGACCACTATGCTTGAATGTAAAATCGCGGGTTAAATTTACTTGAGAACGGCTCTTAAGGGTAGAACGTTTCGGGCGAAACAGTACATCTTTAAAACCTAACTTAAGTTCTTGTTCGATACGCATTGTGTAATTCCTTGATTCATATGTATATGTGTCATTCCAGAGTGCGTAGTGATTTCGTTGGCAGACGAGTTCACTGTTCTTCGGACACAAAAAAACCGGAGCGTTGGCAGACGCTCCGGTTTTCAGCATTATAGGCTGTGATTTATTTCCTACAAGTCTGATATTTGAATTTTTTTTGTGATACCATCTTGAAAATCGCATATCAAAAACGCTCCCCAAGTCACCAAAACCTCTTATTATCTATAACTATCAACAACTTGAGAAAGCACTTGAGTTAACCTATTGCGCAAACCTTTGCGTCATATCTTAAAAATTAAAACGCATCACCTCTCAAACCTGCCTAAAACTCAATCACCTAATACTAAGATGCCCTGCTAATTCGTAAAAAAGTACTCAAAAAAATCGACCAATTTTCTCAGCAATGCATGAAATCTAATTAATTTCGATAGAGCTCTTGGGTGATAGCGGTACGAAGAGTGCTAACGACATCACTTGCCAAAAGACCAATTTGACCATTCTGACTCACGTTTATATCAGCAGCATGACTGTGAAGTACCACACCTAAACGTGCGGCAACAGAAATTGGTAAACCTTTGGCTAGTAATGCACCAATGACTCCAGATAACACATCTCCCATTCCCCCCGTCGCCATTCCGGCGTTACCCGCTAGACAGACGTACATTCTCGTTCCATCGTAAATAAGCGTCCCCGCGCCTTTTAAAACCACTACACCGCCATAACGCTCTTGCAGTTGTCTTGCAGCAGAGTATCGGTCACTTTCTACTTGTTGAATGGTTACATTTAGTAGTCGAGCTGCCTCTCCAGGATGCGGCGTGATCACTCGATGGTTGTCGCACACCAGAGTGCCATCGCATCGCTGGCTCAGCATCGCTAGAATATTGAGGCCATCAGCATCAACAACTTTAGGTTTCTGCTCTTGAGCCAGATATTGATAGGCTTGATAAGCCCACTCATCATCTCCAAAGCCAGGACCAAACACTAATACGTCAGCCCAGCGAATGAGTTTAGTTAAGTCGTTCTCAGTATCCCTGAGTAAGTCAGTGGTGATGCTCTGGCTCATTACTTCTGGGCAACCAACCTGCAGTGGAATAAGGCTACTCGTGTGAGTAATTGCGGCAGTTAAACCCGCTCCGGCTCTAATCGCTGCGGAGGAACATAAACGAATCGCCCCAGACATCCCTTGATTGCCACCAACACAAAGCAACTTCCCGTTGTCACCTTTATGGACCGTTGGATTTGGCTTGGGCATTAATCTTGAAACAACCTGATGATCAATACCTAATGCACTTTCTACTTCGATAGTATCAAACTTAGTATTGACGCCTAAACCACAAAAGTAGAGCTCGCCAACTCGATCTCTCGCTTGTCCAGTGCATAAGCCTTGCTTAACCCCAATGAAGGTTACAGTATGCTCGGCACGAATAGCATCACCTAAAACTGCACCTGTATTAGCACACAGACCAGAAGGAACGTCGACTGCAATCACAGGGGTATGAATTTGATTAATTTGGTCAATATAGCGACGATACTCCGAACGAACCTCACCGCTTAAACCAGTGCCTAACATGGCATCGATGATCACATCTGCTTCTAGCAATGCGGTATTCCATTCATCCCAATCATTGTTAACACCGTCGATTGACTGCCAGTCTTGGTATGCGCGCAAAGCATCACCTTTTAGCACAGATACATCACCAATTTGGAAAACATGTACATTGAGTTGAGCTTGTTTCGCAAGAGATGCAAATACGTAACCATCGCCACCGTTATTCCCTTTACCGCAAATCACTAAGATATTTTTTGATTTAGGATACAGATGTAAAAAGCGCTCATACACGGCCATACCAGCGCGTTGCATTAAGCTATACATAGAAACACCAGCCATTTGCGCAGCCAGCGTTTCACCGTTTTTTACTTGCTCTGCGGTGTAGAGTTTTAGGGCGAGATTAAAGTCCATATTCACGTTCTACGCATTGGGAAACACAATTATAAGTATACAAAAAAGCCAAGGCGGACCTTGGCTTTTGAGAAAGTTTTTTATCGCTATTGATTCTGAGACATCAGAGCTTCAGCCGTCGCGTCTTGTATAGACAAAAACAACGAGTTGATTTTTCCAGTCGGTGTGCGCATTGGGTTCAACGTAACATTCTGGTACATAAACTCCGCTTGCTGCGTAACTGGTCGAACATTGCGACAGCAGAATAAGTAAGGTCGTTGTCGCCATGTGATGAAGCTGCGACAGCCTAGGTCATACACTGGTTTTGTTTTTAATTTAAACCACTCCTGTGGGATTTCAGGGAAGATATCAAATATAGAACGACCTATCGCATCATGAGACTGCAAACCACTGTGATGAGTCATAAACCCATTCCAGACCTGTACATTGTAATCTCGATCAATGACCACTAAGCCCATGTCAACGTTTTGTACCATATCCACCATCCAATGGAATTGTTCAAACTCTGCTGGCATATTCAACATTAGAACTCCTCCATTAGATAAGACAGTTTGTTATCAAGCAGCGGCAAGGATTCATCCACAAACATAAACAACAAGTCACAACGAATCGACGTTCCTTCAATGTTGTAGCTCACTTCGAATGTCATCGTGCGGCTGAATGCTCCAGTTGTAGATTCAATGATCGAGTCAATTGAGATATGCTGACCAAGGAGTACTGGTGGACTTTGGAAGAATCGGACTTCAGACTGCTCGCCTAAACCATTTAAGAACGACCCCACCAAAATATTAGAAATATCCATTAGCAGCTCAAGCTCTTCTAGCTCTTCGCTGTCTGCTGGTACTTTCATCAACTTTTTGAGATCAGATACGCTTGAATCACTCAAAATCACTAGCGCTTCGCCAGCAATACCTTCGCCACAAAATCCCTGACAAACACCCGATACGTTGTCATGCGACGCCAAGTCGCGTAGGGCCATGTGAAGTTCGCTCACTTCAAAGATATTGACGTTCGGCAGAGGTAGTTGCACAAACACATCAAAGTGACGCGCCAATGCATCGGCTGCTCGACCAATTGAAACGTTAGCCACTTCCATGTAAATATCGCGACGACGTAAAATCGGTAACTCAATAGAGACAGGCGTGATAATTTGAGGACGAGGTTCTGGCTCGACCAACTCTTTAAGCGCCTTCTTGAGTTCATCTTTGGCGATCGGTTTTTGAATAAACGCTTTTGCACCCAGTGCGAACACGCGCTCTTTCGCTTTAGGTTGGATATCCCCCGACACCACAACCACCGGAGTTTTATCCCCCAACCGTTGCATGTGCTCTAGTGTTTCAAAGCCATCCATTTCTGGCATGGTCAAATCAAGAAACATCAATTTAAACTCGTTTTTTTCGAGTTCTTCTAGCGCGTTTTTTCCGTGGATAGCAAACGTAATATCGGCATTCAATGTGGCTGGTAGTGATCTCGCCATCTGTTTGCGTGCTAACGCTGAATCATCACAGATGAGTACGGGAAAAGACATTCAATCACCTTTTTATATTCCACAATCTGCGCCGGAGTCTAACAGATTGTTACAGCATGTAATACGAGAAAACTGACGAGTTTTTTATTTCTTTATTATTCAATAAGCATACGCAATATGAATGAATGAGTGAACAAAATGACTAAAAAGCAAGCATCACATTCGCTGTTTAGTGACATAAAACAAACATGGGTAAAACTCCTCCACCCAAAGTAAGCAAAAAGTTGCAGCTAACATCCAAAGCCCATTTTTGCTCGAATTTCATTCTTTCCATTTCCATAATGGGTAAACAGTAACGCGCTAAAACTAAAAAGGCACCCTGCTAGAGGATGCCTTTAATAACAATTTCATCGATAAGATATCAATTCTATGGCACACCATGACCTTTAGAAGCCACCCATACGCGATACCATTGCTCTCGAGTAAGTTCGATGTTCAATGCATTAACTGCAGTTTGCACACGCTCGATTTTACCAGAGCCAATGATTGGAATAGGGTTAGATGGCAAACGACGTACCCAGGCATAAATTACTTGGTCAATACTCGCTGCGCCCACTTCTTCACGAATTGCTTCTAATTCGTTACGGACACGAACAGCTTGCTCACTGTCACCACTAAAAATTGAACCTCCACCGAGGCAAGACCAAGCCATTGGTCGCGTACGCAACATTTGCATTTGGTCAAGCGTTCCATCGTGAGCAACCTCAAAGTTAAGTGGGTTGATTTCCACTTGGTTAGTAACCAACGGCTTACCTAAGCGAGATTGCAGCAGTTCAAACTGGCGTGGAGTGAAGTTAGACACGCCAAAGTGCTTCACTTTGCCGACTTTGTGAAGCTCAGAAAATGCTTCCGCAACCTCGTCCGCATCCATTAACACGTCAGGACGATGAATTAAAAGTACGTCGATTTCATCCACATTCAAACGTTCTAGCGAGTTATTCACCGATTGGTAGATATGTGCTGAGCTCGTGTCGTAGTGATTGATCTTACGCTCTGGCGTTTTATCGCCACACAAATTGATGTCGCATTTCGTCACGATCTGAATTTGCTCACGAACACTCTTGTCTAAAGCTAACGCTTCACCAAACAACGCCTCACACTCGTAATTGCCGTAGATGTCGGCGTGATCGACCGTCGTAATGCCTAACTCAATGTGTTGCTTAAGAAATGACAAACGCTCTTGAGCCGTCATTCCCCACTCAACTGCACGCCAATATCCTTGAACCAGCTCTGAGAACTCTGGGCCTTTTGGTGCAGTTACTACTTTTGCAACCATGGGTTTTCTCCTTCAATTGATCTGCATTCATCGTAGTCTTGTTTTCGTACCGGCTCAACGGGTAAACTTTCGCAATTCGAACTGGAGTACGAAATATGTCTTTTGCCCAACGCCTAGCCACCCTGATCGGAGAAGAAAGCATCAGCGGGTTCGCTCGACGCGTCGATGTGTCTGAAGCTTTAATACGCAAATACCTTAAAGGCAGTGAACCTAGCCTAACCAAAGCAAATCAAATTGCAATGCGCGCCAATTGCTCTCTCGAATGGTTAGCAACGGGATGTGGTTATTTATATCGCCGTGCTGAAGTCGTGGATATGGATGCGTACAAACTTGCCTTTCAACACGTTATGAATCAGCCGTTGTCAGACGATGCAGAAGAGATACACCGCAAGCTAATCGCAGGCTATCAATACCTGCGCGCTCACAAAAAATCGGATGGTTTTTTGGATGAGTCTGCAATGGCGACCTTCCTATCTCTCCATAAAGAATCTAAAAACGAGTCACTTTGACCTCGATAATTTCGCCATCACTGCGCAATTGCACATTTAAGGACGGTGATGGCGTCAGAAACTCGTCCGGTTTTACCCAAAGCAAACTTCGAATCGTTTCTTGTGGATAGCGGTTCATCAACAAAATAACTTCTTTATCGACAAGCTCGGAAGATTTCTTTTCCAGAGCTTCAACGACATCATAGTGTTCTTGTCCGATAGTAACTCTGCGTAAAACTAACCCATCCTTTCTTAAGTTGAGAAGTAAGTCATTCAGACGCTGCCACTCGTATTCAGTGAGAAACGAGAACTGAGCACTTTCTCTTCTCAAAACCACTTCACCATACAAGTGCTGCTGGTAGTACGAAAAATCATCCAAACAAAATGCGCTGATAAACGTTGAGTTGTCTCGCAACTGCACTTCGCAACCATACCAGCTTCCACTTTTTTCTATACGTTCTTTTAGATTGGAATATGGCATTGCTGACAACGTGTCTTGCCACCAGCTCGGCGTTGAAAGTGCCGGAAACGTTACCGAACAACAACATAAAGAAAGTAAGAGTCGAAGATAAAAGCGCATGCACTGCTCTAGTTGGTTGACATCGAACCAAGACATTACTAACTGCAAGAAAATGTTCAAGAGAAAAATAGTGGCAGGTGGCGATGAAAGTTATGGTGATGAAAGTTATAACGCAGAAATTAAGAAGGCGCACATGTTCGTGCGCCTCTACCTCGTTACTCAATCGTGAGTGTGCGAATCGGCGATGTCTATTGATGCATCCCGAACATAAAACGAGGACTTACCGTAGGGTTTGAATCCATCCAAATTGTGTGTAAAACCTCACATCCCTCCTTCTGAAGCAGTCATGTTGCTTTACAATTAAAGCATGGTTCATTTTTCTCAAAAAACAAGTTTTTTATCCTAAATTATGAGAGCAATAGCACAATCTGAGTGAATGAATAATATCGCGACACTTCGAACACTCAATAGTGAAAAGCTAAATTGCATCTTTATTGATTAGGTCTAGACTCTGCGAAGCGTATACTTTCTTTCGTCCCTTCCCCCAGCAACAGGAGAGCTTTTTAATGACCAAACGCGAGAGAATTGTGAAATCTGTGTTGGCGCACGTACCGAAAGATGCGATTAACCAGTTTGTCTCTCGAGGGTCAACACCATTTTCTGTTCTCATTATGGCCGCCATTGTGGGTACGTTGGCTGGTTTTGTCGGTACGTATTTCGAGCTTGCCGTTCATTTCGTTTCTGAAACACGAACAGAATGGTTAAGAAGCGAAATTGGTAATGTTCTACCGTTGTGGCTGGCAGCGGTTCTCATTAGCGCACTTTTAGCTTTTATTGGCTATTTTCTTGTGCACCGCTTTGCGCCAGAAGCGGCAGGTTCTGGTATTCCTGAAATCGAAGGGGCAATGGATAATATTCGTCCAGTGCGCTGGTGGCGAGTTCTACCAGTAAAATTCTTCGGCGGCATGGGCGCACTTGGCTCAGGTATGGTGCTTGGTCGTGAAGGCCCAACCGTTCAAATGGGTGGTGCTGTAGGTCGAATGGTGACCGATATATTCCGGGTAAAGGATGACGATACCCGCCACTCCCTGCTCGCGTCTGGTGCTGCTGGTGGTTTGGCTGCGGCCTTTAATGCCCCGCTCGCAGGCATTATGTTCGTTGTGGAGGAAATGCGACCTCAGTTTCGCTACTCTTTGATCTCAATTCGCGCAGTGATCATTTCTGCCATTATGGCGAACATAGTGTTTCGCGCCATCAACGGGCAAGACGCCGTTATCACTATGCCGCAATACCAGTCGCCAGAGCTTCAAACCCTATGGCTGTTTTTATTGCTTGGCGCATTGTTTGGCGTGTTTGGCGTGATCTTCAATAAACTGATTACCGTGGCACAAGACAGTTTTGTCGCAATTCACAAAAACGATCGTAAGCGCTACTTGATTGTAGGTTCGTTACTGGGAGGCGTGTTTGGCTTGCTTCTTTTGTACGTACCCCAACTAACTGGTGGTGGTATCGGCCTTATTCCTGACATTACTAACGGTAACTACTCGGTATCCATTTTAGTTTTGCTTTTCTTTGGTCGTGTAATTACAACCCTGCTCTGTTTTGGTTCTGGTGCGCCGGGAGGCATCTTTGCACCTATGCTTGCTCTGGGAACCTTATTTGGTTATGCGTTCGGAGCAAGTGCTGATGTCTTGCTCCCTGCGCTTGATATCGAGCCTGGTGTATTTGCGATTGCAGGCATGGGTGCCCTGTTTGCTGCGACGGTACGTGCACCGATTACAGGTATTCTGTTAGTGATTGAAATGACGAATAACTACTACTTAATCCTGCCATTGATCATTACTTGTTTGGGCGCTGTGATTATTGCTCAATTGTTGGGTGGACAACCTATTTACAGCCAGTTGCTGCATCGCACAATCAAAAACGAAAAGTTACGCCAGCAGGATCTACCGGAGAATCAATCAACATAACATTCTCTTTGTTATCACTTCGCTCCAGACTATCGAACTGTTTGGAGCGATAAACTCTGCATTTTTACATCTTTTCCCAAATATTCGATACCAAACTCACAAAATTATCATTCTCTGATATTTGCTCACCACCTTTCATGAGAAACCCCTCTCCATACTTGTTAGTATTCGCTACTTAAATAGAGCATTTCATCCAAATCGTCATGTTTCGTTTCATTCAGGCAAAAATCAAATGGAGTAGATTTGAACTGGAGAAGACTTGTGCAGTTTTATAGTGTCCCGCCGTCTCAAGCCGCGTTGGCACTAGGTATGATAGGTTTAGGGCAAGCTTGGGCACTCTATGTTCCTGAGATTGGTGAACCGATACGCCCATTTTTGGCGTCACTCGGCGCACTTTTACTCGCCCCTGTACTCATAAAATATGCCGCGAATCCACGATTATTCATGGTCGACATTCGTCACCCGCTGAGTGGTAGTTTAATGGCACCAATGAGTATGGCGTTACTGATCCTTGCAGATTATCTTGCCGCTGTAGCGCCTATCATCGCTTATCCACTTTGGTTTATGGCGCTTTTGCTGCATTTTACTATGATGGTGCTGTTTTTTAGCTTTCAGCTAATGAACTTCAAAATGTCCAATATCGTACCGAGTTGGTTTCTTTATCCGGTGGGGCTGATCAGTAGTTCACTAGCCGGTTCTCAACTAGGTCACAACTTATTCTCCGAAACGTTAGCGATGATGTGCATCGGCATTTATTTCTTCATGCTGCCACTCGTGTTGTATCGTTTGGTGTTTTTCGGCTCTCTACCAAGGCGAGCAAGACCGACCCTCGCGATTATGGCCGCGCCGGTAAACTTGTCATTAGCAGCATACTTGGTGAACTTTCCCTTACCTGATCCGATACTGACAGGCGCATTGGCCGGGATCGCCATCACTATGACGTTATTGATCTACTTATGTTACTTCCGCTTACTTCGCTTGAAGTTTCAACCTTCTATCGCGGCAGTAACCTTTCCTTCCGTGATCAGCGCCATCGCAATGCATCGCTTGACCTCTTTTTTCGCCGAATCGCACCCTCACTGGCACTGGCTACACGACTTTGGTTTTCTAGAGCTCAGTATCGCGACTGTATTGGTTGTTTGGGTATCGGCAGGTTACGTCAAAATGTATTGGCCAGAAATCATGAAGTCATTTTCTAAACAAGCATAAAAAGAGGATGGCGTTTGCCATCCTCTTAGAATAGTGCTTGGTTACCTAACGTAAACCGTGCAGAAACTCGGCACGCGTTGCTGGGTTGCTTTTGAAGATACCGCCCAATGCTGTTGTCGTGGTTTCGCTGGTTGCATCCATCACACCGCGAGATTTCACGCAGTAGTGTGTTGCGTCAATCGTCACTGCCACATCATCGGACTCAAGCAACGTTTGAAGTGCAACAAGAATTTGCTGAGTCATACGCTCTTGAACTTGTGGACGCTGGGCAAAGAAGCGAACGATACGGTTGATCTTTGACAGGCCAATGATCTTGCCACGTGGAATGTAAGCCACAGCAGCCTTGCCATCGATGGTCACAAGGTGGTGTTCACAAGTACTGGTCACTGTGATGTCCTTCACGCGAACCATCTCGCTCACGTTCATCTTGTTCTCAATCACCGTGATTTTAGGAAAGTTGGAGTAATCCAGACCAGAGAAGATTTCGTCAACGTACATCTTAGCAATGCGGTGAGGGGTTTCTTCTAGGCTATCGTCAGTGAGGTCAAGTTGAAGTAGACCTAAGATCTCACGCATGTGGTGTTCGATCTTCTCTTTCTTCTCTTCACGACTTACGTTGTTTGGACGCATTGGCGTTTCCAAACCGCGTTGCTCTAGCGCTTCTTTTACTAACTTCGCTGACTCGCTAAGACCTGACATTCCACTTCCTCTTTTGTTTTACTTCAGCCTTCATACAAACCCAATCAAAATTGCATTCATACTTTTCGCTTTGAGTTGCTCAGTTCGTGTCTTTACACCAAGTCACATCAGATGAAGGTACTGAGCTGATTTTCTTGAGCTCCGCAGGTTTTTTACCCCTTTTGGATGGCTGACAAGGATACTCGGATTTTTGAATAATTACACCCATATTTTATAGGTGGACATTCTTACTCAGTCCCCTTTTATGGTAAAGTTGCCACAAAACAAAAGAACACAGGATTTTCTCAATGGGCTGCTGCGACGCACCTGGCTTGATGCCAATTGAAGAAGCGATGGACAAAATGTTATCGCGAATCAAACCTATCCAAACAACGCTTTCTCTTCCACTTGCTGAAGCACTCGGTTTTGTACTGGCAGAAGATATCTTGTCTCCTATCCACGTACCGCCATTCGACAACTCAGCAATGGATGGCTACGCTATTCGCATTCAAGATCTTGAGTCATCTTCTGTATTGCCTCTGGCAGGTAAATCATTTGCAGGACAACCTTTTGAAGGTGAATGGCCTCAAGGTACCTGTGTTCGCATCATGACTGGCGCAAAAATCCCACAGGGTTGTGATGCCGTTATCATGCAAGAAAACACTGAAGTAACAGATGCTGGCATTCAGTTCAACCAAACCGACGTGAAGCCACAAAACAACATCCGCCCAACAGGTGACGACATCAAACAAGGCGACATCGTACTGGCAAAAGGTGCACGTTTGACACCTCGCGATATTCCGATGATTGCGTCGCTTGGTGTTAGCCATGTGACAGTAGTACGTAAGCCAAAAGTTGCTTTCTTCTCTACTGGTGATGAACTTAAACCACTGGGCAAACCGCTAGACGAAGGTCAGATCTACGACAGCAACCGTTACGGTATTAAACCACTTATCGAGAACTTCGGTTGTGAAGCCGTTGATCTTGGTATCATTCCAGATTGCCCAGAGACTCTGAAAGCAACCTTTGAACAAGCACAAACATTGGCAGATGTGGTTGTGACCTCAGGCGGTGTTAGTGTGGGCGAAGCGGATTACACCAAAGACATTCTTGAAGAGCTTGGTGAAATCGGTTTCTGGAAGTTAGCAATCAAGCCGGGTAAACCTTTCGCATTTGGTAAGCTAAGTACAGCTTGGTTCTGTGGGCTGCCGGGTAACCCTGTTTCTGCAGTTCTTACTACGTACGTGCTTGTTCAACCAATGCTGGCAAAACTTGCAGGCCATACAGAATGGAAAGCACCCGAATCTATTCCAGCAACAACCAAAACCGCCTTTAAGAAAGCGCCAGGTCGTACCGATTACCAACGTGGTATCTATACATTGGAAGATGGCAAGTTTGTCGTTGAAACAACCGGTAACCAAAGCTCTGGTGCATTCCGCTCAATGAGCCTAGCGAACTGTTTTGTTGTATTGGAACGTGAACGCGGCCGAGTTGAAGTGGGCGAAACGGTTCAGATTCAACTATTCAACTCAACCCTTTACTAGGAAGACGTTGTGGATATTCTTTCCGATCAGGAAATGTTGCGTTACAACCGCCAGATCATTCTTCGTCAGTTTGACTTTGAAGGACAAGAAGCACTCAAACAAGCATCGGTATTGATGCTTGGTGCTGGCGGTTTAGGCTGCGCATCAAGCCAATATTTGGCGACTGCTGGTGTCGGTAAAATCACGCTGATTGATGATGATATCGTCGAGTTGTCTAACCTTCAGCGCCAAGTGCTGCACCACGATGCGGATATTGGTCGTAAGAAGGTAGACTCGGCGGCCAATGCACTACGTGAACTTAATCCGCACATTGTCGTAGATACCATCGCAAAACGTCTTGATGATACCGCGTTAGAGAGCCTGATTAAGCAACACACTATTGTTGTCGATGCATCAGATAACGTCGATACGCGCAATCAACTTAACCGCCTATGTTTTGCGACTAAAACACCGCTAATTTCAGGCGCGGCCATTCGTATGGAGGGCCAAGTGAGTGTGTTTACTTACGATGATCCAGCACAACCATGTTACCAGTGCTTAAGTGCCCTCTTCGGCAGCGGTGCGTTAAGTTGTGTCGAAGCCGGAGTCATGGCGCCTGTTGTGGGTATTGTTGGCGCAGTACAAGCTATGGAAGCGATCAAAGTGATTGCTGATTACGGCCAACCAAAGAAAGGCAAAATTCTGATTTTGGACGCGCTCAGCATGTCTTGGCGAGAAATGAATCTGATGAAAATGCCAACCTGTCCGGTTTGTAGTTAGTTCTAAACCTCTAATCATTCCCAAAAAGCCCAACTCGATGTTGGGCTTTTTTCTCATTTTGACAATCAGATTTAAAACCCCTCTTCTTACAAATATTAAATCAATAAAATTCAACAACTTAAAAGTTGGCACATTCCTTTCATTGCATATATCACGAACCAATGAGAGGGCGAATTATGAAAAGGACATCACTACTACTTGGGTCTCTAATAGCGAGCGCTTACGCACAAGCGGCGCCATTTGATACGTGCCCAAGCCAAGCATACCTGTTCCAATCAACCCCGGTTCAAATCTATGGCGTCAATTTGGTTACAGGCTCTACGACTCTTTTAGAGGACGACACAGGTTTGGCTTCGGGCATCAACGGTGTAGGCTTTAACTTCACTGACCGTTATATCTACGGCTACGACACCACAAACAAAAAGATTGTTCGTCTTGGTCAAGACTTCCAAGCAGAGACACTTGATGTTTCGGGTCTTCCTACCGACCACACGTTTTACGTAGGTGACGTTTACAACCACGTCTACTACTTGTACCGCAAAGGCAAAGGACTTTTCTCCATTGACCTTTCTCCGCTCGATTCTGATCCAAATGCGACATTGAGCATCGTGAAAATCAGCTCAACAGCGACTGTGAACCTAACCGACTTTGCATTCCATCCAGGTGATGGCTCCCTTTACGGCATCGACAACAACTCTGGTGTGCTATATCAGTTCAACCCATCAAATGGTAGCGCAACTGCGATAGGTGACACAGGTGAGAAAGGCACATTTGGTGCTGGCTACTTCGATGTAAACGGCAACTACTACGTGTCACGTAACCAAGATGGCAAAATCTATCGCGTTGACCTTTCGGAAGGTAACGCAGCCAATATCGCAGCAGGTATCGTTCCTGCGGTTGAGTTTGTATCCAACGGTCCAAGCTCAAGCCAAAATGACGGTGCACGTTGTGCAAATGCTCCGGTGATTAACGAAGACGAGCCAATTGATTTTGGTGATGCTCCAGACAGCTACCACACCACGCTTGCGTCAAACGGTCCTCGCCACGAAGTGGACGGTGCAACTTGGCTTGGCTCTGTTGCTCCAGATGGTGATGCCGACGGACAGGCAAACGATAACTCTGTGGGCACAGCCGATGAAGATGGTGTTGGTTTTGTATCCGCACTTGATCCAGGCTTAAGCTCAATTGTGAATGTGACAGCTTCTACTTCTGGCTACCTATCAGCATGGTTTGACTGGAACCGCGATGGTGACTTTGATGATGAAGGTGAGCAAGTCTTTACCGACCAATTACTGTCTGCGGGTAATAATCCCCTACCGTTTGTAGTTTCAACCGCTGCAACGGAAGGGTCTAGTTGGAGCCGATTCCGCTTTAGCCAACAAACCGGATTAAACTACGATGGTGGTTCGACGTCTGGTGAGGTGGAAGATTACCCAATTACCATCACTGGTAATGGTTACTCAGTGGAGTATTTCCCGAGTGCAGAAGATTACGCCACCGTGGCTTACGAAGATAACTGGCCATACACCGCAGACTACGACATGAACGATGTGGTCGTGAAATTCCGCATCACTGAAACCAGTCTTGCTGGTCATGTTGAGAATATCCAGATTACAGGTGACCTAGCGGCCTACGGCGCAAGTTACAAAAATGGCTTCGCAATCCGACTACCGGGTGTATTGAGAAGCTCGATTGAAAACGGATTAACAACGCTATCCTTCAATGGTGTAGAACAAGCATCTAATGGTTTGGAAAGTATTTCTGATGAAGCAATTTTCATCATCAGTGAAGACTTAAGCACACACGCGGCTAGCAGCTGTAGCTACTTCCGTACCGAGTCTGGCTGTGATGATAACGTTTCACTCACCTTTACCTTGAATGTGTACTTCACCGAAGGCTCTGACCGTTCAGCCATTCAAGCCATGCCATACGACCCGTTCATCTTCGCAACGCCGGGGACTTACCATGGCGACGGGATTACCTTCCAACCAGGTCGTAAATGGGAAGTTCACTTAGCAGACCAAGCACCAACAGAACAGTTTGATGACCAAAACCTCTTCGGTGTCGGCGTCGATGCAAGTGACCCTGCACAAGGTGTGTACTTCAAAACAGCAAACAACTTACCTTGGGCACTGTTGATAGTAGAGGATTGGGATTGGCCGCTAGAGCGTGTAGACATGGTCGATGCATACCCTCAATTCCAAACTTGGGCTGAGTCTGGTGGCGAACTAAGCACAGATTGGCACACCACTCCAACACCTAACAAATGCTACATTCCATAGGGAGATAACATTATGAAAGCACTTATCACAATCATCATGGGATTAGCACTAACAGCTTGTGGCGGAGGCGGTGGCGGCGGAGGTGGTAACAGTACACCACCTCCACCAACCCAAACCACCGTGCCAGAGGAAGATACTACCCAGCAGGAAGAAACTACTGAAGAAGAGACAACGGTAACAGTGGAAGATGCAACCATGCAGGATCTAGTAGTACCAGATGGCTTTAGCTACAACCCAGTGACGGAAGGTACGCTCAATGTAGACATCAGTGGTTTCTCTTCACAACGAGCACACCTAAGCGTGTACAAAGAGTTTGTCGAGAACAGTTCAGGTAACTACGATGCAAAATACCCAAGCAAAGTCGCATCGGTTCCACTCAACAATGGTACAGCAAATGTCGACTTTAATGTTTCTGATAGCCAAGGTAGCCTACTTGTTGAAATTTGGTTCTATGACGGTAGTGACCCAATTCAGAAAGTGATTACTTCTGGAGACAACACTTGGACCATGTAACTGGGTAAATCGAAAGCTGTCTTTCAGAACAAATCTTCAATCTTTAACTTAAAAATCGCATCGTTCTTTTGAACATGCGATTTTTTTGTTGTAAAACAGTAAGATTATCCACCTAGCAAACTAAAGACAATGCAAGCACTGATTAGTACTGATGAACTCAATAGCCTTCTCGGCCAACCTAACGTCAAGCTCCTCGACGCTAGTATTGCGTTTCAAATCCCTTCTGAAGGTAAAAAGATTCAAGATAAGTGGATTCCAAATACTTTACGCTTTGATTACGACAATGACTTTTGCTTACCCGGCTCCTCCCTACCGCATATGATGCCAACAGAAGAAGGCTTCAACCAAAGTGCGCAACAACTCGGTTTGAACAACGAAGACTTGATTGTGGTTTATGACAACTCAGGCACTTTAGCGGCACCAAGAGCTTGGTGGATGTTCAAAGCCATGGGGCATGACAATGTCCGAGTCTTAAATGGCGGTCTTCCAGCTTGGATTGAAGCAGGACTCCCTGCCGAAAGTGCCCTATCGCAACCAAGCGAAGAAGGCAACTTTGCGGGCAAGCTCAACCAAAATGCCTTTTTGAGTGCACAAGATGTTCTTGCTCATTCAACCAATAAAAGTGCCAATATCATCGATGCTAGAGCCAAAGCTCGCTTCCTTGGTGAAGTGCCTGAGCCACGAGAAGGTCTACGTAGTGGGCACATTCCAAATTCGGTTTGCTTACCGTTTCAAGAACTCTTGGCCAACGGTCACATTAAACCAAATTCAGAGTTGCAACAGATATTTAGCGCACTAACGATAGATAGTGACAATTCGATTATTTTTAGTTGCGGTTCCGGTGTAACCGCATGCATTTTATTACTCGCGGCGTATCAAATTGGTCTAGACAATCTGTCGGTGTACGACGGTTCTTGGACCGAATGGGGTGCTGACCACTCTCTACCTATCGAGCGTTAAGACAAGTGTCTGTTTAACATAGTATCTTACGTTTATCTAAAGATGATGTGTTCCAATAAACTAAACGCAGCTTTTAAACCAAACTTGTCATTTCGAAATAGAAACTGGCTATGAGTGATTTGTCCCTCCTCATAGCCTGACTACATCAAAAGCCGACTATTTCCGTTAGCGTTCAGATGTCGCGTTGCCGTGCATTTGCTCATCTAAGTTGAGCACGGTTAATGCGTTGCTAACGCTCGTGGCGATCACGTCTATCGCTCCAGTTCTTAATGCTCCGAGTAGAGCGAGCGGCTTGCTGTTCTCTGCTGCGATCGCAATGACTTCCGAGATCGGCCGAAACTCTTCAATACCAAGTCCAATTACTCGGTCACTCATTACCGTGTTCGCTACATTACCGTGAATATCAAAGAAGTCATAACCTGCAAAATCCCCTACCACACCTTGTTGAAGTCTCGACTGAACCACTTCATCAGGCGTAAACCAACCTAAGTCGACCATGTAACTGTTTTCGCTCATGTCACCAATACCAACCAAAGCGACATCGGCTTTACGTGCTAGGTCGAGCGTTTGTTTCACGGTTGCATTTTGCATAAAGGCCAACTTCTGTTCTCTGTTTTCTGCGTAAGCCGGCGCATAAAGGGTTTCAGAGGTCCCCCCATATTTCTTCGCCAACTGACGACAAATATGGTCGGCGTTATACATACCGCCACGCGGGTGAATACCACCAATGCCACACACAAATTTACAGTCACGCGGCGTAATAACACCAATATGGTGAGCGACAGACGACACGTTGCGCCCTTGTCCGACCGTCACCACCATGCCGTTTTTGAGCGTGCTAGTGAGATAATTGGACACCAATCCCGATACCTGTAGTCGTTGCGCTTCTTCATTCGGTTGATCAAGAGCAACAAGCGCGCGCTTAACGCCGAATCGCTCGATCAAACGTTGTTCAATCTTGGCGCTGAACACCGGATGGTATTTAACGGTAATTTCAACAATGCCTTCATCACGCGCCTGCTTGAGCATTCGCCCGACCTTTGCGCGTGATATGGCAAATTTTCTCGATATCTCTTCCTGAGTCGCACCGTCTTGATAATACGCGACGGAAATCTCTGTCAACAAATCCGTGTTTTCAATGGAAATATCTTGATTAGAACTGCTCATGGTTTCTCTCGCCCTTTAAGAGGATCGATATTGTATGCAATAAGTGAACATATGCTCATTGACTTAGCATATGTTCTTTATCAATTTAAACGCTACATTTGCTCATCGCAATAACATTTTCTCACTACAATTTTTTACCCTCTTGGACAACGCTCAAGCTTTGAACAATAAGGGCAATCGTTTATTTGGGTTAACCACTAAACACACAGTAAAAAAACGTTGATGAAGTTCACTATAAGTCCATTTCAGCGATTGACTTTCAGCATAGATAGGATAAATATGGACACATCATTTACTCAGCTATCGATCAAATGTTCATAGCATTTGTTCGGTAACGAAATTTTCCGTAGTTGGCTGAGCAGATGTCTCATTAAATGCGATGAGACGGTTAGCTAACTCGCTTGCAAATGCACAAGCTGTGATAACAAAAATCACGCTTAAGCCCATTTAAATAGGATGATCGATTATGAGCAACAAGTTAGAGCAACTTCGTAAACTAACGACTGTAGTAGCAGACACTGGCGAGATTGATGCAATTAAAAAGTATCAGCCAGAAGACGCAACAACTAACCCTTCTCTTATCCTTAAAGCCGCTCAAATCGCAGAGTACGCACCTCTAATCGATGCTTCAATCGAATACGCTAAAGCACAGAGCAACGACAAAGCTCAACAAGTTCAAGATACTTGTGACATGCTTGCAGTAAACATCGGTAAAGAAATCCTAAAAACTATCCCAGGTCGTATCTCTACAGAAGTAGACGCTCGTCTATCTTACGATATGGAAGGCAGCGTAGCGAAAGCTCGTCAACTAGTGAAAATGTACAACGATGCTGGCATCACTAACGACCGTATCCTTATCAAACTGGCTTCAACTTGGGAAGGCATTCGCGCAGCTGAGATCCTAGAAAAAGAAGGCATCAACTGTAACCTAACGCTTCTCTTCTCGTTCGCTCAAGCACGTGCTTGTGCAGAAGCGGGTGTATTCCTAATCTCGCCATTCGTTGGTCGTATCATGGACTGGTACAAAGCGAAAGAAGGCCGTGACTTCGAAGCTCAAGAAGATCCAGGCGTACTATCTGTAACTAAGATCTACAACTACTACAAAGAATACGGCTACAAAACTGTAGTTATGGGCGCAAGCTTCCGTAACATCGGTGAGATCTTAGAACTAGCTGGTTGTGACCGTCTAACTATCGCTCCTGCTCTACTTGCAGAACTAGAAGCAGCTGAAGGTGAAGTAGTTGAGAAACTAGTTGATTCTAAAGGCGCAGCTGAGCGTCCAGCACCAATGACTCACGCTGAGTTCCTATGGGAACATAACCAAGACCCAATGGCTGTTGAGAAGCTGGCTGAAGGTATCCGCAACTTCGCCGTTGACCAAGGCAAACTAGAAGCGATGATCGAAGCTAAGCTTTAATTGCTTACCAAAAGCGAGTAGCCCGTCTACTCGCTTTTACCATCAGCACTATTTTCAAAAAATTCTATTTGAACTTGTTTCGGCGAGTTCCCTCTATTTAAATCAAATATCGAGAAGTAATCACTATGGATCGTAAACATCTAGCAAATGCAATCCGTGCGCTAAGCATGGATGGTGTTCAACAAGCTAACTCTGGTCACCCAGGTGCACCTATGGGTATGGCTGACATCGCTGAAGTTCTTTGGCGCTCTCATCTAAACCACAACCCATCAAACCCTGAGTGGGCAGACCGCGACCGTTTCGTACTGTCTAACGGCCACGGCTCAATGCTGATTTACTCTCTACTGCACCTTGCAGGTTACGAGTTGTCTATCGACGATCTGAAAAACTTCCGTCAGCTTCACTCTAAAACTCCTGGTCACCCAGAGTACGGTTACGCGCCAGGAATCGAGACCACAACGGGCCCACTAGGTCAAGGCATCACTAACGCGGTTGGTATGGCTCTAGCTGAAAAAGCGCTAGCAGCACAGTTCAACAAAGAAGGCCACGACATCGTTGACCACTTCACTTACGTGTTCATGGGCGACGGCTGTCTGATGGAAGGCATCTCGCATGAAGCATGCTCTCTTGCAGGTACTCTTGGTCTAGGCAAGCTGATCGCATTCTGGGATGACAACGGCATCTCTATCGACGGTCACGTTGAAGGTTGGTTCTCTGACGACACACCTAAGCGTTTCGAAGCTTACGGTTGGCACGTAATCCCTGCAGTCGATGGTCACGATGCTGACGCAATCAACGCAGCAATTGAAGCAGCGAAAGCGGATCCACGTCCTACACTTATCTGTACTAAGACTATCATCGGTTTTGGTTCACCAAACAAATCTGGTTCACACGATTGTCACGGTGCGCCACTAGGTGCAGAAGAAATCGCAGCAACACGCAAAGAACTAGGTTGGGAGCACGGTCCTTTTGAAATTCCGCAAGAAGTCTACGCAGAATGGTCAGCGAAAGAAACAGGCGCAGCTAAGGAAGCAGCGTGGAACGAGAAATTTGCAGCTTATGAAGCAGCGTACCCTGAGCTGGCAGCTGAATTTAAACGCCGCGTAAACGGTGAGCTTCCTGCACAGTGGGAAGAGAAAGCAAGCCAAATCATTGCTGATCTTCAAGCTAACCCAGCAAACATTGCATCACGTAAAGCGTCTCAAAATGCTCTAGAAGCATTTGGTGCTCTACTACCAGAGTTCATGGGTGGCTCTGCTGACCTAGCACCTTCTAACCTAACAATGTGGTCTGGTTCTAAGTCTCTAGAAGCAAGCGACTTCTCTGGTAACTACATCCACTACGGCGTACGTGAATTCGGTATGACAGCGATCATGAACGGTATCGCGCTACACGGTGGTTTCGTTCCTTACGGCGCAACATTCCTAATGTTCATGGAGTACGCACGTAACGCAATGCGTATGGCTGCGCTGATGAAAATTCAGAACATCCAAGTGTACACGCATGACTCTATCGGTCTTGGCGAAGATGGTCCAACTCACCAACCAGTTGAGCAAATGGCATCGCTACGCCTAACACCAAACATGAGCACATGGCGTCCATGTGACCAAGTTGAGTCCGCTGTAGCTTGGAAACTAGCGATTGAACGTAAAGATGCACCGACAGCACTTATCTTCTCTCGTCAAAACCTTGCGCAACAAGAGCGCACAGCAGAACAAGTAGCAGACATCGCGAAAGGTGCTTACATTCTGAAAGATTGCGAAGGCAAGCCTGAGCTAATCCTTATCGCAACAGGTTCTGAAGTTGAACTAGCAGTAGAAGCAGCAGCACAGCTAACTACTGAAGGTAAGAAAGTACGCGTTGTTTCAATGCCATCAACAGATGCGTTTGACAAACAAGACGCCGCTTACCGTGAAGCTGTACTGCCATCAGACGTAACAGCGCGTATCGCAATTGAAGCAGGTATTGCTGACTTCTGGTACAAGTACGTAGGCTTCGACGGTCGCATCATTGGTATGACTTCATTCGGTGAATCTGCACCAGCCGGCGAACTATTCAAAATGTTTGGTTTCACGACTGAAAACGTAGTGAACACAGCAAAAGAGCTACTCGCGTAATTGCAGTAAAAAGTTAGTCAGTTTTCTCTATTGCGAATGTGAAAACTGAAAAGCCCCGC
Source organism: Vibrio sp. YT-15 (assembly GCF_033337445.1). Taxonomy (NCBI): domain Bacteria; kingdom Pseudomonadati; phylum Pseudomonadota; class Gammaproteobacteria; order Vibrionales; family Vibrionaceae; genus Vibrio; species Vibrio sp. YT-15. Next base: position 55,088 of record NZ_JAWOQR010000004.1, read on the forward strand.
CAGCAATGGCGGGGCTTTCTTTTATCTGGCTCCTATTCGCATAAACGCAGCCAAGACATAAACATCACAACTTTCGTTACGACTATTTGTCTTCAAATCGAAGTGCGAGCTGATAGAAATCTTGTACTTGGTCTTTCAACTGTCGGCTATTTTGCTCAACTGAATGTGTTGCTGCCAAGTTTTGTTCTGCGGTCGAAGCGATAGAATGAATGTGCTGGTTTACATCACTAGATAGCTTTAACTGGTTATTCGCCGCTTCTGCTACATCAACCATCAGCCCACTCATGGTTTGCATCATCTGTTCAACTTCAGACAAACGCAACGCGCTTTGTTCTGCTACTTGAGAACAGGCATCGGTTTGCTCTTTGTTTGCCAGAATATCTTTCTGCCAACTTTGAATCGTTGCCAACATAGTGGAGATAGAGGCTTGGATTTGTTCAGTTGCATTGGATGTTCGCCCAGAAAGCGCGCGGACCTCATCAGCTACAACAGCAAAACCACGACCTTGCTCCCCTGCTCTTGCCGCTTCAATCGCCGCGTTGAGTGCCAGTAAATTGGTTTGCTCTGCGATCCCACCAATCTCTTCCATCAAATGGTTCACCTTCTGCGCCTGATCACTCAGTTGATACGTCGTTTCCGTCGCTTTTTCAGCTTGAAGACTTAATTGCGCTAGATTGGTGTGCGTTTGATCAATGGTCTCCTTCGCCATCAAGCATGACTTCAATGTATCATCAATCAACATATGGGCATCATTGGTACTCGAAGAAACCGAATTTGCCGACGACTCCACCTCTTGGGTAGCATCTCGCACACGATGAATATCGGTATTTTGCTGATTTAATGCAGCCGAGACTTCTGCCGTTGTTTGACTGAGCTCTTCGGCGCAATGCTGCAAAGGCAATGCAGAGTCAGTCATTCTTCCTAACACGGTTCGAATTCTTGCGGATAGCATTTTGATATGGAAATCAGCAATCGAAAATGCCGTGTTACCGGAATAGATCAAGCGACTTACGCTGTCATATTGCTTTTGTAACTTTTTAAGTTGCTGAGGTGTATCAATTAACTCTTGGCGGAATAACAGAGCCAGAACACTTGCAGGTAACGCACTTGCAAACCAAGCCAACGGCCCTTCAACAGACAACGCATATGCGGTTGCAGGTGCGGTTAGTGCACCAAGTAGAATCGCATAGCGAATGGTTTCATTGATTTTCAACGACCAAGTTCGACCAGACTTCTCTGCAGCATGCATGCTTTTGTAGGCTTTTGTCGCAATATCAACCCACTCTCGCTTTGGTTTCACGCGCACTGATTGATACCCAACAACATGGTTGTCTTCGTAGATAGGGGTGACATAAGCATCAACCCAATAGTAACCGCCAGACTTAGTGGCATTCTTAACCATTCCACGCCAGGCTTTACCTTGTTTAAGGCGTGCCCACATATCACCGAAAGCGGCTTTAGGCATATCATTATGACGAACTATATTATGGTTCTGACCGACAAGTTCTTCGTGAGTGTATTCAGCAACGCGGCAAAAGGCTTCATTACAATATGTAATAACACCTTGTAAGTTCGTTGTTGAGACGAGTTCCTCAGACTCCCTCACGAGAGTTTCTTGAGCTTTATGAGAAATATTGGCTGACATAGACGAAACTTCTTTAGTTTTTATTGATTTTCGGCAAGATATATACAGGATTTTTATTTTTATTACAAAAAGTTAGATAAAAAGTCTTATCAAATCGACATTTTTATTGTGGGAATTCACATTATCGATAAAAACATAAAGAGGAGATTGTTGATTTGAGCTAATAAACAAACCCGACACGATCGGCCGGGTTATATATTAAGCCTTAATTAAGCGGTTTGTGATTCTGGCTTTTTATTCGTTTTTAACGCAAACATCGCGATAACGAGTAACACAAATGGAAGAACATACAAATTAAGATTCTGCCAACCTACGGTAGACTCAAGCCAACCAGATAGTAATGCGGTGATGGTGACACAACTGAACACGAAGAATTCATTAAACGCTTGAGCCTTGCTTCTGTTTTTCGCTTCATAGCTTTGACTAAACAGCCCGGTTGCTGCGATAAACATAAAGTTCCACCCTATTCCTAACAGGATTAAAGCAAGACTAAAATGCCAGATAGACACTCCATGTATATTAATTCCAATACAAGCAACAAATAGCAATCCACCCGCCAAAATCATATTCTTAGCGCCAAACCGCTCTATCAGACGGCCCGTGACAAACGCAGGTGCAAACATACCCAACACGTGCCATTCGATCACTCCCGCCGCTTTATCAAAATCAAAGCCACAACCAATCATCGCTAAAGGAGTTGCTGTCATTAAAATGTTCATCACCGCGTACGCAACCATTGCCGCGATAACTGCCAGCATGAAATTAGGTCGACGAATAATCAGTCTCAGCTTATCCGCCTTAGCGTGTAGCGCCTGCGTGTGTGCAGGTGGAAAACGAATGGTTTGTAGCACAACCAACGCGGTTATATAAAGCACGACAAGCACAGCAAATGCACTAATGTATAAGCCATCATCTGACCACTGCTGCGAGTACACGGCCAGATTAGGCCCAAGGATCGCCGCTAACACCCCACCCGCCATAGATATCGAAATCGCCCTATGCCTTGCCGACTCTTCACACACTTCAATGGCAGCAAACCTGTATAGAGTACCGAAACCTATACCAACACCAAGCAAAAACGTAGACATGCAGAACAGATAGAAGTTTTGTTGACTTAATGCATACGTCGCTAGACTAGCACCCAAAATGCCAATGACATTACCAAGGCTAAAACCAAGGCGACGCCCTAACTTGCCCATAATTAGCGACGCAGGAATTGTCGCGGCCATCAGTCCCAAAAACTGCAGTGCAACTGGTAATGTGATAAAACTTGATGACGGCGCAAGTGTTTTGCCAATAAGGGCAATAACAGATATGAGTAAAATATTCCCTGTCATTAATAAGGCTTGGCAGAGGGATAGAAGCCATACATTACGATTCAATTCCAAATTCCTTTTGGTTACAGCGTATACAGATAACATATAGGAAAGCAGAAACAATAGAAAGATATGAGAGTAATTCTCAACAAAAAGAGCCAGAGGCATAGTACCTCTGGCTCTTCACTATTCACTTTTCGCTTTTAAAAAGTTTTTCTGTTGAGCTTACTTGTTGCGGCGCGCTTTTACTGCATCAGAAAGCTGACGAAGTACCGTTTCCGTATCTTCCCAACCAATACATGCATCAGTAATCGACTGACCATAAGTGGCTGCTTTACCATCCACTAAGTCTTGGCGACCTTCAACTAAATGAGACTCGATCATCACTCCAAAAATGGCTTCTTCGCCAGCAGAGATTTGCTCGGATACATCATCAGACACCAGCATTTGACGCTTGAACTGCTTCGAGCTGTTAGCATGGCTAAAATCAATCATCACTTTTTTCGGCAGACCTGCAGTGTCCAGCTCATCTTTAATTTGAGCTACATGTGCTGCACTGTAGTTTGGTTCTTTACCGCCACGTAGAATAATATGGCAGTCTGGATTACCAGCGGTTTCTACGATCGCGGAATGACCGTATTTTGTTACTGAAAGGAAGTGATGGGAAGCGCTTGCAGAACGAATCGCGTCGCTCGCTATTTTAATATTCCCGTCTGTACCGTTTTTGAAACCTACAGGACAAGAAAGACCAGAAGCTAGCTCGCGGTGAACCTGAGATTCTGTCGTACGAGCACCGATAGCGCCCCAACTGATCAAATCCGCCACGTACTGAGGTGTGATCATATCTAAGAATTCACTTGCCGTTGGCAAGCCCATATCGGTTAGATCAAGAAGAAGTTTACGTCCGATACGTAGACCATCATTTAGCTTATAGGTGTCATTTAAGTAAGGGTCATTGATAAGGCCTTTCCAACCAACGGTCGTACGCGGCTTTTCAAAATAAACTCGCATAACAACCTCAAGCTGCTCGCCCAGTTCATCACGTAGTACTTTTAGCTTTTTACCGTACTCAACCGCAGCAGCCGGATCGTGAATAGAACACGGGCCAACGATCACGAGTAATCGATCGTCTTTTCCTTCAAGAATATTGTGAATGGCGTTACGGCAATCAAAAGTGGTCGAAGAAGCGGTTTCAGTCGCTGGGAACTTCTCTAATACTGCAACAGGTGGCAATAACTCTTTTACTCTATTTATTCTTACATCATCAGTTTGAAACATTACTTCTACTTCCTGGTTTTATTTCCGACCCCATTTTTACCAACTGAACTCATTGCAACATTGTTCACAAAGCGAGCAGCATCAAGGGCTGTGGTCATTTTCTGTCTAGCGTTTAAGTAACTTATCGGCTTAGGCGTAGACTTGCAATCAGTTTTTGCAAATAAATGCAAATAAAAACCACCTGTTAACCACCGCGCACAATGTAAAGTAAAGTTTACGAAAAAAAGTTCAAAATAATCATCAATTTTCTTATGCACCAAAAAATCTTTACTACAATGTAAGAAATATCAGAAGTTTGTGAGGTATTTTTGGGTAGTAAATGTTGATCAAGTTCAAATATATTGTTGCTTGATATGAAATGATTAGAATATTAAACTAATTTCTTATAAACGCTGGTTTTTTCTAATTTTTTGATAAAACGAAGTAGAAGTTAATATGCAATCAATACAAGGAAACATTATGAACAAAGTAGCAATTGCAGTAGCAGCAGTGGTAGCTGGTAGTAGCGCGCTTTTAAACTCTGCTCAAGCTGAAATGTACATCGGGGGCAAAGTGGGCATGACTACACTTGACGACGCTTGCTATCTAAATAGCCCTTGTGATGATGAAGCGTTCGGTGCAGGACTACATATCGGTTATGACTTTACCGATATCATCGGGCTAGAGTACGGCGTAGACTTCTTAGGCGACTATGAAGGAAACTCTAGGTCAGGGGCTAATACGATTAATACGATTGACGGCAATCTAACGGCTTTAACACTTGCACCTAAATTCAACTGGCACTTAAACGACTCTTGGAATCTATTTGCTAAGATCGGTGGTGCTTACATGATGTCTGATGACGAAACAGACTTTGTCCCAACAGGTTCTTTGGGTGCTGAATACTCGATCGATAGAAACTGGAGTGTTCGCGCTGAATACCAACGTTACCAAGACATGTCTGACGACGTGTGGGACGACATGGATGCTAACTTCTTTGGTATCGGTGTTAACTACAAATTCGCAGCAGCTCCAGTTGTTGCAGCAGTTGTAACGGAAGAAGTGATCGAGCCAGATCCAGAACCAGTGATGATGAGCAAGGTGCACAAAGAAGAGTACGGTACAGGTACGTTTGAATTCGATAGTGCTAAGTTAACAGAGTCCGTTTCTGAACGTCTGGACAACTTTGTTTCATTCTTGAACGAATATCCTCAAGCTCAAGTAGAGATTACTGGTTACACGGATAGCTCAGGCCCTGCGGCATACAACCAAAAACTGTCTGAGCGTCGTGCTCAATCTGTTGCTGATTACCTAACCGCAGCTGGCATTGGTTCAGATCGTTTGACAGTTAAAGGTATGGGTGAAGAAAACCCAGTTGCTGACAACAGCACTCGCGAAGGTCGTGAGAAAAACCGTCGCGTAGAAGTTGTGGTACCTTCATTTGAATACCAAGAGCTAGTTCAACCAGAATAAGCATCTATGATTCATGATCGATGATGTGGTAAAAATTAATGGGGTGCATTTGCACCCCATTTTGATCTCATATTAAGGGATATTGCCACTATGGTTTTGGGAAAAAGATCAACTCATTATCTTGCACCATCACGCAATCCATACCAGCTGCATGCGCCGCTCGCTTCCCCAACTCAGTATCCTCGAACACAAGACACTGTGACGCCTCCAAGTCGAGTTGTTCCGCGGCCACCAAAAAGGTATCTGGAAAGGGTTTATGGCTCTCTACATCACTCGCGGTTACTACAACATCCAACTTGTCTAATAAACCTGCATGGCTTAATAAGCGCATGGCACTTTCTCGTTGGCTGCCAGTCCCGACTGCAATTTTCTTATGGCCTAAATATTCCTCTAACACGATGTTCGTGCAAGGAATAACGTCACCATGAAGCTCCATAGCAGCGAATGTTTCCATTTTAAATGTCGCGACAGTTTTAGGATCTAACGAAAGCTCATGCACACGATTTAGTTCCTCAACAATTTTAAAGCTCGGCATCCCTCCCAAACTGTGAAACCATTCTTGGCAAAACGGAAAATCAAAACGCTCAGCAGTTGCTTGCCAAGCTGCCAAGTGGGCTGGCATGGTATCGATTAGAGTACCATCCATATCAAATATGAATCCCTCATAGGGTCTAAAATCAATCGTGCTCATGTCTTTTCTTCTATTTGTGCATCTGTAATGTTAATTTATCAGCTCTTTCAATCGTCCTTACCGGCATTTACTTATCATGCTCAAAATTTCGAACTCCGTCACAATTCAAGAGTGGGAAATTCAATTATCCCCAATTAGAGCTCAAGGAAATGGTGGCCAGAACGTTAACAAGGTAGCGTCCGCTATACACCTGCGCTTTGATATCCGGCATTCAAGCTTACCTGACTTTTACAAAGAGCGATTACTTGCACTTTCTGATAGTCGTATAAGTAAAGATGGCGTGATCATCATCAAAGCGCAACAATTTCGGACACAAGAACAAAATAAGGAAGACGCCCTAAATCGGCTTCAAGCATTGATAAAAGCTGCCGCTTTACAGGAGAAGAAGCGTATTAAAACGAAACCAACCCGCGCTTCTCAACGCCGACGACTTGATACAAAAAACAAGCACGGAGCGAAAAAACAGCAACGTAAAAAAGTGCTGTATTAGTGCATGTCGTTTTCTCGACATGTTAGTTGAACAACGTTTGCTAGCCCTTGGAAATCTCATTGGATTTCTCTTTTTAGTTACTTATTCAGGAAACAACAATATGACTATTAGGCAAAAACTCTACTTCCTCGGAGTTATCGCCATTTTAGGCATCGTGGCCCTTTTGGGTACGTCATCCCATTTTGAAAATAAGAGCAATGATCTTAATCACGCCATCAAACTCGTTGGTGATCTAGAAATACGCTTACTCAACTTACGCAGAAATGAAAAAGATTTCCTACTACGTAGTAATGACAAATATCTAAATAAGTTTGACGCCAATGTTGACAAGTTTATAGACACAGAAAAAGAGCTTGCGAACATACTCAAGAGTAATGAATTACCTTCCAGTCAACAATTTAAGCAAGACTTGCTCGCATACCAAAGGGGCTTTCAGAACCTGGTCAGCGCTTACCAACGATACGGGCTTGATTCAAAGAGTGGGCTTCTCGCTGGTTACGAACAAGCACTATTAGAAGCAAAACAACGTTCAGACCACCAGCAGTTATTGGCATTAGTCCGTTTTGACTCTGCGGTAAAAGCAGGACTATTCAATAGTGACTTGCTTGAGGGGCAATATGCTCCTGAGCTTATCAAAACAGGTAAGCAATTGGCGGCCCAAAAGCAAGTTGTTGGGGTTGCTTATGACAAAGGCCTACTCGGTGAAACTCGCGCATTATCTCATGCCGTAGAAGAGCAATTTGAAACCTTTTCCACAGCCCTTAGCTCTGCTGCCGCACAACGTGATGAACAAATGTCGACCATCAAGCAGGTCATTACAGCTCTGATCTTAGTCGTTATTTTCGCATTGATTTGGCAAATTTCACGTTCAATCAACACGCGAGTGAATAGCTTACTTGGCACCATTCGAAGTATCAGCGAAACGAACAACATGGGACTTCGATCTGATTTGAAAGGTCAAGACGAGCTATTTGATATCAGTCATCACCTCAATGACCTATTGGATAAGCTTGAGCATCTAATTAGTAGTACCCAAGAAAAATCGGCGCAACTCACTGCAAGTACCGATAATATGCATCGTGAGTTAGAAGGCGTTATGGAGCAATTCCACACGCAAACTGACCACACAGCATCAATGGCGACGGCAGTTCAGCAAATGGTTGCCACAATAGGTGAAATCTCTGAAAGCACATCAGTTGCGGTAGAAGGCGTACATCAGGCAGCGAATAATGCCGAACAAGGTCGAGGAGTTGTTGAGGCGACGGTAACCAACATCGGTCAACTAACCACGATTTTATCAAACAGCCAGCAGTCGATTGGCTCGCTGAATCAGCATGTAGATAAAATTGGTGGTGCCGTGAACATAATCCAAGAAATAGCAGAGCAAACCAACCTACTAGCTCTCAACGCAGCAATTGAAGCCGCGCGAGCAGGCGAACAAGGCCGCGGGTTTGCAGTTGTCGCCGATGAAGTACGTGCCCTAGCTAGCCGAACTCATCAATCCACTGAGGAAATCACGCGGGTCGTTGCAGATATTCAAACTCAAATGTCTACAGTTGTTGCTGATATTGATCAATGTAACGATCAAGGGCAACAAACACTTAATGCTTCTGAAAAACTGGATTCTAGCCTACAGCAGATCATCACTGACATGCATTCAATTCAAGGTAATTCGGAGCGCATAGCTTCAGCAATTGAAGAACAAGGTATCGTTATGAACCAAGTTAGCGGTTCAATCACCGAGCTAAACGCAATATCTGAGAATAACATGCAATCCGCTCAGGAATGCTTGCATGAAGTGAACTCTGTCTCTGCTCAAGCTCATGATATGGATGAAGCCGTTGCACAATTCAAAACTGCGCTAAAATAACCCTTTTCAAAATAGAAAGCCCGAAGCAATCATTGCTTCGGGCTTTTTTTCAATTGTCACTTCGTGCTTACTGCGCACTTCGGATGTGATTATTCATCATCAAGAGGAACCAGCTTGGTGTTGCCGCCATGAACTTTCTCACGCTGTCTTTGCACCAGAGCGTAGAAGCCTGGGATCAAGAATGTACCTGCTAGAAGCACACACAATAGACCACCAATCAGCGACACGCCGAGTGAGTTTTGACTCACGTGCCCCGCGCCAGCGGCAAAGATAAGCGGGAAGATACCCAGGATAAATGACCAAGATGTCATATTCACAGCGCGGAAACGTAACGTGCCTCCTTTAACCGCTGCACTATCGATATCAGCATCTTTTTCTTCACGCTCTTGCTTGGCGAACTCCACAATCAAAATTGCGTTTTTCGCCGCCAAGGCTATGAGCAAGACAAGACCAATTTGGGCATACAAGTTAAGCGGCGTGCCAGTTAGATTTAACGCAAGGAAGGAACCTAACGTGGCTACTGGGACCACCAAAATAATAGCCAGTGGAATACTCCAACTTTCATACTGAGCCACCATAAACAAGTAAATGAAGATCAAAGCCAGCGCAAACGCATAAATGGCTTGGTTACCCGCGAGCACTTCCTGATAAGCCATACCTGTCCATTCATACGTGTACCCTTGCGGAAGAACTTCAGCAGCAACGCGTTCCATTGCGGCAATCGCATCACCACTAGAGTAACCCGGAGCTGGTTGGCCTTGAATGATAGCACTGCGGTACATGTTGTAACGCCATGCCACATCAGGCTCAAACACTTGCTCGTAGCTCACTAGCGTACTTAACGGAACCATATCACCGTTCGAAGAACGAACATGGAAACGCTCTAGATCTTCCATGCTGCTACGGTGCTGGCTATCAGCTTGCATGGTTACGCGGAAGTTCTTACCAAACATGGTGAAGTCATTCACATAAAGCGAACCTAAGTTGCCTTGCAAGGTTTGGAAAATAGACGACAGCGAAATACCTAATTGCTGCGCTTTCTCACGATCGATATCAACGTAGTAGTGCGGAACATTCGCGCGGAACGTGCTAAACGTGTAGGCAATTTCAGGCGCTTGGTTAGCCGCTTGGATCATTTCTCCCATGACCATCGACAAATCGGTACGACTTCGCCCTAGCGTGTCTTCAAGCACAAACTCAAAACCAGACGCAGCGCCCATACCAGGAACCGCCGGTGGTCCCATCGCAAAAACAACCGCTTGAGGTAGCTCTGTCGCCGCTCGACCGTTAATACGTGCCGCGATAGCATTAGCAGAGTGCTCTCCTTGCAGCGAGTTACGAGTATCCCAGTCATGCAATTTGATAAATACAGAAGCACCGTTTGATGCTGCTGCGCCTGTCATAAACGAGTAACCGTTCGCAACCGTCACACCATCCACACCAGGTTCTTCACCGATCATTTTCATTAAATCATTGGTGACTTCTTCAGTACGTGATAAAGAGGCTGAATCTGGTAGCTGTACGTTAACCAGCAAAATGCCTTTATCTTCTTGAGGAACAAACGCTGTAGAGGTGGTTTTCGCAAAGAAAGTGACCGCTGCGATAGCAACTATAAAGAACGTCACGAGCAGTAAAGACTTCTTCACCAAGAAACCAGCGATCTGGCCATAACGCGTAGTGATGCGCTCTAAGCCTCGGTTGAAAGCCTGGAACCAGTTAGCGGTATTGCCCCCACCCTGCTTCAATACCAGAGAACAAAGTGCTGGAGACAGCGTCAATGCATTGATGGATGAAATAACAACCGAAATACAGATGGTCAAAGCGAACTGGCGATACATGATACCGGTGATACCTGGCAGCATGGCGACGGGTATGAATACCGCAAGTAGAACCAAGGTCGACGTGATGATTGGTCCCGTTACTTCTTTCATCGCTAGCAACGTCGCTTTACGCGGTGAAATGGTTGGGTCTTTCGCCATGGTAGTATCGACGTTTTCGATAACCAGAATCGCATCGTCCACCACGATACCAATCGCAAGGATCAAGCCAAACAAAGTAACCGTATTAATGGTGAAGCCCGTTGCCTGCATGATGGCAAACGTACCAATCAGAGAAACGGGGATCGCGACAACAGGAATCAACGTTGCACGCGCACTACCCAAGAACAAGTAAGTTACAGCGATCACCAATAGAATCGCTTCAATCAGTGTTTTTACTACCCCTTTGATCGATTCAGATACGAACACGGTTGTATCGTAGCTGGTCTCGTATTCCATTCCCTCTGGGAAGTTTTTGCTCAAGCCCTCAAGGAGCTCCATGACGGCCTGACCACTTTCTAACGCATTCGCATCCGATTGAAGAGACAACGCAACGATTGACGCGTCCTGGCCACGGAACTTACCGTTACCATCGTAGAACTTTTTGCCTAGTTCAACGCGAGCAACATCTTTCAGATAAACCGTAGATCCATTGGGATTAGCTCGAAGGACTACGTTCTCAAACTCACTCACGCTTTCCAAGCGACCTTTGGTCACAAGGTTAAACTGAACTTCTTGCGGATTGTTGTATGGTGCTGCACCTACACGCCCTGCCGCAACTTGAACGTTCTGTTCAGCCAAAGCGGCGTATACGTCTGACGTGGTTAGCTTAAGGTTGGCCATTTTTTCAGGATCTAACCAAACACGCATTGCATATTCGCCACCACCAATCACGTTAACTTCACTGATACCTTTCGCACGAGCCAACTGATCTTTTACATTCAAGTTAATGTAGTTAATCAAGAACTGATCATCGTATTTGCCATCAGGTGAATAGAAGTTAAGTACCATCAGCAAGTCAGGTGAACGCTTTTTCACCGTCACACCAACCATGCGAACTTCTTGAGGCAATTTTGACTCAATCTGTGACACGCGGTTTTGCACGTTAACTTGCGCCATATCTGGGTCGGTGCCGACATCGAACGTGACGTTTAGGCTGTAAGAGCCATCGTTCGCGCTCTTTGAAGACATGTATATCATATCCTCAACGCCGTTGACTGAGGTCTCTATGGGGTCCGCAATGGCCTGCTCGACAACTTCCGCACTCGCGCCAGTGTAGTAAGCCGAAACGCTTACTGATGGCGGGCTTATCTGTGGATACTCAGCCACTGGCAAAATCGCCAGTGAGATCGCGCCGGCTAGCGTTAATATGATCGAAATAACCAGCGCGAATTTAGGTCTCTGAATAAAGAAACGACTTAACATAGTGCCCCCTACTGCTTATCTTCAGCAGGTGCTTGAAGGCGCACTTCTACACCATTACGCACACGTTGTAGGCCTTGTGTAATAACCGTATCTTCCTGATCGAGCCCTTCTCGAATGATAATGCCTTGTTCAACCTGAGGGCCAAGCTCGACGTTACGACGCTCTGCCACACTTCCCTCAGCCATCACCATCACAAAGTCACCTTCTAAGTCAGTCTGTACGGCACGTCGTGGGATAACAATAACGTCTTTCGTGTTCTTATCTCTCAAGTTCACTTTGATGTGTTGACCCGGAAGTAACTTCTGCTCTGGGTTTGGCACTAGCGCGCGCATAGCAATCGTACCCGTTTTGGTGTCAATACGATTACCTAAGAAATCAAGCTTACCAAGATGCTCAAAAAACTGTCCATTTTCCAGTTCAAGCTGAACTTCAACGCGGTTTGATTCAGCCGAGCCATCACCTTTTACTTGATCCATACCCATAGCTAAACGCTCACGCTCACTCACACTAAATGAGGTATGAACTGGATCTAAACTCACCAGAGTTGTCAGCACGCCAGATGACGGAGAAACCAGATCACCCGTACTCACTTTGGTATCACTAATACGTCCGCTAAAAGGTGCTCGGATTTGAGTATAGGAAAGGTTAACTTCAGCAAGTTTAAGTTGAGCATTTGCCGCTTCTAGCTCTGCTCTCGCACCAAGAAGTGCCGCAGTTAAAGCATCAAACTCAGATTGAGAGATACTACCGCGAGGTAACAAGTTTTTACCTCGAGTATGATCTAATTCGGCTTTTTTTAGCGCCGCTTTAGCTTGTGCAAGTGCGGCTTTAGCACTCGCGACTTGGGCTTCAAAAGAAGATGGCTCGATAGAGTAAAGGAGCTGCCCTTTTTCTACCATTTGCCCCTCTTCAAAGTGACGAGCTTTTAAGTAGCCAGAAATCTGCGCGGTAATATTGGTATCTTCTACTGCTTCAATGCGACCGATATAAGACTTGCTCGGTTGGTAGTCGATAACCGTGACATCCTGAGTCACTACGAGAGGCGCTTGACCTTTCGTTTGGGCATTATTAGCTTCCCCGCATCCAGCGAGGATTGCTGTAGCCGCCATTAGTGCGACAAGTGGTTTCTTTTGCATGTATTTACCGTCTTTATAGAACAGGATATTGTTGAATTCCTATCAACCTTACTCCTTGCTGCCACTGAAAACTTCACTGAAAAGCGCCCAAGGTGTTTCTAAATGTAAACATGAGAAACAAAAGGAAAATAAAGTAATTTAGTTAACAGTGGTATTCAATGAGCAATATACATACAACTCAATCATAACTATTTAATATACGCCTTAGGAGATCGCGAATTTTAGCGTGTGCTTGGAAACACTAACGGGAGTATTGTATTCGGGCGTAAAGTGAGATTCAGTGCTCAAGATAAGAACGTTTTGTGGCTAAAAAGGTAAAAAGTGACGCCTTCATACTCAAGACCCCGATTTTGACTATTTTTTTAATATAAATGGGTTATCATTCAATTAATTCAACGCCTTCGACAGAGAGGATGACTATGATTTCTAAATGGGCGAAACGCTTTTACCAGATGGCAGAACTAGTGGCGTCTTGGAGTAAGGACCCATCAACACAAGTCGGTGCCGTTATTACTAAACAGAATCGCATTGTATCTGTTGGATTTAATGGCTATCCGCATGGTGTTTCTGACAGTGTCGACACCGATGAGCGCGAGTTGAAATACCTTAAAACACTGCACGCGGAAGAGAACGCAATTTTGTTCTCAAAACGTGACTTAGACGGATGTGATATTTGGGTAACGCATTTTCCTTGCCCTAACTGCGCGGCAAAGATCATTCAAACAGGGATCTCACACGTACACTGCCCTGAGCAGTCTGAAGACTTTTTATCTCGCTGGGGAGATAAAATCCAAGTCAGTCAAGATATGTTCGATCAAGCGGGTGTGAAAGTCGACTGGTTACCGCTAGAAGACATTGAAATTGAAGACAAAGACGTGCGCTAGTATCCCATCTTAATATTTAAATAGCCCAGAGAGATCTGGGCTATTTTGTTATTAAATCTGCAAGAGGTCTCGACGTAGTCTTTTAACTGTGTTTTTTCGCTGTGAGCTCAGCAATTTTGACAATAACGAGTACTGATTTTTCCATCATTTCAACAGAAATAAACTCATGAATTCCGTGGAAGTTAAAACCACCGGTGAAGATATTCGGGCACGGCAAACCCATAAAAGATAAACGAGCGCCATCTGTACCACCACGAATAGGTTTTATAATCGGTTCCACATCACACGCTTCCATCGCTTGCTTCGCCAACTCAATGATATGAGGGTAAGGCTCAACCATTTCTCTCATATTGTAATAGCTGTCTTTTATTTTTAGCTCTACAGAACCATGGCGTAAACCCGTGTTCATTTCATCGACGAGTTTCTGCATAAAGGCTTTTCGCTCCTCAAGCCTTTGACGGTCAAAGTCTCTAATAATGTAACCTAGCTCGCTTCGTGCAACGCCCATTTCTGCCGATTTTAAATGGAAGAACCCTTCGTAACCTTCTGTTGTTTCCGGAGTTTGATCTTGGGGCATTTGAACTTGAAATTTCGCAGCCAAGTTCATCGCATTGACCATTTTGCCTTTTGCAGTACCTGGATAAACGCTAACACCATGAAAAATTACATCAGCGTTTGCTGCATTAAAGTTTTCGTATTCCAATTCACCTTGCGGGCCACCATCTATAGTGTATGCCCATTTCGCGCCAAATTTCTTAACATCAAACAAATCTGCACCACGACCGATTTCTTCATCCGGAGTAAAGCCGATACAAATGTCGCCGTGTGGAATGTCTGGGTTTTCCAGTAGTAGAGCTACCGCGGAAAGAATCTCTGCGATACCGGCTTTGTTATCCGCGCCAAGTAATGTAGTGCCATCGGTAGTAATAAGATTGTGGCCATGTAGGTGATGTAAATCTGGGTATTGCACGGGAGATAACACTTCATCCCCCAACCCTAATGCAATATCGCCACCCTGGTAATCTTCGATGAATTGCGGCTTTACGTTTTTGCCAGATGCATCCGGCGCGGTATCCATATGGGCAATGAAGCCGATAGGAGGAACCTCATAATCAACATTGGCTGGCAGTTTAGCCATCAAGTAGCCATTTTTATCCAAAGTCACGTCACTTAAGCCAAGTTCGAGCATCTCTTTTTTAAGTAACTCAGCAAACACAAGCTGGCCAGGTGAACTTGGGCAAAGCGTCACATGTGGATTTGATTGGGTATCAAACGTGACGTATCGAAGAAATCTTTCAACTAAATGTTTCATATTTATTCTCATTGTTTTGTACGATGAGGCCTTATCACGCATTGATAAGCTGACGTTGCCTCATCAAACCTCACGCTATGTTACGCTCTTAGCTCAATAAGAATTTGCTTTGAATCATTTTTTGATAAGAAAGGCTTTTGCGCTTTGCTTTCGCTCATTGAAGCATGAATTTAATCTAAAAGTTCCTCAGCCAGTACTCGCCACTCTTTAACCTTTTCACGAAAATGACGCCATTGCTTATCGGTCATCGAACGAGAAACATCTAATGTCAGTTGATCAACCAATGCAAAGTTAGAGTCAATATTCAGAGAAAGCTGCTCACTATAATAACTCTCTGGCTCGAACAAGAGTCGCATAAATATATCTTGATAAGTCACAACATTAGATTTGTTGTCGAACAAGTATTCGAGCTCTTGATATACCGTGGCTCGATAATCTCTCCATAAAGGGCTGTTTAAAATAACTTGCTGAGAAAATCTTTGAGCTAATTGACGCTGATTTCCTGATAGATTCCCTAGCCATTCTTCCATCCACTCTTCAGTGTTATCCAGAATAATTTCACGCACTTCGTCTTCTGTCTTATCGGCATATTTTGCGTTTCGCTCTTGATAATGTTCTTGTACATTACTCAAAAACTCGCGTTCTTGCTCTTTCGTTAATTGCAAACTTAACGCAAAAAGATCTGGTGCTGCTTTGCTGACCACTCTATCGTAATGCGCTCGCATTCTATCTCGATTTTGTTGTAAGTAATTTAAGGTGATATCGCTCGCTTTTAATCTCTCAAGGTCTTTTAGATGTTCGATATATAATGGTAACTCCTCTTTCTTGTGCCAGTCTGCCAACAGTAATAAGCGCTCTTCCACTAGGACTTCTTGTTCCCCTTGCAACGAGATATAGTCCTCTAAGTAATCGAGCACGAACCAATCGATATTGCTGTATAAAAACTTTTTCGCACAACCGGCAAGCAGAAATACGAAACAAAATAGAAGGCCATAACGAAGCGCCTTATTAGATACATCCTTTAATTTAGTCACTTATTCGTATTCCCTTTTCTGTTGATTAAGTTCTATACTCAACCTGTATCACTTAGTATTGCGGCAAACTTACACCAGTGTGACAAATATTGATTGCCACCTTAATAATATATAGAGTTTGAAATTAACTTTTTGATCACAGCTATCCGCAAAAAAGTGAGTTAGAGCGCAATTATCGGCTAAAAAACGTACCGAACGACGCTCCCTATAACGGCATATAATTTGCATGGATGTTTTTTGGATGGTTTATGGAGGCGAAGTATGGCAGCCGCTGAGCAACTTGATACCAGTGTAGAATATGAGATTCGATATTTTGAACAGGGGAAAATGCACTGCATGAGAGTCATTGCTGAAAGCAAAAAAGTGGCTTATCAGTACTATTTGGAGTGTGGTAAGCACAACAGTGACTTGTACTCTATTCGCCCAGACAAGTAAAAAAACCGCCTAACAGGCGGTTTTTTTATTCGTCAGAATCAATATAACTGTTTGATTTTATTTATTATTACAGATTCAAATCCAACAATGTTATTTGATGTCGCCAAAGCGCTCAAGATAAAGGACGGTTGCTGCAGTACGAGAAGGAACTTGAAGCTTTTTAAGTAAACTCTTCATATGTACTTTAACCGTAGACTCAGAGATAAAAAGACGATCGGCAATTTGCTTGTTGCGGAAACCTCTTGCCACCTCTCTTAAGATCTGCGATTCACGATCGGTCAGTGTATCAAACACGTCCTCTTGCTCTGAACGTTCACTCAAATACTTAGAAACTTCTTGGCTGTATGCCTTGTCCCCTTGGTGCGCTTGTTTTAGCAACTCAACCAACTCATCGGGCTCAGTGTCTTTCAATAAATAGCCATCGGCACCACTTCGAACTATTGCTTCGATATCTGCTGGGCTATCTGAAACGGTTAGAATGACAATTCTGGCTTCACAGCCATCTGCACGCAGTGCTTGCAAAGTATCAAGGCCAGACATGCCTTTCATATTAAGATCAAGAAGTACAAGATCCAGTTCTAGC
Source organism: Vibrio sp. YT-15 (assembly GCF_033337445.1). Taxonomy (NCBI): domain Bacteria; kingdom Pseudomonadati; phylum Pseudomonadota; class Gammaproteobacteria; order Vibrionales; family Vibrionaceae; genus Vibrio; species Vibrio sp. YT-15. The sequence continues at coordinate 72,456 of NZ_JAWOQR010000004.1, forward strand.
TCATGCGCTTTCGCTACTGCATCCGCGCCATTACTTGCTTCTGCAATAACCTCAAACTCAGGCTCAAAGCTTAAAAGCTGGTGGATACCTCTTCGCATGAGTGGATGATCATCCACCAGCATTACTTTACACACTGTCACAGTTTACTTCCTTACTATGTTGGAATTCTAATTTTACGGTACAACCTTTGTTTATCGATGCTTCGATGTGAAGATCGGCATGCAGTCTAGCGGCCCGCTCTTGCATGATACTCATACCGTAATGATTTAATTTTTCGTCTTGATGTTCAAAGCCTATTCCATCGTCGCTAACGGTTACTGTGACTTTTCCATCATTATCGAGACATTGAATGTGAATATTATCTGCTTGCGCATGTTTGATAGCATTAATTGCCGCTTCTCTTATCAACTGTAGTAAATGAACCTGCTGATGTGCATCCAGTTCAGTTGATGAAAGTCTATTTTTTAGCGTAATGTCCGCAGCAGTTTGTTCACTGAGCGTTTCAACCATGTCTTGCAATGCTTGGCCAAAACTGCCCTCTTTAATCGTAAGACGAAACGTCGTCAGTAACTCGCGTAACTGCGTATAAGCGGCAGATAAGCCCGTATCTAGCTCGGCAATAACTTGATTAGCCTGCGCGATCGCCTTTTCGTCAGGCAAGTTCTTTACGCTTCTCTTCAACAAAGCGACCTGAATTTTTAAGTAAGAGAGTGCTTGAGCCAATGAATCATGCAACTCCCGAGCAATAGTGGCTCGCTCTTCCATCAGCAGAATTTGTTCTGCTTGGCGCTGCGCCCGATTGTAATACACGGCGCGTGATAAAATCTGCACGAAGTTGTCAATAAGAGCCTCGTTCGGACAAGGTAACCCTGCTTTCCAATATAAATAGCCCAAGTGCTCACCATCTAGCATCAGGGCTTTACCGTGGCAATCTTCATCACAATCTTGGCAGCATTCTTCTCCTTCCATCAATATCCAGCTCGGTTCTCCCAGCTGCTCGATTTCAAGTTTGACCGCTTTAATGCCCTCAAGACTGACGATATGCTGCAAAATCGCCTGGAAATTGTCTTGATTAATACGCGACGCCGTGAGTTCTTTTGACGAGTCATACAGCACCTCTAAAGACTGGTTGGCATGCTGCAATTTACGTGTTTTCTCATCAACCGCTTGTTCTAATCCTCGGTACAACTTACCAAGGTCTGTCGCCATCCGATTAAAGGTTCGAGTCAGTATTCCCATTTCATTATCGCTGGATACATTGAGCGATATATTAAATGAGCGATTTTTAATTTGCTCGCTAGCAAAAACTAAAGCACGCAGAGGCCGAACAACTTCGAGGCGCACAAAATGAACGACAAACATACTGACACAAAGAATGCCACCCAACCCTAACCCGCCGATCCAGGCTAAGTTAATCAGTTTTTGCTCCGAAAAGCTTTGTAGCTTAAATACAAACTCATCGATTTGTTCAACAAAACCGGCCACTAGGAGTTGATATTCTGCCGGGTTGTCTCCTCTAAGCACCGCCTTGAGTTCATGCCATCTGATAATAAGACGGTAGTAATCGTGAGTGATGTCTTCTGGCACAGACCAATGCTGAAGCGCTTTCATTGAAGGTGAATATATCGAATTTTCAAATGCGTCAATATGTGAAGAATAGTCAACAGATTTAACCTGAATATCATTCGCTAGACGGTAGCTTTGCATTCGCATCGAGCCAGCAACATTGACGGCTTCAGCATCGTTCAAACTGGACGCTAACGTAAAAATCGCAAAACCAGTCGTAGCAACTGAGAGCAGCAAAATAAGAAGCATTGCGGACGCAATCGTGCGCGTCACCGACTTTTTCACATTTTTAAACAATCTGAGTTCCTCGCCCATTAACAATCCTATTTGTACGTGCAATGAACCCATTACCTTTCAACTTTATCAATATGTGATCACCTGCGACGGAATTTATTGATCCAAAACAATATTGCATACCATTTACCCCCTAAGAGGTATTTATACAAATATGTCAAAAACTACAATTTCGTTAGTTTAAATGACAGTTTATTAATGAAAATTGTGGACTATGCTTAGTTTGGGTTCCAAGTTTCGAGGTGACTAAGTGGTAGACCTTTCCAGAAGAAGACTCTTTGCAAGAAAAGCGCACCCCGACAACGCCGTACGTTTGCCTTGGTTAACTAAACCGCAACAGTTTACGGACGATTGCACTCGCTGCGGTAAATGCATTGAGGCCTGTGAAACAAAGATTATAACCAAAAGTGATGGCGGATTCCCCTCGGTCGATTTTTCCATCGATGAATGCACATTTTGCTATCAATGTGCAAACGCCTGTCCTGAGCCCCTTTTCTTGCCAGAAACAGAACAACCTTGGCAAGCAAAAGCAAGTATCAACGATAACTGCTTAGCAAAACAAAATGTCGAATGCCGAAGTTGTGGGGATATGTGCGACCCGATGGCAATTCAGTTCAAATTAGAACTGGGGAAAGTAGCACAACCCAATTTAGACCTTGATGAGTGTAACGGCTGCGGCGCCTGTGTTTCAGTGTGCCCGACTTCATCCATCAATGTGAGCAATACAACAGCCTAAGCCGAATGTCGTCGGCCAAAGGCAATAAAAATAAATGAGAGAGCTATATGTCACTAAATGAAGTGCATATTTCAAGTTTGGTAGTACATGTGCTGCCGGAACATTTGGACGAAATCAAACAAAAGATAGAAGCACACGAAAATGCGGAAATCTATGGTGACAGTCCTGAAGGCAAGATTATCGTCGTACTTGAAACTGAGAACCAAGGTTTCATCACAGACACTATCGATGCCATTAACAATTTACCGAACGTCTTAAGCACGGTATTGGTTTATCACCAAATCGAAACTGGGCTTGAAGAAACGGATGAAGAAGACACTGGAACACAACATTCCCAAATCGAGGGTGAAGTATGAAAATGACAAGACGTGCGTTTGTGAAAGCAAACGCGGCTGCATCAGCTGCTGCTGTCGCAGGTGTGACACTACCAGCATCTGCAGCCAACCTGATTGCAAGCTCTGATCAAACCAAAATCACATGGGACAAAGCACCTTGTCGTTTCTGTGGTACAGGCTGTTCTGTTCTTGTTGGCACTCAAAACGGCAAAGTGGTAGCAACACAGGGTGACCCAGAAGCACCAGTAAACAAAGGTCTGAACTGCATCAAAGGTTACTTCCTTTCTAAGATCATGTACGGTCAAGACCGTCTAACTCAACCGATGCTACGAATGAAAGATGGCAAATTCCACAAAGATGGTGAATTTACACCTATCTCTTGGGATGACGCTTTCGACATCATGGCTGAGAAATGGAAAGCTTCCCTCGAGAAAAAAGGCCCAACAAGCGTAGGTATGTTTGGCTCAGGCCAATGGACAGTAATGGAAGGCTACGCTGCGTCAAAGTTAATGAAAGCAGGCTTCCGATCAAACAACATTGATCCAAACGCTCGTCACTGTATGGCTTCTGCCGTTGTAGGTTTCATGCGCGCATTCGGTATCGATGAGCCAATGGGTTGTTACGATGACTTTGAGAACGCAGACGCTTTCGTTCTTTGGGGCTCAAACATGGCAGAGATGCACCCGGTTCTATGGACTCGCATTACTGACCGCCGCCTAAGCCACCCTCACGTTAAAGTGAACGTGCTTTCTACTTACTACCATCGTTCATTTGAGTTGGCAGACCACGGCTACATTTTCAATCCTCAGTCTGACCTTGCAATTGCTAACTTCATCGCAAACTACATCATCGAAAACGATGCAGTAAACTGGGACTTCGTGAACAAACACACGAACTTCACTCAAGCAGACACTGACATCGGCTACGGTCTACGTGACGATGATCCGCTACAAAAAGCAGCGAAGAACCCGAACTCTGGCAAACTCACTTCTATCTCATTCGAAGAGTACAAGAAATCAGTAGCGCCATACACAGTAGAAAAAGCATCTGAAATCTCTGGTGTTGAGAAAGAGAAGCTTATCGAGCTTGCGAAGCAATACGCGGATCCAAACACGAAAGTGATGTCTCTATGGACGATGGGTATGAACCAGCATACTCGTGGTGTATGGATGAATAACTTGGTTTACAACATCCACCTACTAACCGGTAAGATCTCGACTCCGGGGAACAGCCCATTCTCACTAACGGGCCAACCATCAGCATGTGGTACCGCTCGTGAGGTTGGTACGTTTGCTCACCGCCTACCAGCGGACATGGTGGTTGCTAACCCTAAACACCGTAAGATTGCAGAAGACATCTGGAAACTGCCAGAAGGTACGATTCCACCAAAACCTGGCTTCCACGCCGTATTGCAAGACCGTATGCTGAATGACGGCGTTCTGAACTGTTACTGGGTTCAATGTAACAACAACATGCAAGCCGGTCCAAACATCAACACAGAGCGTCTTCCAGGTTACCGCAACCCAGAAAACTTCATCGTTGTGTCTGACCCATACCCGACAGCAACAGCACAAGCAGCAGACCTTATTCTTCCTACCGCTATGTGGATTGAAAAAGAAGGTGCTTACGGTAACGCAGAGCGTCGTACCCAAGCTTGGTACCAACAAGTGGGCACAGTCGGTCAAGCAAAATCCGACCTGTGGCAGCTAATGGAGTTCTCGAAACGCTTCAAAATGGAAGAAGTGTGGCCTGAAGAGCTTCTAGCGAAAGCGCCTCAATACCGTGGTAAAACAATGTACGACGTACTTTACCGCAATGGTAACGTCGACAAATTCCCTATCGAAGAAGCTCGTGAACTGAATGACGATGCTCACCACTTCGGTTTCTATGTTCAAAAAGGTCTGTTTGAGGAATACGCAACATTTGGCCGTGGTCACGGTCATGATTTGGCTCCATACGACCGCTACCACCAAGTACGTGGTCTACGTTGGCCTGTTGTTGATGGTAAGGAAACACAGTGGCGCTTTAAAGAAGGTTCAGACCCATACGCGAAAGAAGGTTCTGGTTGGGACTTCTACGGCAATGCTGATGGCAAAGCGAAGATCATTTCCGCGCCATACGAAGCGCCACCAGAAGTACCGAACGATGAATTTGATATGTGGTTATGTACTGGTCGTGTTCTTGAGCATTGGCACACAGGCACCATGACTCGTCGTGTACCTGAATTATACAAAGCAGTACCAGACGCAGTGTGTTACATGCACCCAGAAGACGCAAAAGCACGCAATGTTCGTCGTGGTGAAGAAGTACTCATGGCAAACAAACGCGGTGAAGTACGCGTTCGTGTTGAAACTCGCGGTCGTAACCGTCCGCCAAAAGGCTTGGTATTCGTACCGTTCTTTGATGCACGTATTTTGATTAACAAGCTTATCCTAGATGCGACTGATCCACTGTCTAAACAGACAGACTTTAAGAAGTGCCCAGTCAAAATCACTAAGATTGCTTAACCTTCAGATACTGAATGCTACGGCCGTCATTATGGCGGCCTAATAAAGAATTTAAGCCATAAAGGCGGAGATGAAATGATGAAAAAATTACTTGTCGCAGTTTTATCTGTAGGTGCGTTAGTGACAGGCATTGCGCAAGCTGAGTTGGATAATCCTGGTGGTATTGGTGGTCTAGAATCTTTACGTGGAATGTCTCAATTGGAAGATACGCGTCCAGCAGACGAGTTCAAAGACTTCCCTAAAGATCAAATTGTTGAAGACAGCTATGTTTATCAACCACCGTTGATCCCACACAGTATTCGTCACTACGAAATTTCGTTAAATGCTAACAAGTGTCTTGCATGCCATAGCTGGAAAAATGCAAAAGAGTCAGGTGCGACTAAAATTAGCGTAACGCACTATGTAAACAGAGAAGATGCGGTACTGGCAGATATGTCTCCACGTCGTTACTTCTGTTTGCAATGTCACGTTCCACAAACGGATGCAAAACCACTAGTGGAAAACGAGTTTAAGGCAGTCGATTCGCTTCAGTAATTGAAACGCGAGTACTAAGAGGTTACTTATGAAAATACTTAAAGCGTTTTGGAAGAGACTGTCGAGCCCGAGTAAAGCTGCCGCTGGTGTGGTTTTATTTCTAGGCTTCGCTGGTGGCCTTCTATTTTGGGGCGCATTCAACACAGGTATGGAAGCAACCAACACAGAAGAATTCTGTTCTGGCTGTCACGCGCCGATCGTTGCTGAAATTCAAGAAACAATTCACTACTCCAACCGCTCTGGTGTTCGTGCGATTTGTTCAGACTGTCACGTTCCTCATGAATGGACGGATAAGATCGTTCGTAAAGTACAGGCATCTAAAGAGCTATTTGCACACTTCGTAACGAAGACGATCGATACGCCAGAGAAGTTCCAAGAGCGTCGTGGACACCTCGCAGAGCGAGAGTGGGCACGTATGAAGAAGAATGACTCTCTTGAATGTCGTAACTGTCATGAGTTTGATTTCATGGATTACTCTCAGCAAGGATCACGTGCGGCAGAACAACACTCCACCGCTCTAGCTTCAGGCGAGAAAACATGTGTAGACTGTCACAAAGGTATTGCGCACAAACTACCAGACATGAGCGGCGTTGAAGGCTGGCACTAAGGAGACTTACCATGAGTACATTAGAATCTGTAATTTGGCATATCCTTGGCTACAGTGCTATGCCAGTGATTATTCTTTCCGGCTTTGTGGCGGTAGCAGCAATCTCTCTCTGGCTGCTGTCATTTGGTAAGGATAAAGAGGTGTAACGTAACGCATCTCTACTCGTCAACTAGCCTATTTGTTGACACTGAGCGCCGAGCAAATGCTCGGCGCTTTTTATTTATTGCTCAATGGTACTGCCAACAATAAATAAACAAGCAATCATACATAAAAAAAGCGACCATAAAGGCCGCTAAGATTTACTGCTCTAGGGAGTTGTTTAAGATTCTTTTACTGGCAGAACCTGTTTGACGTATTGTCCTGGCGCTTCATCAATAACCGGATGGTTTTCTGAGCCAATAGGGAAAGGCTCAACTTGCTCTTTAGGGTTGAATTGGAGTAACCACTCGTTCCAGTGTGTCCACCACGATCCCTCTTTGTGTTCCGCGTTATTCAACCACTCATCAGCAGAGTCATCCAAATTATCGTTCAACCAATAACCATACTTATTTTTAGCTGGAGGGTTCACGATGCCCGCAATATGACCAGACTCACCGAGGACAAACGTTTTGTTACCACCCGTGTTCAGCGCACCACGGTAAGTTCCCTGCCATAACGCAATGTGGTCTTCTTTCGTTGACACAAAATAGCTAGGAATTTTGATCTTATTTAGATCAATCCATACTCCACCAATTTTGACGCCTTTATCTTGCACCAGCTTGTTCTCTAAATAGAGCTCGCGAAGCAAGAAATTGTGAGATGCAGCGCTGACGTTGGTGCTATCGCTATTCCAGTACAACAAGTCGAAATCAACCGGACTGTTACCCTTCAAGTAATTGTCGACGTAGTAGTTCCAGTACAAGCTGTTTTCACGCAGTAAACTAAACGTCACGCTTAAGGAACGGCCGTCCATATACCCTTTTGCGTTATTTTGCGCTTCAATTGCACTAACAATGGTGTCATTGATATACGCGCCGACTTCACCTGGTTGAGAGAAGTCGAGCAATGTGGTGAAGAAAGTGGCAGACTTAATGCGCTTCTTCATACGTTTTGCAGCGTAGTACGCAACCGTGCTTGCTAAAACAGTACCACCAATGCAATAACCAGCCGCATTGATTTGCTCTTGTCCTGTTATATCTTCAATTGCAGCGACGGCTTTCACTACGCCTTCTGTCACGTAGTCACCAAACTCTATGTGCGCTTGTGCCTTGCCTGGATTGCGCCAAGACATCATAAATACACTGTGCCCCTGCTCTAACAACCATCGAACCATTGAGTTCTTTGCCGTTAAATCAAGGATGTAGTATTTATTGATGAAAGGTGGGACGATGAGCAGCGGCGTCGCATTCACTTTCTCTGTTAGAGGTCGATATTGAATCAACTCAAACAATTCGTTTTGAAAAACCACATTGCCCTGTGTCGTCGCAACGTCATCGCCCACACGGAATGCATTGTTATTCGTCATACGAATTTTTAAAATGTCTGCGCTCGACTCAACGTCTTCTTTCAACTGCTCTAAGCCTGCCAGTAAGTTTTGACCGTTTTGCTCAAGTGTCAGCTTCAAAAGCTCTGGGTTAGTGGCGATGAAGTTGGAAGGAGAAAGGGCGTTAATGGCTTGGCGAGAGAAAAAAATAATACGTTCTTTCGTCTTTTCATCTAAGCCTTCCAAAGACTCGATGGTGTCCAGATAGGTCTTACTAAATAAAAGGTAGGATTGTTTGATGAAGCTATACATGGCTTCATTTTGCCACGCTTCGTTTGAGAAACGCTTATCCCCTTTTTCAGCTTCGACGATTTGTGCTTGGTTCCCTGCCAATGCAACATTCTGCCAAATTTGCAGCTGCTGTTCCCACCACTGTGCTTGCAGCTTTAAAATCGCAGCAGGCTGATTCGCAGCTTGTTCGAACAGTTTGGCAGTATCCTCAAAGTTCACTTCTTGCATGGCCTTGTTTAAAGGAGAGTTCACGACTGCCTTGTTCACTTCGAAATCATGCCACCACTGATGATTGGTTTCCTGAAGCTTCACAAGATAGTCCGAAAAGAAGTGTTGAAACATAGTCTTACTCCTATATTCGGAAAAAACAACGCCGCCCAAATCTAGGGGCGGCGAGAATCGGACAAATTACGCTGGAGTAACAGTCTTTAGATTTTCCGAAGTCATTTTCTCAACGTCTTCTTTGAACTCTTTTGCAATCGCTTGAAGCTTGTTGCTGTCATCCATCATTTGTTGAGAAAGTTTAGTAAGTACGCTTAGTTGCTGGCTGTTGAAAGCAGTCAATGACGTTACGTCTTTGATTTCTGTCGCTGCTTTCATCTGGTTTAGACCCACTTCACTGTATGTGCGAATGGCGTTCAATTGAAGCTCGGTCAACACTTCTACGTTTTTTGTCACTAGCTTGTTGAACTTCAAGTAAGGTTCTAGATTTTTTTCAGTTTGATCGCTAAATGTTTTGAAGAAATCTGTGTACATGGTTTGTCTCCTAGAGAAAGAATTAAAAATGTCCGTTTAAATAATTACTTAACTGTCTTTACAACCACAGCCGTGCCCATGCCGCCGCCCACACAAAGTGAAGCAACGCCATATTGACCATTTTGCTTATGAAGCTCGTGAACCAGCGTGACTAAGATTCGGTTGCCAGAAGCACCAAGCGGGTGTCCTAGCGCGATAGCACCACCGTTAAAGTTCGCTTTATCTTGAATCGCGTTAACTGGAACTTGGTTTGTTTCCGCCAACTGATGAATCACGCCAAGTGCTTGCGCTGCAAATGCTTCGTTTAACTCGTAAACGTCGATGTCGTGTACACTGAGTTCTGCTTTTTCGAGTGCTTTATTGACCGACTCAACAGGACCTAGGCCCATGATCTTCGGATCAAGACCCGATTGCGCATAGCTTACGATCTCAGCAAGCGGCGTTAATCCATGCGCTTTAACTGCGCTTTCAGATGCAACGATAATCGCACTCGCGCCATCGTTAATACCTGATGCATTACCCGCAGTCACAGTGCCTTCGCGGTCAAAAGCAGGACGTAGCTTGCTTAAGGCTTCCATTGTCGCGTTCGCTTTTGGGTATTCATCCGTATCAAACATCACGGTTTCACGGCGTTGCTTTACTTCCACTGGCACAATTTCGTCTTGAAATTTGCCAGCTTCGATAGCGGCTACCGCTTTCTGTTGGCTAGACAGCGCGTATTCGTCTTGCTGCTGGCGAGTTAAGCCGATTTGTTTTGCTACGTTTTCTGCCGTCACACCCATGTGATATTGGTTGTAAACATCGGTTAAACCGTCCGATATGAGCAGATCTTTTAGCTCCAGATTGCCCATTTTGTTGCCATCACGAATGCTGCTTGGTGCAGCAAACGGAATCTGAGACATGACTTCAACACCCGCTGCAACAACGATCTCAGCATCGCCACTACGGATATGGGACACGGCATCCATGACCGTTTTCATGCCACTACCGCAAACCATGTTTACGCCATATGCAGGAACAGATTCAGGAATCCCCGCAAACAGTGCCGCTTGGCGGCCAACACCCATTCCTTGACCTGCACCAACAACGTTGCCAACAATCACTTCGTCAACCTTGTCGCCAGGCAACTTTGCCGCTTCCAACGCGCCCTTAATCGCTACTGCTGCCAGATCGCCAGCAGAAGTATTTTTCAGGCTACCACCAAAAGCACCAATTGGAGTACGCTTCGCCGCTACGATAAATACTTTTTCCATCATCTTCTCTCCTTAGTGCATGTATAAGCCGCCGTTCACCGACAAAGTCTCTCCGGTGATGTAGGCGCCCGCATCGCTGACCAAGAAGCTCACTGATGCTGCAATTTCCTCTGGTGTCGCAAGACGTTTCATTGGAATTTGGTTCGTAATGGATTCCAGCACTTCTGGCTTCATTTGCTCAACCATTGGCGTACCCGTGTAACCCGGAGCGATAACATTAACTGTCACACCCGAGCGAGCACCTTCGTATGCTAAGGCTTTAGAGAAACCGATCATCCCAGCTTTCGCCGCCGAGTAGTTTGCTTGACCAAACTGCCCTTTAAGACCATTGACTGAAGAGATATTGATGACACGACCACCGCCTTTTTCGCACATTGCAGCGAAGAGGGGTTGCGTAACGTTGAATAAACTATTGAGGTTGGTATTGATGACATCATTCCAAGCTTGCGCAGTCATCTTTTTAAACACGCCATCACGTGTGATTCCTGCGTTGTTGACAACAACATCAATGGTTCCCTCCTCCCCAAGCAATTGCGCCAATTTCTCTGCACACTCTGTCGTGTTTGTTACATCCAACTCAAAAAGGCGAACCTGATCTTTGGTAAACCCTTTGCTGTTGAACCACTCCAGCGCACATTCGTAGTTACCTGTGAAATAAGTAGCGATTACACGGTAACCGTCATTGACTAATTGAGAGGAAATAGCAGAACCAATTCCGCCTTTTGATCCAGTGATCAAAGCGACTTTCTTCATTGAAGACTCCATTCTTAACGGCATTTAAAAAGCAAACTTAATACACTGATGAAATAGTTCACCAACTGACGTGTTTATTTATTCTTTTGACAACCAATCCCGTGCTGCCTTTATTTTAAGTTAACCTAGAAATATTACATTTCAAATAAAAAACTCACCCAATTGCATAAGATTGATTTAGATCTCATTACCCGTGAAATGTTATAAAATGGTTAATTTTACATAAGCCATTGTTTTAAATCACACTTCCACAAAAGCCACACCAACAGAAATAGAAACATAATTATTAAATATCATGAACTTACATAAAGAATGGTAGACGTTACATTATGTCATGATTTAAGATCTGAATTTTAAGCCTATATGATTACAACAAACTTGAGATTAGAATAATAATTCAATTATCGGTAAAAATAATTATCAAACATATCATTTAATTACTGCATTTAATGATAATTTAGTTATCAATTCGACTATTTTAATACAGTGATGATTAATACCGATAAAATATAATAAATTAAATATATTTAATCTAAAAATGATATAAGAGCTTGTCTCATACTGGTGCAATACGCACTATTATGACGCATAGATTAAAATATAATTTCATTTTAATTTTATATATTCGAAGAACATCAACTAGCTACTAGTGAAAGTAATCGTTCGCTTTGTAGTAGCATCCTTTTCCACTTTGCACTATCTTTGTGGCTTCTCTTTAATCACTAAATCATCAACAGATATGAATCTTGCATTGCTCAGTATGTTCATCCCTACTTTCTTTTTTGTCTCAATCACGCCTGGTATGTGCATGACTCTCGCCCTAACGTTAGGTATGAGTATCGGTTATCGTCGCACGTTATGGATGATGGTAGGAGAACTTCTCGGTGTCGCGCTGGTGTCAGTCTCTGCGGTGTTAGGTATCGCTGCGATTATGCTCAATTATCCTTGGATGTTTATCGCGTTAAAGTTCATTGGTGGCGGTTATTTACTCTATCTTGGAGTTGAAATGTGGCGGTCGCGAGGGAAACTTGCGATTAATGTCGACAACTTAGAAACACCAAAGAGTGACAATATCGCACTTATCATGCAAGGCTTCGTTACCGCAATCGCAAACCCAAAAGGCTGGGCATTTATGATTTCTCTTTTACCGCCTTTTATAGACCAAAACGCAGCACTTGCACCGCAACTGATCATACTTGTCTCCATTATTTTACTGTTTGAGTTCATTTGCATGTCTCTGTACGCTACTGGTGGTAAAGGGTTGAAACACGTATTAGGTCAGTCTAAGAATGTACGCCTAATGAACCGTATCGCAGGCACTTTAATGATGGGAGTTGGTGTCTGGTTGCTACTAAGCTAAGGCAAACTGGAAACAATGAAAAATATTCTGAATAAAATCGCTAAAGTCATGGGTGAAGTATTGGACTTTCAAGCCCGAGTTTGGGTTGTGAACGTCTATAGCGGTGAGCATAAAGGCGAGTCTTATGTCGTTAATGAAGATGCTTTCTCTGTACCTCTTCAGTGGATGAAGAAGAAAGGCTACCAAGAGTCAATGTTGAATAAAGTCGAAGCAATGAAGCGCTCACAAGTCTTAGAGTTCGATTTGGGACTTGTGAAACATCGCTTGATGCGCGTGAAATAAGCACAAAAAAGCGCCACTCAAGATGAGTGGCGCAAGCACTTTTACCTTAAAAAATAATGCTACGGCGCAGCGTCGATCTCAACTGGAAGATAATGTTTCGGCTCCAGTTTCAACCACTCAGGCAGCACAGTACCAATCGAAATCGAAGACCATGTACCCGACAGAACGCCAATAAACATGGCGGTTGAGAAACCAGCCAAAGGCGCTCCTCCCATAATCCATAATGCACCAACAGTGATCAATGTCGTACCAGATGTCACCATAGTGCGTGAAAACGTCGCGATAACAGCTTGATCATTGATGTCTTCTGTTTTCCAACTCTGTTTCGCAATCAACAGCTCACGGATTCGGTCTGCAATGATGATCGAGTCATTCAATGAGTAACCTAAAATCGCCAGCACAGCAGCAAAAACGGTTAAGTTGAACTCCATTTGAGTAATTGCAAAGAAGCCAAGCACTAAGATCACATCATGGGCCAAAGCAAACAGTGAACCACTCGCTAAACGCCACTCAAAACGGAAACACAAGTAACCGAGAATACTCAAGACACAAATCAACAATGCTAAGCCACCTTGTTCAAACAAGTCTTGGCCAACTTGAGCGCCAACTATACTGTTGCTGACAACATCAACTTGGTGAGAGATTGGCTTCAACACCTCTTCTACACTTGGCAACGTTTGTCCATCTTCCGGCGCAGAGTAACGAATCACCCAACGGCCATCTTCACCAGAGCGTGTCACTGACGCAGATTCACCAAGCTTTGGTTGCAGAACGTCAAGCAGATCATGGTTAGTTAGCTGCTTATCTACCTTTACTTCTGTCACCATACCGCCAGTGAAGTCCAAACCTAGGTTCAACCCTTTAAAGCCTAGAGCGACGATCGCGATCACCGTTAAAATGATGGAAACTAGCGTAGTAAAGTAGCGAATTTTACGAATATTTTGTTTTAGCATTTCGACCATGATTAAACCCTCACATCACGACGGGCATCGCGGCCCCAAATTAAATTGATCATTGCTCGAGAGGCAAATACGCCTGTAAACATACTGGTTAACAAACCTAATCCGAGTGTTAAGGCAAAGCCTTGGATTGGGCCATTACCGATGGCGTACAAAATCACGGCGGTGATCATGGTAGTAATGTTGGCATCAAGGATGGTCGAGAATGCGCTGTCAAAGCCAAGATCAATCGCTTGAGCGAAGCTGCGGCCTTCACGCATTTTGTCCTTAATACGTTCAAAGATAATAACGTTGGTGTCTACTGCCATACCGACGGTTAACACTAAACCGGCAATACCCGGAAGCGTTAGAACCGCTCCTGGTAACAAGGCGATTAAGCCAAGCAAACAAAGCATGTTGGCACAAAGCGCCACGTTTGCTACCCAACCTAAGCGGCGGTACCAAAGTGCCATAAAGGTCAGTGTTAGTCCCATACCTAAAGCCAGTGCTGCAAAACCGTTTTCAATGTTTTCTGCCCCCAGAGAAGCACCGATAGTACGCTCTTCCACAATAGTAACCGGCGCAGTTAGTGAACCCGCTCGAAGTAATAGCGCCAACTGCTGCGCATCGTCCATGCTACCTGCCCCAGTAATACGGAACTGGCTACCAAGTTGAGATTGAATAGTCGCGACGCTGATAACGCGCTCACTACGCTCAGTTACACCGCGATCGTTTGTTTTGTATTCACGGTAAACGGTCGCCATTGGCTTGCCGATGTGAGTCGCTGAGAAGTCACTCATTTTCTTACCACCAGCGTGGTCAAGAGAGATATTGACCTCTGACATGCCCATTTTGTCGACACCAGCACGAGCGTTCACGATGTGCTCGCCCGTTAGAACTGGTCGTTTGGCCAAAATCACAGTACGACCGTCATTATCTTGAAGAACAAGATCTTGGCTGCTGTGTGCTTGGCTCGCATCTTTCACTTCATAAAACGCCAAGCTTGCTGTTGCACCAATAACGTTTTTCGCTTGAGCAGGATCTTGTACACCAGGGAGTTCAATTCGAATGCTCTCTTTACCTTGGCGTTGCACTAGTGCTTCTGTGATACCAAGTTCTTCAATACGACCACGCATGATCTTCAGGTTTTGTTGAAGAGTCGACGATTGAAATTCTTGGATATTTTGTTCACTCGGTTCAAGCACAAAGCCACGAGATGAACTTTTTGAAATCCAGCCAGGGTAATTTTGACGCAAGAACTTGTTCACTTCCGACAATGCTTGCTCGCTGTCACTGTTTACCGTAATTCGGTTGCCGCTTTCTGCTCGAACTTGCACACCACGGACACGTTGATCACGTAAATTCGCTTTGATTTCATCAATCAACGCATCACGTTGCTCTTCAAACGCTTTATTCACATCAACATTCAACAAAAACTGAACGCCACCACGAAGGTCAAGACCGAGTTTAATTGGGCTAAAGCCCATCTCATTCAACCATTCTGGCGCAACCGATACGTATGAGAAAGTGATGCTGTCGTCTTTATTTAGCTCTTTGTTTAACAACGCACGAGCTTTACTTTGCGCATCTTCACCATCGAATACAATGGTTGTTTTGCCGTCTTTTTCGATGATTTTGTCGGCTGAAATATGGTTGGTTTTTAGCAGTTGATTCAGATGAACAACCGACATTTCACTGTTGTTTTGATCCGCAAACGTCAACTGAATAGAAGGCTGTTCGCCAAACCAAGTTGGGATCGCACTTAAAGTTAAGATAATGACCGTCGTGATTAATACGACATATTTCCAAGCTGAGTAGTGATTCATCAGCTTTCTGTTCTTTTGCTGCTTTGGTGTTTTTTTCATGTAAACATCATCCCTTCGCGATGAAGTGAAGCTTTTAATAACAAGGCTTAACACACGACAGATGCTCCCAGAATAAATTCAGGGTATGAAATGCTCAGAACGCTCACGTCCTGTCGAATACAATCGTCGTGTTAAGAGTGCACAATGGTGCAAATAGATGGTGTTTAGGCAGAGAACTGACTATTGAGTGCGACGTACATGGCATTGGTCTCTTTCCAACCAGAAATGCGATGATCGCTTGTGAAATGATAAAATGTGGACTGGTTGTGACGCCAGTTAATGTCCATCAAGCTGTATGCGTAACCCGCATCAGCGTAAAACGGAGTAGTGAGATCGCCGACAAAATCTACGTGCTCGTCATCAAGCCCTTCCCGTAAGTAAGACGTCCAGCGCTGAGAGTTAAACAAAGCAACGGAATCGAGACTTGCATGGCCTTCAGATACTGGAGATTGAGAGCTTTCTTCTGAAACTTCAGAAAAATCGACGGAAGAGTTTGGCGATACACTTACGGCTACAAAAGGTTGTAGCTTAGAAAAGTGCGGTACGTGAGCCTTGTGGTCGATTTGCGCAGCAGATACATGCACTGGTAGCAATACCATTGCAAATAGCAGCAAAATCAACTTTCTAAGGTAAATCCAAGGCATAGGAGCTCACTAAAAACACAAAGAGCCAAGTTAGGTCACTTGACTCGTTGATAGTATTCCTATTGATTATGGTTCACAACTAAAAAGTTATAAATCTCTGATTTCAGGTTTGCATCGTTATTGCATTTATCAAAACGTCTTTAGAAAACTAGTGTAATTGGTGGTGAGTTATCGATAAAAAATATCGCCCTTATCAACATCTAAGTAGATCTTGTTCTCTTGCTCCAAACCGCCACAATAGATGAAGTAAACGTTGCGCTTTTTGAACGTCACAGAACGAACCCAGCCTCCGAGCTCCTCAAAATCACTCGGATCACAGGTTTCATCGTCTAACAATTGCTGTGTTTTCTTACGGAAAATATCCAAGTGAACTTTTAAGTCATCCGACTTCTGTAGGTATTCATCCAATATCTCTAAGCGCTCTTGCTCTTTAATAACTGGCTCTGCATCCGATAACCCTTCAGCATTCAACCATTCGGCTTTTTCTTCTCCACCCTCTTCATAGACAAGATAACCGGAGATTCGGTACCACCCATCTACTTTTTCTAACACCGATACTTTTTCTCCCTTATAGAGCGTATCGACAACTAAAGCATTAGGGTTAGGCTTGTTGTAAACATTGACACGACGCTCAATAACGTAGTACTCGGTAACTTCCGGGGGAACGGCTTCTAAATCCAGAATCGGTTTGGATGTTTCTTTTTGCAGTGACGATTGCTCGACTTGTGTAGCCTTTGGTGCTTCAGGTTCATCTTTCTGCATAAAGAAGAAATAGTATCCAGCCCCCGCTCCGCCGAGCAACAGCATGACAATCAATGCGACGAGAATTTTCTTCATGCCCTTTTCCTTTTCATTCTTTATTCTTATCCCACCAGCAGCACGCATGTCGTAGAAATTTGGGTATATACTCAAAAGAGCAGGTCAACTAACGCGAGCAATAATGATCAACAGACTCAATTGGATACTACTATTTCTTCTGTTCCCGATAACGGGGCACGCCAATATTCAATGTAACCCATCGTCGTGGAATGACAATCTTACCCAATTCAATCGCTTAGAGTCCAATTACAATCAGCATGTTGAGGTATTCAATACACTTTTAACCGAACATAAACAGCGTCAGTTATTGTCCGAAACCTTTTCACTGCATGAGCTCGTGCTACTTTGGCGTGCCAAGTCGAACCAAAATGTGTTCAAAGCGCAATTAAAAGCATCGATTCAATACAAAGAAGAGCTCACAACTAAAGCGAATCAGCTGCTTAAATTGAGAACACAGTCCCAATGGTCAGCAAATGGGTGGGAGATACTGGCCCAGAAGTGCCGCGAGTCAAACAAAACAGCCAATCAAATAACTGCGGAATGGTATAACACCAACGCTTTGGAACTTTCTGAAGATTACAAGCGCCTCTCTTCACAATATCAAACTCTGTCACAAGTCTATGATAAAGAAGCCCGAGCGCTTCAATACGCTCAAGATGTTTCGAAGTAAAAACAGAGCCAGTTTTGAATAGACGATGTTGGTTTTTTACTCCAATATTGGACGTTATTCGTGCTTTTTATCTTTCCTTAGTCGTGAATGATATCAAATGTAAATAATGGGATTGTTCCCTTTGACAAACTTGACTAAACCATGACCAAGACAATCAATTTATAGAGACATACGTCACATTAATGCTTTACTTATGGACATTTTTTGGTTAGTTTAGCCATTAATAAAATTTAATAAAAAGTCACATTTGGCTGGAGATGATGCTACAAACATGGTTATCAATCGATTAAGTAACAGGGAATGTCCTAATGCTACCAAAGCCAAGTTTTTGTCAGTAGTTAGGCACGTAAAAGAGTTCGGTTCAATCAGTGATTTGGATCTTTGTAAAATCTTCGGAGAAACAATATGGAGTGATGGGAGGGAATACCATTCAGCCGCTTTCTCATTCAAGGTTGATAGATACACAGGTAACTGTGAAATCTCACAATACAAAAACCAATAAGGCTTAAGAATTTATAAGGCGGAGTCAGGAAACGGACCCCGCTTTTTTGATCATGGCAATCGTAAAGTCGTGCTCGGAGTACCCCTCAATCAATCGTGTATTCGGACACAGCAACCGACAATAGCGAAAGACACCTTCTTTATTGTGCGACGCTAACATTTTCATGCTGGGTAGTTTGGATTCATCCAACAAGTTAAACACACAACCTTTCTCTGTCGCTCGGTACATTTTATCAATCATTTCAATGGTATGATTTGGGTTGGTGGATTGATAGTTCAATGATCCGGAAGCAAAAACAAAGTCGCAACGAGGCAATACCAACGTTGAAAAGTCGCCACATATAAACTTACTTTGCGTACGAAAATCTCGTTTTCTGGCTTCAGAGATAAACTGTTTTTGCTGATCAATGCCAATATAGCTTTGAGGAAGCCCCCCCGTAAGTTCGATAAACGCTAACAAGTCTCCGTAGCCGCACCCAATATCTAAAATACTTGAACCGTCTAACGTTAACCCTCGGCACAACGCCTCAAAACGGCTGATCTGACTATACTTATCTGCCCATCCCAGAGTTCGGGCTCTGTCTTTACCAAACTGTCTATATCGCTTTCGATGATAGCGGGCAATCTTAAGTCTATCGAAAAATTTCATCTTTCTTATGCATAAATCGGCAAACTGCCATTTCCTTTCACTTGTCTAATCGCCAGGTGGGTATGAATATCTTTCACATTTTCTAATCGCTGTAACTTTCTAGTAAATGTTTCATAACCAGCGAGATCTTTACTGACCACCTCTAACAGGTAATCATAGGCCCCTGATACGACATGGCATGAGATCACTTCATCCATCTCAACAACGGCATGTTCAAACTCATCAATCGAAGAAGCTTGGTGGTTATTTAAACTCACTTCAACAAATACAGTCATCGCGATGCCTACGGTGTCTCTGGACACAATAGCTCGATAACCACTAATTACACCTTCCTGCTCCAAACGCTTAATGCGCCTTGCACAAGGTGATGCCGATAGCCCTACTTGGTCAGCAAGTTCTGCAGTTGTCAAAGTGGCATCCTTCTGCATTAGGTTGATAAGTTGCCTGTCAATTTTATCCATTTATTCTTCCGTGCCTTTAATCACTAATAATTAACATTTATACGCAATTTATCACCAACATCAAGCCTAATTACGTCAAACTTTGCCTCCCTTTGGCAAGAGTTTTATTCAACAATTAACACATCATTTACAAATGGACATGTCGATAATGATCTTGGGATACGCAGCTATATTAACGACCTTACTGCTTTGGTCTGGTTTCTTTATTTCTTTAAAAGGGGGCGCAATTTCTGCCTTGCAGCCAGCCGATATCGCGTTAGTTCGCTTTCTCATCCCAAGTATAATTTTATTACCATTTGTGATTAAGCATAAACAGTCGCTGCGCGTAGTGCCTAAACGCTACCTGGTTGGTGTTGTGGTTGGAAGCGGCCTTCCCTATCTTCTGGTCGTCGGAACGGCTATGCATTTCGCTCCCGTGGCGCACGGCAGTGCATTAGTACCTGGCACTTTGCCATTGTTTGTTTCTGCTATCGCGGTACTTTGTTATCAACAGTCGCTGAGTGCTCACCGCTTAATAGGGCTTTCTACGGTGTTGTTAGGGATTTTCGTATTCCTTCTTTCTAATAGCGGCGCAGAGTACAACTGGTCTCAATTACAAGGGCATATCCTGTTTCTAACTGGCAGCATCATGTGGGCTGCTTTCACCATCAGCGCTCGTGTCGCCAATCTTAATGCACACGTCTGTGCAGGATTCGTTGCAATCGCGTCTTTGGCTCTGCTCATCATCGCCGTTGGTTTCGGGTGGGTAGACAGTTATTTGGTGGTAACACCGTTCAGCCAGTGGCCATGGGAGGAGTTATTTGGCCACGCGATGCTACAAGGTGTTGGCGCAGGTTTAATCGCTTCTTTCACTTTCATTTATGCAATTAGGATCATCGGTGCCGAAGCCAGCGCAGCTTTTGGTTCATTAACTCCAGTCGTCGCGACACTTCTTGCCGTTCCAATTTTTGGTGAACAACCAGATTCTCTCACTTGGTTAGCGCTGATGTTGGTCACATGCGGCAGTATTGTGGCAAGCCAAATCTTTATGAAAGGTGGAATGAGCCAAACTTATCGCCCACCACTTCACAGATAGCGATGATTTTACAAAAACTTATGCCTTACTATCTTGAATAACAAAATGGCGTTTTGATAGCCTCAGCTCAACTAATAATTAAAACGCCAATGTGATGCCAGCCACTCATACTAAAGATGAACTGCATAGGTTTCTCAAACCGGGAATGAAACTTTCTACTAATTTCGAATTTGGGCCTAAGGATCAATATACGTATTCCACCACCTATCTGGGGATGAAAGAAAATGCTTATTTGATTCTTGATATACCAATGCGTTTGCTTGAAGAGCAAGTGATGAGAAAACTCCCCAACTCCGATGTCATCGTGCGTGGTGTATCAGATACGGAGTTAGGCCATGTCATTGCGTTTAAGTCCAGCGTGCTGACGACGACCGTTCGACCATCTCCCCTTTTGTTTATCCGCATTCCAGGAACATTTGCAACCAAACCAGTTCGGGAACATGAGCGTTACAAGTTGCAAATGGACTGTAACGTTATTCATGCAGGGAATGTCTACTACGGTAGCCTTATCGATTTCTCTCTAGCAGGTGTTGGTATATCAACCTTGATTGAGCCCGAATTCAACGTGGGTGAGAGTGTTACCATCGAATGCCCGTTAAGCCACTATATCGGAGAAGAAAATCGATGTGTCATTGCCAACATTAAGAAATTGGTGAAGGGATGGGTAGTTGGAATTAAGTTTGCCAGTCCCATTGAGATGACTCACGAACTAAAAACAGAGTTACTGGAGCAATCCTTTCTAACCAGTAACGTCTGAACTTACTGCTCGCTAAAGCGCGTCGCCTCAAAGCTGTTGAGTATTCTGTGAACCGTATAGGTCACAAGCAGCGTCGCAACAATAGCAAACAAAATACTGCTCACGCGATACAGCGCACTGAACATTAAGTCACCATCCGGAGTAAGATATTGGCCGAACAAAATGCCTAATGTGGTTAAACCGCCAAATCCGGCTCCCGAACCGCTAGACTCTTTCACGTGCATATAACTGAACATCATAGCCCCAATCCAAAGCAATGGGACGATAAACAATAAGGTATCCGACCAATCGTATAATACAAGTTGTCCGACAATACCAAAGGTCACCCCCATCAAGGTCCCCATTGCTCTTTTTCGCGCATACCCTAAAGCACCGTTCCAATGCATAGGAAACAATAAAAGTAAGGTTGTCGCCTGAGCAGACATAGAGTCACTGAGGTCAAATAGCTGGAATACAAGGAAAGACATTGTAGCGATACTCGCCCCCATAAGGGCTTCATGACGCATGCGATGACTCTGTTTAGGCTGCGACGGTTTCGCTGGTGGCTGACGAGGTTCCGCATCGGGAATCAAAAATGTCACCACATAAGCAACGATCACTGAAATAACATTCGCTTGCAGATTGCTAAAGATTAGGTCATTTAAGTCAGTGGTTGGATAACTCGCAAAGTGCAGCATGATGCTTAAGCTCAGTACGCTGTTCGCTCCAAATAAGAATAAGCTCCCTTTTGACATACAGGCGAATTTATACAGGAACAACCCGAATGCAATGATTGTCATCATGCCTGGGTGCCCACCAAATAACCCACCAAGCACACCAACTTCTAATCCACACACAACCGCTGAAAAAATCAGTTGTCGTGCGGCATGTAGACTCATGACTGGCACCATTCCAAGTAACAGCATCGGGGTTACAGTAAAGAATACGCCATAGTTCCAACCAAATACTTTACATAAAGTGAAACCAATGGTCGCACCAGTTGCAATGCGCAAACACTGACGGAAGTCGTTTTCCGACATGGGGTGGTCCCATAACTTCATATCGCCTCCTCGTTAATAAATATAATGAAGAAGACTCAAGAATTGGATCTGGCACCTCGCTAACCAACCAGATAATGAGTTTTCTGGCAACAACTGCACGGTTGCTCGTGCCCCTGCTGGAAATGCGCGCTGCTGAGGTTCATCGATAGCTAAATGTAAACGTAAGCGCTGCGCGTCTCTCACCCAACGGTTTGAGTCAGTTGGTGTTGCTAAGCGACCGTCCGCATCGAATTGACCCGAGCTGACCCCGGCATCCACACTCGTAATACGAGCTTCAAATACATCACCAGGTAAGCTATCAAAAGCCACTAACGCACGGCTGTTCTGATTAAAGTGTCGTAAACTCTTTTCACGAAAGTCGGCAATGATATCCACGTCATCGGAGACTAAAGCGACAAGAGGTGTACCAGCTGCCGCATAGGCCCCCGTCTCCAGCTGCAAGTTAGCGACAACGCCATCATGTTCCGCCGAGACTTGAGTGTAAGACAGATTAAGTTCCGCTTGTTTTAGCTGGTTTTGCGCCACGCGGATATTCACATTCGTTGCGCCTAAATCACCGCGGTTTACTTCCAACTCTTTTAAACGAGCACGTGCGGCCAGTAAGTTCGCTTTAGCTGCCGTTGCACTGCTCTGTGCGTCATCGCGCTGCTGTTGCGAAGTACCATTACGGTGAAACAGAGTATTAAGACGTTTTGCTTCGCGAACTTTTTGTTCCGCCACGATTTTGCTCGCTTCAACGTCTGCTTTTGCCGCAGCAATAGAAGCATCAAGTTGTTCGTTGTTTTGAATCACACGCTCGAGGTTAAGCTGAGCCTTTTCTACGGCGAGCTGATAAGGCTGGGGATCAATCTGAAATAGTAGATCGCCTTGGCTTATTTCTTGGTTGTTGGCAACATAAAGATGCGTAATCTGCCCACTCACACGGGGGGCCACTTTAGTTACCACACGCGTTGCCATTGCCTGAGGCGTCAACGGCATAGCGAGATCTGCAACTAGAAAATAGGCAAAGACAAGGACAAACGCGACGCAAGAATATTTGATCCAACGTGCGAATTTTTGATCTGGAGTCATAGGCGTTTACTTCTCTTTTTATTCGGTTTTCTGACTTATTCGCTAAGTGAATCAAGCGCATTGTGAGCAATCTGATCAAGAATCAATGAAAGCTGCTGAAGTTCCTGGTCGTTGATGTCCGTTAGGAGCTTGCTTCGAACTTGAAGAATCCGAGCCTCCATTTGCTTTAGTAGGGTTTTCCCCTCTTCTGTGAGGCTAACAATACGTGCTCGCTTATCGTGTTCACAGCAATGGCGAGTGATCAGAGATTGCTCTTCTAATAATTTTAATGTTCGCATCAACGACGCTAACTCGATCTCAAGCGCTTCAGCCAAATGCTTCTGACTGATGTTGTCACCCATTCGATAAAGCTTCCATAACGCAGTCCAACGCGGATACGTCAGGTTTAAAGGCTCTAACTCGCGATCTGCAACCATTTTCCACAAACGAGCAACACGAGATAATTTTTCAGCCAGAGAAAGGTCTCGCAAACTGTTGATGTCTTGAATCATAAGATCTACTCAATTACTTAGCGTGCTAAGCAATATAAAATAGTTAGCACGCTAAGTAAATATCTTTTTGTGATTGAAATCACGCTGGGTGTGTCAGTGAAGGGGCAGAAATCTAAGTAACACAACACTATGTTTGAATTTGAAATGCAGCGATGTACACAACAAACGTCGAGACCAATAAAGTCTGATTTGTATAAGAGTAAAAGGGTCAGATACAAAAAAGCACAACCCACAGTCATGGTGTTGTGCTTTTCAGATAATGAATAATTGGGTTATCCCGTAGTGAGCCAATTATTCATGTTCGCTCGACTAAGAACCGCTGCTTAAAATCCACAAATGCTTCATGGAGCGCATTTTCTTTAATCGGCTTGAGAAGCACGTAATTCGCACCCGATTCCATAAAGGCGTCACTGGTTTCTTTCGCGGTGTCAGCAGTACACGCATAAATTGGCGTGCCTAGTTTTAGCTTTTGTCGGATCTCTTTGGTCGTTTCAATTCCACCAAGATGCGGGAGTTGGTTGTCCATCAGTATCAAATCGTAAGTATGATCTTTTAAGAATTCCATTGCTTCTAACCCATCTTTCGCCCAATCAACCTGCATTTTGTACTTGTTACAAAACGCTTTTAGAATGAATGCGTTAGTATGGTTATCCTCTACCAACAATACTTTGAGACTCTCTGCAAATAGTTCACCTGGCTTAACTCGCAAACTCGAATCAAGAGGGGTGAGTACTCGCTCACGATCTTTCACTGGCATTGTAATGACAAAAGTCGTTCCTAAGCCTTTCTGACTGCGGACTTGAACATCACCTTCCAGCATGTCGACAAGGCTCTTCACAATGGTCAGCCCTAAGCCACTGCCACCGTATTCTCGAGTCGTTGTTGCTTCTTCTTGAACAAAAGGTTCGAACATTTGGTCGAGTTTGTCAGACTCGATGCCGATACCTGTATCCGTAATTTCCACGACCAGCACGCTATTGTCAGCGCCATAGAACTGCTCAAGTTCAGCATGCAAGCGCACGCTACCCGAGGGCGTAAACTTTACTGAGTTACTGACTAGGTTGAATAAAATTTGGTTCAGACGAACTTGGTCAGTAAAAATTTCAACATTGGGATCTATTTTGTTTTCAATGACAAGGTTGACGCCTTTACTTTCACAAATAGGACGATAAATGTTTTCTAACGTTCGAATTGTATCAGTGAAAGAAAACGGGTGCTTTTGGATATTAAACTTACCCTGCTCAATCTTCGAAAAGTCTAAAATATCATTCAAAACAGCAAGTAAGTGCTCACCACTATGCCGAAGTACGTCAATTTGGTTATTCTGCTCTTCTGTTTCCACAGAGTCTTTTAGCAATTGAGCAACCCCTAAAATTCCATTGATTGGCGTTCTGATCTCATGGCTCATTTTAGCCAGAAAGTCGGCACGGGCTTGAGCAGATTTTTCTGCTTCTTTGCGCGCCAAGTTACTCTGTTTTTCCGCCTCAATAAGCGTGGTTATATCCTGACCTTGAACAATAATACCGCTAATATCTCCATCAACTCGAATCGGCGATAAGTTCCAGCGATATACTTTGTCTCCAATTGGCACATTAACGCCTGTCAACGTAGCTCCCTGAGCCGCCATGCGAAGGTGTGGCATCAACTTTTCTTTGAAACCTTTGAACACTGGGTGCATGGTTTCAACATCGTTTTCCATGACTAACTCTTTGCGTGCTGCCGGATTGATTTGGACAAGTACACCCGATTCAGACCACACCATAATAGGTGATAACGCAAAGTTAAACAGGTCGCGGAAAGAGCGCTTTTGTGCTTCAAGCTCTTCAAAAGTGTTTTCTAGTGTCGAACCAATATGATCGAATTCCTCAATATCTGACCCCTCAAAACGCTCAAATCCTTTTTCTTCACGAGCCGAGCGGGTATATGCCATCAGGGATCCTAACTCTTCAACTACTCGATTCTCGATCCATTCTTTAGTCATTAGCGCAATCATGACCATACCGATAACTGAGGCTAGCATTGCTAGCAGGTGTTGGATTTGCAATGTCACCACGCTCTGATTGTCTTGCACAGTAAGCAAGCACAAGTCAGTCTCGGCGGCATTTACCTCAATAGGGGTTTTGATGATCAATAATTGGTCAAGCTTGTGCTGGGACTCTCGTCGTTTGAGTACGTCAAATATTTGATAAGCCTCATCTCCTACTAATGAGCTTGCCAATGGTGTGTTGTTAGCGACCAACACAACATTGTCGACGTTGCCTTCATTTTTTAACCTTTCCATCAACCCAAAGTTATTATCTAAAACAACAACATTGTAAGAGTACCCCATCACTTCACCGGTTTTAGGTTGTAAAACGGGTACGCGACGAAGTAACAGATGGCGAGTTCCCATCGGGGTCTGTGAGGGTAGATAATACCAGTTGTTGCTAAAGGTCACCTGACTGGCAAGTCGGCTAAGTATCAGGTTGTTGATGCCATAGAAATGCGCGTTGCCATCGTCCCAAATAATACCTTGATGATCGGTTAGGAAACGAAACTCCGGTGTATGGGAAGGATCACTCTGGTCAATACTCATGAAAAAGTAATTGAGTGCCTCTTCATCACGTTCTGTATAAAAATCCAATACAACATCACTTTTCGAATTGCTGTTGTGATGAATCTGAATCGCTGCAAAATGGCTATCAAAAATGTTCAGGATCAGGGCAGAGGTCTGCTGCTTGGTTCGGTCGACTTCCTGCCAAATAATCTGCTTCGAGAAGTAATAACTCTGAACAAAGATGCCTAGAATGATCGGAGCAAGTACGAGAATAATTATTTTGGTAATAAGCGTCGACAGTGAGCGACGCTTTCTTGTTTTTGATGTAGTTGTCATCAATTATCTGAGTATCTAAATGCACGTTTTCTTAATGCTTCAATTCTTTCTGGAGAGTCCGATTTGGTAACGACTTCAAAATCACCAGAGTAAACGGTGGGAACTGGCTTTCCTTCTAAATCCCACTTAATGGCCTCAGCCATTGCAATACCTGTATCATCGTTCATACGCATAACGGTAACGTCTAACTCCCCTTTAGAAAGCGCCTCTAACTCTGCTGAACCGCCGCCCCAACCATTGATCATTACATCGTCACGACCTAACTCTTTAAGAGCGTCAACAGCACCTAATGCTACATCGGTAGAACACGCGTAAATGAAATCAACGTCCGGATACTTCTCCAAACTGGCTTTTGCAGCTTCATACCCAGATTGCTTTGTTGCTTTGGTGTAGTAAGCAGATTGTAGTTCAAACTGGTTATCGCGGTTCACTTGGTTGATAAAAGTGTTGCCTCTGATGTCACTAATGTAGCCCTCCGAGAAATAGAGAACACTATAGTGGCTATGTTTAGGGAAACGCTTGCCAAACTCAACGGCCAATTCACGACTTCCTTCTGCGTGGTCGAAACCAACATAAAGAAACGGCTGATGATGTTCCCAATCCCTAACAGGTGTGGTGATATTTTGTAAAATTAACTTGGTTTTCTTTGAATCTAAGACATGCTCAACAAACTTACGATGTCTTGTGGTATCTAGAGTAAAGATCAAGTAATCGGAGTTGCTTTTCAGCGCCTCCATTAAAGACAAACTTTGCTGCTTTATATCTGCATTAGGACGAGTAAACACTTGATTTAGTTGATAGTCGATATCAAGCTTATCTAGGCGTTTTTCAAACGCATCGATGTTTCGAATCCAATAATCAGAGATCTGCTGCCCTGGATAAACAACAGAAATTTTCAGTGGACGCTTTTTGTCTTTTGCTACGGGTACAGGGGTTTCTCTTACCACTTCAGCCAACGCACTAGTTAGCTGCTTCTGTTGTGGAAACTGGTCTAAAAACTCTTGATATGCCCAATACCCATTAAGAACTTGGGTGGCCTGCACATTCGGCGCAAAAGCGGCCATTGAAATCAGGGAGAATACTAACGCTTTTTTCATCTACTGCTCTTTTAGCTTTTTTATGAGCCTAATTCAGCTCTATTCATTACCTAGCCGAGTCATCCTATACTCTTGTAATCTACCTTCCTCTTAGTGCCTGTTTCAATAGTAAATTGGTTCTTGGTCTGAGTGGATGCAAATAAAGTACATTGAGTCGCTTCCTTTGTCTCGATAACGTAGAGACATTTCGCGCTTTTCATATTCAGGACCTTTAAACAGAACACCAGCCCATTATGCGTCAGTTTATTCCTACATGGTACTCCAAAAACAAAAAGAAACCGCCAATGTGACATAGGCGGTTTCCGTGTATCTTTGCGTAGCAAGGGCTTATCAGAGTGCCACTATCTCTAACATCATTTGTTGATGTTCGTCGACGACAATATTTGCTTTTGACATAACGAGCAGCTCTTTTTTCGCTTTAGTTAGTTGCTTAATATAGTACTCTGCTCGCATGGCAAGCGTCTTTGAGTCAAAATCCGATGACCATTCCAATACCAAAGGGCCTTTTCCCTTCAAAGCTTTCGCTCCTTTTCCGGTTTGGTGCTGATTGAATCTTCGTTCAACATCATTGGTAACACCACAATACAACGCGTTGCGGTTATTTCGTATCAGATAGACACTCCAACGCTGCGTTGTATTTTCCATCATGAAAGCAGTGACTCAACCTTAGCTTTTAATTCATCCAGCTCTTCTTTCAGCTGAGCGACTTCGAGCTCTAGCTGACTTACTCGATCGGAGCTCGAGCTTGCAGCAGACACAGGCGCTGCAAGTTCGGACGCATCAACATCACCACAGAACAAATGCATATAACGCGACTCCCGCTTACCAGCCTCACGTGGTAATTTGACCACTAATGGTCCTTTCTCTTCGCTTGCTAAATGCTCAAGGACCGTTTCCACTTCTTTTACATCATGAAATGTCGCGAGACGATTAGTACGAGTACGAATTTCCCCAGGTGTTTGAGCACCGCGCAAAAGCATACAGCATACAATGCCCTTCTCCTGCTCTGTCAGCTTTAAATCACCAAATTCCGTATTACAGAAACGGTGTTGATACTTGCTGACGCGGCTGTTGAACGCACTTTCGTCACTGACGAGCCTGCGCTCAATAAGAGCATCAACGGCATCGAGTACGTCTGACTCAGAGAGTGACATCACGGGATCACGGTTGCTTTTTTGATTACACGCGTTGGTTAATGCGTTCAGGCTGAGGGGGTAAAGATCTGGGGTAGTGACTTCTTTTTCGATCAAGCAACCAATAACTCGTGCTTCAATTGCCGTTAGCTCAACTTTCATAATGCATTTCCTTATTATTTTTGCATTTGACTTTGTACCTAAATCGCTTCGAAATCATACGCCATAAATTCACACAGCAGTGCAAGAAGCGTTAGCGGTTCAGGTGTTGGTGTCAGGCTAAAGCATAGCGTAAGACCTGACACCCCTTACGAATAGGGTCAGGTATCAATGCTCCGAGAGAATCGGCACTCTCGTCAAATTGCCATCTTGGTCGACCATCATTATTTTTGAACGATTAAGCTCAACTTCGATGATTTCGAGTTGCTCGCGAGCGTTGATATACGCCGTTTTTAACTTTTCAGCCACAGAGCGAGTGACTTGCTCATTATCTTGACTATTTACTTGCTCCGCAGTGTTACCAGAGTCCATATCAAGTTCATCATTTTGCATTCAATGGTGTTGATAATATAGTGAAGGCCACGTTATGACAATGAATCGATGGATTCTACGATGTTGGCCAAAACTCGAATAAAGCAGCACGATTATATGGACACAGAGCAATTGGTTGAGAAATGTTCAACTCTGCATTGCTATTGATCTAAAGACTGTTATGCCACTGGATGTTGTGCTTTAATCGAGGAAGATATTCATAAAATTAGGAAAGAGAACTATGAGTAGCGTATTTGAAATCGTTAACCAAGCTCGTCGTAAAAACAAACTAAAACGTGAGCTTCTTGATAACGAGAAGAAAGTTCGTGATAACCGTAAACGTGTTGATCTTCTAGAAAACCTTCTAGACTACATCAAACCAGAAATGACTCACGATGAAATCGTCGCAATCATCAAAAATATGAAAGCAGACTATGAAGATCGTGTTGATGACCACATCATTAAAAGCGCTGAGATCTCTAAAGCACGTCGTGACATCAGCCGTCGCATTCGTGAGCTGACTGAAGAAGACAAGCAAACTAGCGGCAAAAAATAAACGCGTAAGCTAGATTTTCGAACCCCGAGCAAGAATATCTTCCTCGGGGTTTATTTTTGTCTCTAAACTAACCGCCGTGTACAATCAATCTAACTCTTATTCCTAACGCATTCAGCTTTCTATGTCTTCAACTACGACAAGTACACAACCAACGCTTGCAAAACAATTATTTACGATGACCTGGCCAATGCTATTTGGCGTTCTGTCTTTAATGAGCTTTCAGCTTGTGGATAGTGCGTTTATCGGTCAGCTCGGCGTTTTACCGTTAGCCGCTCAAGGTTTCACTCTGCCTTTGCAAATGGTCATTATCGGTATTCAAGTCGGTCTAGGGATCGCAACGACAGCGGTCATTTCTAAAGCTCTTGGGGCGAATGAAAGTCGGTATGCCAAACAACTTGGCGGATTGGTATTGATGATCGGCTCAATTGGTGTCGCTATTTTTGGCGGGCTAATTTGGCTTTTGCGCTACCCCATTTTAGCTCTATTAAGCGCTCCAGAATCTGTTATGCCGATAATCGACAGTTACTGGCCTTGGTGGTTATTAAGCTCATGGACTGGTGCGGTTTTGTATTTTTATTACAGTATCTGCCGAGCTAATGGCAATACAATGTTACCTGGCACAATGATGATGATAACCAGCGGCGTGAACCTTGTGCTCGACCCGCTATTTATTTTCACGTTTGACTTGGGTATTAACGGAGCGGCAATAGCAACCATCGTCGCTTTTGGGTTTGGTATTTTAGTCGTCGCTCCTCGCGTGAAAAAGAATCACTGGGCAACGACACAATGGCAAGATCTTAACGTAGCCAAAAGTGTTGCATCTATCGGTAACATTATGGGCCCTGCGATGATTAGCCAACTGCTGCCACCGTTGTCTTCCATGCTAGCAACAAAATTATTGGCAAGCTTTGGAACCGCAGCAGTCGCCGCTTGGGCGCTTGGTTCACGCTATGAGTTCTTTGCTATCGTTTCGGTCTTGGCGCTGACAATGTCTATGCCTCCAATGGTTGGACGCTTACTTGGAGCAAAGAACTATGAAGATATCCAAAGGCTCGTCAGTATTGCCGTAAAATTCATTCTAGGTTTCCAACTTTTGATTGCTGCCATTACATTTGCCGTCGCAAACCCACTCGCATTATTGATGACAAGTGATGTGCAAGTGGAGCAAGTCTTGGAAATGCATTTACTGATAGTGCCGATCAGTTTGGGTTCATTAGGGGTTTGTATGCTAATGGTTTCTCTTTGTAATGCATTAGGCAAATCTTACACCGCGCTCACCATTTCAGCGCTGCGCTTGTTTGTCTTTTTCCTACCGTGCTTGTGGGTTGGCGCTCAAATGGATGGAATCCGAGGTTTACTCTTAGGCGCTTGTATCGGCAACCTGTTAGCTGGTGTTTCCGCATACCTAACCTATCGCCAAACCATACGCAAACTCGCAGGCGCTCAAGCCAACGCACAACAATGAATAATCAGAACTAAGCCCCTGAAGTGGGGCTTTATCGTTTTGACGCCTTGTCTAAGTTGAAATGTTAGCTAGGCGAGTTTTAATTCACTAAAGAGCTCAAATAACTGGTTCGATTTATACGGCTTAGGTAAATAAGCATCCATGCCTGCCGCAAAACAGTTGTGGATGTCTTCTTCCAAAACACTCGCAGTGAGTGCGATAATCATTGTTTTTTCACGTCCTGCTTTCTTTTCCCAACGACGAATTTCTTTCGTCGCGGTCAGTCCATCCATCACGGGCATCATGCAGTCCATTAAAATTGCATCGAATTCTTCTCCCTTTGTGATGGCTTCTAACGCTTCTTGACCGTTGCTTGTTATCAAATAGTCATAACCTGCTTTATCCAGAAAAAAACTCGCTATTTTCTGGTTCATCAAATTATCCTCCGCAATTAAGATCCTCCGATGAGAGCGCGACGCTCGATATTCAGAGCTGACAACATTACTGGTGACATTGTCACTTGATATAGTCTTTTCAACCTTAGCTAAATCATCAATGACATGCTTAAATCGATTGCCAAGGAAAGGTAATGTGAGTACGGCATGTACTTTTTCTGCATTTTCGTAGGGAGTGGATAAATGATGCTGGCAAATAATCACACGGCGAAGATCGTAATTAAATGATAGATTATCCAAGATTTCATCGGTATTAGCGTCGTTACTGTGGCACAGAAATATGACATCAAAGTCATCATTTATCGCTTGCACTTCATTCACATTATTAACACCAAAGAGATTGATTTTCGCTAAGCGACACTCTTTTAATACTTGGTCGGCGTAGTCGTAATTTGAGCAGATCAAAAGCCCTTTATTAATCACCTCCGAACGCCAGCCAAACACCGGAATTGCTTCAACCTCAATCGAGAATTCAAAGCATGTGCCCACTCCTTTTGTAGATGTTGCTACGAGCTTGCCCCCCATCATCGACACAAGCTGACAACAAATTGCCAAACCCAACCCTGTACCGCCAAATTGCCTCGACACTCCTTCATCTTCCTGAGTAAAGGGTTCAAAAATCGTGGTTAACTTATCTTGATCAATGCCTATTCCGGTATCTTCTACTTTAAACGTCAGCACTCCACGTTCTTTCTCAAGTAACTCCTCATAACTAACATCAACGCATACATGCCCACTTTCGGTAAACTTAACCGCATTCGATACCAGATTCGTAACTACCTGTTTGACACGATGATCATCGACCATCACGCGAATGGGGATATTTTCAGCTAAATTAATACCTAACTTTAGCTGTTTAGATGTTGCTTTGGATTGGAATAAAATCATCGACTGATACACGACTTCTCGGATATCCGCTTCTACTAGTGACAGCTCCAATCGTCCAGACTCGATTTTAGAGAGATCCAATATATCGTTAAGTAAAGTAAGCAGTGTTTGAGATGAGGAGTCAATGTCATCAACAACTTCTTGTTGATGCGAAGACAACTCACTTTGAGAGAGTATTTCTGTCATGCCCATGATCCCGTTAAGGGGCGTGCGTATTTCATGTGACATGTTGGCAAGAAACACAGATTTTGCACGATTAGCCGATACTGCTGACTCTTTTGCATGCAGTATTTCTTCAGTTTGTCTCTGCATTTCTTCAACCACTCGATTCACTTGCTGAGCAAAAATGGTCAGTTCATCACTTCCATCAACTTTGACTTTTGTTTGCTTCTCTTCGGAGTTGATCAACGCGTTTAAAGTATGAATGATCGCATCGAGTTTGCTGTTAACTCGGAACCAAGTACTAAATCCGAGCCAACAAAGCAGGATAACCACTAAGGCAACGCCAAAACTGATCATCGCTATATTGGCCTTTTGTTCATGAACCTGCGTGAGAAGCGACTGCTCAGTTTGTTTGGTGAACCCATCAATGAGCACTTGTAAGCGCTGCACACGAAAATCGAGTTCTTTTAAATACGCGGCGTAGTCACTTTGTGACATGTCTCCTGAGATTAATTGTCCGCGAGACGCCAAGTTTCTCTGATATCTCGGCGAAGTAAACAAGCCAAGCAATTTATCCACTTGCTCGTATGACCCACCTAAGTTTAAAAACGCATCCAAATTTTGCTGCTGTCGGTCTATCGCCTGATAAAACATACTTTGACTTAGCCGACTCTTAGGGTCTTGGACTAAACGGTTCGTCAGCCAAGCTTCTTTCTGTGTCCAAAAAGAGAGCTGAGCAAGGTAGGCAATAAAATTTTGCATGCGAATGCCATCGTCACTGCCATACCATTGATGATTTTGCAACAAAGAGCGCGACATATTTTGGAGCTGTTGAAATGCCCAATCACCCAGGTCGTCCATCTCACTCAATCTACCTGACAATACCCCCAGCATGGCTTCTTTCAGTTCATCAGCATACTCAGCAGTATTAGGGTTACTCACAAACTTTTGATGCAAAGAAGAAATAACTTCACCTTGTTCTTCAATATTAATGGCTGCAGAGACTTGAAGATCAGGCTGTCGGCGTACTTTCTCTATGGAGTAAATAAAGTGGGAGGCCTTGGATATCAATTGGAAACCTTGAATATTGCTAACCGTTTGATTGAGACGGCTCACGCGCAACGCATTATCAGAAAACTGCTGAACTGCAAATACCACTATTACCACAGCGGGTAATAGTGCGAGGAGTGCTAAGCGTGTTTTTATTGATAATCTCAACATCCATCAGCCTAATGGTTGATTTCATCCGTTTATTTAATATTAGACTAGTTTCCTACATTGAAAGGCATATACGACATTGTTACTTTCAAACAACATTCACCTACCCAGAATATGGTTATTGTGAGTATTTTATCATCGGCTAATGCAGTAGAAATTGTGATTTAAGTCATATTTTTTAATCTTAAAGTTGGATGCAAACAATAAAGTTTCACTCACAACTAAGAGTCGCATCACTTTTCAGGAAATCATCTATTGTATGTTTACCTATTGAGTTGCCTTATCGAGTCAAATCACACAAAAATGCAAAATATCCATTTTTGTCAACAAAACTAATTTGAAAGCAAACGTTATCATCGCAAAAAAAGTAAGTTACTTTCTAAATGTCAATACGTGAAAACCACTGCTTTAGTCACATTAATCCACCACTAACGTCCCCTTAAGTAGTGTTTTACACTGGATTTAATTTTCCTAGCAGAATAAGGACTCCGACCTTAGAATCCGCACACATAACTATTACAACCCGATTACATAACCCACCACACTCTTGCACGCTGCCGAAGAGGCAACAGCAGAGAGTATGGTTAGCCCCCAAACGTGAAAGGTTTAATACAACAATGAGTCCAGAGAAATATCTCCAAGACTGGCAAACTAGCCAAACGATTGCTGAATCTATTTCCCCTCTAATTGGTAAGCTATATCGTCAAAAAGGAATCGAAGTGGTTCTGTTTGGTAAAACGCTTATTAATGCTACTACTATAGACATTCTCAAAACTCATCGCGTTGCAAGACGTTATACCGGTAACCCACTTTCGCTTGAGCACACGATGCCTATTATTCAAGCGCTTTGTGAAATGAGCATTTCTTCATGCCGTGTCGATGTTGGCCAATTGGCAACTATGTACTGGAATGAACATGACGATACAAGCTCTCTAAACGATTTCCTTATCACTGCACTTGATGGTGCTCGCGACGCAGATTCTTCATTGAAAGCGCGTGATGTGGTTCTTTACGGGTTCGGTCGCATTGGTCGACTACTTACTCGCCTTCTCATTGAGAAAAGTGGTCCAGGTTACCCACTAAGACTACGTGCGATTGTGGTTCGTGGCGGTAAAAAAGGCGATTTGGAGAAGCGTGCTAGCTTGTTGCGTCGTGACTCAGTTCACGGTCAGTTCAACGGTAGTATTGTTATCGATGAAGAGCGTAAAGCACTGATCGTTAACGGCAACTACATCCAAATTATCTACGCAAATAACCCAAGCGAAGTAGACTATTCAGCTTTCGGTATCAATAACGCGCTAGTTGTTGATAACACAGGTGTTTGGCGTGATTCTGAGGGTCTGAGCCAGCACTTAGCGTGTCAAGGCGCAGAGAAAGTACTGCTAACAGCACCAGGTAAAGGTGACATCAAAAACGTTGTATTCGGTGTAAATGAGTCGGTAATTCAAGAAGATGACACCATCATCTCCGCGGCAAGCTGTACAACAAATGCAATCACGCCAGTCCTTAAGGCTCTGAACGATAAATATGGTGTTCTTTCTGGCCATATTGAAACCGTGCACTCATACACAAACGACCAAAATTTGATCGACAACTTCCACTCTGGTGATCGTCGCGGACGTAGTGCTTCACTAAACATGGTTCTGACTTCAACAGGTGCGGCAAAAGCAGTTGCTAAAGCATTGCCAGAGCTTGCAGGCAAGCTAACAGGCAACGCGATTCGCGTACCGACACCAAACGTTTCTATGGCAGTCGCTAATCTAAACTTAGGTGAAGACGTAGACCGTGATTCACTGAACGATTACTTGCGTGAAATGGCGTTGAACTCTGAGCTTTCGGCACAGATTGACTACACCGATTCAACAGAAATTGTATCAACTGACTTAGTTGGCTCTCGCCATGCAGGCGTCGTAGATGGTCAAGCGACTATCGCACAAGACAAGCGTTGTGTACTTTACATCTGGTACGACAACGAATTCGGTTACAGCTGCCAAGTTGTGCACTGTATGGAACAAATGATGGGTGTTCGTTACCAAACATTCCCTCGATAGGTGAACTTTGCTCCACAACGTTAACCACATAGCGTAGCGGACAATATCTCATATTTGTTCTAAATAATAAGCGCCATGCGCATTACTAATATTTTTCCCCGTTTATACGCCTGATCACCCTCAGGCGTTTTTTCGTTTCATTCATTTGACACTCTCCGGACAAAGTGAACGTCAGCATTCATGTTTTGTTCATGTTCACAGCATTAATCTGAGCACATAAATTACAGAGAGGTCATGATTATGAATCGGATTATTGTAACTGCACTAGCACTGATTACCGGCTTTTTTACGTTAGTATTTAGCTTGATCATTGCGATTCCGTTGACCATCGCAGCATTAATTACCGGTAAACGTATTGAAAAGCGCGTCAAGAAAATGCAGAGAGAAATGCACGAAGAGTATGAGTTTAATACAGGTAAAGCAGATGCGATTGAAGGTGAATTTGAAGAGGTTCGCCGGTAAGTAAATAAGATTTAGATGAGTTTCTCTCCCCCGACCGCTCCTGAGAAACTTCTTGCTTTCACCCTGTCCTTAAAATGGCAGGGTGCTTTTTTGAAAAGCACAATATTGAATAAGCACCTAGCGGTTTATTGCTTTATCTTTTTGTTGTAGGAGGCTGTGTAACCAGCCTCCCATAAATCACCATCGACACCAGAGTATGGGTTGGATTCTTTCGGAGCGCCGCTTAGGCAAGCATCTTTGCCTTCCTTCTTAATTTCATCGATGTGATTTAAAACAAAGTCAAAGTGTTTAGGATCAGCCTTTTGTAGTAACCCGTACAAAAGGCCAAAGCCAAGCATCGTAAATACAAACAGTTCAAAAAACACCCAAATGCTCTTTGTTGAAAAGAATATCCAGGCAACGCTGCAAACACTGGTCAAAATTACTACTAGAGCTAAATCTACTATTCTTTGCATATTGCTCTCACCTTCTAAACGGTCATGAAGTCTCTACCCCTTTCATAGGGTAAGTAAGAGGAAAGTCCGTTTTTATCCAATAAAGCACTCTCGACTTAATATGCGACACTGTTAGTATTAACGTTAAGTGGCTATCGTTCTCATTATAACAATGCGTTGGAAAGTAGCTTTCACAGCAAATGAGAATATGAACCAAAGTAACACTATTGATAATATTAATTTTAGCAACATTTAGCGTCAGAATTACGTAAATTGAGTAAGGGTTACTGAGAGTAGACAAAAAAGCAGCCACACGGGCTGCTTTTAGTATTTCTGTCTTGCGAGCTTGTCTATACCGTTACGACCACTCTAAGAGCCAGCAGCATGAGTACTACCCCTGACAAACGATCAATCAACACTGCCTTAGAGCGAATTCTGTCAACGACTTTAGAGCTCGATAGCACTAGGGTAATAAAGGTGTACCAAAGCCCATCCACAACAAACGGCGTGGCAACAATGATCATCTGATTACTCAAATCATTACCGAGCGCGACAAACTGACTGAATAATGCGATAAAAAACAAAGCAATTTTGGGACTTAAAATCGAGATAAAAAAGCCTTCTCGCGCAGACTGGATTACCGTTGTTTCCTCACCTGACTCCAACTTCGCAGCCACACCACCTTTTGAACGCAAAGCATTAAACCCTAAATACGCAAGATATGCCGCACCCACAAGGCTAATCGTCTTGAACAGCATCGGGCTTTGCTGCAAAACAACAGCGAGCCCAATCAAGGTAATAAACGCATATATACCAATGCCAAACGCATGAGCCCAAGCCGTAGCTAATCCATTGATACGTCCACCAGCCAACGAGTGCTTAGCGACAATAGCTAAGCTGGGACCTGGTGACATAGCCCCTAATAAACACACGGTAAAAAGTGATAACCAAACTGTTAGTGTCATAAGAATCTCCCCTCTTTGAAGCTCACTCTATCAACGGAAGAGGTATAATTAGAAATCAAAGTTATTCATACTAATCATGATTTCAAGTCATAGCTAAACGGTGTACGTATTAGCGAATGGAATATTCAGAGATTTGCATTACTGAGCGAATCTCTTCTCGCACCCATTTATGCGCAGGATCCGTGTCGTATTTGGGGTGCCACATTAACCAATATTGATGAATAGGTGTTTCGAGTGGTAATGCTTTATGGGTTAAGTCCCAATGTTTAGCGAGGTTAACGGCAATATGTTCAGGAGCCACCATCAGGTGCTCACTTGCAGCTAAGCGATTGATCGCAGAAGAGAAAAATGGAACCTTAAAGGTAACGTGGCGGGTGTGCCCTAGCTCTTTCAATGCTAAATCAGTGTAGGAATCTTTGTCTCCGCCGCCAGTCACTTTGATGTGTGAATATGAAATCAAGTCTTCAACACTGATCTGGTCCTGCTTTGCTAACGGATGAGAAGATTTCATCAAACAAACTGATGAATCCTCACCAATTTTAACGCTCGACACACTCTGTGGTTTTTCTGGATACATAGAAGACGCGATATGGATGCCCGTCTCATGAAGTTTATCAAGAAAGTTGGGTTGCCACAGTCGGTACGCCATATCTAGCTGTGGCGCTTGTTCACCCAAGTGAGAGGCAATATCGGGCAATACGTATTGCGCCACGTAGTCACTAGAAGCAATAACAAGCTCACCTTGCCACTGCCGCGGCTCAAAAGGTTGGTCATCGAGTAAATGGTCAAACTCAGCCAGTAATGCATCAAGCTTTGATTTTAACGCTATTGCTCGTGGCGTTGGTATCAGTTGATTACCTTGACGAATAAGCAGTGGGTCACCACACAGATCGCGCAATTGTGCAAGCTGTCGACTGACGGCAGACTGCGTAATGTGCAAACGGTCTGCGGTCCGGCTGACATGACACTCCTCTAAAAGTACATGCAAGGATCTAAGTAGATTCAAATTAATGTTGTTTAACATATTCGCTCAGAAGGGTTTTCAACATGGCATCCATTCATGGTCACTTCACAAACAGGTTCCCAGTCGTGTTAAAGAATTCAGCTAAGACGGTATGAGTCATCAGGTTTCGAAGCTCTGGATATCGTTGAATTTGATCTCTGATTTCGTTCAAGCGAGCCATCGTAGGCACTTCGACAAAAACCATCATGTCCGTCTCACCGCTGATCGCATGACACCATTTTACGCCATCAATTTTGTACAACTCGTCCGCGTATGATTCGCAATAATACGTAGAGGTTGATTTATCGAACTTTAAGGCAAAATAGGCGCAAATCGAATCCCCACCCGAAGGCGCAATTTCAGCGTGATACCCTAGAATCACTTTGTCATGCTCTAGCTTACGAATACGGGCCGTTACCGCAGAACGAGAAAGGTTTACTTTATCCGCAATTTCAGTCACCGACAGCCGAGCGTTGTGCCTGAGCAGATCCACAATCTTATGATCAAACTTGTCCATACCGTTACCAAGCTTTCCTAATTTTTCTCATTCTATACCGATTCTAACTGCATAAGAAACCAACATTTTGTTGGAATTATTTAAAACAACCGTCATATTGACGGTTTAGTAAATCATTTTGTTATTAACATTTTGGATATGCTATTTGGCGGGCATGAGATGAGTGCTGTTATCCATTTCAACAGAAAATAGATAACACATTGAAATCAAATTCCCACCTTAAGTACTCAGCACATAAATAGCATCGCTTAAACACATAAAACGAAATAACCAGAAGCCACAAGCTTTTTCGCAATAACCCTCATAACATTGGATGAATCAATTCGCATGGAAGAGCTCAAAAAAGACATTTCACTCACATCAGGTATCGCACAGTTATCCACCACATTAATGGGAACGGGGCTGTTTATGATCCCGGCTATCGCAGCAGGTATAGCTGGCCATTTTTCACTATGGGCTTGGATTTTATTGTTCATCGCGATTTGTCCTATTGCGCTGACTTTTGCTCAACTGGGTAAACGATACCCCAACGCGGGCGGAACAGCCTTTTTTGTACGCAAAGCCTTTAACGCCAAACTGGAAAGTAGTGTCGCTTGGCTATTTGTTAGTGTCATTCCGGTAGGGGTTCCGGCCGCGATTGCACTCGCCGCAGGCTTCCTACAACAAATATTGCCAGAGCCTATTAGCAACAATCTGTTTGCACAAGTTCTCACGGTAGTACTTCTTGTGTTCGTCAACTTGATGGGCACAAAATCATCAGGTCATTTACAAACTCTTATTGCTTTGAGTGTCTTCGCACTTGTTGGCGCATTTTTATGGAAAGGCGACGTTAACAGCGCCGATCTTGTGATGCCCGCCATCACACAAGAGTCAATTTGGCCTATTACCGCAGCGTTAGGCGTGATGTTCTGGTGTTTTGTTGGCATAGAGGCTTTTGCCCATATGGGGGAAGAGTTCAAAAACCCTCAAAGAGATTTCCCTATTGCCATTGTGGTCGGTTGTTTTGTAGCAGGGGCTACCTATTGGGCATGCTCTGTCGTTATTTTAAAATTTGGCGCGTATGGTAACGCTCAATTTGATAACGCATCCATCCCCTGGCTTAGTGCCCAACTACTAGGCGATGGAGCCAAATGGATAATCAGCTTGATAGGTTTCTCCGCTTGTTTCGCGAGCGTTAACTTATACACACAGAGCCTAGCGCGAATGGTCTGGGCTCAAGCTCGTGAACATCGTCCTTCTAGTCCACTAGCCAAGATTTCACGTCGTGGTGTCCCTTTCTCAGCCACCATATTAGTTGGCGGCATATTATTGATATCTTGTGTGATAGGAACCCTATCACAGCTCGATCTGGAGTTTTTCCTAAAACTCGCAAACAGTGTATTCGTTCTGGTTTACATGTTGGCGATGTTAGCCGCTTTCAAATTGCTTCGAGGATTTGGTAAAACACTTGCGGGACTGTCCCTACTGCTTTGTACCGGTGTTTTTATATGTTTAGGCTGGTCAATGTTTTATGCACTTGGCATTTTTACTCTACTTTTACTGCCTTGGAAACAGTGGCGACATAAGCGACAAACACGTGTAGCTGAATAGTCATCGCTTCCCATTTCGAAATATGTGAGCTAAACGTTGGATACCAGCGTCTATGTTCTCTAACGCGATATTGCCGTAACCAAGCACGGCACCATGCCAGTGACGTGCTTGAAAATCTGGGTGTTCATAATAGCTCAAAGGTCGCAAGATGATCCCTTCATGCTCTGCTAGTTTCGTAAAACGCTGCTCATCCATACCATCTTGCCATTTCAACGTAATATGAAGCCCCGCCGCTTGGCTAACGACGCAAACACGGTCGCCAAAATGCTGTTGAATGGATAAATGCATCTGTTCATGCTTAGTTTTGTACAGTCGACGCATTTTTCGAATATGACGTAATAACCCACCTTCAGTAATAAAATCTGCCAATGCTTCTTGTGTATGCGTCGGCGAATCACCACTTAACGCATCTTTAACCACCAAACATTGCTCTACTAAACGTTCAGGAGCTACAAGGTAGCCAAGCCGCAATCCGTTAAACATCACTTTACTGAAGGAACCCACATACAACACACGATCATCTCGACCCATTTGAGCCGCTAGCCCCTGTAAGCTGGTATAGGGACGATGAGCAAACTGGAATTCGCTGTCATAATCGTCTTCGATGATCCAACTTGATTGTTCGACCGCCCAGTTGATGATCTTTCCTCTTTGCTCGGTATTGAGTGTGGTGCCCATCGGATATTGATTACTTGGTGTAATATACAGCGCATCGGCATCGCTTGAGGTCACCGCTTCCACATCAAAACCTAATTTCTCTCTTACGAACAAAGGCTCAAATTGATAGTTTTGGAACTGAATCAACTTCCGCATTTGCGCGTAACCTGGTTGCTCCATCAGAACCTTATCACCTTGTTTGAGCACTACCATCGTCGCAATTGACAACGCTTGCTGCGCCCCAGAGGTAATAATAATGCGCTCTGGAGAACAATTCACTGAACGGCTTGATGCGAGGTAGTCAGCTAAAGCACAGCGCAATGCCCAACTACCCTGAATATCTTGATTCCCCAACAAGCAAGTACGAGACATATGGCGAGTGAGTAACTTTTGCCATTGCGCCATCGGAAATGCGTCCAAATCCGGCACACCCGGTGCAAATGCGCGGTTGATATCAAAGTGAGCTTTCGGTGATGAGTCTCT
Organism: Vibrio sp. YT-15; assembly: GCF_033337445.1. Lineage (NCBI taxonomy): Bacteria > Pseudomonadati > Pseudomonadota > Gammaproteobacteria > Vibrionales > Vibrionaceae > Vibrio > Vibrio sp. YT-15. Next base: position 114,691 of record NZ_JAWOQR010000004.1, read on the forward strand.
CTGAACTGAACTAGGTTCAGGCAAGTACTGCTCTGGCAGTTCTACGGCAACATAAAAACCAGAACCTTTTTGGCTGTTCAAGTACCCTTCCGCCACTAACTGTTCGTAGGCAGAAATCACGGTATTCCTACTTAGATTAAGCTCTTGTGAAAGCTTCCGCGTAGAAGGCAGCTTCCCATTCTTCACCCACAGTCCTTGAACAATTTTCTTGCGAATAGCAAAAAACAACGCTTGCTGACGCGTTCCATCACTGTCTTTTAAATGCAGGTCACCGATATCAATCAAAGACAAACTGGATCCATCCATTAGTTAAAAGTGGCTCTCTTTAAGCTACCAGTTAAACGCTACATTGCAATCAAAGAATGAGGATCAATCGCTCGTAATCGTGAGCAAACAAGGAGAGAAAATGCTATCCAACACCAATAGAACGGAAATTAAGAAAGGCGCACATAAAGCCGTCTCTGATGTTAGCAAACTGCACGCCATCATAGATGAAAGCCTAATCGCTCATATTGCGATAACCAACGAGTCAGGCCCTGTGGTCATCCCTATGCTGGCATGGCGTGTCGATGATTACGTGTATATCCATGGTGCCAACAACAGTCGACTATTACGCTCACTCAAACAAGGAGTGCAAACGTGCTTAACCTTTACTTTGTTTGATGGTTGGGTATTGGCTCGAAGTGCGTTTCACCACAGTGCGCATTATCGCAGTGTTGTGGTCTTTGGCCAGTTTGAGGTGGTGGAAGATAACCAAGAGAAAGACAGGTTGCTGAATCACTTTATTGAACAGATCGCTCCGGGGAGAACAGAACAAGTCCGTTTGAGTAATGAAAAAGAACTCAAAGCCACCATGCTGCTGCGTATTCCACTCCTAGAAGCATCAGTGAAAATCAGCAATTTTGGCGTCAACGACGATGCGGAAGACATGGACATCCCTGTTTGGGCAGGTGTCCTACCCTACCGAACCGTCGTAGGTCCACTGCAAGCTTGTGACGATTTGTATGAAGGTATCGAAGAGCCAGACTACCGCAGTGCCTACTCTAACCGTTGGCAGGAATAAGCACCGTAAAACGTGCGCCGCCTAAGTGACTCTCGCCGACAGAAAGCTCCCACCCCAGTTGCCGCGCTGCACTGGTAGCGATGGCAAGCCCTAAACCAAAGCCTTTCATGTCGGCGTTGCGGCTTTTGTCTAAGCGCGAAAATGGCATAAATACTTCTTCTCGCATCGCCTCAGGGATGCCCGGACCATCGTCCTCAATATCGATGCTCCAGCAATCCGCTACCGTTCGAATCGTCACCTCAACGCAGGACTCACCATAACGCTTGGCGTTTTGCAGTAAATTATCGAGGACAAGGTTACCCAAAGTAGGCTGAAAGTGAATCAATTGGTTCGCGAGTTTATTTTCTGCTCTCAACATGGCGGACTCTAAGCCTAGGTAGTTCATGCGGCTTTTACACCAAAGTGGCAGTTCCATGGTTTCAACAGAATCGATCCATGAGTGGTTTTTCACACTCAAGCGAGACAGCATGACAATGTCGGACGTTAAATCCGTCACGACATCAACGTATCGTTCAATATCGTCATGTAACTCTGCCTGCATTTCACCACTCGTGCGTCGAGCTAAATCCGTCGCTAGCTGAATACGACTCAGCGGAGTGCGCACTTCATGAGGAATAGCTTGAGTAAAGATGTGTGTTTGGCGCACTCGTCTCTCAATCTCTTCAGACATGCAGTTGAAGCCTTGGGCGAGCTCTTTCACGGGTTGCGAAAATTGCTTTAGCTCGACTCGCGTATTCAACTCACCAGAACCAAATTGTTGTTGCGCAGCCGTTAGTTGCCGAATTTGGCGGTCAAGACGTCGTACAGGTATGTAAACCATAATGCCTAAACTGCATACAACAACCAAAAGTAGAGTAAGTATAAATACAATCTCAGAATCTTCATTCCAATCAACGTGTGGGCTAAAGAAATCCGTTTTTTCTTTGAAAACTAAACTCTTCGAAGTGTTAGGCAAAGGGAATACCGCAGCATAGGTACTGCCATCAATAAGATAAACAGGTATCCCTTGCATACGGTACAGCAGATTACAATCTCGACAAGGCGGTGATCCGTCCCAGTTTTCAACCAATGTTAAATCAAAGATAAAGAAATCTTGCTTGCCGTTTTCGGTTAACTTCTTGTAGAGAGAATCCGGAGTGCCTCGTTGCTCAATGTATTGATCGACAAAATAAGCACCGTCACTCAAAAAAACACCGACTTCTGTTTTGCGCATGTACTCTTCCCCCATAAAGAGAAACAAAGCAACAGTCAGCGCAAGGCCAGTTACTAACCCCACATATAGACGAGTAAACAGGGAAAACATGCGTCATTTACCTGTCAGCATGTAGCCGTGGTGACGTATGGTTTTAATGGTAGCCGTATGGATATGAGCCTTAGAGAATTTCTTCCTTAGTGAGGATATACGCATATCAATCGAACGATCAGTAATACAGTATTCAATGCCTCGGGCAAGACGGCAACATGATTCACGAGATACTGGCTTATCGACATTCAGCATCAGGAGCTCTAAAATTTCAAACTCAGAACTCGTTAAACCAATATCATTTTGCAAATAAAATGCTTGGGAGCGACGAAGACAAAGACTAATGCCATATCGGCTCAGCTTTTCTTCTTCAACGATATCAACTTGACGACAATAGCGACGCAACGCTGCTTCAATACGGGCGAGAAGGATATTGCCTTTTATCGGTTTGGTAAGGTAATCATCAGCACCAAACTTAAATAAGCTCACCTCGCTCATTTCATCATCGGTCGCAGTCAAAACAATGATAATACCATGATAAAACTTACGCGCCTCTTGGCATATTTCTGCGCCATTTTTTCCTGGTAACATCAAATCTAACAGCACTAGGTCCGGCTTGAGCCCCTTAATCGTTTCTAATGCATTTTGACCGTTATCGATGACAGTTACCGTATATCCTTCGGCTTCGAGGTACATTTTGGTTAATCGAGCAATCTCTGAGTCGTCTTCTACCAGTAAGATTGTATTACCCACCATGAATCATATACTCCACCAATATGATGGAGGGAGTATATCGCTCGTCCTATACTGCGCAACCTACTTAAATGATAATTTTAATAAAACGCAGGCTTACATACGCTTACAAACCATACATATACGATAATCCTAATCATTCTATACCCCTAAAGCCATGCAATAACCTGAGGTTTTATTCATTATCAGAATATAGCTTCACATAGAAAATAAAATTCGGAATAAAAATCCACTATATTTTTAAATATATCGAATAATAGGTCTTACCAAAAAATAATATCAACATATATGACTTAGTTTGCTTATATAGACAGGACTTTATGTTGCTTCTAAGTTTCCTGCTCTAATAAAGTCTACGAGTAACATGAAATGAGATATTCCAAATTAACACCTTTAGCCATATTTTGCGCGATAAGTCTAACTGCTTGTGGCGGCAGTGAATCTAATTCGAAACCATCGACAACGACACCTCCAACACCACCAATGCCAACATTGAGCACTGTCACAATCCCAACTGTCGTTTCTACAAAGTTTCCAGCCAAGTTAAAAGTGGCTGCTGATTCGGGCTTCACCCACTATGTGAAAATCTCCCTTTCCGAAGCAAACAACAACGATACATTTCACATTGTGGCTGTTGATGACGGTGCGAATAATGAAAAAATCTTTCGTGCAGCCAAAATCATCCAACACCTTCTCACAAACCAACCAGACTCTAAGTACGGTGCTGACAAGTCTCGTATCGCTAAGACATTAGCCGAGCGTGATGCCACACTAATGCTGACCGAAAACGACGAACAGAATGATGAGATGTTAACCAAAATCTTTATCAACGAACTGATTCGCCAAGACAAACTGAACGACGCAGTTACAAACTCGGGCTTAGCACACTCTTTTGATACGAGTTCTCTAGAAAAGTTTGTTGTAAGCATAATGGTACTTAACGAAGATGATATGGATACACTTGTCACTTCTATCGCGTCAACATTAGTAACTAGTAAAGAAACACCAAACTGGCTAAGGAATAGCCAATCTTTAATGTATCGAGAACTGACAGTTGAAGGCGATTGCCATTACATGAGTAATTTTGCCGATTACTGCGCCAATCTTGGTAAAAAAGCCGAACGAGACGCCGCTTTTGAAGAAATTTTACACTTGGTCCAAGCGCAAGGTATTGCACCTAACACGGCGACTGCGGCACTGCAAAATGACATTCAAGCTCATGCGTTAAGCATCTATAACGATATTCAATCGGGCAAACCGACGGTGTGGCGCCCTACTCAGTATGACTGGGACGATTGGAAATCGGACGACTTCGATCCTGAAAGTGTGAAACAAACGGGCCCTTCATATTCTCACGAATATTTTGCTGCCGCTTTTGAAGCTTACATGGGTGTAGCAAAAGCAAACGGACATGGTTTAGATGGCTACCAAGCGTTAACGCGTGAAGAAATGCAAACCCAAGATCCACAAGCCGTTGATTGGATCAGTGGCTTATTCCACGGATACTTGCAATATACCGCGAATATCGACTCTGCGGGCGTCAAGCTCTACACAGAAAAGACAAATCCAGGCACAGTACCTACCTTCCGTATGGCTCCCAACAAAGACGGTTTGATAGAAGCGTACACCTACAAATCTCAGTGGTTAACAAAAGTGAAGATCATTGGCGACGACGCGATGAATGTGATCGGTAATGATCAAAACAATACTTTTGAAGGCAACAGCAAAGACAACAGCATTTATGGTGAAGGCGGTATCAACACCTATATCGTGCCACACAAACTGGCGGAATGTACTGTTATCAAAGCAAAGAGCGTTTCTGTTGAGTGCCCAAATACAGGCACTGACGAGTTGTACGACATTCAGAACATCCAATTCACCGACCAAACCCTAGATGTAACCAAGCTATAAACAATGAAAAACATGAAGAAACTTATTCTATTCGCTCCCTTGCTCCTTGCTGGTTGTGGTGGCCTAGCCGTCATGGATCGTACTGATGCCGTAAAAGCACAACCAGAAATGCTGATCAAAACCGACGGTGATTTTTGGGGATTCGGTGCAGATGGCCATTTTGATTTTGCTGGTAAGTACAAAGGCAAGTATTCACGCAGTGCTTCTAACTCAAGTTGGTTTAACCGTATCTCTTTCAAAGAAGGTTCAATGGGCGCAGAAGTGACTCGTATCGACAGCGGGGAAACTTGGCTTTTGAACTGCACCGGAGGCGGTATGTCGGTTAACTACATGGGCGTCGATTTTGGTGGGAATGATCCTTACACCTGTGACATTACTCAAGATGGTAAAAAAGTCGGTGAGTTTGCGATGGAGCCAAAATCGGCTCTCATCGACATCAGCTTTGAGAAAAAAGAGACAGGCGTAGTGCGTATTGGTAGCACCCACTTTAATGTAGAAACTGTACATACTAGTCCTGACGCCATGATGGCGGTAGACATTCCATTGGGTTATAGCTTTAAGGAGGGCACACAAGAAATTGCCGCAGTGCAGACGAACGGTACCATTGCGGTACAGATGCTCCCTGAACTTAGCGAACAAAAAAAGGATGTAATTGCCATCGGCGCTGTTGCAAGTGCACTAAGTTGGCGTCCTAAGAAATAGCCACCACATAAAACGACACAAAAAAATAACAAAGCCCTCAACTTTGAGGGCTTTTATTGCTTGTACTCATAGAGATAAGTGGAGCACTACTTCTCTAATCTTCCCGTATACTGCTTGGGCGTTAATCCACGATGTTTCTTAAACATACGATTGAAGCTCGCCACATTGGTGTAACCAAGGCGCGTGGCAATGTCATCAATACTCACGCGCTTACTCAACAAACCAGCTGCAATATTACTCAATACATAGCCAGAAACCGTCGAAAAATTGAGCCCTAATTTATGCAAACGACGTTGAAACTGCTGTTCAGATAAATCAAGCAGAGAAGACACGCGCTCTAACGTTGGCAATCCATAATGGCTGCTGTAGTTCACCACTTCATAAATCACTTTCAACTCGTCTTCTGGATCGGGCATATTAAGCAAATCATCCAAATCGGAAAAACTCATCGCTAGACGGCTGTCTTCTCGATGGCTCACTTGGCGAGAAGCTAGTCGGTCATCTCCCGGGATCCATATCTCTGTTTTTGGCTGACTCCATTCCACCTCGCAGCCGAAATATTCCCGGTATCGCTCAGTATTTTTTCTCGAGCCTGAAACCTTGACACGTAAAGGCTGGTAATCTTTGCCAAGAAATTCGCGTAACACCTTAATCATAAATACCGCACAGCGGATACTATCGTGCACCTTTACTGACGTTTCTATAAACGGGTTGTGGTAAGTCCATTTGATGATTTTACCCGACTGTTCGCCAGCAAAAAACGCCCCTGATTGTAGGTTGCTCACACCATAATTCACTCGCCGAATGGTACTGGCTAAATCATTGCCGGAGAATAACCAGCGTCCCACTGGCCCTAGCTTTTGCAGTTCAATACCTCGGCTGAGACTCAACACCACATCCGGGTCACAACTGGCTTGTTCAACACAACGGTACCATTCCGCAACGGCTTTTAGCGGGATCAGTGTCATTGGGTTACGAAACACCGATGCTGGGATCCCTAACTCATCCGAGTCCAAATTGTATTTAGATAACGCGAGGTTATGTATGTTTAGAATGCCCATCGCGCGAATAAACCGAACCGTTTTCATAACCAATCACATCAAATTTAATCCTGTAGTGATTGAATCTGTCACAAAGAAAGCCGCAAATCAAATTCAGATCACAATACGCCAACAGTTTGATAGAGGAGTGTTTAATGAGTTTACTGAGTGTCCCATTTGTCGGTACAGGCGCAGATACGGCGTTACATGTTGTCGCTGCTGTCGTTTTAATTGCGAGTGTCGCGGGCGCGTGTTACGGCTTTTGGAAAATCCATGAATTGCCTATCAATAAAGCACACAGCAAAGACCATCATCAGATAGGGCTCATCACTGCGCTGACCTGGATAGGGTTTGTCTGGCACTGGGTTTGGGTGCTAGCCGTGATCTTTGCATTTGTTGATATGGAAAAAGCCATCATCAATCTGCGTGATACATGGAAAAGTAAACCGCAAACAGAAACACAGCCAAAAGAGGAAGCATAATGTTAGAAGGTTTAGCGGTATGGGCACTCTTCATTTATCTGTTGCGTTTGGTTGGCATGCCTTGGAACAAAGCAACCAAATCGTTCGCTTATCTTGGCGGCTTGGGTTGGCTAATGTTCGTCTGGGTAGGTTTGATTAACTTCACCCCGATGGATTTATCCGGCGGTTCTGTCGTGCAGTCACCACACATCCAATTGCGTCCAGATTCAACCAATGTAAAAGGTAAAGTTGACCACATTTACATTGAGCCGAATCAGAAAGTTAAAGAAGGTCAGCTAATTTATGAACTTGACCCAACGCAATACAAAATCGCATTAAATCAAGCGAACGTATCCGCTGATTCTGCTCGCGTTGCATTAGCTACAGCAAAAGGCGACATCGAGATTGAAGAAGCTAACCACGAGGCGCTAGTGCAAGATCTAGAAACATCCAAGAGCCAGTTGGAAGCGGCGAAAGTTGACTACAAATTGCAGAAAAAAATGCTAGATCGTTATGTTGAGCAAAACCGAGTGGTGCACAACACCATCACGGAAAGCGATATCGACAAACAATCGAGTGCGGTTGATATGGCACGTCACAACGTGTTGGCCCTTGAGTCTCAAATCAAGAAGAAACAAGTCGATATTTCCCGTGCAAAACTGGCGATTCATAAATCGGAACTTGCAGTTGAAACCAAACAAGCCGAACTGCGCCAAGCTGAAGAGCAAATTGCAAAAGCGCAATGGGATTTGAATAGCACAAAAGTTCATGCCCCAACAGATGGCTTTGTCACCAACTTTATCCTGCGTGAAGGTCAGCGTGTATCGATGATGCCGCGTATCAACATGTACACTAACGAGAAGTACGTGCTGATGCGAGTCAACCACCAGGCGATTCGTAACATCAAACCGGGTCAACCTGCGGAATTCTCCTCTTCGGTTTATCCAGGTAAGATCTTCTCAGCGACGGTCGAGGGCATTGTTGAGGCAACAGGTGAATCACAAGGTAATCTACTGGGTTTCGATGATTCCGTACGTGTCACCACTGGAAAGAACTTACAGAACAAACACCACTTTGTTCGTCTTAAGATTGATGAGCCAGAAGGTTACGACATCCCTGTTGGCTCTGTTGGCCTCGCATGGGTCAGCGGTGAAAAACCGATAGGCTTCATGGCCTTCTTAGATGTGATTCGCGGGATCATCATCCGAATGAAGTCTCAACTGTACTTCTTCTACTCTATCTAAACTCGCAAACCGCCAGTTACGCTGGCGGTTTTCTTTTCATTTGTATCCAAACATATCCTTTTCCCGTATAACAATTAGTTAGTAAATAGCGGAGAAGATTCATGTCGGTAAAGGAAAGAAGCCTACCTACCCATCGCATCTCAAGATTCAGCAAGTTCGCTTCACTTGCTACCCGTGTCGCAGGCAATGTGATTGCAGAAGGCACGAAGCAGATAGCCAAAGGCAACAAACCAAAAGCGAAAGACCTCTTGCTGACGCCACAGAACATCGCGCGTTTAACTGACCAACTTGCTCACCTACGTGGCGCTGCAATGAAGCTTGGACAAATGCTCTCAATGGATGCTGGTGATGTTTTAGAACCTGAACTTGCCGATATTCTTTCCCGTCTTCGTTCCGACGCAGACCCAATGCCTGCAAAACAACTCAACGCAGTAATGGAAAGTTCGCTGGGAACGAATTGGAAAGCTGAGTTTCTGTCATTTAACTTCAAACCAATCGCCAGTGCATCAATAGGACAAGTGCACCAAGCCTACAGCGATGCGGGCGATAACCTAGCCGTCAAAGTGCAATATCCGGGCATACGGAAAAGTATCGATAGCGACGTCGACAATGTCGGTACACTGCTCAAGGTCGTTGGGTTGATTCCCGAGTCTGTCGACTACAAAGGATTGCTCGAAGAAGCGAAAAAGCAGCTACATGATGAAGCCGATTACGCACGAGAGGCGCAATTTGCCATTCGTTATCATGACGCTTTGAAGGAGCACCCTCATTTTGTCGTACCGAAGATTCATACTGGAAGTTGCTCAGACTCCGTTCTCGCGATGGAATTCATTGATGGCAGTCCGATTGAGCAAATCGAACATTATGATCAGAGTACACGGGATTTTGTCATGCACAGCCTACTCGAATTACTGTTTCGAGAGCTGTTCGAATTTAAGATGGTACAAACCGACCCAAATTTCGCCAACTACTTATATATCGAAAACACTCGTCAAATCGGCTTGCTAGATTTCGGGGCCACTCGCGAGTACAACGAACGGTTCAGTACCGGCTATCGCCAAGCTTTTGCATCTGTCGTGAATAATGACGAACAAGGCTTGAATGATGCGCTTGAACAAATAGGCTTCTTCAGCCAAACCATCCTTCCAGACCAACGCCAAGCGATTCTCGACTTAGTAAAAATGGCATGTGAACCGATGTTAGTTGATGAGCCTTATGACTTTAAAGCCAGCGACTTAGCACAAAAGCTTCGCGAGGCTGGCACCATTCTAAGCATGGAGCAAGAATACTGGCATACTCCACCAGCAGATGCCCTATTTTTACACAGAAAAATCGGCGGAATGTACTTGCTGGCAGCCCGTATTGGCGCAAAAGTGAACATTCGCCAATTGGTACAGCCATATCTCACCATCAACAGCAAATAGCCTATTGTTTTTCTGTTACTTTCAAGTACCTTGAGCAAGGTTAAGATGCATAGTTGTGCATCTCAATAACATGCCATACTTCCATAAAACGAATTAACTATCGGGGTACTCGGTGAGCAAGTTTCAAGATCTCTCCACTCTAATCCAGCAAATTGGCCAAGCCGAAGAAGTGGATCAAGTCGCAACGCTCAATGAATCTATTGAAGCGGGCCTCGAGCCCGGCGCGGTTGCCCTGATTCTAGAAGCCTTTCCAATCGACGATCGTGTTCGCTTATGGCGAGCTTTACCACTAGAGCTACATATCGACGTGTTAACGGAAATGCGTGCGGACGTACGTTTCTCTATCATCAACGCGTTATCTGAAGTCGAGCTAAAACTCACTCTCGCTAAACTCGACAACTTATCGCTCATCGAATGGGCCGATTCGTTACCAGAGTCGATCATAAACGAAGCTCTCTCGTTGATAGAAAAAGATGAGTTGGAACTTTACGATCAAGCAAACGAGTATGCTGATGAAGAACTCGGCCACTGGGCTGAACGTAAGATCATCACCCTTCCCTTCAACATTACGATTGGGACAGCTAAGCAGTTAATGGAGCGCTATAGCTACGACACGCCTCAACAGGTATATCTGATTAATCGTAATAAACAGTATCGTGGAACGGTCAATTACTTCGATATCTTACGTGGTGACCCCGATATTCGCTTAAAAACACTCGTTATTGAGGCAGTGACGGTGCTAGACAGTAAAATGATGCTTCCTGAAGCGGTAGAGGCATTAGAACACAGCACACTGCCCGCTCTCCCTGTAACTGATGCAGACCAAACACTGATCGGTGAAGTCGATTGGCAGTTTGCATTGAGTACACAGCGTGAAATCTACGAAGCACGTTTGATGGCCGGTACAGGTATGGATGAAGGCGATGACTTGTTTGCGCCAGTATTAAAAAGCTCGCAAAAGCGCGGTGTTTGGTTAGGCATCAATTTGCTTACTGCGATTTTGGCGTCTGTCACTATCGGACTATTTGAAGATGTAATTGCGCAGGTGGTGGCTTTGGCGGTGCTCATGCCAATTGTTGCATCCATGGGGGGCATTGCTGGCAGCCAAACGCTCACTCTAATGATTCGTGCGATGGCGCTTAATCAGATCACCCCAGGTAACCGTTTCAAGCTATTGAAAAATGAGTTGGGTATTGGCTCTCTGAACGGCATTGCTTGGGCGTTAATCATCGGCGGGCTCGCCGGATTGTGGTTTCAATCTCCGGTTCTTGGGGGAACCATCGCGCTGGCCATTATCGTCAATATTATTACCGCAGCTTTATTTGGTGTGCTGATTCCCATTATTCTGGATAAGTTTAAATTGGACCCCGCTTTGGCTGGCTCGGTGATTCTAACAACAGTGACAGATGTAGTTGGTTTTTTCGCCTTTTTAGGAACGGCGAGTTTAGTCATGCTTTAAAAGGTTCATTGTTTATTAATCAATCATTAGCATAATAGAGTCAAATTGCATAACGCAGTTGCAAATTGCAAACATACTCAAACTTTAAGCAACGCATGTCACAGAAACTACGTATTTTAGGGCATATTAAAGTTGGCACAGTAACTGCATTATATAAATCGACCCTTCTTAAGCCGAGGGTCACCTAGCCAACTGACGTTGTTAGTGAACTTGATTTTGTTCACATGTATATAAGCCAATCGCACTCTTTGCGGTTGGCTATTTTTTTATGTGGCTATTGCCCTCTTATCCTCTGACCGAGCTCGGTTGTACTTTTCTTACCCACAACAGATTGTTTACTGTTTATAAAATTCAAATATTCGCCCACTAAACCATTAGAAATGCCAGCTTCAACAAAAATAAATCACCTACATAAAATAAAACCAAGAAAACACACCCAAGAAAAGAACAAATAACGTCCAAACCAAAAACCTCATCATGAAATCGTTTTCCTTTAATAGAAATCGACTGAACAATCCAGAGTTATAGATAAATTTAATCCATAAAAACAAATAGCAATTCAAAACATTAATTTCACATAGAAAACCTGTCTATAAATCATAGAAAATACGTAAAAACAAACTTTCCACTTTTAGAATTTAAAAACCAAACCATTGTTATTAAAAGAAAAAATACAAATAAAAACCAAGCAAACGTTTAAATTGCAATTTTATCATTGACTATTAAATTTACATCACGATAATACGCGCCGTTTGCCTGAAAATCAGGTGCTATAATTTAATATTTCAATGTGCGGAGGCAATAATGGCTGGAGACAATAACTACAGTCTTGGACCAGTTCCCAACACGGCCAGAAAAGGCGTGGCGTCACTAACCATGGTGATGTTAGGACTCACTTTTTTCTCCGCAAGTATGTGGACAGGTGGTTCTCTCGGTACTGGGATCTCCTTTAATGATTTTTTCCTCGCTGTTCTCATCGGTAACCTAATCCTCGGTATTTACACTTCTTTCCTCGGTTACATCGGCGCTTCTACTGGTCTCTCTACTCACCTTCTTGCTCGTTTCTCTTTTGGTTCTAAAGGCTCTTGGCTTCCTTCTGCTCTTCTTGGCGGAACTCAAGTTGGGTGGTTTGGAGTTGGTGTCGCGATGTTTGCGATTCCGGTGCATAAAGCAACGGGCATCGATACCAATACTTTGATCCTTGTCTCCGGTTTGCTCATGACCGCGACCGTTTACTTTGGCATCTCCGCACTGATGGTGTTGTCAGCAATCGCCGTTCCTGCCATTGCACTACTTGGCGGCTACTCTGTCATCGAGGCAGTAAATAGCGTTGGTGGTATTGGCGAACTACAACAAGTTCAACCAACCGAGCCACTCGATTTTTCAATAGCTCTCGCGATGGTTGTCGGCTCTTTTGTCAGTGCTGGTACATTAACGGCGGATTTCGTACGCTTTGGTAAAAAGCCGCGCAGCGCCGTGATGATCACCATGGTGGCATTTTTCATCGGTAACTCGTTAATGTTTATCTTTGGCGCGGCAGGGGCGTCGGTGACGGGTCAATCAGACATTTCTGAAGTGATGATCGCGCAAGGTCTTCTTATTCCAGCTATCATCGTTCTTGGCTTGAACATCTGGACGACCAACGACAACGCGCTCTACGCATCGGGTCTTGGATTTTCCAACATCACTGGCTTACCAAGTAAATACATCTCGATGGCGAACGGTCTTGTTGGCACACTTTGCGCTCTCTGGCTCTACAATAACTTTGTTGGCTGGCTGACCTTTTTATCGTTGGCAATTCCACCGATTGGCGGCGTGATCATCGCTGACTTCTTCACGAACCGTAAACGCTACGCAAACTTTGAAGCCGCCCAGTTCCAAAGCGTAAACTGGGCTGGCATTATCGCTGTAGCGATTGGCGTTGGTGCGGGACACTTCCTGCCTGGCGTAGTGCCGATTAACGCTGTACTTGGCGGCGCAATTAGCTTCCTGATTCTTAATCCTATTCTTAACAAAAAAGCACTGGCTACACAGCCAGCGTAAGGAACCATCATGACAACACTACTGATCAAAAACGTAACGCTAAAAGGACAAGAAGGTCTGCAGCAAATTTTGATTGAAGATGGTCAATTCAAGCGCATTGAAAGCAACGATGTGGAGCTTAGTCATAACGGTGACATCATCGATGCTGAAGGCGGTATGGCGGTTGCGCCTTTCTGCGAGCCACACATTCACTTAGATACAACTCAAACCGCAGGTGAGCCAAGCTGGAACATCTCTGGCACATTGTTTGAGGGTATTGAACGTTGGGCTGAGCGCAAAGAAATGCTATCGATTGAAGACGTTAAAGCGCGCGCAAAACAAACCTTAAAATGGCAGATAGCAAACGGCGTACAACACGTTCGTACCCACGTCGATGTTTCAGACCCTACCCTAATTGCCCTAAAAGCGATGGTAGAAGTGCGTGAAGAGATGAAAGAATGGGTAGATATCCAAATCGTCGCCTTCCCGCAGGAAGGAATTCTCTCTTACCCAAATGGCAAAGAGCTGCTAGAAGAAGCCGTCAAATTAGGTGCGGACGTGATTGGCGCGATTCCACACTTTGAATTCACACGCGAATATGGCATTGAATCGCTGCACTACGTATTCGAGTTAGCGCAAAAATACGACCGCCTGATCGACGTGCATTGTGATGAAATCGATGACGAGCAATCTCGCTTTGTTGAAACACTGGCAGCATTAGCGCACAAGTTTGATATGGGGAATAAAGTCACGGCCAGTCACACCACAGCGATGGGTTCCTACAACGGTGCATACGCATCTCGCCTGTTCCGTTTATTACGCATGTCCGGTATCAACTTCGTGGCAAATCCATTGGTGAACATTCACTTACAAGGCCGTTTTGATGATTACCCAAAACGTCGCGGCGTAACACGAGTGAAAGAGATGCTGAATGCCAACATCAACGTCTGCTTTGGACACGATGATGTATTTGACCCTTGGTACCCACTAGGCACTGCAAACATGCTGCAAGTGCTGCATATGGGTCTGCACGTGTGTCAGGTGATGGGTTACGACCAAATCAACAACTCACTGGATCTGATCAGCAACAATTCAGCACGTACACTGAACATTCAAGACAAGCACGGCATTGAAGAAGGCAAACCAGGTAGTTTACTGATTCTTCCCGCAGAAGATGGTTTTGACGCAGTACGTCGCCAAGTGCCGATTCGTTACTCTGTTCGTCACGGTAAAGTGATTGCAGAAACACAGCCTGCGACAACTCATATTCATCTTGAACAAGCAGAGCAAGTAACGTTCAAACGCTAAAAAGATCGGCGAAACGAAAAAGGCCTGACGACATCGTCAGGCCTTTTTTCTACTGGTAAACATCACTGCTCGCTCTGTCTATTCTTGTCTCATAAACCACTGAACACATTGAAAGGCCATATAAAACGGCTCAGTACCAAACGTTGCACAAGGTTCTGGTGGCTGAATCTCAATTACACCATCGCACTTGGAAATTATTCTAAGCGTTGGGCATACTTCTGACTTCATTTTAGTTGTAGATATGAACCATGACGTCATTAAGCCAGATAGAACCGCAATTTTTGGAATTTATGCAGCAAGAGATGCAAGTAGATGCAGCTCATGATCTTAAACACGTAAAACGCGTGGTCAAAACAGCGAAACAGCTCTGCAAAGAAGAAAATGCAGACATCGCGATTGTATTACCGGCTGCCTATTTGCATGATTGCTTTACTTACCCGAAAGATCACCCAAATCGCAAAGAGAGCTCAATCATCGCAGCCAAAAAAGCGGTCGCATTTTTAGAGAGTATCGATTATCCGCAGCAATATCATGATGCCATTGCTCATGCGATAGAGGCACACAGCTTTAGCGCAAACATCAGGCCAAATACGTTGGAAGCCAAAATCGTCCAAGATGCCGACCGTCTGGACGCTTTAGGCGCAATTGGCGTGACGCGATGCATTCAAGTCAGCACTCAATTTAACGCGCAACTTTACAACGACAGCGATATATTTGCCGAAGAACGTGAACTTAACGATAAACAATTCACTCTGGATCACTTTCAGACCAAGTTATTCAAAATCGCTGAAACCATGAACACAGAGTCAGCAAGACGCGAAGCGCAAAAACGCAAAACCTTTATGCAAACGTACCTAGAGCAGTTACACGACGAGGTAACAGCGTAAATGTCAGAAAGCTATACGTTAATTAAAGAGCTTAAACGCCAACTAAAGTTAGCTGGGCTGCATTATGCCGATGTTGCACAACACCTTGATTTAAGTGAAGGAAGCGTCAAACGTTTACTCGCTGAAGGTCAGCACATTAGCCTTGAGCGCTTAGAACGAATTTGCCAATTGATTGGTTTAGAAATGGCGGAACTATTTAAGCTCGCGGCTGCGCACAATAAAGGTCTAGAGTCGCTAACGTTAGAGCAAGAAAAGCAGCTGGTTGACGATAAAGCCCTGCTGCTCGTGGCGATCTGTGTTGTAAATGGCTATCAGTTTGAACAAATCGTTCAGCAATATACCTTCAATGAGTTGGAACTGGTGCAAAAGCTTGCTCATTTGGATCGGCTGAACATCATCGACTTGCAGCCAAATAACAAAATTCGTTTGCGTATATCTCCGACATTTAAGTGGCAGATGGGCGGCCCTATTCAACGGTTCTTCCAACAGCAAGTTCAAGACGCCTTTTTCCAAAGCTACTTTTCTGGTGAAGATGAAAAGTTCTCCATGGCAACAGGATTGATGAGTGTACCAACCAACAAGAAGCTACAACAGAAACTGCAAAAGGTCATCGATGAGTTTTATCAGGCTTGCCAAAGTGATAGCTCTCTCGATATGGACGAAAAGCACGGCACCTCTGTGATTATTGCGATGCGTCGTTGGACGTTCCCTCTGTTTGAACCATGGGAAAGAAAACCTACGCAGAAGTCTCGCAATTAGTAACTCAATAAACAAATGGAAATAAAAGTAACGAATTTCGTTACTTTTGGTAGCATACAACGTCACTTGAAAGAGAAAGCTGGTTTAATCGTTCATTGAGCATAAAGTGCTCCCATCTCATTCGACTTTGTTTAATCGGGGCCCGTATGTTTTTCTCAAAACGCTTTTTTCCTTACTTTGTGACGCAATGCCTTGGCGCACTCAATGACAACATCTACAAAAACGTTCTGTTATTGATGGTGACATACAGCCAAATTGATAACCTACCAATATCCGTCAATCTATTCGTTAATTTGGCGGCAGGCTTATTCATCCTACCTTTCTTTCTATTCTCAGCGCATGCTGGTGCCGTCGCTGACAGCATGGACAAAGCCAAATTAATCCGACGTCTAAAGCTCATCGAACTAGCTATCATGTCTTGCGCAGCAACCGCTATTGCCACCCAAAGTGCCATGCTGATGCTGGTTCTGCTGTTTATGACAGGCACTCAATCGGCCTATTTTGGTCCCGTGAAATACGCCTTGATACCACAAGCGCTCAAACCAAATGAGCTTGTTAAAGGAAATGCTTGGGTTGAAATGGGCACGTTTCTTTCGATTCTTATAGGTACGCTTAGCGCAGGCCTGCTGCTAGCCATTCCTAATGGTACCTTGATTGCTTCTTGTACCGTGATTGCCTTGTCTTTGCTTGGGTTCATGAGCAGCGTGAATATTCCAGCGATGCCTAGCCAATCAAATGACAAAGCGAAATTTGAACCGATTTCTGGTTTAAAGAACACGTTAAAAGTGGCAAAAAAGCAGAGAGGCATCTGGATGTCTATTCTTGCCATCAGTTGGTTCTGGTTCATGGGTGCGACTTACCTAACTCAATTCCCTAACTTCGCACGCGAACATTTGTTCGCAGATAGCACTGTCGTTTCTTTACTGTTGGCATTGTTTTCCATTGGTATCGCGACAGGCTCTTGGTTGTGTGAAAAACTTTCTTTCAACCACGTTGAGCTTGGTATTTTGCCATTCGGTATCCTTGGTCTGACAGTCTTTGGCGTCGACTTGCTATGGGCAGTCCCAAGTTATCCATCACTTCCGGTGCACTTTTATGATGTGCAAAGCTTCGTTGCTGAATCAAAACATCTGCGCGTCATGATTGACCTGTTCCTTGTTGGTGTAAGCGGCGGTGTCTTTATTGTTCCTCTTTATGCGTTCATCCAATCGCGTTCAAACAAAGGGGAGTGTGCACGTGCCATTGCTGCTAACAACATCATGAATGCGTTGTTTATGGTGGTGTCTGCTTTGGTTTCGATCGTTGTACTCAGCGTACTAGAGCTTTCTATTGTGGAACTGTTTGCCATGATGGCAATAGGTAACTTCTTCGTGGCGATCTATGTCTATCGTCAAGTACCGGAATTCACACAACGCTTTATCAGTTATTTACTCAGCCATTGTATGTATCGTGTGTCCGTAAAGGGGCGCCAACATATTCCTGAACAAGGTGCTGCGTTAATCGTGGCTAACCATGTTAGCTATGTCGATGCATTGATTTTGATGGGAACCTCTACTCGCCCGGTTCGTTTTGTGATGGACAAGTCCATCAGCGAGCTACCTGTTCTTAAATATGTATTCCGTCATGCAGGTGTTATCCCGATCTGTTCTCCACGTAAGTGTGCCGACACTTACCGACGAGCATTTGAACAGATTGAACAAGCACTTAACGACGGTGAGGTTGTCTGTATCTTCCCTGAGGGTCGTTTAACGTCTAACGGTCAATTGGGTGAGTTTCGCCCTGGTGTAGAGAAAATCCTTGAACGTAACCCTGTTCCTGTCATCCCTATGGCGTTAAAAGGGCTTTGGGGTTCTTTTTTCAGCCACAAAGGCGGACATGCTCTCACAAAACGACCGACTCGTTTTTGGTCAAAAGTGGATGTTGTTATCGGTGAAGTGTTAAGTCCTGCGTCTTTAAATCGTCATCAATTGCAACAACAAGTACAGGATTTACTGGGCTGAGTCGCTTGCTACAGCAGTCAAACTTTGCAGCAAAACGTAAATATGCACCACAAAGCACAAGTAGTTTCTTGTCAATTAGAGTAGGATATCTACGACGTCATAAATCTAGGAGGTATTATGAAAATCATCATCTTACATGGTCTTTATATGCATGGGCTGGTCATGCAGCCTCTTAGCCAAAAGCTGAGAAAACTCGGATACGAAACGCAAGTACTCAGCTATAACACTGTTGCTATCGATGAGTCTTCACTGTTTGATTCTATTGATCATTCGCTTAATCCACTGACCACAAACGTGCTCGTGGGACACAGCTTGGGAGGCTTGATGATTAAGCGCTATCTCGCCAACAGAAAACCGAGCACTAACTTAATCTCTCATGTTGTCGCTATCGGTTCGCCTCTTAAAGGCGCGTCCATAGTAGGTCGGATTCAAGATCTCGGATTGGGTGCAATTTTAGGCAATTCGCCACACCACGGATTAAACAAACATGATGACGCTTGGGATTTCCCTCAAAAACTCGGCAGTATCGCAGGAACGATGCCGATTGGCGCTCGCCCATTGTTGATCCGTAATGACAACACCATGTCGGACGGTACCGTTACCGTAGAAGAGACAAGACTGGACGGTATGCAAGATCATATCGAAGTGAAGCAAACGCATACGAGCCTGATTTACAACACCTTCGTGCCGCAGCAAATTGATTACTTTATTCGCACAGATTATTTCCGTCGATAGCACACTTTTCCATCATACAGATGGAATCGACTTTCCAAGCTATTCAGTTCGCAGTACTATCCTAGCTCCACTTCTTCACAACTTGGATGAAGTGGTACATTTTTAATTGTTCTCAGGGCGGGGCGAAATTCCCCACCGGCGGTATACTTTTTCAAGTGAGCCCGCGAGCGCTCGATTCGTCGAGGTCAGCAGATCTGGTGAGATGCCAGAGCCGACGGTTATAGTCCGGATGAAAGAGAATAAGAATACACCAGCATAGCGAGTCAGATCGTTAAGAATGCTGGTGCACTTCTTTTTGATCGTATTTTACGGCGATCTCTCATACCGCCCTGATTCTGGTGAAATTTAGGAGTTAACCATGAATCAGTCATCACTACTTGCCGAATTCGGCGACCCAATTACTCGCGTTGAAAACGCACTTATCGCTTTAAAAGAAGGCCGTGGCGTACTGCTTCTTGATGATGAAGATCGCGAAAACGAAGGCGATATCATTTATTCAGTCGAGCACCTCACTAACGAGCAAATGGCATTGATGATCCGCGAATGTAGCGGCATCGTTTGTTTGTGCTTAACAGATGCTCAAGCAGACAAACTGGAACTGCCTCCAATGGTGGTAAACAACAACAGCGCAAACCAAACCGCATTTACGGTTTCTATTGAAGCGAAAGTTGGTGTAACAACGGGTGTTTCAGCAGCAGACCGCGTAACGACCATTAAAACGGCGGCAAACCCGCACGCAAAACCGGAAGATCTTGCTCGCCCGGGTCACGTATTCCCTCTGCGCGCACGTCCAGGTGGTGTAATGACTCGCCGTGGTCACACAGAAGGTACGATTGATCTGATGCAAATGGCAGGGCTTCAACCCGCTGGCGTACTGTGTGAAGTGACCAATCCAGATGGCACGATGGCAAAGGCACCGGAGATCGTAGCATTCGGTCGCCTGCACAACATGCCGGTACTGACGATTGAAGACATGGTAATGTACCTGAACCAGTTCGAGTTGAAACTGGCATAGTCAGATCTCAGCTCTTGAAAAAGCCGCGCATTTGTGCGGCTTTTTTGATCGATCCTCTTTGCACTTAAGTAGTTATACTTATTGAAAACAAGGGGAACAACACCATGAAAGGATTACTGAACTTCGCCGCTCTCGTTAGCTTTCTCTCCATGAATTCGCTTGCTCTTGCATCTGAGTGCCCTGATATTCTTCAAGGTAAGCAAAGGTTGTTAAACTCAACGGAAGAAGTCGATCTATGCGAAAGCTTTAAGGGAAAGACACTACTAATCGTCAATACAGCAAGCCAGTGCGGCTTCACTCCTCAGTTTGAACAGTTAGAAACCCTCTATCAAACTTACAAAGACCAAAACTTCACCGTTATCGGTTTCCCGAGCAATGACTTTCGACAAGATAGAGGAAGCGAAACAAACACAGCGAAAGTCTGTTATCTCGATTACGGGGTAACCTTTCCAATGATGGCTCGCTCTTCAGTATTAGGTGTAGATGCGAACCCAGTCTTCAACCAGATTACTAACCAAGCAGGCATAAAACCAAAATGGAACTTCTACAAGTTTCTAATTAGCTCTGAAGGTAAAGTTATTGCTACTTTTCCAAGCTCCACATCACCGACAAGTACTACGCTTACCAATATGATAGAGCAACAATTATAAGGTGACGACCATGACAACACGCTCAACCATGCTACAACTCGGTTACTTAGGCCTGGTTCCATTTGTGTTTAGTTTAGGGCTGATTTTCACTGACATCTCACTCTTCAATTTAAGTGGTCAGCAATTTTTCATCGCATATAGCGCCGTTATATTAAGTTTTTTATCCGGCATCCTTTGGGGTAATGGCATTGAGCATTACTACCATCGCCTTAGCCGAAATGTATTAATTCTCAGCAACCTTTTTGTCTTACTGGCTTGGGGCGCATTACTGCAGGGCCACAAACATTACGCAGTCGCAACCCTACTCTTAGCAATTGGGTATCTTGCTGTTTGGTATGCAGAAAAGCTCGTGAGGAAAGTCGAACAAGACGCCGAGCCCAAGGGATATCAAGGAATGAGGAGCAAACTGACCTTCGGCGTAATCGTAATGCACGGATTGGCTTTAGTTTCATAACCTGGTCTGTCCAGTACTAAGATCACAAAAAAACGTCTTTTTATAAAACAATGTTCATTTCGTGAATGCACACATATTTTGAACACTGTTTTGTTTCATTTATGAATCAATCCACATATAAGTAATTCAAAGCATTCACAAAGGATATGAATATGTTTTTTCGCAAACTTTTGTTTAGCACTGCGATGATCAATGCAACGACAGGTTGCGTGTCTTACCAGGCACAACAAGCCGCCGCTCAAACAGTAAATAATACAGGTGCTGTGCTTACCAATGTGATTAAAACTACGATTGCTCAGCCATGTAATGTTGCAATCACTGCTGCTAGCTTGTTTTATCCGCATGCCATATTTATGACTAGTGTTCCGACTCAAGCATGTACAAGCGTTCTTAGATAATACGAGTGTGATAAGCATAAAAAATGGCGACTCTACCGTCGCCATTTTTAAGCATCAATGCTATTTACAGTTACAGCGTCAATAAGTAATTAACTAATTGATTGTACTCGTCGTAAGTACGAATTTCGTTGGCCAAAACAATGTATTTATTGTTCACAACCACACCCGGAACCCCTCTTAACGTGCTGGCAGAGAATTGCTTATCAAAACCTTTCTGCATTGAGTTTACGGCGAAACTGTTGTAAGCCGCATCAAACTTCTTACCTTCTACGCCATTATCAACGAAGAGTTGTTTCAGCTCAGCTTCGTCTTTTGGCGCTTGTCGCTTTTGATGAATTTGGGCAAACATGGCAGGAATCATTGTATCTTCAACCCCGAGCGACACCATCGTCGCGTAGGACTTGGCCATCGGAATCGCCATATCTCCGCCCATGAACCCCACATGTACCTTTTCAAACTTTGCCTCTTTTGGCAGAGCAGGTTTTAAACGCTCAATAAGCGACTCAAACTTGTAGCAATGTGGGCAATAAAAAGAAAAGAATTCCGTCACAACAGGTTTCGATGCTTTCTTAACATCCAGAACTTTGTAGTGCTTCCCTTCTTCAAATTGCGCTGCATGAGCGGTAAAAGTCAGTAAAAGTGCACTACATAAGGCAAGTAGTTTTTTCATTGTTTATTTCCTTGTGGCATTCAAATGCCAAATCATTTCATTTGGTAAAAAGGGGGGAAACCCCAAGTAATTTGAGATGAGGAATTAAACAATCGGAGGACGATAAAGCTTGGTGATCACTGTCACTACTTTTTCGACTAGAGGCCTATCAATCAAGGCAAGGCTATAAGGAAGAAGCAGTAAGTCGTTTTGAGATAAGTTGGCGGGAATTTTGACCATGCAGGAAGAGCTACAACTCGTGTGAGATTGTTGTGCCTTATTGATGGCTGACTCATCGTGATGTGATTCTACGCAGTCGTCATTGACGCCAAGTTGTTTGTGCAGAGCAGCCTGTTGAACAATAAGATCGCGTACTTCAATTGTTTTCATCGGAGCGGAAGCCTGCGCCACAGGAGCGACACTACTCAAAAGCATAGCAACTAAGCAAACTATCGCAGTCAACAATGTACGGTTAAACTTCAACATAGCTACATCAAGGAAAATGGTGATTTAAGATAATACATGATAACGGTTTGACTTCAAGATACGGACTCTCGGCTCGCTAACAAACTCTGTTCTTTGACCATTTTAGGCTAGTGAATTTTCTCTCTAACGATCCCTCAGTACACGAAACCAGCACAACGAACTATTCACCGTTCGGATACTCCCCTCATCAGATACCAGCAACAATTCGATAAAACTTGAAATCATTATGAAACACGAGTAATAGTTAGAACGGTTTTTGTACGAACAAGGAAAGATCAATGCTTAAAAAGAGATTCTTTAAGACAAAAGATGAAGTCGAAGTCACGTTCGAGCTAGATAAAGATCAGTGGGACTCTGTCCAAATTGCTGGAGACTTCAACAACTGGCAGCCAGAACCGATGAAATTAGTGAAGAAAAGTCGTCAGTTTAAATTTAAAACCCGCTTACCTAAAGCGCAGAATGTTCAGTTCCGTTACTTGCTCGATGACGCGAAGTGGGAAAATGACCCACAAGCTGATGCTTACGTTCCAAATGCATTTGGCAGCGACAACAGCGTCGTATGTACCACCGAATAAGCGGTAATTTCGCTTTAAGATTCCATACCTAGGCGCAAACGTTGCGCCTTTTTACATCTCTCGAAATGTGATTGGTGATTAGATTTAAATCATTAATTGGCAATTTTATCCAATTAACTCATCCGATAACCTTATTCTGAGAAAGCTTTATTTGAAATAATTCGTAAATTTGTTTAAGTTCCATTGATATTAAATATTGTATACATCACTTAAATGAACGCACAACAAATCAAACCATCTCTAATCATTGTGGAAGACGATCCCAAATTACAAACTATGTTGGGTGAGTATTTTGTTGAACAAGGTTTTCAGGTCAAATGTATCGACAATGGGACGGACGCACCCAATGCGATTATTGACACACAACCAGACGTGGTGCTGTTAGATTTGATGCTACCCGGGCAAGATGGTCTGAGTGTATGTCGTCAAATCCGAGAATGCTACAAAGGCAAAGTGTTGATGCTAACAGCAAGTGATGATGACTTCGATCATGTCGCCGCATTAGAAATAGGCGCAGATGACTTTGTTACTAAACCCATCAAACCTCGCGTATTGCTAGCTCGTATTCGCATGCTGTTAAGAAGAAAAGAGGCGGCGCCTACCGAGTCCGAAAACGGCCTACAAATTGGTGTTCTGTGTTTAAACCGATTACGTAAATCGTGCGTAATGAACCAAGAAGAAATTGCGCTGACAGACGGCGAGTTCGATTTGTTGTGGGTTCTTGCAACGCATGCTGAAAAAACACTATCACGCGAGTGGCTGACCAAAACACTGCGTGGTATTGAATACGATGGAACAGACCGCACCATTGATAATCGCATAGTGACACTGAGAAAGAAGCTAGGCGATGCTTCTTGCTCACCACAAAAAATCATTACCGTTCGCGGCAAAGGCTACCTATTTATGCCTGATGCATGGAATGAATAATGAGACGGATTTATCTGGAAAGCTTTGTTGGCCTTATCATTCTGTTTATGGCTAGCTTGTGGGGATACGAGTTCTTAGTTTATGAGATCAACACAGATTATGACTACCTGTTACAAGAGCATGAGGGTCAAGCTTTTCACGATCTGATCTACCCTATCTATAAAGAACACGGATTAGAATATACTCAACAACAGTTGGAACAATTTGCCACATCAAGCCATCGTTTGTTGGTGCCTCATACGCTTGAAGAGCTTCCAACAGACATCAAAAAGGCGTTTGAAAGTGATACCTCCGTTAACGTCGCTTACGATGAAGAAAGGGATATCTGGTTCCGCCTAGATGCGAGCACGCCTATCTTTAAAATGAGCGATAATCCGAATAGTCCTGTGGTTAAAGCAGCCAACTTTGATGACAATATCGTTTGGTTGTTCTTTTTAGCTGGATTTGCTCTGTATTGCATATTGTTGATCTGGTTCTTAAGCCGTCGGATTCGAGAGCTAGAGAGAGTGACCGTTGAGTTTGCCTCAGGTAACTTCAAGGCTCGAGCTAGTACCTCAAGCGCTAAGTCTGTTGGGACGTTAAACAAAAGCTTTAACACGATGGCCGATAAAGTATCTCGCTTGATCACTAGCAATAAAATGCTAACTAACGCCGTTGCACATGAATTGCGTACCCCAATCTTCCGCTTACAATGGCAAGCAGATTTGTTATCGGATTCAACCTTAACTGAACAACAGAAAAAGTATGTTTACAGTATCGTCGAAGACATTGACGAGATGGAAGAAATGGTTGAAGAATTGCTTTACTACGCAAAGATGGAGCGTCCTGACACAGCATTACAAACTCAAGAAGAAGTCGTCCTATTCAACTTAGTCAAAGAATTACGACAGAGATGGCAAAAAGAGACTACGCTCGGTATTTCGCTTCAAGAAGTAAACTCAGAAAACGTTCTCGCGTTTGCTGACCCAAAATTGTTAAAGCGAGCCTTAGATAACTTGCTGCGCAATGCAATGCGGTACGCGGATAAGCAGATTTTAGTAGAGATAAAACACGATCAGCACCGCTGCTTCATCAATGTTCATGATGATGGCATAGGTATTGAAGAAAAGCATTGGCCTCATCTATTCGAACCATTTTACAGCGCGGATGAATCTCGCAACAAAAAGACGAGCGGGTTTGGGCTCGGTTTGGCGATTGTCAGACAGATAATGGAGCTTCAACGTGGAGAAGTTTCGATTTGCCATAGCCCACTTGGAGGAGCTTGCTTCACACTTAGCCTCAAAAAAATCAGACAGTTAACTTAACCTTCCTACCCCATTTACAGAAGACGACACTTCAATACACTCAAGCGACAGAGCCCAACAATAAAACAGTGTACATTTAATCCATAAGATTCACACACTAAATGGATAGTACTCATGTATAAATCTTTTATCCTGATTATGGCGCTTACTTCTACGCTTACAGCTTGCGCCTACAACCAAAAACCTGTCGTCGACATGACCAATGTCGACCCTAGTACATATGAACAAGACTTTCTTTACTGCCAAGGCTATGCAGAAAATGTCGACAAATCAGAGGCAGCGAAATCTGAAGCCACTAATGGGGCGGTTACAGGCGCATTGATCGGCGCAGCTGCTGGTGCGCTAGAAGACGGATTAGGTGGAGCGGCTGTCGGTGCTGCTGCCGGCGGAGCTGTAGGAGCTGGAGCTGGTGCTTTGAGTGGAACAAATGATTCAACCAAAACCCAATCTCTCGTATTGCGTAAATGTCTCCAGAACAAAGGCTATACCGTCTACGATCTTGATTAAATAAGCACTTTTCTTAAATTATCGCGCGATGGATTCTATTCACAAATGTTTCACGCTGTAACGATTAATCTCGTTACCTCTCTGGGATATGTGTTCCATCCCAATGCTTAAATAGTAAGGTCATATTTTGAAGCCAGGTAAAACAGGTATACGCCGTGTCATGGATGCGACCGGCTATTCATTTCAAGGATTGAAAGCCGCATGGACACACGAAGCCGCTTTTAGACAAGAATTGATTCTCGCCTTGGTGCTTTCCGTCTGTGCTTTTTTCCTTCCTGTCACCACATATGAAAGAGTGCTGATGATCAGTAGCCTGTTCTTGGTATTGATCGTCGAACTCATTAATTCCGCCGTAGAAGCGGTTGTCGACCGTGTTAGCGATGACTGGCACGAGCTCAGTGGTAGAGCCAAAGATATTGGCTCAGCAGCAGTATTTGTTGCGTTAACTCTTGCCCTTTTTATTTGGGCTTCGTTCTTGCTCTAATTTTTATTCAAGACACTCATTATGAAGACACATGATTTACAACAGAGAGGTATCTCTTACGTTACCTTTACTTTCCTGTTGGCGCTGTATTTCGCTCTCGTCGTAAATATCCCTATTTGTAAAGAACTGATCGGCATCTTTACACACTTAGATAATGTCAAGATTGGATTCATTATCACAATACCAATTTTCTTTCTTGCCGCGCTCAATTTCCTTTTTAATTTATTTAGTTGGCCTTGGATCGGCAAGCCGTTCTTTATAATTTTAATCATTGTTTCAAGTATGGTGAGCTACGCAAGCTATAACTATGGCACACTTTTCGATTCTGGAATGATTGCCAATATTGTTGAAACCGATTCGAGCGAGGCGAGTTCTTACCTGAGTGCTCACTCTGTAATTTGGACGCTGATTATGGGAGTTATCCCAGCGATAATTGTCTTTAAGGTCAAGCTGCAATCTCAACGCCACCAATTACTGTACTTCTCTGTTACCAAATTAGTATCGATGCTGTCGTCGCTAGCTGTCATCGCCGTCATTGCCAGCGTGTACTATCAAGACTACGCATCTGTAGGGCGCAACAATAGCCACCTGAAAAAAATCATCATACCCACCCAGTTCGTTTATAGCGCGACCGGGTATGTGAAGGAAAAATATTTCACCACGCCAGAGCCATATCGAGAAATCGGCACAGATGCAAAGCAGTCAAATAGCGCCGTACAGCAAGCACAGAGCAAACCAACACTACTGGTTTTTGTCGTAGGAGAAACCGCTCGAACTCAGAACTACCAACTCAATGGCTATACACGAGAGACAAACCCTTATACTAGTAAACTGGATGTTATCTCATTTCAAGACGTCGCGTCTTGTGGCACCGCGACTGCTGTATCTGTGCCTTGTATGTTTTCACAGCTCACGCGAAACGAGTTTGAACGCGCCAAAGCGGATAACCAGGACAATGCTCTCGATATAATGCAGCGCGCCGGGGTTGACCTCATTTGGAAAGAAAATGACGGTGGGGATAAAGAAGTAGCCCACAAGATCAAGAAAATTGAAGTGGATCGAAAGCAAGTAAGCCCTATGTGTAATGGCCAAACTTGTTACGACATGGCGCTATTAGATCATTTTGATCAGGAAGTCGCGGATATGCACGGTAACCGAGTGGTCGCCATGCACCTTATAGGAAGCCACGGTCCGACCTACTTCCAGCGTTATCCTAGAGACAAAGCGTTTTTCAAACCAGACTGCCCACGTGCAGATATAGAAAACTGTAGCGTCGAACAAATCGTGAATACGTACGACAATACGATACGCTACACTGATCTTGTGTTGGCAGAAACCATCAACAAACTCAAAGCATTAGAGTCTGAGTATAATACCGCGCTAATTTACATATCGGATCACGGTGAGTCACTAGGCGAAAACGGATTGTTCTTACATGGTATGCCTTATGGCCTTGCACCAGATTTCCAAAAACGCGTTCCTTTGATTATGTGGCTGTCTTCGGGCTTTAAACAAGCGAAGCAGATCAATACCGACTGTTTATATAAACAAGCACAGAATGCAGGCCAATACTCACATGATAACGTGTTCCACTCTTTATTAGGCATTATGGATGTACAAACTCAAGCCTACGATAGCAAGTTAGATATATTCAAAGCCTGCCGAGCCGTTTCCTAAATCATTCAATAAAGCCTGGCTCAAAGTGTGAATCAGGCTTTTTCTAACAAGGTATTTAAACTCATCGCCGCGCCAAGCGTTATACTGACAGTCCGCGATCCATACATCGAGATAAGGACTAGGATGAAAATTGGTATTATTGGTCTAGGGGATATCGCTCAGAAAGCATACCTTCCTGTTATCACTCAGCTTCCAAATATCGAACTTGTATTTTGTACCCGCAACCCAAACACACTTGAGAGCCTGGCTAAGCAGTATCGAATCTCAGAGATCTGCCAAGACTACCAGCGACTTCTGCACTTTGGCGTCGATGCCGTCATGATTCATGCGGCAACAAGCGTACACCCTCAAATAGCGGCATTTTTTCTGCAGCATGGAATTCCAACCTTTGTCGACAAACCATTAGCGAATAGTACTGATGACGTGGAAAAGCTGTACGACATTGCCGAAAAAGAGAGACAGCCACTCTATGTGGGCTTTAACCGTCGTCACATTCCACTTTACAACCAACATATGCCACAAGTACAGCAAGGCAACATATCTGACTTAAAGTCGCTACGCTGGGAAAAGAACCGTCACCAACTACCGGGGGATGTTCGTACCTTTATATTTGATGATTTTATTCACCCATTAGACAGCGTTAACGTCACAGCCAAAGCCGATCTAAAAGATGCTTATGTAACTCATCAACTTGAAGGTGGTCAGTTGGCGCGTTTAGATATTCAGTGGCAACATGGAGATACTTTGCTCCACGCCTCGATGAATCGCCACTTCGGTATCACTACAGAGCGCGTTCAAGCTTGTTATGCAAACAAGGCAGTTGAGTTCGACTCCTTCGTTGAAGGCAAACTATGGCAAGCTAACCAAGAGCAAAAAATCAATTTGAAAGACTGGACGCCAATGCTGACGAGTAAAGGTTTCCATTCGATGTTGCTCGATTGGTTTGGCGTCGTTGAGTCTGGAAATATTGCTGATGAAGTAGTAACACGCAACATTGCCAGCCATCGATTGGCAGAGCAAATTTGTCAATATCTCGAGAAAGTTGTCTCTAGATAATGCGATTCTTGGCTATATGCTTGATTGAGTATTACGCTCTATACTAAAAAGACTTGCCTTAAGGAAGGCATTCATTCTCTGTTAAGACTACTGCGATTATTCTATCAATCAGGTGAATGAGGGCACGGAAGCACACATCGACAAAACAGACGGTTTAGATTTGTTTTACGGTACTCTCAGGTATCTGAATCATCACATTCAAGAATAAAGGAAATAGAATGAGAACACTTGGTAACATCATTTGGTTTGTATTTGGTGGCGTATTTATGGGGTTGCTATGGTGGTTTTTTGGTATTTTGGCCTTTATTAGCATCATCGGAATACCTTGGGGGCGTGCGTGTATCGTTATGGGTAATTTTTCCTTTTTCCCATTCGGTAAAGAGGCCATCTCACGCGATGAATTGACCAATGAAATGGACATTGGCACGAGTCCGCTCGGCGTTATTGGTAACGTCCTTTGGTTTGTGTTTGCAGGCCTTTGGTTAGCTATCGGTCACGTACTTTCTGCAGCAGCATGCTTTGTCACCATAATCGGCATTCCGTTTGCGCTCCAACACCTCAAACTAGCGGTTATTTCACTCGCACCAATTGGTAAAACGGTTGTATCGTCTGAAGAAGCTGCAATGGCTCGATATAACATCAATCGTTAGCGATCGGCTAATGCACTTTCTATCCTCTGGGCAGTCATGCTCAGAGGGTAACGCCCGTCAAAAGTAAGCCTATAATCGCTATCGCATATTCAATAATGGCTGATTGTATATTCATACCGTCACCTTTACGTTGAAGTTTATCCTAGCTCAGCACTGCTTTACTTTTATAATTAATCAATACACCCAAGTGAGTTCAAGATGCTAGACTCATAGCGTCGTCACTGATTCAAACTCCAAGAACGACGTAACGAAAAAGCGAGCTATCCTATGCTCGAAATATGGGTTCTTTCCCCCTCGAAGTAGAGTTCAACAACAAAAAAGACGAACTATAAGCATAGCCAAAATTAATGCTTTTCGACCTAAAATATCTCACATCAATCAAAGAAAGCTTCTAAGATTTTCTCTTTTTGAGTAAATATAGAGAGTTACAGTAGCGAAATTCTTCTCGGTAAAACTCCCCACTCAATCTCATGATCAGTTTTTTTAAAAAACAACAAAAATTCGTTGTTATCTAGAGTAATTATTTTATTTGTCGCAGAGTAATTCCATCAATATCATTTGCGACATCGGAGTGCTAGAGCATTGAACTTTTTAGCATTTATCACAGGTATAGAACGTAAAAAACCTTTTATTACTTATTTTTCTTTTTACATATGTTCTAACTCAACGTCTATTCAGACAGGAATATACCGTGGATAAATATCAAGCAGCTTATGCTAAGCGTCTAGAGAAACTAAATGGGGATCCATCTCCTAAAACGATAGCCCGCCTTTCGGCTTGGGATGCGTTTTTTAACAAGGAGTACGAGCTCCAAGACTTGGAATACCAGCTATCGGACGCTGCGCACCAGCACTATGAACAGTCGCATGCGAAGAGCGACATTAGCTTCAAAGAATTCAAACGAGCGTTCTATAATGAATCCATCAAAATTTACAATTTAACTGATGGCGCTTCTATCCAGAAAGTATTCCCCCCATTACTTTTGCTTACAACGCTCTGGATAGTGTTTGTATGCCTATTTAACAAGTGATCATCAAACTATTCCAACAACGATCAGTATGGGACTACAGGTATGGCTCTATGTAAGGGGGCTAGTCGGCTCGGCTCTCCTTCACTAAATTAGCGACTCAATTACCCGCAATTCCATAGGCTAAAAGTGACAAGGGCATCCATTGATGCCCTTTTTATTCAAAGGAACGCAACCTAGACCTTTGGCCCACTTGGGTATAAAACCATTATGCGTTAAGCTGCACGCTATTATCCGATTGATAAAGAGTGGAGCGAAGTGATGGAAAAAGTAGGCTCTCGAGCATTGATTGTCGAAGGTGGAGCCATGCGAGGCGTATTTTCATGCGGCATACTCGATCATTTTCTTGCTAGCGAGTTCTCTCCATTTGATAGCTTTTGGGGAGTGTCTGCGGGTGCTAGCAACTTGGCTGCCTACTTAGCTAAAATGCCCGGACGTAACTTAAAAATCTACCTCGATTACAGCTTAAGAAAAGAATTTATCTCTCCATCTCAACTTCTACGTGGTGGTGATATGATGAACTTAGACTGGATGTGGAATGTCACCCTCGAAGAACTTGGCATCGATAAATCTGCGCTCAAAGCTGATTCACGACCTTTCTTTTTAGGCGTGACGCGTCAAGACAATGGGCAAGCGGAGTACCACCTTCCTGATGTCGACGACTTGGCAGAAACAATGAAAGCCAGCAGCGCACTGCCTGTACTTTACCGAAATGGCGTATCACTGAACGGAATTCAATACGTTGATGGTGGCGTCTCAGACGCACTTCCTGTTGCAGAAGCAATAAAGCGAGGAGCCAAAAAGATTATGGTTTTACGCAGTCAGCCCGCAAGCTATCAAAAGCCAAGAGGAAGATTCAGCGCCCTAACTAAGAGGATGTTGAAAGAAACGCCCGGATTAATTGAACCGATGTTGACACGTGAAGTTCGCTACAATCAGACCTTAGCGCTGATCAACAACCCTCCACCTGGTATCGAAATCATTCAAGTGTGTCCTCCTGAAACATTCAAGTTGAAACGGCTGAGTCGATCGCCAGCACCACTGCGTCATGCTTATGAGTTAGGAATTGAAGCAGGAAAGGAAGCCATCATACGATGGAGTCAGAAGTAGAAAAAAGCCACGTGGATTAAACGTGGCTAACGCAAATTCGATGGCAGTGGATTATCGTATTTGCTTCTGGTCGAGCCCAATATTCAGGCTCAAAACTGTTTTAATTTGCTCGCTAACTGAAAAAGCGAGTAGGCTGTCAAAACTAGTAAGTTTCAAACAACCCAGAGTTGTAGTCTTGGATGGCTTGTTCTATCTCTTCCATGCTATTCATGACAAAAGGGCCATAATGCACCACGGGTTCATTAATTGGCTCACCTATAAAGATCAGTGCACCACTCTCTTTTTCGGCCTGCAATTCAGCCCATTCACCTTTCGATAAAATGGCCATTTCGCCTTGATTGATCTCACGACCTTTTAATTGAATACGACCTTTATAGACATAGAGCATCATGTTGTTGTCTTGCTCCGTGTTCAAATTCAAAGCTTGACCACCCATCGCTCTCCAATCGGCTACCGTGGCAGCAACACCTGTCTCTGTTAGCGGCCCCTGAATTCGTTCGTTGTTTATAGTCATATGACCCGCAATCAAACGTACAACCCCCGTATTCGGAGTATCAAACTCAGTGATCGTTTCAGGTTGAAAGTCATGATATTGAGCTGGCTGCATCTTATTTTTCGCAGGCTGGTTAATCCAAATTTGGAAACCATGCAGTTCGCCTTCCTTCATAATAGGCATTTCGCTATGGATGACGCCTCTTCCTGCCGCCATCCACTGTGCACCACCGGAACGAAGCTCGCCAACATTATCCATATGATCACGATGCTGGAAATGACCTTTCAACATATAAGTAAGCGTCTCGATACCGCGGTGCGGATGCGGAGGGAAACCGCCGATATAGTCAGCACGGTCTTCTGATTTGAGTTCATCCATCATCAAAAATGGAGAAAAGCTAGCATGATTGAAACCCGCTACTCGGCGAATTTTCACTCCATCGCCATCAGCAGTAGGTTGCGCAGGAATAAGCTGACGAATGTCTCTGAATGTACTCATACTAGTTCTCCTAGTTTATCTTTGTGACCGCTTGCAAATCGCATGTTCAATCTATGGCTATCGATAAGGTTCTATTTTAGGTTGATGAGCTAAAATTATGAGCCATACTATTCGTTCTACTTATTCAACTTTTTCGAACAATACAATTTATCGAGTTAATAATGAGCACATTTAATTTATCTAAAATAAATGTAGCTATTTTCTAAACAAGGTGTATAGTGTGCCTTGGCTCTTAGAAGAGAGCTGTTAATGCAACATTTAGTTTAAGTTTCCTCTCAGTAAAATCTTGAATCCCCAATTCAGACACCTGCGTACAACTTCCTCTTGATTGAACATTCAATAGCTTAGAAAAGATCCACAAAACAAATCATAATTTTTATGTTTAATTCAAAGGTATTTTTATGTCT
The DNA here is from genome assembly GCF_033337445.1 of Vibrio sp. YT-15. Classification (NCBI taxonomy): domain Bacteria; kingdom Pseudomonadati; phylum Pseudomonadota; class Gammaproteobacteria; order Vibrionales; family Vibrionaceae; genus Vibrio; species Vibrio sp. YT-15. The sequence goes on from NZ_JAWOQR010000004.1 coordinate 148,069, forward strand.
AAAGTAACTGGTTCAGTAAAATGGTTTAACGAAACTAAAGGCTTCGGTTTTCTATCTCAAGACAACGGCGGCCAAGATGTATTCGTACACTTTAACGCTATCGTTTCTGACGGTTTCAAAACACTGACTGAAGGTCAGAAAGTAAGCTTCAATGTAGAGCAAGGTAAAAAAGGTCCTCAAGCGACTGAAGTAACTCCTCTATAAGACTGCTTTTCTTGGTGTAGCATGCCCATGCTGCACCAAACCTCTCTCCTTCAAAAATATTCTTTCATCAATCACTCAGCCTAATTTTAGGCATTGCTTTGTGCTATCTAAAATAAACTGAATAGTACTGCTTAATTTATTATTTATAGGAAAAATCATGTCCTCAAAAAGAACTGGCCGTCAAAGGCATTGGTATCAATTACTTAACAAAGAGAAAATCACTAAAAAACAGGAGAATAAATGTTAGAAATTGAATTTAATTTAGAACAACCTCAAACCTCTTGGAACGCTAAAATACATCAATTAAATGGTGATATTTTACGAAGACACGTATTACCGAAACTTCTTTATCATAGCTTCATGATCGATTTTGAATATTGTGAGAAAACGCAATCTGGAACTATTCTCTGTGATTCAGGTTCAAAGTTAGGAAGTTTTACTGTTAACTGATTCAGTTTTCATGCATTAATGGATAATGCAACTAATTTGGAAGGTATCCAATGGCTAGAAAAAGTAAGAAGCAGTCAGAAAAAGACAAAAAAGAGTCTGAACAAAACACGGCGGCGGTAAAGCAGAAAACTCGACGCCGCATAGAAGACATTATGGAACAAAGAGAATTTGATAAGTTATTCGATCTATAAATGCTCTCTAGTGCTTTCTCTGCCTTTATCGTTGTGCAAGGTACCGCCACCTACCTTTGCTCAAACGAATCTCCACTCTTTTAGACTACTCTTCTAATTACACGTCCCTCTCACACACGCAAAAACAACTGGCTCCTCTATACTCAAGTGACTTGCAAATAGTCGTTTCGCTCACAGGAAACCCCGTGACTAATGACAGCTAGGTTATTTGCGTATAGCCAAAGCGATATTTTTGCGTATAATCCCTCTCGTTTGCTTCGTATAACCCCAATGATATGGTTTGGGGGTCTCTACCAGTTCCCGCAAAGTGCTGATTACGAAGAGTTGAGATCATCGTGGGTCTTACTCTTTGTGATAGCGTTCGATTTATTTCTATCTATACCTATTCTTAGAGTAACTGCATCCACAATACACATAAGGTGGAATATGAACGCATTTATTCAAGGTCTTCCAAAAGTAGAGCTGCACTTACATATCGAAGGTTCACTTGAGCCGGAACTCTTATTCAAATTAGCAAAACGAAACGGCATCGAGATCCCTTACTCTTCTCCGAGTGAACTACGCAGCGCATATCAGTTCACAGACTTACAATCATTTCTCGACCTCTATTACCAAGGAGCGGGAGTTCTGCGTACGGAGCAAGATTTTTACGATCTCACTTGGGAATACTTACTGCACTGTAAAGAAGACAACGTTATTCATACCGAAATCTTTTTTGACCCTCAAACACACACAGAACGCGGCATAGACTTTGACACCGTTATCAATGGAATCGCTCGCGCGCTAAAAGATGGTCACGAAAAACTTGGCATTACCTCGCAAATTATTGCGTGTTTTCTCCGTCACCTTCCAGAAGAGAGCGCCATAGAGACCCTACAGGCTATTCTGAAACACCGTGATAAGATCATTGGTGTTGGACTAGATTCTTCAGAACAAGGTCATCCGCCAGCTAAATTCAAGCGCGTATTTAAACAAGCAGTAGAAGAAGGCTTACTTACCGTTGCTCACGCAGGTGAAGAAGGCCCCGCACAAAATATTAGCGATGCAATTGAAATGCTTTACGTGAGCCGCGTGGATCACGGTGTTCGCTGTGTTGATGATGAAGCATTAGTTGAATCCTTAATCGAAAGCCAAATGCCACTGACAGTGTGTCCGTTATCGAATCTTAAGCTATGTGTATTCGACGATATGAAAGATCACAATATTGTGGATTTGCTACGAAAAGGTGTCGCCGTAACGATTAACTCAGACGATCCTGTGTACTTTGGTGGCTACATGACGGATAACTTTCTGGCCGTCAACAACGCACATCCAATGAGTAAGAGTGAACTTGCCCAATTTACAATGAACGCGATTGATGCCAGCTTTATCGATAACGAGTTAAAGGCGAAATATCGTCACCTTGTTAGCCAATACGTAAACCAGCACGAAGCGTTGCAATAAAGGCATCAGTGCCACGCCTTAGGTCAAACGCGTAGGTATTAAAACCCTACAAAGACTCTGTGGTTAACCGCATTTATAAACGCTAGACTGAGAAAGCTAAACTAGCACACAAAAAGGAATAGAATCATGATTCAACAAGGCCAAGCTCTACCAGTTGCAACTCTTAGTGAGTTGACTGCCGATGGTATGGTTAACCACGACGTTACAGAACTGTTTGCGAACAAGAAAGTCGTACTCTTTGCTGTACCTGGCGCATTCACCCCTACCTGTTCAGAAGCTCATCTACCAGGCTATGTGGTATTAGCTGATGAGCTAAAGGCAAAAGGTGTTGATTTAATTGCTTGCGTTTCTGTAAACGATGCATTTGTGATGCAAGCGTGGGGCGAAGCTCAAAACGCTTCTGAGATTCTGATGTTGGGTGATGGCGACGCTAGCTTTACTAAAGCATTAGGTCTTGAAATGGATACAGGCGGCTTTGGTGGTATTCGCTCACAACGTTACGCGATGATCATTGAAAACGGCACAGTGACTAAGCTTAACGTTGAAGAGCCAAAAGAGTTTGAAGCAAGCAAAGCAGAAACGATTTTAGCGGCGCTTTAAGCTTACTCCTAAATACAAAAACGGAAGCCATCGCTTCCGTTTTTTGTTGGCTAACGCATTCTCACAACACTCGTTTGTTGCTTACGCTGCATTTCCGCAAAAGTCAGCACAAACGGGGATGACTGCTTTACACGGCTTGGTAATGAAGAAAGCGCATTGTAGGCATCCTGTTTCGTTTTAAAATCACCAACAGTTACCGTATACCAACGCGTGCCTCGGCTGTTTTTCCAGTTAACCCAAACCGGATGCTTAGGATCGATATAGCGAATATAATCTTTCACATCTTTTTCTTGCTTTAGCGCGAGTACCTGCATCGTGTAATGGTTTGGGTTTAAATAACCATATGCATCCTGAGAGGTCATGACTCCAACACATTGGCCGCTATCGACCTCCTGCTGGTAAGGCATAGCGCAGCCCATGAGCGATAAAATCAATGTCAAAGATAAAATCTTGTGCACGTGTCACTCCATTCTTGTTCTAGTTTCTTTTCTCTCGCACCCAAAAACACAAAACGCTCTTGGTCAGGTAAAACACACCCTTACAAGAAGGCCTGCGTTTTAACGCAACGAGTATTCCAAAAACGTAAGGCGACCACGTTGGTCGCCTTAGTAAACTGATTTAATAGAAAATTAACAAGATAGAGTGATATAGACAGAAGTTCGCTACTGTTTAGAACCAGCTAGCGACCAATTGCTTAAACCAGTCTAAAATTCGCTTGAATAAACTGCCTTCCTCCACGGACTCCAATGCAACGAGCTCGGCTTCATTTACGACCTTACCGTCGACTTTGTAAAGCACTTTACCAACCACTTGTTGCTCAGAAATTGGCGCAACTAAATCACCGTTGTATTCAACATCCGCTTGCAGATTTTTTACATCTCCTTTTGACAAAGTGAGATACACATCGTTAGCTACGCCGACAGTAAGCTCGTCTTTTTCGCCCATCCAAACTCGAGCTTTCGCAAGTTCCGCACCCGCCTCAGTCGGCATTACCGTATCGTAAAAGCGGAAGCCATAACTTAACAGCTGCTTGCTTTCTGATTCACGAACATTCTCACTCTTCGCTCCCATCACTACGGCAATCAAACGCATATCACCTTGTGTTGCAGAAGTCGCTAGACTATAACCCGCGCCGCTTGTATAACCAGTTTTCATGCCATCGACATTCATACTACGATCACGAAGCAAGCCATTACGGTTGTATTGAGTGATGCCATTGTAAGTAAACGAGGTTTCGCTATACAGCGGATAGATATCAGGTAAGTCACGAATAATCGCTTGGCCCAACTTGGCAATATCATAAGGTGTCGAATATAAACCGTCACTGTCTAGGCCGTGAGGGTTGGTGAATGCCGTGTTAGACAATTCAAGCTTGGCGGCCCAACTATTCATCAAACTCACAAACCCTGATTCACTTCCCGCAACATGCTCAGCAATAGCGACACTGGCATCGTTACCAGATTGAACAATCAGACCACGGTATAAGTCAGACAAAGAAACGGAAGTATTGACTTCAATAAACATTTTTGAAGAATCTGGGAAATTTTTTGCCCAAGCATTTCGGCTGATGACAACCTCATCATTCAACGTAATATTGCCTGTATTAATTTCTTGACCAGCTACATAAGCAGTCATCAACTTCGTTAAACTCGCGGGGTTTAAACGTTTGTGGGCATCACGTTCAACCAGTACTTTCCCCGTATGGAAGTCCATCAAAACATAACCACGAGAACTGAGTTCCGGCGCATTTGGCACAACTGAAGGCGCAGCATAAGCCAACGAGGATACAGCAGCGAACCCTGTAATTAACACTGTGTGTAATATAGTACTTTTTCTCATCATGACATCTTATCTTAGTAGCATTTAAGGCTTACAAACGGTACCCGAATGAATTCAAAGCGCGGGATTACCTAGTTAAAAAACGAGTATATTGAAACGGCGCTCAGTTACAGCCACCTTGTTACGATTGGTTACTTTTACTCAATGTTTGTCGAAAATAATGAGAGGTAGGTAGAGCTTTCGTCTTGAAGAATGAAACAGGAGCGAAAATAATTCCGTAACGCTATGTTTTTTGAGAGGGGAGAAAAAGCGCGCAAGTCAATTCAGGGAGTAAGTTGGTATAGGAAAAGTAATTGAGCTTTTATCCATATCTAAATAGGAAACAACAAAAACAATCAACAATAAGCCCAGCTAATTATTTACCAAGAAAACATATTGAAAACGCATCATAAAATCGTAATTAATTATCGATAAATTTAAAAACCTAATATTATAATTTATGTAAATTTCATTTATTATTAAACTGGAGAAAAATACAGCTTTCCTTTTTTAAAACTAAGAGACGATTTTTTCGATGTTTTTAGGTTTATCTCATCAGAGAACTTGGTATAACAGTGAGGGATAAGGCATCCGGACTTAGCGCGAAAGGATAACCCACTGTTATTTAAGTTCACACGCTGCTTTTTAATGACTAGAGACTTTAAACTGCGGTTACCTTCGGTTTGTGCGGCTATTCTTTGACGTATCCCAACCCAGTACGACTCAAACGACGACATCATACATATCCTCTTTCATGATATAAGCATTAATAATTAAACATCGCTAAAAGCTAAGCTTGTCTTAAATAAAAGTACTAGAAATTAATTTTATTTCTTCAAAACAAATCAACCCGCATATTCCACATAAATTTAGTGGTTATGTCAAATATTAATTATCATTAATTTTATTTATAATGGATATAAAATCAGTTTATAATTTTTAAATAATTTAATTATTAGAAAGCAGTATGACCAGTCCATATTTAACATGGAAATATGAGCTTTGTTTTGCATCATAATATATAAATACATTAAAGATTCATCTACGAACTAAATACTCTTCAAGAGGTGATATAAATTAGCATTTCGAGACTAAATGAGAATAAAAATAGCGCACCGTATATGGTGCGCTATAGATTTGATTAAGGTCACTGTATAAGCATAGATAAAACTAAACTCATTTGACGTAGCTAGGCCAAGATTGCTTATGGTTTAAGTTTCAATACTTTATCAATATCTTCTGCGCTGTGTCGCTCAGGTAACTGCTCCCATTCTTCACCCCATGAACGGTTCACAATTCGACCACGTTTTACCGCTTCACGCTCATCAATTACTTTTGCCCAACGCACAACGTTTTTGTAGCTTTCTACGTCTAAGAATTCAGCCGCATCGTAAGCACGACCCAACACAAGGTTGCCGTACCATGGCCATGTTGCGATATCAGCGATGCTGTACTCATCGCCACCTAGGAATTCATTGTTCGCAAGACGCTTGTCTAATACATCTAACTGACGTTTTGCTTCCATTGTAAAGCGGTTGATTGGGTACTCGAACTTCTCTGGTGCGTACGCGTAGAAGTGACCAAAACCACCGCCTAGATATGGCGCAGAACCTTGCAGCCAGAATAACCAGTTCATTACCTCAGCACGCTTAGCGCCTTCTTTTGGTAAGAAATGATCAAACTTCTCTGCTAGATAAAACAAGATGTTGCCAGATTCAAACACGTTCACTGGCTCAGAACCCGAACGGTCAACCAATGCCGGAATTTTAGAGTTTGGGTTAACAGCCACAAAGCCAGAGCCAAACTGGTCGCCATCGCCAATCTTAATCAGGTATGCATCGTATTCTGCTGCCGTTACGCCAGCCGCCAAAAGCTCTTCAAACATGATCGTCACTTTCTGACCATTTGGGGTACCCATTGAGTAAAGTTGGAATGGGTGCTCACCAACTGGAAGCTCTTGCTCATGACGTGCGCCAGAATCCGGACGGTTGATGCTCGCCCACTGACCGCCGTTTTCATTATCGTTTGTCCAAACTTTTGGTGGAATGTATTCGTTAGCCATTGTTTTCCCTTATTGTGTTTGAATGCATCTTCAAACTGACGGGTCTTACGCGCCAGCAAGCATTATTAACATCACCTCTTCGCCAACTGCGATTAGGCATACTCAAGATATTAGGTCGAATTCGCCAAATAAAAGTCCTGCAATCTCTTTTAGTTAGAACCTTTGGTTATGGGATTTTCTTTCACGCTATAAGTAAAAACGTCGCGATAATGTGAACTAGGTTCGAGATGCCAATAACGAAGAACAGATCAGATTCAACGGCCCATCCATCATCTCCGTCTGAATCAAACTCGTATCGTGGCAACAACTGATCGAGAAAGCGAACCCGTGTAGGTAATCTGCCAATAGATCCAAACTGTCTTTCTCCACTTGCGGAGACAGTGCCAAAGGCTGAACAATGATTTGATAGCGCTCGGTAAACACTTGAGCAGGGCCATACGATGTCATGCTCAGCATGGTTTGCAATAACCCGTTGTACTCACGCAGCAGTTCAATGTAGCTAACACACAAATTTTTGAGTTCGCCTTGCCAATCTTCATTCACTTTCGGTTGATAAATTTCCTCCACCAGCGATGTGGTCAACGCTTCAAGCAACGCATTCTTGTTTTTGAAGTAGTAATAGATCGCCATAGGATCCACATTTAATTGCGTCGCTAACGAGCGAATACTTGGTACCTTGCTATCCTTTTTCATCAATGACTTAGCTGTATCTAGGATGCTTTCTGCGCTTAACTGCGACTGCTTAGCGGCTGGTCTCCCGCGTTTCTTTTCGTTGACAGACATTTGATCTTCTCGATAAACTCACACTTATTCTACATTGTAGAATTAATTTTAAACCATACTTTAGCTTGGCTCAAGCATCACCATTTTGATGAGGTACTCATGGCAAATATCGTATTTATTGCAACCAGTCTGGACGGTTACATCGCAGATAAGCAGGGCAAACTCGACTGGCTACATTCAGTACCAAATCCAGACAACATTGATACTGGTTTCTTCTCACTGATGGAGCGTATTGATGGCTTGGTAATGGGGCGCAACACCCTAGATGTCGTACTGAGCTTTGATTGCGATTGGCCATACAGCAAACCTGTGTTTGTACTCAGCAATACCATGACAGAAGTGCCACAAGGCTACGAAGACAAAGTCTTTCTAGTAAAAGGCGAGCAAAAAGATGTGCTTGCGGAGCTAAACGCAAAAGGCTTTAACGATCTTTACATCGACGGCGGAGTGACGATTCAGAACTTCCTGAAAGAAGATCTTATCGATGAAATGGTGATCACGCGCTTCCCTATCCTACTTGGCGGCGGCGCACCTCTATTTGGGGATTTAGAACAACCGCTAAACTTCAAAGTCACCAAGAGTGAAGTTGTTTTGGATACTTTAGTTCAAACGACCTACGTGCGTGAAAGATAATCTACCTAGGTATTTTGAACAAAAAACGCCCTTCATGGAGATATGAAGGGCGTTTTTGATGCCTACTGAGGAGCTGTTATATCAAAAGGCTCGTATATCAAAAGGCACTCCGCTTGATATGACCAATTATAAAGATGACTCAAACAAGCCTGTAATACCTTTCAAAGGGAAAAGCCTTGCTTGCTCCAACCCTCTCAACGTTACCGTATTGAGGTCATCAATAAAGAAACGACTGGTCATCGTGTGTTTGCCGCCATTAATGAAAATCTCGATGACAGAATTGTCGATATACATCTCAATCGTCTGCTTAGCGTCCAATCTTGGTGCTTTTCGAATACCACCAAATTCTTCTGCGTACAAATGAGACATATGACGACGGTCCAGCATAAACTCGTGCTCTGTCGCACTAAAGACGATGTTGTCACCTTTGAGGTTACTCAGCTCAAGTTCAAAGCCATCGCCCTCAAGGTCTAGTTGGATCAAACAACTGGTGCTTTCCAGTGTATGGGATTGTGCAAAGACCACCTCTTCTTTTCTTAAATTCTTCAGCTCAGGGAGCGGAGTTTGAACAAGAAAACCATCTTTCAACGTTAGTTCTCTAGGAAGAGACAACATTCCTGCCCACTGGTGTGTGACCGATGGTGTATCGATTTCTGGCAACCCTATCCATGCAATAAGAATGCGACGCCCATTCTCATCTAAATAGGTTTGTGGGGCGTAGAAATCAAACCCATAATCTGGCTGCAAAATATCTTGGTGGTTTTCTAAAGTCATCGACTCTAGGTTCAACTGATCACCCACGATATATGCGACAGAATAGATGTTTTTGAAATCATAAGGATTACTACTGCTCACGCCCTGTGGAGAAAACAGCATCACCGATTGACCATTAATCTCAAAGAAATCAGGACACTCCCACATGTACCCAAGGTCAGAAAACTTGGTCTTAATTGGACCTTTATGCTGCCACGTTTTCAAATCTTTGCTTTGATAGAGCGCCATTGAACCATGCTCGGTTTTGGTTTGAGCACCCACCACCATCAAATAGTCGTCGCCTTTCTTCCAAACTTTTGGATCACGAAAGTGCTCCGTGTAATGTTCGTTCTCAATGACCACACCATGCTTTTCAATGTTGCCATCTGAATCCATGGTGGCAAAGCACTGTGTTGGAATTCGATTCCAGTTTTGGTCACGCTTATTACCAGTAAAAAACAGCAAAGCCTTGTTGTTTTCCACCAAAGCACCGCCCGAATAGACACCATGTGAATCGTAGTCTTGGTCGGGATGAAGACCCACACCATGATCAGTAAAATGGATGAAGTCTTTAGTAGAAAGGTGGTACCAATACTTCATTCCATGGACTGGTCCCACAGGCGTCCACTGGTAAAAGATGTGGTGCTCACCATTGAAATAGCACAACCCATTTGGGTCATTTAACAGCCCAAATCTAGGGGCGATATGAAAACTAGGAAAGCCTTTATCTTGCTGACGTGAAAGTGTCATTTCTTCGATATCACACTGAGGGATTTGCTCAAGTCGGCGATATCTTTGCTCTACAGTCCAACGGTTGTTTAAGCTCATAATTTTTCTCAACTGAAATTGGATCTGGAGATCATTGCCCAATAAATTGCAGCAACTCTGTCTGGGTAGGAAGCGCAGTCATTGCGCCTTTTTGCGTCGTCGCTAATGCACCACAGCCATTTGCCCATTGAATCGCAGAGCTAACAACAGGATGATTTTTCCAATCGTCATGCTGAGACAGACATGCCAGTAGCCCTCCGACAAAAGCATCACCCGCACCTGTGGTATCAATCGGACTAACGACTTGACCAGTGATCAGCTCACTCTGATTTTCAAAGACGCGCCAAACGCCTTTAGCACCTTGTGTCACCAAGACCAAAGCAATATTCAAAGAGGCTATTTGTTGTAAACCTTGCGCCATCGATGTTGAGTCAGTTAAGAACAAAAGCTCCTCTTCAGAGAACTTAACCACATCAGCCATCGCTACAGCCTTCATCACGACAGCTTGGATCTCTGATTGATCTTGCCACACTTCATCGCGCAAGTTAGGGTCAAAGCTAATGAAACCACCAGCGGCTTTTGCTCTTTTGATCGCCTCAAACGTGCTGCTTCTACTTGGCTCATTTGCCAGTGAAATTGAGCAAACGTGTAGCCAGTCACCTTGCTTAAAGTTTGGGATGTCTTCAACAGACATAAACTGATCAGCGCTCGGTTTTACCATAAACGTAAAGCTGCGCTCACCTTGCTCGTCTAAATCCACCACCACTGTTGATGTTCTTTGCTCAGGATCTTTAACGAGAAACTCCGTGCTCACGCCCTCTTGATCGAGCGTTGATTGCATGAAGCGACCAAATGGGTCATCACCCACACGTCCAAAAAACGCACTCTTACCAGATAGACGAGCAATAGCTACGGCGACATTCGCTGGTGCACCACCGGGACATTTGAGTAAAGAAGTATCAGATTCCGGTATTAGATCGACAACAGCATCACCAGTTACCCACACTTGATTCATCTTGCTTACCTTGAAATTAAAGCCCTGATAGTCCAACGTGTTGAACACCTTCACTACCAAGTAAAAATTGAAAAAGGCTAGCCAAGCCATTAGTGCTTGGCTAGCACCCCAAACATTTAGGAAAAGAAGTGGATTTTGGGGGACTCCACCCCTAAGGAGTTCAGATTAAGCCGCTGCTTTTCTACCGACTTTAGCGCGGTCACGCATACCAAGAACAATGGTGAGAACAAATGCGGTCAAGAACGCGATCACCATACCCGCGATGTAGTACCCAATCTTCTCTGGCGTAATGGAAATGATGCCTGGAAGACCAGCTGCGCCCAATGCCTGAGCTTTCACATTAAACATTGTGATGAACGCACTTGATAACGCCGCAGCGCAAACTGCCGCAATAAATGGGTAACGTAGTTTTAAGTTAACACCAAACATAGCCGGTTCTGTAATACCCAGCAAACCCGTAACACCAGATGGAATCGCAATACCTTTCATCTTCTTATCTTTGCTCATCACGCCCACCGCCAACGCTGCCGCTCCTTGAGAAACGTTAGACATCGCCGCAATAGGAAAGATAAAAGTGCCACCCGTCGTCGCAATATCCGCAAGAAGTTGAGTTTCAATCGCAATGAAGCTGTGATGCATACCAGTAATAACAAACGGAGCATAAATAAGACCAAATACCGCACCACCAACAAAGCCAGCAGTGTTGTATAGCCAGTTCAGACCATCACCCAATAGGAAACCGATATCACGCGTGAACGGACCGACGACAGTAAACGTCAGCAAACCCGCTATGAAAATCGCCAGTAATGGCGTTAAAAGGTTGTCTAAAACAGAAGGTATGGCTTTACGTAAGCCTAGCTCAACCTTCGCAAGAATGAATGCCGATACCAAAACCGGTAACACCGAACCTTGGTAACCCACTTTTTGGATTTCAAAGCCAAGAATATTCCAAACCGGAATGTTGCCAGACACAGATGCGCCGCCGAATCCCCAACCATTCAGCAAGTCAGGGTGAACCATCAACATACCTAGCGCCGCCCCTAAATATGGGTTACCGCCAAACTTCTTACTGGCTGAAAATGCCAGCAGAATAGGCAGGTAAACAAACGGCGCGTTCGCAAACGTGTTGATCATGTTCGCCAAGTCTGTCAGTCCTGGGTTGGCATCAATCAAAGATTTGCCATCAATGAACAAGCCTTGAGCAGTCAATAGGTTATAGATACCCATCAACAAACCACCAGCGACGATTGCGGGAATGATTGGGACGAAAATATCAGACAGCCCTTTCACCGCGCGCTGAACAATGTTTTGTTTCTCTGCGCCAGCAGACGCAACGTCGTTGGTGGACATTTCATTCATCCCCGTCAACTTCGCCATTTCTGCATAAACTTGGTTTACGATGCCTGATCCAAAAATGATTTGGTACTGACCCGCAACTTTGAACTGCCCTTTTACTCCTTCAAGGTTATCAATCGCTTGTTCATCTATTTTTTGCTCATCTGCAACGGCAAGGCGTAAGCGTGTCGCACAATGCGCAAGTGCGGTGATGTTGCTTTTACCACCTAATAGAGTTAACAACTCTTTTGCTACTGCCGGATAATTCATTTCATACCCCATTGGATTATTATCTGAGCTTGCGAAATTTTCGGGAACGTTTGCAAAACAGATTTTTGCTCAATAAAACCAAATGATCAAAGATAAAGCAGAGAGAATGTGAGAATGATCGTCAAATTCTCTCCCTAAGAGCAGTATAGGAGGTTAGAATCGCTACTTATCAAAGAGCTTTTCATCTTCTCTTTGCAAACAATCCCAAAAACGAAAAACAGAATGGATAGGAACAATGGCGAGTCTGCATGATGTCGCCCGTCTGGCTGGCGTATCAAAATCAACAGTGTCACGGGTTATAAACGATGAGTATGGCGTAAAAGAAGCGACAAAACAGAAGGTCCGCCAAGCAGTAGCGGAGTGTGGCTATGTGCCGAACCAAGTCGCTAAAGATCTAAAATCTCAAAAGACCAATCTGGTTGGTGTCATTGTTCCTCGGGTTTCCTCTCATGCCACATCCCAAGGTGTGGATGGATTAACCGATGTCCTTGAAAAAGCCGGGAAACATGTCTTACTTGCTAGCACTCACCAAGCCCACGAAAAAGAACTGGAATACATTCAGATCTTTAACCAAAAACGGGTTGAAGGGATCATTCTTTACGCCACCCACCTCGATTCCAAGCTGGTAAAAGCAATTCAAAACTCAGCCGTTCCAGTTGTGCTCGTCGGTCAAGATGGTTCCATGTTTAACATTCCAAGCATCATTCATGATGACGCACGAGTAGGGTTTGAAGCGGGAAATAGACTGGTTGCAAAAGGTTGCCAAACTATGGGTTTTATTGGTGTGCAAGGTGACGATATCGCGGTAGATAAGCAACGCTCTGAAGGATTTGTTCAAGCGCTGCAACACCATGGTTTTGAGATCGACTTCCATGCTCGTGGTGACTTTACCATCGATTCTGGCTATTCATTGGCAAAACAACATTTAACAAAGAACCCTAAGCTAGATGGCTTGTTCTGTGCGACAGACCGTATTGCTATTGGTGCGATGAGAGCGATTCAAGAGCTCGGGTTAACACCGGGTAAAGACGTTTTAGTGCTAGGAGTTGGTGATGATGAGCTCGCATCAGTGTGCACCCCAACCTTATCAACATTTAACTATGCATTTGATAAAGCAGGTGAAAATGGTGCGAAACTGCTACTAGATAGAATTGCCAACAGAAGTTTTGAAATGAGTAAGATGGTACTAACCTTCAAAACAATTGAGCGTCAGTCCTGTTAATGAAAAAGCGCCAACTGAAATCAGTTGGCGCTTTTCTTATTACTCTTTGTCGGTTAGATCCCTTTAGAACCAAGTTTCCATTTGCAGTGCAAACAGAACTTCACCACCATCACCCATCGTTGCAGCGCCCGCATCCTGGCTAATCGAGTAGCCATTTAAGTCTTCGTTCCAATCAACGTAGCTAACAGCAAAACGTAGCTCCGGACGGTCAAAGAAACCTGCTGCGGTAGACATCTTAAGCGTTGGTGCAATTGTCGCTTTGTAAAAACTGCCACTTGCTTTATCAATCGCATTGTCTAGGTCCATGTATTGGTATGAGCCTTCATAAACCATCTCAAAGTTCTGCGTAAACTCTTGCGCTAAGCGGATGTTGAACGATGCCCACGTAAATTCATCATTTTTAGCAAAGCGATCTTGGCTGTGTTCTGCTAGCAACGCAGGTGCTACACGCCAGTTGTCGCCGATGCGTGTTACACCATAGCTGAACAAGCGTACGGCTTTTGCGTCTTCTAACAAATCTCCGTTTGAACCGATGCCTTTAAGTTCCGCTCCCAGTCCATCACCCATCAAAATACCGGTTTTAGAGAAGCCTTCACTCATGCCAAAGAAGTTATCGCCATGGTAGGCAAACATCGCATGTAAACCTTTGTCCGCTGCTCCTTCTACGCGATCATTGTTATCAGCTGACGTCATGCCGCTCAGCATCAATTGCCAATTACCGAAGCGGTTGTTCATTGTCGCGATATAGTTTTCAACATCCGTTGACGAGCTATCAATCTCACCAAAATCACGACCATAGATCGAGAAGTTTGCTTTCCATGATTCGCTCATTTGGACGTCATACACACCAGCACCAGTGCCAGATAAGAAAACAATATCCGAGTCAAAGAAGTGAATGTCAAAATTATCACGATCAAATCGTTTACCAGCCCAAAACGTCGCGTCAGCAAAAGCTCTTGATTCAGAGAACATACTCAACTTGTTTAGCTCAGCATATACCTGACGAACGTTTAATTGACTCTCGCTCGCCGTCCATTCGTTATTGGTTTCCGTACTATCTGCCAACATGATTCGGAACAATGCGCTGGAACCATCATCTGCAAAACGTTTGTGAATAAGGTTTGCTTCCACATAATGATCATCCTCTACCCCTAATCGCCCAACTGGAGCGCCAATAGCACCAGCTGCCGTCATGTAAGGACCAGTACCCACTGCACCATTCAGATCGTCATTAATCAGTAGCCCGGAACGAGCGTAGCCATGAAACTCAAAGCTTGAGGCTTTCTCATTTGCTTCTGTGGATGCTTTTTCTGTCTGCTCAAGTCTCTGTTCTAATTCATTAATTCGCTTTTCAAGAGCGTCAACATCTGTTGCTGCGAATACAGGTGCAGTAACCAGTCCAAGCGCTACTGCCATCGTCAAAGTGTGTAGTTTCATTTCCATAGTCTCACGTAAATTTATACTTAGGCATGTTGCAAACGTTCCCAAGAAAAATCGCAAACTTATGGTGACTTTAAATGTCCATCTAAAGCCTGAATTTGAGAGCGCTCAGACTCAGAGCGTCTCTACTACTTGTATCAATGAGGGCGATAATATATAAACTTTTCGGGAACGTTACCGCTAAGAGGCCATTTTGTTACTTCTATCACGTTCAATTGTGTTACTTACAGAAAAATCATTAACCAGCGCACATTTGAATTAATTGTTAGCGCTAGAGGAAGTAGTTTGAAGGTGACAGGCTACAAAGAAGGAGTTTAGTGTTCATTTGAGAGAATAGTGCTCACTCGCTTCTCTATGCTCCTTGATGGTAACTCATCTCTATTTGTTGATGAAAAGTAGCAGCTAAGGTTGAACGTAACTAAGAGCGAAGCGGATCTCGATACCTCATTTCAAACAACTTGAAAGGCTGTTAAGACGAGATAAACGACCTTCATTTTCTGTGAAGAGCGCTTTGTTGTTCTAGTTCAAGCTAACTGGACAATTCTGAGTTAAGACCTTTGGAGCACTCTAATTACTCGGATTATTTCAAGTACTGCAAGTATACGACTATCCTACGTGCGACTAGCCCACTACACTCGCTCAGCATACACTTTGACTATCAACCAATGATATCTCTGGCACAATAACAATCGGTCTGGATGTTTGAAATGCTTATCAAAAAGTCGTTACTCAAGTACAGTTTTGATGAGTATACTAGTTTCGATGCGTATACTAGTTTCGAAACTTACCCATCCGGTATGCGTTTAAGTCACTGATACTTGATATTTTCTCCAGAACTTCATGAACCTTAGTTGCCAAATCTTCGTTGCTTCCTGCAAGCAATAAAAAGACACGAATGTATTCCGTTAACTCTTCACCTTTAAAGCTCATAAATAATTCATAAATTTCATTGACTTCGAGCTTAGCCAATACAGCTGCTTCAGACGAGCTATAAGAATTTGAGCCACGTCTCAAGTCCAATATATCCTGCACTGTCGGTTCTGGTTTTAACTCTAAATATGATTCACGTAACCTTTCAACAAACAATTTATCTTTAACTTCAAATGAAAATACACTATCAACATCAAGAGCTTCAGGATTATCACGCCTAGAGTCGATGAACAGCTCAATCAATTCATCCGCTTTATCGTTTCGCCCGATCGTTCGTAACACCTTCAATCCAGAACTATATTGAGAAGCCGAAGTACTAGGTGCTATATCCCGCATTCCCTCTTCAAAAGCTAAAGCAATATCGCTTTCGTTATTGCCAAAAGAGCCGTGAAATAGCTTCCAAGCATGCTCCCATTTTTCACTAGTTTTCTGAATTTCTAACTCTTTTTGTTTATGCATACAAAGAGGAATCAACTTTTCTTTGTCAAGAAAACCTTGCTCAATACCACGAGCAACAGCCAAGTCGATTTCATCGGTATATCCGTAACCATATCGATTTAACGTCATATTCCAACGAACCGTTATTTCTTTCGTCCATCCCGATTCCTCGTTTTCCTTTCTCGTCCCTGATTGGCTTACAAACGCAAAATCTGGAATGTGCACCTCATCAGCACCATGGCAGTAGTAACACCAACTGAGCACTATAGTGGAGTGAATCACTTGCTTCTTGATACTTTCATCGAAACCATCAACAAGCTCCAAAAACTCATTTGTTTGCTCAACAATCTTTCTGATGACTCGTTTGTTTTTGATGTTCAATCCAATACAGCAATCACGAACATAATCTCTAAACTCGAATTCGTCAGCAAACATTATATCGAAACACTGTTCAGCGGTTGGTTCGAAGTGAAGTTGTCTATCTACGATTTTCTCTTTGTACTTCCTGTAATCTTTGAAAGCATCGTCACCAGCTTCCTCATTAAGCAACAAAACAACCTTGCAACCTTTTTGTTCCTTGAAGAAAGAAACTAACCCCATGAAGTCTTTGATAGTGATTCCCTTGCTGTGGCGCTCTAAGTCATCAAAGCAAATTATTGTCTTGTTCATCGCCAGCTGAGACACTGAATTAATAAGACTGCCAATACCCCCGACATACTTACTCACATAGGGAATCTTTGTATCCTTCACCAAGTCAGCAACTTTCTTAGAGTAGCCTTTGATGTTAGGCGCTTCTCCAATTCGCTTGGTATCAATCGTGTTTAAAAATGTAGTTTGCTTTAGCTCAGCAATAGACTTAATCCCAAACAATGAAACGTAGGAGTATGATTTTAAAGCGCATTCGATTTTGAACTCTTCGATGTACTGCTCCCAACTATAAGTTTTACCGACTCCCCAATCGCCTTTGATAGCAAGTACTTCGGGAGTATCGGTGGAAAGGAACCTTCGAACTTGCTCTTTAACTAATTCAACTGACATGTTTGCAAATTTCCTTACAAAACAGAATGGTACTCCGACAACTATAAACCTGTTAATCAATCTATTGAATAGAAAAAGGTGTGTTCATAGGCATTCATCCAAAAAGCCTAGGGGGGACAGATCTTTTACTTGTCCATTATTTTTAGTAGGGAAAAAACCAACAAGCAGAATGAGGCGTATTATCGTTCTAACTCATTTTGGGGCACTTTTGCGTTAGAAAGTGCCCACTGCGAAGGTTCTGGACACTTCTAAATTAAGAAGTACCAACAGTAAACGTTATGTTGCCTACAAGAATAAGCGACTTTAAAGATTCATTGGCACTGCGAACACGCATAGATGGAGGTAAGTAATAGTTCTTAATCGGATAATGTCACTTAAGGAACTCTCGAACGGTTTAGGAACAAGTCCGAGAACTATTTAGTAGAGATGTTAGTAGAGATGGGCTTCCCTAACCATATTCAGCGAAACAGACGTTGCATTGGTTGGAGGTAGTCTGATTTCAATGATTGGATGCCACTAAATCTGGCTCATTAATTATGTCATTGTAGGAAAATCGTACTCGCAGCGAACGGATGTAATTAGTCTAATTCTTTGTGAATCGACATTGAGGGAAACTCTCACAACCCAAGAAAGCTTTCCCAACATTTGGGCCTGAACGCGCTACTCGTTTAACAAGAGATGAGCCGCATTTAGGGCATACTGACGTTGAATTATGCCTAGAACGGAGATCTTTCACATGTTGACGTCGTGTTGTAGTCGAGTTTTCAATGTGTTGATGTACCCGAAGTAATAGATCGTCGATTTCATGCTCTGTAAGCACAATATTCTTAAAACGCTTTACGTAACGTGCCAGACTGCAATTTAGTACGTTTGCAGGAAGCTCTGTTTTTAGTTCGCAGTCTCCCGAGAAGTAGACAATCGTATTAATTAGGCCTTCATCAATACCGAAGTAAGCAGCCAACGCCTTTTTCTGACGATATGCCTGCCTTAACGGATTTTGGAAGCGGTACTTTTTTCCAAAAAGTAATTGTGTCCATTGTTGAGAGTTCCTATCTCCGAATATCCAACCTTTGTGGTTCTTCGTCTCTACGATAAAAATCCCAAATGGCGAAATCAATAGGTGATCAATCTGGGCCGTCCCATGAAAGGTAGGGATATACAGGTCATGAAACCTTTGATATGTGGATGTGTTGAGTGACATCCACATAGTAGCAGCGGTTTTCTTTTCTCCAAACCAACCTCGAATCGTATTGAGCATGTAACTACTCCGTATAGATCGCGAGTCCATTAACTCCTTGCTCTGAAACTGGAATCAGATATTGATAGTCGGTTCCCTGCCCGCCAAGCATAACGGAACTATTGCTAGCTGTTGCCTGTAAGATGACCCCATTAGCCCCAAGTTTTGCTGCTTGCTTTTTTAATTCTTCAACTGCGTAGTTGACAGAGTCTTGTTTTGTAAAGCCAGCATTGCTTGCGGCGCTAACCAAAGCAATTTTTTCGTAGCTGAGTGGCGCGTCAAGGTACAAAGTCACGGCTTGAGGTTCAATGGGGGGTCTGGCCTCACCAACTATGATTGCTGAACCAGACGCACAGCCTACTAAAAATACTGTGATTGAAAGAGCTAGGGTTTTAAATAAATTCACTGAGAAACGAGCCAATGACCTAAGAATAGTAGGGATTATATTGTGCTGAATTCATTTTGAAAGCTGATTAGAAATAGCAAGTGTAACAAATTACATCAATGGTCAGATGATTACTTTTAGGCCTAGTAAAAATATGATTCACACCAGCAATTTTAGACACCAAGTTAAGTGAATCTAAGCCGCTAATTTGTCCCAAGTCTAGGCATCCCAAAGCTAAGCGTCGTAACTCGTCTCTGGACGTGCGACGTGTAGTCTTATGAAGCGCAGTTCACCGCTTGATGAGTGATTACCATCTGTGTCACCAGATGAGCCTAAAATTTATCACGCACTTTGATGACATGAGAAAAAGTTAGTCAAATAGTGGCACAAAATGGTGGAAGGGGAATCAGTCGAAACACGAGAAGGGGCAAAGGTGTGTTGCAGTTCTTAAATGGGGAAGTGTTTTCCTCATATTCCTCAACCAATACAGCTAGCCTTTCAAGTTTACAAATTAGTCTTATATTTGCTTTATCGAAAGGCATTGAGGTTACTTACCTTGGCAAGATTTTTTAAAGTACTCAATACTGTGTTGTATGCGACATTCAACACTTGTACTGTTTCCCTAACGCCAGAGCTATTCATTGACATATCAACAGTTTTTTCTTTTACATCTGGCTTGCGGGCTTCGTAAACGTAATCGAGTTAAAGCTCTTTCGACACTCGATACATCTGGAGCGAGGAGAGCCAGAATGCCCTTTTCCATGTTCACGAACGGGCTCTGTTTTATTACAGAAACGATATTGAACTTGGATAGTAACCATGAGTTAAAAACATCAGAAATCAGGTGGCTATATTAACATCTATCAACCGATTTGAGTTATGACCAATAAAAGGATAGTTAGGTTTTTATTGCGTAAATTATCGGTAATATGAAGTCATATAACAGGCAATATGTCAGGTGTGTAGAATTATTCTATTTTAGGGATTTTGCTCTAAGTCTAAATGAATCTTTGCATTTCAATTTCAATAAAGCTTGGTTATTGATCATGTTTCTGAGTATGCGAATTATTATCAGTTATGCATATGATTGCTCATTGTCTAGTTTGACTTGTGTAACGTCACTTCAGCACGCACTACGCTGATTGTCTGTGTTTTCGTGTTGACAGTTTGGTACTAGGTAAAAATCAACAAGACTATGATTTCAAGGAACATTTTATGTTAAAGAAACTACTAAGTTGTTGTATCACCTCCGCGCTCTGTTTTCATTCTTCTCTCGCTTTTTCGCAACCCAATGAGATTGCGGACAGTGCAGAGTTACAACAAGCTCCCGACACATTGCCTGCCACTTTGATGCTTGCACCGGACGACATCGCCATTGCAGATCGCTATATTGTGGTATTTCAACAGCCGCAAATGATGGTGAGCAATTCAACGGAATTCGAGCAATTCACGCAACAATCCGTAGACCGCATGTCTGGTTTGTATTCGATACAAGTGGAGTCGGTTTTTGACCACTCGATAAGTGGATTTGTCGCTAACTTGAGTCCTGAGCAACTAAAAGATCTGCGTTCTGATCCTCGTGTGGACTACATTGAGCAAGACAGAATCCTATCGCTTGACCCAATAGTCTCGGCAGACGCAAATCAAACCAATGCCATTTGGGGACTAGACCGAATCGACCAACGAAACTTGCCACTCGATAACAACTACAGTGCCAACTTTGATGGGACTGGGGTAACGGCTTATGTTATCGATACTGGTGTGAATAACGCGCATGTTGAGTTCGGTGGTCGCTCAGTTTCAGGGTATGACTTTGTCGATAACGATGCAGATGCAAGTGACTGTAATGGACACGGCACACACGTAGCTGGCACCATTGGCGGCAGCTTGTATGGTGTTGCGAAAAACGTCAACCTTGTCGGCGTGAGAGTATTGAGCTGTACCGGATCGGGTTCTACTTCTGGTGTTATTGCCGGTGTGGACTGGGTGGCTGCGAACGCTTCCGGACCTTCAGTCGCCAACATGAGTTTAGGCGGCGGTCAATCCGTCGCTCTGGATAGTGCGGTGCAAAGTGCGGTTCAGTCAGGTGTCAGCTTTATACTAGCAGCAGGTAACTCCAACGCCGATGCGTGTAACTATTCTCCAGCACGCGTTGCTTCCGGAGTAACTGTCGGCTCGACCACCAGCACGGACGCACGTTCGAGCTTTTCAAACTGGGGCAGTTGTGTGGATGTATTTGCGCCAGGTTCACAAATCAAATCTGCATGGTATGACGGTAGCTACAAAACCATTAGTGGCACTTCGATGGCGACGCCACATGTGGCGGGTGTAGCAGCATTGTATCTTCAAGAAAACCGTTCACTGTCTCCAAGCCAAGTAGAGTCCTTGCTCGTTAGCCGCGCAACTAGCGGAAAAGTGACGGACACAAGAGGCAGCGTGAACAAGCTACTTTATAGCTTAACGGATGCAGATTGTGGCCAAGACTGCGGTGGCCCAGATCCAACACCGGACCCAGAAGGCAAATTAACCTCGGGCGTGCCAGTAAGTGGTTTAAGTGGTTCAACTGGTCAAGTAGCGTATTACTATGTTGATGTAGAAACTGGGCAGCGCTTAACCGTACAAATGTATGGTGGCAGTGGCGATGCGGATTTGTATCTCCGTTTTGGAGCAAAACCAGCACTGAATGCATGGGACTGCCGACCTTTCAAATACGGTAACAATGAAACATGTACGGTCAGTGCGACGCAAAGTGGACGTTATCACGTCATGATTCAAGGTTACTCAAACTATAGCGGTGTCAGCATTCAAGCGAGCTACTAGTTATTCTTCTCTTTACTAAAAGAGAACAAAGCCCGCTTTTCGGTGGGCTTTTCTTTTGGGAATACGGTGCTTTAGGGAATGCAGTGTTTAAGAGGAGACGCTATTCAAACGTATTGGCCTTTTGCTTCAAAAACTCAACTCGAAGCGGCATCGAAGCTTTCTATTAGTTAGTAGTACTCGCATAAGTCGGGTTCCTCAAACAAAAAAGCCCTTTACATAAGTAAAAGGCATTTTTATTTTAGATTTTGATTAACGAGCTATAATACCAACCCACCGTCAATCTTGAGCACTTGGCCTGTGATGTAGGCGCTCTTGTCTGAGGTTAGGAAAGAGACGCCACTGGCAATATCTTGAACTGAGCCCATGCGCCCTAATGGGGTTTTGCCTTCCATCATTTGAATGACTTTCTCTGGCAGGTTCTTGGTCATGTCGGTGGCGATAAAGCCTGGCGCGACACAGTTGACGCGTATCTGTGCACCCTTTCTTGAAAGTTCTTTCGCCCAGCCTTTGCTCATTGAGATGACGCCGCCTTTACTTGCGCCGTAGTTGCTCTGGCCGATATTACCATCCGTTCCCACTATAGAAGAAATGCTAACAATACTGCCTGTGCCCTGCTCTAGCATGACAGGAGCAACACGTTGGGTGAGTAAGAACACCGCTTTTAGGTTCACGTCGATCACGCTGTCCCAGTCTTGCTCTAACATATCTGGCAACAATGCATCTCGAGTGATGCCCGCGTTGTTAACCAGAGCATCGATTCTTCCGTGCTGCTCTACAACACTTTCTACTACTTCACTGACGGCTTCGGCATCACACAAGTTGACTTGATAACTGCTTAGCTGCGCCGACTGACTCCATTCCACGGGCGCTATATCTAGCCCGACAACATGGAATCCATCCTCCAGTAATTGTTCACAAATCGCTTGGCCAATACCACGAGCCGCACCAGTGACTACTGCTACTTTTTCCGGTTTCATCTTGGTCTTCCTTAAATGTTGAGATTACAAATTCGCTTGTATCCCTAGCGTTTTTTGTTTTTATGCCTAGTCGCGTTACAACTGCGCTTCTCATACGCAGGGTCTTTTATATCTTATAAAAACTATAGAAACAGTCTGGGAGTCGGATGTGAACTAATCAAGGCAACTTGATGACTATGGCAAGATCAACGTAAGAAAGTGTGTTGGAGGGCGCAAAGTTAAACGATTGGAGGACTTGGATAGAAAAGTATTGGTCTGATTACTCAAATACTACTTCATCAAACCAATATTACTTGTCTCTTAATCTCTTACAAAAGCTGGTTTTGTTATTTTCACCAGAAAAGGCTGAAGCAAGAGATTAAACAACATGCCAGCAATAAACAGGGTGATCACAATACTCGCACCACTCGGTAAGTCATAGCGAGCCGATGCGGCAATACCCGATAAGATCCCAACAATACCAATGCTGATACTAGCGACAAAGAATCGAGTTCCCTTCAATGCTGCCGCACATAAAGCTGGAATCACCAACAAAGCAAATTCTAAATAAATGCCGGTTAACTTGACCGTAATGGGCATCAGAATAGCAAAGATCAGATAAAAACCACTACCGCGCATAAACGCAGGTTTTAACCAAACTAATAGCAACATCGCAGTGGTAATGAGTGCCAAAGGCCAAACGTCTGCCCAAGTCGCCCATAACAGTTGCCCATTAAGAATGCCTTGAATAAAGTCTCCGCCGTGTGGGTCTTTGCTCACCAGCAGGATTGCCAGCGATGCAGACACGACAAACAAGCTGCCAATCATGGGCTCTAAATGCTGCTGGTATCGTTTCTCCATTAAGGCGATCAAACCGCAAAGCATCAAAGACATCACCCAAGGGCCAATCATTTCGCCAAAGAATGAGCCTGAGAACAGCGCGTATTGGCTCAACCAGTAGTGGCTTAGTGCTGCCCCCAATGCCGCGACTTGCGCCACCGCCAAATCTATAAAGATGATCTGACGATTAAGAACTTGTTGCCCCAGAACGATGTTGCCAACTAACGCAATTAAACCACACAAAACCGCAGGTAAAAGCCATGCATAATCAGCCATGGCTTAGATCTTCTCAGGAACGGGCGGCACTAACACATCCAGTAAATCATCAATGACCTGATCGTACATCTCATCCAAGCTTTCACTCTCAGAAACGGTCAATGGCAGTTGAATCACAGGTTTGTCAGTATGATCTTGCAACCAGTTCGCTGGACGCTGATCCTGATGAGAGGAGTAAACAATCGCATCAAAACTGTCAGCATCTAACTTGGTAAGTGATTGCAGGTGAGATGTGGTCGGTGAAATGCCCGGTTTAGGTTCGAGATCGGCAATCTGCTTCATTCCGAGCCAATCGTACAAATAACGATACGTCGCGTGATAACCGACAACTTGCTTACCCTTTAAAGCAGCCCCTTTCTCATTCCATTCTTTAAGCTTTTTACGCCAATGAGCACGAAACTTCATACCATTCACTTGGTAACTTTGTGCGTTGTCGGGATCAATCGCTTTTAGGCGCTCCGTGACTTTACGAGATAATGGAATCATGTCATTTGCCGCAAATTGAACATGTGGGTTACCGTGAGCGTGTATATCTCCCATGCTACGGTCAACGTGAGCATGAGTATCTAACATGCGCACGAAGTCCGTCGCGTAGATCATGCTCGGCGCACCATTTTGCACCGCCGCATTGCTGCTACGAACTTGCAGCATAGGTAACCACCCCACCTCTAGTTCTGCGCCCGAACACATTGCCATGTCCGCTTGGCGCATCTTCGCAATCAAAGAAGGGCGAGCTTGTACGTAATGTGGGTCTTGCTTGACCGTTGTCGCTGAATAAATACTGGCATCTGGCGCGTGGCTTTCAAGAAAGGCTTTCCATTCTGGCTCACAAACGAAAATGTTGAGAGCCAAAGCTGGCGAAGAGATGATGGCAGATCCTGCCGCCATCATCACCAAGCTGCATTTATTCAATGTTAGCTTAGAACGCATGAGCACCGTGCGCTCCAAATGTCATCACGTATTGCAGAGTGAATACGTTGTCTGTCTCACTGTCTTGGTTATCAATGCGAGTGTATTGCGCACGGATAGTACCGAAATGAGAAGAATCCCATGCGATCATCGCATCCATTTCTTTATCATTCAGCTCAGTAAAATGCATGTGGTCGCCGTGTGCATGACCATCGTAGCTTTCTGCTTCGCCGTAACGTAGACCTGCTGACCAGCTTGGGTTGAAGCGATAAACGCCCGAAACATAGTAGGCGCTTAAGTTGTCTGGTGACTCTGCATCGTTTTTATATTTACTGTCTACCACACCGTCTAGCAGCATGTATTCAGCCGATAGCGTGAAGTTGCTGTATTTGTAATTACCGTCTGGTGCCCATTTCCAAACAAAATCAGCCCCGTAAAGGTTCGCACCTGTCACTGCTGCGCCATGATGGTGATCGTGATCATGCTCTTCTTCATGACCGTGGTCGTGATCTTCGAATTCTTTAACCTTGCCGTTTTCGTTGCGCAGGTAACTTAAACCAAACTGCCAACTTGAAGATTCGGAGAAGTCATTCCCAAGCTTCAGCGTCGTGGTGTACACGCCAACTTCAGAACCATCTTCGACAGAAGACATTTTGCTACCACTAAGCGCTTCTACACCAAATTTTACGTAAAGGTCGGTTGGCAACACGATGTTTGCACGTACACCATCATCGTAGTAGTGCGAGCCAAGGAAAGTACGATAAGCAATTGGACGCTCGACAAAGCTATCGGTGTGCATGTGTTGGTTATTCAGATAACCAAAGTCAGATAGGAATCGGCCAGCGCGCACATTTACACCATATGGCAATGCCAAAGTTTCGATGAATGCCTCTTCAAGCTCTAATTCTGTCTCATCACCGTGACTTTCAAGAACCGCGGTCAATGCACCGTAAAACTTGTCGTCGATATTCGATGAGAAGTTTAATTCCGTATGGCCTAGACCAAAGCCTTCTTCGCGCTCAGAATTATGACGTTGGCCATCTTGGTAGTAGCCATCAACAACAACACCAATCTGTGGGTTCGATAGTGTGTCGGCAAAAACAGGGGATGCAAAAATGCTACCGATCACGAGAGACACCAATTTCTTATTCACTACTTTTTCCTTTTTGTTATGTTATAACATTTAATTTTGCGATGTTATAATATAACAATTCTCATTACACAAGCAGAAATTTAAATTAGGCTCCGATTTCATGTTCGTACTCAATCCATGAATTGGGCTATCAACAAATGAATCAATTGATGTTTTTTATACGTATACTAATGAGAATTAGTAATTAAATAAGTAACGGAATTTCAATATGTTGAATATGGATTTTGCAAAAAGAATCGTGATAGATACTGCTCAACAGGAATGGATCGCCAGCCCTTCCAAAGGTGTGTGGCGCAAACCTTTGGAACGAGAAGCCAAAGAATCAGGGCATACCACCAGCGTCGTTAAGTACGAGCCAAATTCGCAGTTTTCAACTCATCCTCACCCTCAAGGAGAAGAAATATTGGTGCTCGAGGGAGTATTCTCTGACGAATACGGTGACTACCCTGCCGGCACTTACCTTCGTAACCCTCCAGGAAGTCAACACGCACCATTTAGCAAAGAAGGCTGTGTGATTTTAGTTAAACTAAATCAGTTCGAATCTGAGGATCTTGAAACAGTTCGCATTAATACAAACCAAGCGAGCTGGCAGAGTGGTGTCGGTGGGTTGCAAGTCATGCCTCTGCATCATTTTGAGCACGAACATGTCGCGTTGGTTAAATGGCCAAAAGGTGAGAAGTTTCAACCACACCGTCACTTTGGTGGTGAAGAAATTTTCGTATTGTCAGGAGAGTTTAGAGACGAGCTAGGTACCTATCCCGCTCTCTCTTGGATCCGAAGCCCACATATGAGCGAGCATTTTCCTTTTGTAGAGCAAGAAACGATCATTTGGGTAAAAACTGGTCACCTGCCGCTCCAAGCTCCTGCTCAGCACTCCTAATGTTTGCACACTGGCATCGTCCATTGGAACTAAAATCGGCCCGCTATTTACGAGCCGATGATCATTTCGTCACTAAGAACCCATTATTCGCGAGTGGAGCCAGTCTTTGAGCTCAGCCCGGTTATGTTTTAATACGTTCATTTCGTGATCATCAATCGGGCTTCCTTGAAGTTCTAGTACGCGGATTTCCTTATCTAAAGCATTGTAGTTTTTAACGGTTTCAGCAAATGATGCATCGTTTTCGGTAAGCTGAGTAATGGTATCCAAATGTTCTGGGAATTCATGAGTTAATGAGTGATTTTCACCTAACATAGAGACCTCTTGGCTAGAGTTGTTGATGTATTTGTCCGCTCATTTTTTGAGCGGAACACTTCTAACCATAGCACTTCAAATAGCACAATATCGTCGATTTGAGCACACTTTTACTGAACTTCTTAGTCATGGTTTATCACTCTTTTAACCGCGCGACTCCGCTCGTTATTATTCTGTGTTTTATCAATAATCGACTACATTTAATACACTTCTAATAAAAAGGTACATCTAAATGAACAGCATGAAAATTGGCTTGATCAGTGCGTCAATAACAGTTGCGTTGATTGGCTGTAATTCAGACAGTGACTCTGTCAGCACAATGACTCCGGTTACCTTGTCTGTATCAGATGCCCCTATTGATGACGTATCAGAAGTGGTTATCGCATACAACAAAGTGGCATTTCTCCCTTTGGATGGTGGTACACCACAAGTTTTCGATGTGTATAAAACCGACGAAGACGGAAATTTCGTTGACGAAAATGGTAATCCTCTGCTCGATAATGAAGATCCAATACCATTAAGCGTTAACTTACTCGACTTCCAGGGCAGTAACGCTCAAGAGTTAGTGGACGACGAGCTGATACCCACTGGCAATTACAAACTCTGCGTGTTTGCGAATGATGGCGATCATCCGGATTATCCATCCTATGTTGTTGATGAAGCGACCGGCAATCAAATACCACTGACCGTAAAAGGTAATGGGGCTTGTCCGCAGGGGGTCGGAAAAGATCCGAATTCTGGGGTACTGTTCTTTAATGATACCTTCGCAGTCAACCCTGACAACAACGAATTTGTGGTGGAGTTTGACCTGCGTCGTGGCTTAAAAGACGGAACTAGGCAAAACGAGGGCTACAGTATTCAGCGCACCTCAGTCACTTTAATTAACACGGTTACAACGGGTGAAATTCAGGGAGATATCGCAACATTAACCTACCAAAACTGCGAAACGGATACCCCAAGCGCAAATGGGTATGCACACGCGGTCTACCTATATGAAGGAAATATCGCCGAAGAGAACATGGGGCCATTTGCAGGCGCAGAAGGCCAAATAATGCCAATCGCAGCGGCGAACGTAGTGGAAGACATTGATGAAGCAAATTACGAATATGAATTTGGCTTTGTAGAGCCCGGTACGTACTCCGTCGGCTATACCTGTACCGCAAATGACGATTCTGTAGATGGTATTGTTGCAGGTGAAACCTTTAGCATTTATCAATCTACCAGCGGAATTAGCGTCTTTGTTGGTACCGATACAAACGCAGACTTTTAATCTCTCTAACACTGCAGACCCTGCATGGGTCTGCTTTTTTTGCTATTCCAACTGAGCACGGATCATGGTCTTTGTGACTTTTAAACCTCTTCCCAATAAGGTGGCGTGCCATAGTATTCAGCAAAGTAATCAATAAAGGCACGCACCTTAGGCGCAATTAAACGAGAGCTTGGGTACACAGCCCAAATCCCAGCATCCATCGCTAAAGGGTGATCTTCGAGTACTTCCACTAGCTGACCACTTTGTAATTCTTGATAAACACTCCAAACCGAGTTGATAGAAATACCTAACCCGTTTACCGTCGCGTCTCTCATCGCATCACCATTATCGGTTTTAAAACGACCAGAAGTTCTTACATTGAACATTCCATCTTTTGTATTGAATGACCAATTATTCATTCCAACTAAGTTAATACATTCATGATTCGTCAAGTCTTGGGGCTTGTTAGGTCTCCCAAATTGTTCAATATAATCTGGTGATGCAACGATAATACGACGATCTGGCGCAAGCTTTCTTGCGACCAATGAAGAATCTTTCAACTCAGCGACACGAATGGCGACATCGAAACCTCCCTCAACCAGATCAATAATGGAATCAGAAAATCGGCAGTCCACGGTTAACCCTAGGTAACGCGCCATAAAACCTTTTAATGCGGGCACAATATGCAAGCGACCAAAAGTTGCAGAGGCGGTTATACGTAATACTCCCGTTGGCGCACTCTGCCCTGAGCCAACAGCTCCCCTTGCTGCCTCCACTGTTGCAAGGACCTCCTCCGCGTGAGGTAAAAAAACCTGCCCTTCTTCAGTTAAGGAAACTTTGCGTGTGGTGCGATGAACTAAACGAACTCCTAAGCTGTCCTCAAGTTTGTTGATGTGCGCACTAGCGACAGCAGGAGAAAGTCCAAGCTCCTGACCAGCCATGCTGATGTTGTGTGTCGAAGCCAAACGGACAAATAGCTTTACATGATCGATGTTCATTTAATTTTCAATTATTTGTAAAAAATCACCATATAGAGCTTAGCATTTTCTTCCTTACGGATAGTAAATAAATACTCCAGTTAGAAAAAACTGATGGGCAGATAGAAGTCCAGCTCAAACGCCTCATCATGGCTAAGGAAATGGTTTTTATGATAGTGAACATAAGCGGGAGTAGAACGCTGCTTAAAGCCTGAATTCGGCAACCACTTTTCTAACACCATACTCAATTGAGGAAGAAGCTCTCCATATACCCCTGTTAAGCGAAAAACAGCATGCAAACCACCCGGAATCGTCATTTGATTCACGACACCGCGTACTTTAAGCGGCTTATCAATCGCCATACAAGCCACATAGCGACACTTATCGAGCTCAACCCAAGCGGGGTTGGAGTGATGCAAACCGTATTGAACCGAAAAGTCCCGATTCTCAGAGCTTGCCCACGCCTTCAAAATCAGCCACGCATTACGAATGGAACGGCTATAACCCTCATGCCGCACATAAGCCGCAAAGCGTTGTGGAACCTCCATAATTTTAGGTTCTGGCAACTCGCGTTTAGCAACCCGATGATAACCCGCAGCCACTTCCGGATCTTTTAGATACGGCTTTTCTGCGACTTGTAAATCATGCTTTCGCCACGCGCCAGGAGACATAGCGAACGTTGCTTTAAATGCTCGGCTAAAAGAAGATACCGAGCTAAAGCCGCACTTGTTAGCAATGTCTAACACCGACGAGCTGGTATCAAACATCAGTTGATTGGCGGCGTATTCCATTCTTGTGCGACGGATATATTGATGGACAGACTCCCCTACCACATCTTTAAAAATACGATGGAAGTGCTGTTCAGAATAGGCTGCTACATCTGCTAGCTCTTTAGCCGATAAATCTCTGCTAATGTCCTGGTGAATGTAAAACAGCACGTCATTGATTCTGGAAACTTGTTGATGGCTCACGGAGTAAACTTTCGCTTAAATAGCATAAACAGACATATTTAACAGCATAAATGGACACACCAAGCTTGGCAATTTACCTATACTATTTCTGACATAAAAAAAGACAATTACGAGAAGCACAGCACATGGAAATCGCACAGTCATTACAACAAACTAAGTCATCCTACATCCGAGAGATCCTCGCAGCAGCGAGCGATAAGAACGTTATTTCTCTTGCAGGTGGCTTGCCGGACGAAAAAACCTTCCCGATCGACTTAATGAAACCGACTCTCGAAAACCTCGCTAATATGCCAGAGGTGTTTCAATATGGCGCAACAGCAGGCTACGCCCCGCTACTTAACTTTTTGACCGATTATTACCAGCTGCCAGAATCTCATTTGGCGATGATCACAACGGGCTCTCAGCAAGGGCTAGATTTGATTGCGCGTGCGTACGTGAACCCGGGCGATAAAGTGGTGATGGAAGCACCGAGCTACCTTGGTGCTATGCAAGTATTCGGTCTAGTGCAAGCCAACATCGTGACCGTTTCACAAACCGAGTGTGGTCCAAACCTTGAAGAACTCGAACAATGCTTTGCCACGCAGCAACCAAAAATGT
Source organism: Vibrio sp. YT-15 (assembly GCF_033337445.1). Classification (NCBI taxonomy): domain Bacteria; kingdom Pseudomonadati; phylum Pseudomonadota; class Gammaproteobacteria; order Vibrionales; family Vibrionaceae; genus Vibrio; species Vibrio sp. YT-15. The sequence continues at coordinate 179,024 of NZ_JAWOQR010000004.1, forward strand.
TCTACGCCGTACCCGATTTTCACAACCCAACGGGCGTATGCTGGGCGCTAGAGACTCGCCAAAAAGTTGCCGAGCTTTGTATCCAATACGACGTTGCATTCATTGAAGACGCACCATACCGCGAGCTGCGTTTTTCTGGTGAAGCACTGCCGCTAGTTTCGGATTTCTGCCCGCAGCACTCCATCGTATTGCGCTCTTTCTCCAAAATAGCTTCACCAGGCTTGCGTATTGGTGTAGTTACGGGCAAGAGTAGCTACCTTGAGCCACTCATCAAAATTAAACAAGGTGCCGATCTGCACTCTAGTATTCCGATGCAAGCTTTGCTGCATGGTCTACTGCAACATGACAACTTCGAAACGCACATTTCAACCATCTGTGCGCTTTACAAATCACGTTACGATGTCATGTTTGCTGAACTGCAAAAACAGCTGCCAGAAAGTTGCGTACTCAAACCCGTCGATGGTGGTATGTTCGTTTGGGTCGAAATTCCAGAATGCGACACCTTCGAACTGGCGAAAAACCTTCTCGCAAACTGGGTTGCTGTAGTGCCGAGCCCGGTCTTTTATCCAGAAGGTTCAAAGGTAAAAGCCGCTCTGCGTCTTAACTTTACCAATGCCACACCAGAAGAACTGACGACAGCTGTCTCTCGACTCGCGGATGTCCTCAACACGTTGTAATTGAACGCGAGTGTAAGAACCTGCCTTTGAGATTCAAAAAAGTCTCAAAGGCAGCATCAAAAAAGTTCCCCAAAAAAATTTATATTTTTCCTTCAAATCAACTCTCTACAGTAAGTGCCTGTTTTCTCTTGAACCTCTCACTCATATAAAAATGAGAACTCAATCACGTATTTGATGGTTAGAAAAGTTACGTCTATCTTTCAGTCAAAGACATCAACTTCGCAGCGTTAATGCTCTCAATTTCAGACACTTTATCAATCGTGGCTTAGCGGTTGATAAACGACTAAAAAAGCATCTGTGGGCAGACCCACTACGAAGGGTTGACCAGAACCATTCTGAATGTCGCGAGCCAATCTTTTGATTGGCAATTACGTCAGTGAATCGCACCAAATGACAGAGGGGTTATCAGGATGAATACTCGAACCACGACAGGACTCGTCACCATCGGCTGGTCCGTTACACTTTCACTTTTTACCGCATTCGCCGTGTATGCCAATACGTCGCCAAACTGTAGTGACGTATTAGCGGGCAACACAACCGCCGCATCGCAAAAAATGATGGTTTTATTGGGCGAAGACATCACCAAATCCAACCGTATAACTACGGTGATTCCAGCCGAAAACAATCCATTTGTGACCGAAGAACTGGTTTCGGTTTCTAACGACGTATCGCCAAACGGTCGTCTTTCACAAAAGAGTTTGGAAGAGATTCGGAAAGTCCGCTCAAATATAGAGAAAGCAGCACAGGAAGTAAGCCGATTACAGGGCACTTTTGAAGTGGCTTTCATCAGTTTGATTGATGGTTACTGCCAATTTTCTAATCATAAACGTACTCAACATGCCAAAATCGACTTTGACCATTTGGAAGGCCTCACTTTGTATTCAATCCCCGCTTTAATAGCAATGGTCGATCAGTCGTACTCCATGGCAAAGAATCGAATCGCTAATGAGCAGAAACAGTTAAGCGACATTGAAAAAGAGAAACAGCGGCAGAAACAACAAGCAACCGCGGCAGCAGCCGCTCGTTACCAAGACGGTAACGTACTCGTAAGAGTCGAGAACTTTGATGGCGCTAATGTGACATTTTCCGTTACTAACATTGGATCACAAGGATCGTTACAACCAAATTTCAACACGTTTAATGCATATCGCACAGAAAGTGGAGAATTAATCTACAAGTCAGAATCTTTATTACACCTGGCGGATACTGCAGGTAACACACTTGAAACAATGGGTATCGCTGAGCTCTCATCACAAGGTGGAAGTGACATATCGATCTCTCCTGGAGAAACCCGAAAATTCGTTACTAGCATTGCTTCAGAAGTCGCGCCACATACGCAGTTGAGCTTAGAGTTTCCAGCCAAAGTGCTTAATACCGAGCGAGACTTTACATTGTCGTTCTCTGATACATCAGCGGTGGCGACAGCAAACGTCAATTAACGCAAGGTAGCCAGTATTTGTAGAACGCATCAAAGACAGGAGAGCAGCGCCTGTCTTCAAGCCTATAGCTACTGTTTGCACTTGTAAGCATTTGCAAACATCGTTACTGACGTAGAAAAGCTCAATGGTTGATATAAGTACAAGGTATCTGCGTCTAAATCCGCCGCCTTGATGCGCATTTGGTTTAGCGTACCCCAAACCATGTCTTTATCTGCGTGAAGCCAATAGTCGTAAAAGTGGCCTTCTGAGCCGATCACGGTACCCATTAGTTCACAGTTTTCAATCGCATTCACATTGTCCCAAAGCACCTGTACTTGCTCAGATTCTTGAGTTGGGAACGTCACACATCCCGTTAATGATGCCGCTAACGCGAGAGTCATCACTCGCTTTTTCATACTTATATCGCCAAAATTTTTCATAGATGGCAGATTTTATGAATGGCTGATGTGATGACTAGCAAAAACTTTTTATCGCGTGTTCAAGCAGAATTAATGGACAACGGAAAAGATCCAAAAGGTGATCATGCAGCTAGCGAGCAAAAACCTAATAATCACAGACCTAGCAATAAAGCTGTATCTGAGATACAACAGTAATGATTAAATAGCCGCGAGGGATAGAGTTTGGTTGCTAAAAATAAGCTAATTCGCTACACAGCTACGGAAGTCGCTGATGCATTTGACAAAGAAGATGAGCTCATTAAACAAGTTCAGTCCAACCAACTCTCGCAAGTGCTATTGCTTTGGCAAGTAAAAAGTCCAACGCTCGTGCTTCCCGCGGGTAAGAAATGGCCAGTGTCTAATGAGTTAGAACATGCGTTAAATACGTCTGGCTGGAAGCTCTTTTCTCGTAAAACCGGTGGTGCCCCAGTCCCTCAGGTGCCAGGTATTATCAATCTATCCCACATTTACCACTGGCCAGAAGGCGAGCCTTACAACATCAAAAAAGCGTATCTCGATTTATGTGCGATATTAACGGTTTTCTTTAAACAGCTCGGCGTGAAAGTGGATGTTCATGCTACGCCTTATTCCTACTGCGATGGCGAGTACAACCTCAACATTGGCGGGCAAAAAGTCGTGGGAACCGCGCAGCGTGTTTTACTTAAAAAAGGCGGCGGACAAGTGGTATTGTCACAAGCATGCATTCTGATTGATGCCGACGTCGAGAAGATTGTCGAACCAGTACGAATGTGTAATCAGCTTTGCGGTCACAGCGATGATATTCGTGGTGATGTCCACACACCGCTCTTCCATCATATATCCGACCGTCCGTCGGTAGATTCACTCTTTCAGCAATTAACTAGCGCGTTTTTAATGCATGCAAAAGCGGAGTAATGAAAGGATCAAGCGCCCCCCTTGCTCCGAAAAGCATTCGATAAACTCAAACTGCATGCCGTGATAACGATGTAAGAATGGGCATCGCCAACGTAAAACCATTCAATCGATCGATCAAACCAGTTATCAGTTTTGCCTGCCAAAAAGAAATGAGATCCAGTTCAAATATTTATCCATGACGGAATTAGTTGAAGCCTGCGCGTAAAAGCCTCAGAATGTCGCACTTTTCGTACCGATTTGTTTTCGGCGCGTTGTTATCTAACTCTACAATTGAGAATCATACATATGGGTTTTACCTCGTTAGGTCTATCTGCTCCAATCCTTAAAGCTATTCAAGAGAAAGGCTACGACACCCCTTCGCCAATTCAGGCAAAAGCAATTCCTGCTATTTTGGAAGGGAAAGACGTAATGGCAGCAGCGCAGACTGGTACAGGTAAAACCGCAGGCTTTACGCTACCGATTCTTGAGCGTTTATCGAACGGCCCTCGCGTTCGTGCTAACCAAGTTCGTGCACTTATCCTGACGCCAACGCGTGAACTTGCGGCTCAGGTGCAAGAAAACGTGTTTATGTACGGCCGTCATCTTCCACTAAGCAGTGCGGTTGTTTTTGGTGGTGTGAAGATCAACCCGCAAATGCTGCGTCTTCGCAAAGGTGCGGATGTGTTGGTTGCGACACCAGGCCGCCTGATGGATTTGTACAACCAAAATGCGGTGAAGTTCGACCAACTAGAAGTTCTTGTGCTGGATGAAGCAGACCGCATGTTGGATATGGGCTTTATCCGTGACATTCGTAAGATCCTAGCTCTGCTACCAAAACAACGTCAGAACCTACTTTTCTCTGCGACTTTCTCGGATGAAATCCGCGACCTTGCGAAAGGCTTGGTGAACAACCCGGTTGAGATTTCCGTTAACCCGGCAAACTCGACGGCGAGAACGGTTGAGCAAAGCATCTACCCAGCAGACGTGAAGAAGAAAGCACCGATGTTGGTTAAATTGATCAAAGACGGCGATTGGAAGCAAGTGCTGGTGTTTACGAAAACGAAACACGGCGCAAACCGTCTGGCGAAGTTCCTGATCGAACAAAATCTACCGGCTGCTGCCATCCACGGCAACAAGAGCCAAGGCGCACGTACCAAAGCACTGGCGGATTTCAAATCGGGTGAAATTCGTGTGTTGGTCGCGACGGACATTGCTGCGCGCGGTATCGATATTCCGCAATTACCGCAAGTGGTGAACTTTGAGCTACCGAAAGTGGCAGAAGACTACGTTCACCGTATTGGTCGTACTGGCCGCGCGGGCGAAGTAGGTAAAGCGATTTCACTGGTGTGTGCGCTAGAAGCATCTGAGTTGTTTGCGATTGAACGTTTGATTCAAGAAGTACTACCACGTAAAGAGTTGGAAGGTTTTGCGCCAACCAATGTGGTGCCAGAATCTAAACTGGATACGCGCCCAATCAAACCGAAAAAACCTAAGAAGCCAAAAAAACCAAAAACGCCAAATGCTGCAAGTGAAAACGCTCCAGCAACCGAAAAGAAAACAGGCAATGGTGCAAACAAACCTAAGCGTCGCTTCAACGGTGGTAACAACGGCAACAAAAACAGCACCAACCAAGGCGGTGCGGGCAAGCCTAAAGGCAACCGTGAAGGCCAAGGTCGTGCAAACAGTAAACCAGATGACCGCAAACCTAACGGCAACAAGCCAAATGGCAATAAACCGAGTGGAAATAAACCAAACGGTAATAAGAGTGGCAACGCTGGTAAACCGTCTGGTAACCGCAAGCCAAACAATGCTAAACCTGCAGGAAACAAACCATCAGGTCAGCGTCGTAAGCCTCGTCCACTGGCCACAAACTAATCTGCAAACAGCCCGATAGAAAATACAACAAAGCCGCTGATAATCTCAGCGGCTTTGTCTTTCTTAGAACACAGTTTTTAGAACACAGCTTTGTTAAAACAGCCTACATTAAAGGTGTGATTCGAATATCTGCGATTTGCGCTTCGTTCTTTTCACCCTCAATACCACCTGCGTAGATGTAGGTTTCATTCGATTTGAGGTAACTCATATTGAAGTGGTCCTTCAGCGCGACCTGATAGGTTTTTCCCTGCTCCAACGTCACCTCAATTGGCGTTGAGTAACGCATACCTTGGTTTTCACCAATATGGCCCATCTGCAAGTAACCTTGACCAACCACTTTACCTGCATCATCCAATACCTCTAACAATTTCACGGTGTTCGTGATGCCAGTATTAAGTTGCCCTAGGTTATTGTTGTACCAAGCATCAAACTGGTAAGTGCCCGTTACAGGGGCTGTAAACGACTCTGAACCTTTTACAACGCCACTCTCTTTGCTCACCGTAACCACTGAGATATTGTCTTTGAGTGGCTGATATTCGCCATCAAGTTTGATGCGGATCTCTTCACCGACACAAACTGGTTGGCTTGGGTTAGAACGGAAGCCTTTATCGTTAATGCTTTCAGCCAAATAACAAGCAAAACCTGTTGGCGTATCGGAATAAGATTGAGCAATCACGTTCTTTTGAATCAGCTCGCCATTGCGATACAAGTTCACGTTGTACTTGCTCGTCACGTCAATCGAAACCGAATTATCAACGCTTTTTACCACCAATGTTGGCTCTTGCGGAGAATATACGCGGCTATCTTCACTCACATACGGTTTCACCCCAGAAACTAAAGTAATGCTACTATCTACATTCACAAGCGCGCCCAGTGTCACGTGAAAATGCCCCTCTTCGTCCATCGTGACATTTTCAACTGGGTAGTAACCTGTTTCATCTTTGCTTACTTCAGGCAAGTCAATCGTTACCGAGTAGTTCTTTCCTTTGAAGGCAAAGTTTTCCAACGTGATTTGTTCAGACTGAGCCAACAAATTATTGCGCACCCAACTTGTGATAAATGGCTTCACTTCCAACTTACCTGTTTCGGTATGGATGCCGAATAGGGTCTCTACCACCATGTTCAAGTAGCCACCCACAGACCAAAGCTGACGCTGAGAGTTAATCACTGGGCCATCCAAGCTCGGATCTTCGCCATGATCACTATGGATGATGGATGACTTACCAGAAAGCCACTCTAAGTTTTCCATGTTGGATAAATTAGTTGCCGTACCACGAACCAACGATTGAATGGCATTGTTCACTGCTGCCACGTTTTGTGTTTGATGCGCGGCGCGCAAGCTGTACGCGGTAACAAATGGCCAAATTGCGCGGTTATGGTACACAGGCACGTCCGGTTGCTGAGGGAAGTAAACCGGCACGCCAAACTCACTGTGTGGGTAATTGGCCATGATTTGTTTCGCCTGCGCATCACTTGCCACACCACTGATGATCGCAAGTGCTTCGCCCAACATGTCATATTTGTCGACCGCGATGTCTTTGCCATTATCAAACAAATAACTTACGTACATACCGCGTTCGGCATTCCAAAACTGCTCGTTGATAGCGGTTTTTAGCTGTGCAGCCCAATCGGTGTATTTGACCGCGTTGGTTGAATCGTACTTCTCTGCCAACTTAGCCGCGAGCTGAATCGCGCGGTAGTGAACCACGTTTGTCGATAACGCTTTGCTGCTACCAATTGTATTGACATCGTTTGGCGTCCACGTTGAATACGTTTGCTCACGCCAATCGAGGAATGATTGCTCACCAGTGTATAAACCGGATTTCGCATCAAAAGCCGCCAGGCGATCGGCTTCAAGTGTATTGCTGATCGCTTTGTAAGCGCGCTCAGAAAATTGGTTGTACTCTTCCCCATCTAATGCCGAAAGTAAGCGTTCAGCACCAAGCGCCCAAGTCGTGCGGTCGGTACTGATTGGCCAACTGCCGCCAGTGCCCGTGTCTTGCACAATCTGCTCGCCATCGTATTGCTGATCGGTCGTGTCGCGGAAAGCAGACAATTTGAAATTCAAACCATTTTGCACCCGAGTTGGATTCATCAATGCAAGCGAAAGGTCTGCTGCGTACGCCAAATCACGCGTCCATACGTAATGCCACTTCGCGCCCGTCTCAAAAACTTCCGCTTTGATTGGGTTGTTGTAGTTGTAATTGCCGTCTTTGATTTCAGAAACGGCAAGCTGGTCTAGCTCTTTCATCGTCAATGCAAACAACGCGTCAAACGCGACATCACCCGACACCACTCGCGGCCCTGTTTGCTCATTAATCACTAAGCCTTGGTCGAGCGCATCACGCAATTCTGTCGTCGTTGAAATACCAAATTCACGCAGTTCAGCTTTAGGATCTTTCACCGAAAAAATCACGGTATCACTCGAGTCATCGTAATTGGCGAACAGTTTCACTTCTTTGCTCTGATGCCCTTCATGCACCATTACAGGGTCGAGAATCGCATCAGAGTAGTATTTTTCCGCTTCTTCTTGCGTTGCTTTCGTCACAGTCATTGTCGCGCGACTTTCATCGGCAAAGCTCACAGAAAACTTGTAATACCCTTTGTCTTCAAACGTGATCTCAGAGTTGCAATCATCGTTCATACACGCTTCATTCGTGTCCGGTTTTGGCTGGTACTCTTGAGCTTTATCCAACGCCGCGGGCTCCTCAAAATAGGTGTATTGGATCTGCCAACCCGGATCAGCAATCTTGAACTGATTGCTACCTCGAGCGACGCGCAGTACGGTTTCGTACTCGTTATTACCCAAATAGTTTAGCTTGGCATGCTCTGCCGTGCCCCAATCCCCATTTAAACCACGTAAATATAAGTCGGCTGAAATAATTGGTTTGTCGACTGGCACAGGCGCATCAGAGGAATCTGACCCACATCCAGCAAGACCAATACAAGACGCGACAGCAAGCGCAATAAAACTCGGTTTCATGTTCATCCCTTAGATTGTTGTTTTGGCGACAGTCTAAAGAACACCCTTTTGAGGGGAAAATAGGAAGTCAGGAGCGAGCTATAGATAACATCTATACGCCAAACCCCAACAGTGATGTAGATCTATGAAATGCGCATAATTTCAATCAAATGAGATTACAGATTTGTGATTTATAAATGAAATTGTGCAAAATACCCCTCGTTCTTAGAGGGGAAAGAAAATGGACAAATCTCTGCAGCAATTTTTACTGGTTGCACGCTGCCAAAGCATCAGCGCTGCGGCAAGAATGGCAGGGTTAAGCCAGCCAACGGTAACAAGCAATTTAAAGAAGCTGGAAGAGAATCTCGGCGTGACGCTGTTTGAACGTCATCCTAATGGCATGGTGTTGACCGAATACGGACGCATCCTCTATCGCCATAGCAACGCGATGCAGCATGAATACAACCAAATGATGCAAAGCATTGATGAACGGAAACAATACCAAGTCGGAAAAATTAAAATGGGTACTGGCGATGCGTGGTGGCCGCTGTTCGTCAAACAAGCACTCAATGAACATCTGACCAAGCAGCCTTCGGCATCTACGCACGTCGAATTTGGCAACCACTTAGGCTTGATGGATTCATTAATCAACGAACAGATTGAATTCTTCATCGGCCACGAGATTGTCGGCTTGTCGTCTAAATGCGATGTTACGTTTATTCCGCTATTTCAAACGGTTGATGCCTATTTTGTTTCCCCAAACCATCCACTGCTAGGTAAAACCGTCACCGAAGAGATGCTGCACGAATACCCTGCTCTTTCGGTCACTTATGACGCGAAGAAATTCGCTCACGTCATCGATAACCCAATCCCGAAACAAAATGAACGCGAAAGGCAGCAACTGGATGACAGACCGACTTACGAAGTGGATTCTCTGCTCGCCAGTATTGATGTACTGAAAGAAAGCGTCGCGGTGATGTCTTATACCCGCCACCTGCAATCGTATTTGGAATCCTTTGGCTTACGATGCTTAACCATGGAAAACGAACCAAACCCTGGCACCGTCGGGATTTATCGCCACCGCCGAGAAACCTCTGAATCGCATCTAGATCTGATTGCTGGCATCACTCAGCGCGCTAAATTGCTCAACTAGAAAGTCCAAAAACAGGCGAACTCTTTTCGGTTGATATTGGCGGCTCTGATAAATGACATGCAGATCCGCTTCAGCGCCTTGCGAAAAGGCGCTGAAGTTTTTCATATACCCATCCAAAACCGTTACTAAACGTTGTTGTTTTAGGTCTTGCTGAATATCTAAAATCGATTTCAACGCAATCCCCGCACCGTCCAACGCCCATTGTCGAATCACTTCACCATCATCAGAAAAGCGCTTTGGCGTGACCGTGATCGTTTGGTGAGACTCTTCATCTTTAAAGTGCCACGTTTTTAATTCTTCATTGCTGCGCACCATGGCTAAGCAGCGATGAACCGTGAGATCTTGTGGGCAGTTTGGGACACCTTGCTTCGCCAAGTAATCAGGTGACGCGCACAGCACACGTTGACTCGACGCCAGCTTGCGCGAAATGAGATTACTGTCCGCTAACTCACCGTAACGAATCACCAAATCGAGCCCCGATTCAGCCAAGTTCGATAAATTGTCATTAAGATAAAGATAAGGCGTCACATCCGGATATTGCTCAGAAAAAGCCGACACCATCGGCGAAATAATTTGTTTGCCAATATCTCGTGGAGCTGAAATTTTCAACGTTCCGCGCACTTGCGAAATACCCGTTTGCAGCAAGTTTTCCGTCTCTTTCACGCTATCAATGATGTTCAGACAAGCTTGATGGTACATTGCCCCTGCGTCCGTGAGTGATACGTGGCGTGTGCTTCGGTTGAGCAGCTTTACGCCATAGCGTTCTTCTATCGCTTGCAGCCTTGCCGTTACCGTCGCCGGAGACAAACCTAACTCCCTTCCCGCCGCTGCCAGACCTTGATGTTTAACGATGCTGACAAACAACGTCATATCCGAAAACTTATCCATCTTCGCGCCCTTATTGTTTAGAAAAACTGAATAATCAATTCAGATATTACCCAATTATCAAATTAAGTCGAATCCATATACTGGCCCTATCGACATTGTTTAGACCCAGAACGTTATGTGACAGGGCAAAGTTAAACGCCGTAACGCTGTACAACGCACAACAACACGCCCTGCCCAGCCAGAGATAGGAAACAAAACATGAAACTGTACATTTATGAACATTGCCCCTTTAGCGCCCGCGTCCGTTTTGTTGCAGGCATGCTGAATATTCAGCTCGACGTCATCAACATTGCTTATGACGACGAGAGCACCACCACAAACATCATCGGCGCCAAACAAGTTCCTCTTTTGATCAAAGACGATGGTGAAGCCATGGCGGAAAGCTTAGACATCATCAACTACTTCCTTGAATTGGCATCTTCCAATGAAAGCAGCCAACCCTCAACACCGGTTTTAGACTGGCAAAAACAAGCGTTTTTACCGCTACAAAAAGTCGGGTATCCGCGTTGGTCAAACATGACGTTACCGGAATTTGCAACAGAAACCGCGAAACAAGCATGGCGTGCAAAAAAAGAAACCGAAGCGTTAAATTTTGAAGCTTTGATTAACGATACACCTGCGATTGCGAAAGAAGTCGCCGCTTTGATAGAACAAACCAAACCCTTGCTCAACCTAAGTTCAGAAAAGCAAACGTCACTAGTTGATCAGGCCATTATGTTCTCCATTCTACGCGGCTTTTTCAGTGCGCCCGAAGTGCAATGGGATCCAGCCGTACTTCACTGGATGGCAACCGCTCGTAAAGCGACCAACGTGCCAGTACTTATCTAAGGAGCGCATCATGAAACAAAGAACAAATAAGCTGTTTGAACCAGCTCAACTAAAAGCGTTGTCACTACAAAACCGCATTGTCATGGCACCAATGACTCGCGCACGCACCACTCAGCCGGGCAACATCCCGAATGAGATGATGGCAACGTATTATCAACAACGTGCTTCTGCCGGGCTGATCATTTCCGAAGCCACACAAATTTCGGACGATTCTCAAGGCTATTCGTTCACCCCTGGCGTTTACACCGATGCGCAAGTGGCGGGCTGGCAGGGTGTGACCCAAGCGGTCAAATCACAAGGCGCAGCGATGTTTTGTCAGCTATGGCATGTGGGCAGAGTCTCTCACCCAACATTCCAAAATGGTGAACAGCCTATCGCGCCATCTGCGCTCGCTCCGGTAGAGACGCAAGTTTGGATTGCAGATGAACAAGGCAACGGCAATATGGTCGATTGTGTTGAGCCTCGCGCCATGACACAAGCGGACATCAACCGAGTTGTCGGTGATTTCGCGAACGCAGCCAAACGCGCCATTGAATCGGGTTTTGATGGTGTAGAAATCCATGGCGGGAATGGGTATCTGATCGATCAGTTCTTAAGAACCAACTCAAACCATCGAACAGACAACTACGGTGGTTCACGAGAAAATCGTATCCGTTTTCTTATCGAAGTAGTGGATGCAGTTATCGCCGCTGTTGGTGCGCATCAAGTTGGAGTGAGATTGGCACCATTCATTACGTTTAAAGATATGGACTGCCCAGATATCGTGCCAACGATCCTAGAGGCATCAAAACAGCTACAGGAGCGCGACATTGCCTACTTGCACTTGTCCGAGGCCGATTGGGCCGATGCACCAACGATTCCTGAGACGTTTCGAATCGAACTTAGAAAGCGCTTTCGCAACGCTATTATTGTTGCCGGTCGCTACGATCCTCAACGAGCAAACGAAGTATTAGAGAAAGGCTACGCGGATCTTGTCGCATTCGGACGGCCATTTGTAGCAAACCCAGACTTAGTCTCTCGCTTGCAACATCACCATCCGTTGGCAGAACTCGATGGCTCAACGTTGTTTGGCGGAAACGAACGAGGCTACACCGATTACCCTGCTCTGCAACAGGGATGCGCAGAACAGGCCTAACAAAAAAGCCCCAACCTAGCAGCTACGGTTGGGGCTGTCACCAAACTAAAATTGGTTTTAGCTAGCTTAATCTGGCTAAGAGTTAAATCACTTCTAACGCGCCGCAGCGCCAAGGTTCGATAACGACTTTGATGTGGTCATTTGGCGTCATTAACTGTCTAAACGCGTCTTCGACACCGTCGATTCCCACTTTGGCGGTGAGCATTTTCTGCCAAGGCAACTTGTGTTCGGCAATCGCTTGTAGGCATTGCTCAAACTCGTGCGGTTGGTAGTAGTAAGAGAATCTCAAGTCGAGCTCTTTTACCGTCGCGTACGCGTAGTTAATGATTGCGGGTGTCGTATGGATACCCGAGATGACGATTCGCGCTCGGGCAGGGGCGCGGCGCATAAAATCGTCAATCAAGGTATGCTTGCCCACACACTCATAAATGACCAGACGTGAATTCATCGCGTACTGCTCACCAACGGCGATCTCGTCTTCCTTGGTCGGGTTGATCAATCGATTTGCGCCAAACTCACTAGCAAGTAGCAACTTCTCTTCCTGAAGATCGACCGCAAGAATATTGCTGACGCCACGTTGTTTCAGTGCAGCAATCACCGCCAGCCCTATAGGGCCGCAACCGACAACCAGCGCTGTTTCTTCCGTTTCGATTTCACTGCGGTTGACCGCGTGCAAACCGACCGCTAGTGGTTCGGTTAATGCCGCCGCCTCAGACGGCATTCCGTCTGGCACAGGTAGCAATAACGCTTCATCAAGCAGGAAGTACTCAGAGTATGCGCCATAAGTCCCCGGAGTAACACCAACGCCCGCGCCATTTTGGCTGAGCAACATCGGTACTGAGGTGACTCGGCTACCAACGGACAACGTTTGCTGCGTATCGGCACCGTATTCGATAATTTCCGCGCAGAACTCATGCCCCAACATCACTTGAGCGTGCTCACCGGCTTCATCAGGCATCAACCCGAGCTGGTGGAATACATCAAATACCTCATCCGCGTGTCGAGTAATGTGAAGGTCGGAGCCACAAATGCCACAGGCGAGACTACGAACCAACACTTGTCCCGCTGCAGGTTTGGGGATTTCGACTTGCTTCAGGCGGACACTACCATCCTGCATTATGATACTGTTCATCTGTTGCATGGGGTTACTCCGCTAGCTCATCGCTTAGGCCAACAATCGCACCCGGTTTGATGTAGCGCGCAGTGAAGCCTTGCGCTTTGGCAGCGGCAACCACCACTTGCTCAATCCAACCTGCATCCATAATGTTGATGAAGTTACCCTCTTCGTCAAAGTTAATGTTCGCACCTTGGATCACCATAAAGCCATCTGCACCACCCGACTCTTCTGGACAGTGAAAGGTATGAATCGAACCACCTGGCTCATATAAGTAGCTACCAGCGGTTTGGACTTGATCTGGGTACTCAATGTAGTGCCAAGCGCCACTCAGCGTATAGAAATGCACCACGCCAGTGTGGAAGTGCTTAGGCAGAGTGATACCCGGTTTGAATTTGGCACGAATCACCCAAGTACCATTTTCTGGGTCAAGAAACAACGGGTAAACATCCACACCCGGTAATGCGTCTTTGATGAGCGACTCCTCATTGGTATTAATAGTTAATAAGAAATCTTGGTGCTGAATAACTTCTGGTAATGACATAACTTACATCCTCGCTATTGCTGTAATGTGGCGTACTCGCCTATCCCATAAGTGGGTACTTAAAATTCTCGAAACCGTCAGATGCGCTGATGGTACAACCGTTGATACAGTTGGCTTTCTCGCTTACCAGAAACGCCACCACATCAGCAATCTCTTCTGGTTGTGTGAAGTTTTGACGCATCTGTTCTTTGCGAATGTGGTCCCACAGGCCAATCTCTTCGTATTGCCTTAACATCGGAGTATCAACGCGTCCCGGAGCGACGGCGCAAACACGAATACCCAATGGTGCGAGTTCTAATGCGGCGCATTTGGTCATCATATCGACTGCGGCTTTACTGACGTTGTAGGTAAAGGTCATCTCAGACGCCATTCGTGCGTAAACAGAAGAAGTATTGAGGATCACGCCCGGCGTGCCTTGCGCTTGGAATTGTCTTCCAGAGGCAAGAATGCCGTAGTAAACGCCATTTTGGTTGACCTTAGAGATCGGCTCAAAATCGGCAATTGGGTCGTGGTCAAGCAGAGGTTTCGGTGCACCGATGCCCGCGTTGTTGACCATGATGTCAAGCGAGCCAAACTGTTCGACCGCGCACTTCACCATAGCTTCAACTTGTTGGTAATCGGTGACGTCCGCGACAAAGGTTCCCAACTGCTTTGAGTCAAAACTTGTGTACATTTGCAGTGATTGTTCTGAAATATCGACAGCAAGCACTTTGGCTCCTTGCTCTCTCAGCTTTGCAATGATGGCTTGGCCAATTCCACCAGCTGCCCCAGTCACAATGGCCGTTTTATTGATAAGTTCCATACACCTTCTCATCCATGCGTTGTTGTTATCAAAATGTAACCTAGATCAACTCACTGACACTCACTTGACCTTTTGCGAAGTAAATTTGATACATTGCGATTTACAACCTATTAACATTTTAAAATCGAGACATGTATATCGTACGAAGTGGCGCTGCCGATAAATTTGATAGCTTGGTTTCCGAACTGGGGCAGAATCCGCAAGAGATAATGGCCGCTGTTGGCCTGTCTGCCGCGCAGTTTCGCGATCCCGATATCTATCTCGCCTACCCTAGGTTGGCTGAATTACTGGAAGAAGCGGCTGCTCGTTGTAAGCAACAGTTGTTTGGTGCGTTACTCGCCGAGCGCCAAAACCTGCAAAGTTTAGGCGATTTGCCGATGTTGGTTTCTCGAGCGGAAACGGTCGGTGATGCCTTGGCGCGGGTGAATGATTTTCTCTATCTACATTCGTCAGGGGTAACTCTCAACATGACGCCACAAGATGATTGGGTACGGTTGTCGCTCAATATTGATGTGCACAGCGAACGAGGTATCGCGCAGTTGATGCAGCTCAGTGTGTCGCATCTGGCGATGTTTGTTGCGAGCTTACTTGATATTGAAGCAAGTCACTTCGCGCTACATTTGACTCAACACGCAACATTGGAAGTAGAAAAAAGCAAGTTTGCCCAGCAGAACAAACTGCGTTTCGGTGATAAGTTTGACGGTATCCTACTTAAAGCGACTCTGCTTAACGCTAAGAACCACCAAGATGAAGACGCACTGGAGCGCCATTTTCAACAGCACCTCAAAGAGCTGCAAACCCGTTACCCCAACAATCTCAGTGACCAAGCAGCAAACATGATTGGCCGTCTGCTCTCAACCGGAGAATGCAGCGTTGAGCGCGTTGCAAGAGCATTGGATCTGCATCCGAGAATGCTGCAAAACAAGCTGAAACAACAGGGCACAAATTATCGGCAGCTTTTACAACAAGTGCGTCAGGATTTCGCCGAACAGCGATTGCATGAGAATATTCAGAGTATTACCGATATCGCGTTGCAACTGGGCTATGCAGAAACTGCGGTCTTCAGCCGCCACTTTCGTCGCTGGACGGGAAAATCGCCAAGGCAATGGCGACAAGAAAAAACTCAGTTACAAACGTTTAAGCCCATCAGTTAAAAGCATAAATAACCTATCGTTCAAACCAAAAAGTGTGAGGTGGGAGGGTTGGTATCGAGAATTTCAGCAATCACAGATAACCCGTGTTTGATGTAGCCTCGGTTTGTTTCTGCTCCCAAGCTGATTCGCACGTAAGGCATTGGCTGATTAGTATCGAGAACAAACGGTTTATATCCCGTGATCTGCACCCCTGAACGCTTTGCCGAAGCAACCAGGTCATCGCTATTCCACTGCTCGGGTAGTCTCAACCAAATGTGCTGTCCATTCGGGTGCGAGCTATAAACATGCCCTTCTAAAGCGGCTTTTGCTATTCGCTGTCGCTTGGCAAACTCATTGACTTGAAAGCGAATAAGTCGATTTAACGTACCGTTTTCGATCCACAAATGAGCAACTTCAAATGGTAATGGAGTCGCAGACCAACTCGTTGCCGCTAAACGACCAATCGCGTGCTGCAAAAAATGACGTGGGACCGTCAGATAGCCAGTGCGCATGCCTGGCGCTACAACTTTGGTTAAACTGGTGACATAGAAAGCTTGTTCGGGTAACAATGTGGCAAGGGGTGGGACACGGTTAGGTTCTAGTGCTCCATACACGTCATCTTCAATTACATAGATGTCGTATTGCTGCGCAATATTCGCTATCGCCTCTCGGCGTTCAACATCCATATGCGCACTAGTCGGGTTAGCCATGCTCGGTGTGCAACACAATACCTTGATTGGTTTGTGTTTACATGCCCATTCAAATGCATCCGGCGTTATACCAAACTCATCCATTTCAAGTGGTTGCAACTTAAATCCAAGCATTCTCGAGCGAGAGATCAAGCCATGATCAACCAAGTGACCACAAGCAACTAAATCGCCGTGTTCAACAACTGTGCTTAAAGCCAACGTTAAACCATGGCATGCGCCATTTGTGAGTAATATTTGATCGGCACCCACATCCAACCCTTGGCTACTTAGAAATCGTGCTCCTGACTCAATATGATGAGGCTGACCTGTTACCGGCTTTGCTTTACTGATCAAACCACGATTGTTTGTTTGCCCAGCAATCTCCATTAACGCCTGATTAAAAAGCGTAATGTGGCGATCGGTCACCACTGGATGTGCAATCGACATATCAATTTCATCCGGCGTTTCTTTCATCTCTTGTGTCAGCATGAACTCCGTGTCCGTACTTTCATCCACAAAACCTGATTTGACAAAAGTACCATTCCCAACCCAAGACTCGATCGCCCCTTTTTTCTCTGCATAACCATATGCATGGCTCACCGTTTGTACGCTGACGCCAATTTGCTCTGCAAACTCACGATGTGTGGGTAATCGAGTCCCCGGTTTTAGATAACCACTGCGGACACATTCGACAAGATAGTTACCAATGGAGATGTATTTAGCGGTGCCTGGCCGAATGATCGGGTTCAAAGAAATTGTCATGACACAATATTTTAATTGATTCATTTTTAACGCTCATTGTAACTTCCGTTTAACAAATGGCGAACTTTAACTCACAAAACGAGGTAAAATGCACAAAAATAAACCACAATTGTAATGATTGACATGAAATGTATGGGTTAAACAAACATGTTAAACAGCATCGTTCAATCCAAATACAACCCCAGAGGTAAATTGCAATCATTTTTAACGCAGATCTGGCTAGCTGGTAGAAGGTAGAAATACCTCAGCGTCTCCGAAGGCCCATAAGGCGTCGGATTTCTAACAAGGAGAAAATATGAGAGGCGTTGCTTTGCATTTTACACTGGATGAGTTCCAGGATCGGTTAACGAAAGTTCGGCAATCGATGGAAGAAAGAGAATTGGATGTCCTTATCATTCATGACCCTTCTAACATGGCGTGGCTGACAGGCTATGATGGGTGGTCTTTTTACGTGCCACAATGTGTCGTTGTTGGTCCATCTGATGAACCTGTTTGGTTTGGACGCTGCCAAGATGCCAACGGAGCATACAGGACTGCGTATATGTCGGCAGAAAACATTACCTACTATCCAGACCATTATGTAATGAACCCACCGTTACACCCGATGGATTTCCTAGTCGAAGCCGTACTGGCTCCGCGCCTTTGGGATCGTGGTCGTATCGGCGTAGAAAAAGATAACTATTACTTTAGCGCCACCGCTTACGAATCACTCACTACGCACCTACCGAATGCTCAACTTCTCGATGCAACCGGACTAGTCAACTGGTGCCGCGCCGTTAAATCCGATCAAGAACTGGCGTACATGTACCGTGCCGCTCGCATTGTTGAAAATATGCACCGCGTCGCGTTCGACATGATTGAACCAGGATTACCGAAACACCACCTTGTTGCCGAGATTAACCGCCAAGCCGTGCTCGGGCATGAAGACCACTTTGGCGATTACACCGCGATTGTGCCGCTTTTGCCATCAGGTTCTGATGCTTCCGCACCTCACCTGACTTGGGATGACAGACCCTTCAAGAAAGGCGAAGGGACGTTTTTTGAAATCGCAGGTGCGCACCGACGTTACCATTGCCCACTCTCACGCACTATTTTTCTTGGCGAGCCTGACGACAAGTTCAAACGAGCCGACGAAGCCCTAACTTTAGGACTTGAAGCAGGCCTAAAAGTGGCAAAGCCCGGAAATACCTGCGCCGACATCGCCAATGCACTAAACCAGGTTCTCGATAAAGCGGGATTCTCACGCGAAGGCGCCCGTTGTGGCTATCCAATAGGTTTGAGCTACCCGCCAGATTGGGGGGAACGAACCATGAGTTTGCGAGACACCGATAAAACCATCTTGAGAGAAGGCATGACATTCCATTTTATGCCGGGGCTGTGGTTCAAAGATTGGGGGTTAGAAACAACGGAAAGTATCGTCATTACCCATGATGGAGCAAAAACGCTGTGTGACTTTCCACGCCACTTATTTGTTAAACACTAATTTTTCAAACCTCAGGCTCTGTTGAGCTAGGTCTGAGAACTAAAAGGACTTGATATGCAAAAAAGCTCGATCACAGCCACCATAGACTTTGACCGAGAAGGTGTACAGCACGGCTTTTTAACGCTGCCCTATTCACATGACGACTCCGCTTGGGGAAGTATTATGATACCTATCACCGTGATCAAAAATGGTCACGGACCAACCGCACTGCTTACTGGCGGTAATCACGGAGACGAATACGAAGGCATCACCAGCCTGCTAAAATTGACGAACTCGCTTCAGGCAGATCAAATCCAAGGTCGTGTCATTATTGTACCCATGATGAACTTACCTGCGGTACAAAATGCCTCACGTACGTCGTTTATCGATAAAGGGAATTTAAATCGCAGCTTTCCCGGCAACCCCATAGGCACAGTGACCGAGAAAATTGCGGATTATTTTACTCGTTACCTAGTTCCTAAGTGCGATTTTGCGTTAGACATTCACTCAGGTGGTAAAACGTTAGATATCGTGCCGTTCGCCGCTGCCCATCGTCTCGACAATCTCGATCAAGAAGAAGCCTGCATATTAGGTGCAAAACTGTTTGGCGCACCTTACACCATGATCTTGCTCGAAATGGACGCCACCAGCCTGTATGACACTGCCGTGGAGTCTCAGGGAAAAATCTTTGTTACCACCGAACTCAGAGGAGGCGGAACCAGCACTCCAGAAACCATCGCTTATTCCGACCGTGGCATTCGCAACTTCTTGCGCTTCTCAGGCAACTTGCCCGGTGACTACGAACAACCAACCCAACCAACTAAGTTATTAGATATGCCTGATGCAAGTTGTTATGTGCAAAGCCAGCACCACGGCATCACAGAATACTTATTTGATCTTGGCGATACCGTCAAAAAGGGAGATGTATTAGTGAGAATCTTCTCGACCGAGCGCACAGGTACCGCCCCCGTTGAGTACAAGTCACAGCGCAATGGTATTTTCGCGGCACGTCGTTTTCCTGCTATGGTGAATATCGGTGACACTATCGCAGTTATAGCCGAAGACTGCGGCGAGATAGGCTGATTGAAAAGCCAACTAAAGAAATCAAAACAAATGGCATACCAGAAGCAAACTGGAAAGCACCTTATAACAGCGACCAGTCATCAGCCTTTATGAAATGATTAGTATTCAACAGGGAGACTCATAATGCGCCTCGATCGCTACGACGTAAAAATTCTACAAATACTTCATGATAATGGTCGTATCACCAAATCTCACCTTGCCGAGGCCATCAACCTATCCGTGAGCCCTTGCTGGGAGCGCGTCAAAAAACTGGAAGAAGCAGGCATCATTGAAGGCTACGGAGCAAGAGTAAATACCGATATTTTGTTCAAACGAACGTCGGTTATGGTTGAAGTTACGCTCAAAGAACACAACGCCCAAGCGTTCAAACGCTTCGAGCAACTGGTTCAACATTCACCAGAAGTCACTGATTGCTATGCCACGGGCGGTGGTGTCGATTACATCCTTAAAATTCAGTCAGAAGATATCGACCAATATCAGCGGCTTATCGACAACTGGTTAGACTCAGATGTGGGCATTGAGCGCTACTTTACTTACATTGTGACAAAAACAATCAAACGTGATGCGGGCACATTCGAAGTAAACCAAAACGCTTTGTTATAAAAGGGAAAATGCGCATCAGACGTGAACAGAAAAAACACCATATTTAACGGCACTAAAAAGAAAGTTCTGACGTTTTAAACCTCGGTATCAGAAATTATTTCGGTCACTTCTCCATTACAGTTTCATTATGGACAACGATGCTGGGAGAAGGACTCATGACAGCACTGCACAGCTTACATGCAGAGGAATTAAAAGCCTCGCACGACATGATGGCGATAATGAAAGACGTACGTTTGGTGAGAGGTTTAGCGTACGTAAATGGCAAATGGGTAAGTGGTGATCAATTTCATCCGGTGGATAATCCAGCAGATGGCACGGTCATCGGTTACATCACTAAGCTATCTCAGCAACAACTCTATCAAGCGATTGATGAAGCCGACCAAGCCTTTCGTCAATGGCGAAAAATGCAAGCAGAAGAGCGCGCTGAAATTCTCATGCGTTGGCACGACCTGATTCTAGAATCAAAGCAAGATCTTGCTCATTTGATGGTGATGGAGCAAGGAAAAACACTAGGTGATGCTGTAGGTGAGATTGACTACGGCGCATCCTTTGTTCGTTGGTTTGCCGAAGAATCACGCCGCTGTTATGGCGAAACCATCCCAAGTCATATTCCGAATGCGCAGCTATCAACGGTGCGCGAGCCAATTGGTGTCGCAGCACTGATTACGCCATGGAACTTTCCTAATGCCATGATCACACGCAAAGCCGCAGCCGCACTAGCAATAGGCTGTCCGGTGCTCATTAAGCCAGCCAGTGAAACGCCTTTTTCTGCGTTAGCGTTGGCAGAGTTAGCAGATCGAGCTGGCTTTCCACCTGGTGTGTTTAACGTGATCACTGGCGATGCGGTGATGGTGTCACAAACCTTGTGTCACTCCGATAAAGTCAAAGCGCTCTCGTTCACAGGCTCAACTCGAGTAGGCAAACTATTGCTACGCGACGCGGCACAAACCGTGAAGAAGTGCAGTATGGAACTCGGTGGTAACGCCCCTTTCATCGTGCTGCCAGATATGGATGTCGAGCAAGCAGCCAAAGCCGCCGTGGATGCGAAGTTTCAAACCGCAGGACAAGACTGCTTGGCCGCAAACCGTATTTTCGTCCCTAACGATAAGTACGAAGCGTTTTTGGAAGCATTTGCCAAAGAAATGAGCCACATCGTTTTGGGCAATGGCTTAGACGAAAAAACCACCATGGGACCACTTATTAATCGCACTGCGGTGGATAAAGCGCATGATTTGGTGCGTGACGCGCTCGACAAAGGCGCGCGATTGGTAGCGGGATACCACCAGCCCGTACCAGGCGAAAACTTCTTCGCGCCGACATTGCTAGCCGATGTAACCCCTGAAATGGCGGTGTATCGCGAAGAGAATTTTTGTCCTGTGGCAGGCGTATTGCCTTACCAAGACTTAGATACCGTGATTGAAATGAGCAACGACACTGAATACGGCTTAGCTGCCTATGTTTATGGTCACGATATCCACCAAATTTGGCACTGCATGCGCGGTTTGGAGTTTGGCATGGTGAGCGTGAACTCCGTCAAAATGACAGGGCACCCTATCCCATTCGGCGGCGTGAAACAGTCTGGTCTTGGACGAGAAGGAAGCCGTCACGGATTTGAAGAATACAGCGAAATCAAATACTGCTGCTTAGGCGCTTTACCAACCGTCAGTGGCAGTTGAGACACGAAATATGGATATCCAATTATTCGAGGAGAAGGATCATGAGTAACAAAACCCAACAACTTTTAGAGATCGATCGTCAGAGAGTATTTCATGCCTCAACCCACCTAAAGCAGTATGCGGCCGGGGAGCTTCCGGGAAGAATTATCTCGAGCGGAAGCGGAATACGCATCACCGATTCAGAAGGCATCGAGCTGATAGACGGCTTTGCCGGGTTGTATTGTGTAAACATTGGCTATGGCAGGACCGAAATGGCCGATGCGATTTATGAGCAAGCCAAAGAACTGGCGTACTACCACACGTACGTCGGTCATACGAACGAAGCGCTCGTGACACTGTCAGATCGCATCATCAAAATGGCGCCTGAAGGCATGAGCAAAGTTTACTACGGCATGTCAGGCAGCGACGCGAACGAAACTCAACTTAAGTTGGTATGGTATTACAACAATGCTCGTGGTCTACCAGAGAAGAAAAAAATCATTTCGCGTGACCGCGGCTACCATGGTTCAAGTATCGCGTCCGGTTCAATGACAGGTTTGCCGCTGTTCCACGCCCATTTTGATTTACCACTTGAGCGTATCAAACACACCATCGCGCCATATTATTATCGCCGTGAAGACGAGAGTATGTCTGAGCTTGAATTCTCTCAATATTGCGCAGATCAACTCGAAGCGATGATCTTGGAAGAAGGCCCAGAAACGATAGCAGCAATGATTGCAGAACCAGTGCTCGGTACTGGCGGTATTGTGCCACCACCAGCAGGGTACTGGCAGGCGATTCGCAAAGTGCTCGACAAATACGATGTGCTCTTGATTGCGGATGAAGTGGTGTGTGGCTTTGGTCGCCTCGGCTCCGATTTTGGCTCACTCCATTACGACATGAAACCGGATCTCATCACGGTAGCGAAAGGGTTAACCTCAGCGTATCAACCGCTGTCTGGCGTGATCGTCGGTGAACGAGTTTGGAGTGTGCTAGAAAACGGCACGGACCAATGGGGCGCTATCGGACACGGTTATACCTACTCTGGTCACCCAATGGGAGCGGCAGCCGCGAACTGCAACCTCGATATCATTGAACGTGAAGGCTTAGTGCAAAACGCGGCCGAAGTCGGCGCTTACTTGCAGCAACGTATGGCAGAGACGTTTAACGATCATCCATTAGTCGGTGATACTCGTGGCGTTGGCTTGTTGCATGCGTTGGAGTTTTCTTCAGACAAACTTTGCCGAGCACACTTTGATCCAAACTTGAAAGTAGGCCCGCAAATCGCGGCGGCGTGTTTAGAGCAAGGCTTAATCGCTCGCGCCATGCCACATGGTGACATCCTCGGTTTTGCTCCACCGCTTATCGCAAATCGTAACGATATAGACACCATTGTCGACAAAGCGCATCAAGCGGTAAACAAAGTGATGGATAACCTCGTCACATCTAAACAGTGGCAACCATAACCCACCTAGATTTCAGTAATGCTCGCGGGCTTTGGAGAAGGCCCGCTTTGCACTTTCCATTAAAGAGATAACAAGCCAACCAAACATTTTAGACCCATAGAAAGCACTATTATTTACTACAAGTGGCAATAGTGGGTAAAATGCCCAAAATTGCGCACTAACTGGATAAAACATGGCAAAACTTACCCTTCAAGAACAAATGCTGAAAGCTGGCTTAGTTAATGAAAAGAAACTAAAGAAAGCGAAGAAAGGCTCTAAAAAATCACGCGTTCAAGCACGCGAAGTAAAAGCGGCGGTTGAAGAGAATAAACGCCAACAGTTAGAGCGTGATAAACAATTGAGCGAGCAACAAAATGCTGAGCGATTAAATAAAGAGATCAAAGCGCAGATCAATCAATTGATTGAGATGAACAAGATCGACTTAAAAGATGGCGACATCAAATACAACTTCACTCACGGTACGCTAGTGAAATCACTTTATGTAGATTCACTTATCCGCGAGCAGTTGATCAAAGGTATTTTGGCAATCGCAATTGTTGGTGAAAGCTATGTTGTCATTCCACGTGGAGTAGCGAATAAAATTACTCAACGTGATGAGTCCGTAATCATCGAACAAAAAGAACCTGAATCGGACATTCCAGCAGAAGACGATCCATACGCAGATTTCGTCGTGCCTGACGATTTGATGTGGTAACAATAAATTAATCGATACATCAACGAAAAGAGCCGCTAATGTAACATCAGCGGCTTTTTTTATAGAAAAATAATCTACAGAGATGATGTTTTGTTATTGCTTACTTAGAAGCAAATTCGCACCTGATGCAGCTAAAAACAACGAACATCCGCGATTGAAACGTTTCGCCATTTTTGGATTTGAAAACCAGTGTCTCAAGTACAAACCAAAGATGGCATAGATTGAAATGGCGACCATTTCTAATATCAAAAACGTCGAGCCAAGGGCAAAAAACTGCTCTTGAACGTTGGCATTGGCATCAACAAATTGCGGCAAGAATGCAGTAAAAATAAGAATCGCTTTCGGGTTGCCAGCAGCAAGCGTAAATTCTTGCTTCGCAAGTCCTGCGTAATTGCGCGAATTGTCCAAGTCAGAGATCGGACTGGACTCTGAACGCCAAAGGTTGAACGCAATCCACAGTAGATACAGCGCCCCTACCAGCTTTATTGCCAAAAATAGCATTTCTGACGTATACAAAATCACAGCCAGACCTGATGCAGACAACGCAATCATTGCTGAAAAAGCGGCAATTCTGCCTAAACTGGCCGTAAACGCGGCCCTAAAGCCGTAACAACGCGCATTATTCATTGCCAATAAATTGTTTGGGCCTGGAGCCATATTTAGAGCGAAGCAAGCAGGAATAAAAAGGAGAAGCTGCCAAATATCCATAATAAAATGGTCTTAGTGAGTGATATTGATCGGTACCCTAACATCTGTTAATAAAGTGAGTAAACCACAAACCAATCTTAAAGCAACTCAGCATCAAATCGTGCCGTGCGAGCTTGAACTAACGTGCAGTTCGTTTCAGCCATCAGCTCCGCTAAGGTGATGTTTGGGTTTTGTCTCACCAAACGTATCAACTTCACGTCCAAAGGTTCCAATTTGTCTTGGTGAGCAAGTAGAGCTTGTTCGATTTTGTTGATCGCAAATCGCATCGTCTCTGCTTCTTCATTTTTGAGATGCTCTAAAAACGCTTTTACATCCAAAGCCTCGCCCGAGATTTGCCAGTGACGAGATCGTCTAATTCGCTTAAGATCGCACTGTTTTTCTGCTGCGAGTGTTTTCGCTCGCTTGGCATGGTCGCCCCCAATACGGTGAATCAAGGATGGGAGCGAAATCGTAATCTTCGTCTCTTTCATGGCCTTTTCTTTCATCGTCTCAGCCCTCAACCACCGACACATTCTCGCCAACCCAAACCAACAACTGTTTTGCCGCTTTGGATAACACCTGATTTTGACGCACGATGTAGCCGAAATCAGTGTTTGGAAAACTTGGCAAAGGCGTAACTTCACGAGAAAGCTTTAATCTCGGATCGAGCGAGAAATCCGGCACAATAGCAGTCCCAAACCCCGCTTCCGCCCAGTCGATTTGTGCTTCCACACTGCCCACTTCCATCACGCGATGCTTAGGCAGATTTAGTTCAGGTAAAGACGCATCAATCAGCTCTCGGGTTCGAGTATCGTGCCCTAGCAGGATCAGCGTCTGGCTCTCTTTTCGATTGTCTTGCCACTCAAAAATGTTATCGCCAAACGCACACCAGTGAATCTGCGTGAGAGGCGTAAAATGCAGCGGTTGACTCTCTTTTTGTGCGATAACAAAGCCGATATCGGCACGCGCACTTTTCACCAAATCCACCGCTTGAGAAGATGTGGTGTTGAACAATGCCAAGTCGATCCCCGGATATTCACTTTTGAATTGCTGAAATGGTTTGATAAGCAGTAAACGTGAAACAATATCGCTCGCCGCAATAGAAAGCGTCCCCTGCGTAAGATCGTTGATGGCATTGAGATCCGACTGACAAATTTGCAGCTCATTGAGCATCCGCTGCGCCGTAGCTAACAAACGCTTCCCCGCTTGCGTCAACTGCACAGGATTTCGCTCAATCAATTTCGTGCGCGTGGCTTGCTCCAACTGCTTGATATGCAAACTTACGTTCGGCTGTGTCATGTGGAGTTCCATCGCTGTTTTACCAAAGTGTTTTACCTCTGCAAGAGTTACGAAGGTTCGCAGCCAGTTCAAATCTAACATTGCCAATTCCGATATGAGATTCTTATCAAGTTAATGAGTATAATTAATTTCTCTTATTATGGCGAACACCTTAAGATTTTTGCATCTGTTTTTGGAGATTAAATTATGTCGTCTATCGTTGTTGTGGGTGCAAACTGGGGTGATGAAGGCAAAGGCCGCATCGTTGACTTTTTGGCAGAGCAAGCTTCTGCGAGCATTCGTTTCCAAGGTGGTAACAACGCGGGTCACACCGTGGTTAACGATCTAGGTACGTTCAAGCTGCACCAGCTTCCAAGTGGCGTATTCAACCCTGACTGTTTGGCAGTGTTAGGTCCGGGTATGGTTATCAGCCCTGCGTTGCTGTCTCAGGAGATTGCGGAAGTTGAAGAAGCGGGCGTAAAAGTGAATATGTGCATCTCTGATCGCGCAACACTGTGTCTACCTCTACACGCACTAGAAGATGCGCTAGAAGAACAACGTTTAGGCGACAAAGCATACGGTTCAACTCGTCAAGGTATTGCACCTGCGTACGGTGACCGCGTAATGAAGAAAGGCATCCTAGTTGGTTGGTTGAAGCAACCAGAAGTATTGGTTGAACGCCTTCAATTCATGATGGATTGGAAACTGCCGCAACTGCGTGCACTTTACCCAACGTTCGAGTTTGAACAAACCGCTGAAGAACTGGCGAACTGGCTGCTAGAAGTCTCTGCACCTTGGCGCGATTCAATTTGCAACGTAACGCTTCCTCTAAAAGAACTACAAGCGAAAGACAAAACTCTATTGTTCGAAGCGCAGCTTGGCGCGGGTCGTGACCTTGTTTACGGTGAGTACCCTTGGACAACATCTTCTAACGTTGTATCAATGTACGCGGGTATCGGTAGTGGCCTTCCGGCACTTCGTCCTGAACGCGTTATTGCGGTTGCAAAAGCCTTCAGCTCATCAGTGGGTACTGGTACGTTGATCACTGCAATGGAAGAGCAAGACGCTTTCCGCGAACTTGCTGGCGAGTTCGGTGCAACTACCGGTCGTCCACGCGACATGGGCTACTTCGACGCAGTCGCTACGAAAAATGGCGTTGAACTGCAAGCCGCAACTGAAATTGCACTAACGAAAGTAGACTGTTTGACTGGCCTTAACGATCTGAAAATCTGTGTTGGCTACGAAGGCGACCACAGCGAAAACCCAATCTGGCCTCAAACTGCCTCTCTTGCGCCAATCTACGAGAAGATGGAAAGCTGGAGCGAGGACATCACAGGTTGTCGTAAGTTTGAAGAGCTTCCAGTAGCAGCACAGAAATACGTTCTACGCATTGAGGAACTCATGGGCGTACCAGTAAAAATGGTGTCTGTGGGTCCTGGTCGTGAACAAATGATTATGCGATAAGATGTGAATTAACACATCATTGGCAAGCGGCTTTTATCTGTTCCGGGGTAAAGCCGCTTTTTTTTACACTGTAAACTTTGGAAAATTGCACGGCTAAATTCATGTTTAATAACCTCATCACGAGACTCCTACCTCCTTTATTTATAAATCAATAAATTATAGGACTTAACACGTTGTGCACGTTACTAGCACATCTCACTTGTTAAAGAAGCACGTCAATTAGGTTAACTGGTTGATTTGATATTCTTTAAGTGATTAGTTGATCACGATCTTCATCTGCAATTTGTTGAACTAGTACTCAAAAAATCTAACCCGCTGTTTTTAGGATAGATGAGTTCCCCAACATCCAACCTAACAGCAGGTGATTCCCATGACGAAAAATCTTTTCCGCCTCAGTACGATAACCCTTGGTTTGTGCCTTAGTTCTTTGTCTTTCGCGCAATCCGATCTTCCGAACATTAAAATTCTTGCCACTGGCGGCACCATTGCAGGCGCAGGTCAATCTGCAACCGAGTCAAACTACACAGCAGGTAAAGTCGGCGTTGAATCATTGATTTCTGCGGTGCCGAGTATGACCAAGATTGCCGATATTTCTGGAGAGCAAGTGGTCAGTATCGGTTCACAAGATATGAATGATGAAGTGTGGCTAAAATTATCGAAAAGAGTTAATGAGCTACTCGCTCAAGATGATGTTGACGGCATCGTCATTACTCATGGTACGGATACGTTAGAGGAAACCGCTTACTTCCTTGATCTGACCGTCAAGAGCACAAAGCCTGTCGTGATCGTTGGTGCAATGCGTCCTTCCACCGCAATGAGTGCTGATGGACCAGTCAACTTATACAATGCAGTCGTAACAGCCACCGATGAAGATTCAGAAGGACGTGGCGTGCTAGTCGCAATGAATGACACGATTTTCGATGCGCGAGATGTGACAAAAACCAATACAACCTCCGTCAGCACTTTCCAGTCACCCAACTTTGGTGCTATCGGCTACATTCATAATAGCGATGCCAAATATCAACGAAGCCCAGAGCGTAAACATACGACAGAAACCCCATTCGATGTATCAAAGCTTACTAAGTTGCCTAAGGTCGGTATTGTTTATAACTATGCAAATGCCTCCAATTTGCCAGTGAAAGCCTTTGTGGATGCGAAGTTTGACGGCATCGTAAGTGCTGGTGTCGGTAATGGTAACTTGTACCACACTGTGTTTGATGAGCTAGAGAAAGCGAGTAAAGATGGCGTTGTTGTTGTAAGAAGCTCCCGAACGCCTAGCGGCTCAACCACTTTGGATGCTGAAATTGATGACAACAAATACGGCTTTGTTGCCGCTGGTACATTGAACCCACAAAAAGCACGTATCTTACTGATGCTGTCACTAACTCAGACCAAAAACTATCAAGACATCCAAAAGATGTTCCAATACTATTAATTCTGTCTAAGGTTCATTCGATAGAAGAGGTATACATCTTACCTCCTCTTACACATAGCGACATGAGCGTCTCTTGTTAGCCAAACAAGCGACGCTTCATTCCTGCTTTTTCCAGAATACGCGTAGTAATTTCCTCAACAGACAGAGAGGACGTATTGATATATGGGATCGCCTCTCTTCTAAACAACGCCTCAACAGTGTCTAGCTCCAGCTTGCACTGCTCTGTGCTAGCGTAATCACTTCCAGACAAACGATTTTCACGGATTTCAGTCAAGCGCTCGGGATCAATAGTCAGCCCGAACAACTTATGACGATGGATCTCAAATTCAGGCAACAAACGCATCATCTTCACATCTTCCGCAATGAACGGATAGTTCACAACACGTAAACCAAATTGCATCGCCATGTACAAGCTAGTCGGCGTTTTTCCGCTGCGCGATACTCCCAGCAGGATAATATCGGCTTGTTCCAACCCTTTTAGCGTGATGCCATCATCATGCGCCAATGTGTATTCAATAGCCGCAATACGGTCAAAATAGGTGTCGGAATCTTTCCCCACACTGCGAGAACGCTGCAACTTAGGCTTTGGTGCCATCTGAATGTCGTCTTGCACTTTCTGCACAATACTCTCCAACACATCGTAACTGTATGCCGGCGCTTCAAGCAGCATTTCACGTACTTCTGGAACGACAATTGAGAAAAAGACCAGAGGTTTGACGCCATTGCGCTGGTAGGAAGTTTCAATTTCTTTGACTACGTCAGTAGCTTTGTCCTGGCTTTCTACAAACGGAAAGGTTTTTTCGTTAGGAATGAACGGAAATTGACCGAGAACAACATGCCCTAATGTCTCACATGTTATCGCCGTACCGTCAGAAACATAGAATACATCACGACTTTGGTTATTTATTTGCATTTCTGTTTAATTTTTCAAAATCTTTTGAGTAGGATGGTACACATAATATTAATAAATCAGTTTGGCTTTCAGTTAGGTTCACCACAGCTTTAAAAATTCTTTTGAATTTTTTTCAGCCAGAACGTAATCGTTTGCCTTTGATATCAATCTAAATGAAGCAATGTATGGTCAACGTGTAATAACAGCCAACATGCGATTGTTTAGATCGATTTAAGTCCCCCTACTAAGCTGCAATGTTTCTGGAGAAAGACATGCAAAAGAACACCCTCTGGTTCAATGGCCTATCCATGGATGATGTCGACAAAGTCGGCGGTAAGAATGCTTCACTTGGCGAAATGGTTTCTAACCTAGCAAACGCAGGCGTTTCTGTACCAAATGGTTTTGCGACAACCTCATACGCGTTTAACCAATTCCTTGACCACGAAGGTTTGGATGAGCGTATTCACCAATTACTCGATGAACTAGACGTTGAAGATGTAGAAGCTCTGCGTAAGACAGGTGCAAACATTCGTCAATGGGTATTAGAGGCCCCTTTCCCTGCGGACCTTGAACAAGAAATTCGTGAAAATTACCAAGAACTGATCGAAGGCAATCCTGAGCTTTCAGTCGCAGTTCGTTCATCTGCTACGGCAGAAGACCTACCTGATGCTTCTTTTGCTGGTCAGCAAGAAACGTTTTTGAACGTGAAAGGCATCGACGCAGTACTAGAAGCAACTAAGCACGTTTACGCTTCTCTATTTAACGACCGTGCGATTTCTTACCGCGTTCACCAAGGGTTCGACCACCGTGGCATCTCGCTATCTGCGGGGATCCAACGTATGGTGCGTTCAGATAAAGCCTCGTCGGGTGTTATGTTTACACTAGACACTGAATCGGGTTTCGACCAAGTTGTCTTCATCACCTCTTCATGGGGTCTAGGCGAGATGGTCGTTCAAGGTGCAGTAAACCCTGACGAGTTCTACGTTCACAAGCCAATGCTTGAAGCAGGCGAACACCCAATCGTTAAGAAAACATTTGGTTCTAAGTTGATCAAAATGATCTACTCAGATAACCAAGAAATCGGCAAACAAGTTGATATCGTTGATACTTCTGATGAAGAGCGCAACACGTTCTCATTGAACGACGACGAGATCAAAGAGCTCGCAAAACAAGCAATGATCATCGAAAAGCACTATCAGCGTCCAATGGACATTGAATGGGCAAAAGATGGCATTGATGGCAAGCTGTACATTGTTCAAGCGCGTCCTGAAACCGTATGTTCACAAACGGAACAAAACGTGATTGAGCGCTACGAGCTACAAAACAAAGCGGATGTTTTGGTTGAAGGTCGTGCAATCGGTCAGCGCATCGGTAAAGGCGTGGTTCGCTTGGTTGACTCTCTGGACCAAATGTCTCTAGTCCAAGAAGGTGACGTGCTAGTTACAGACATGACTGACCCAGATTGGGAACCAGTGATGAAAAAAGCATCTGCAATCGTAACCAACCGTGGTGGCCGTACTTGCCACGCTGCCATCATCGCTCGTGAGCTTGGTATTCCTGCAATCGTTGGCTGTGGCGATGCGACAAGCAAGTTAACCGATGGCGCAACCGTGACCGTATCTTGTTCTGAAGGTGAAACGGGCTACGTTTACCAAGGTGAACTTGAATTTGATGTAAAACGCTCTTCTGTTGATGAACTGCCACTGCTACCAACAAAAGTGATGATGAACGTGGGTAACCCTGATCGTGCGTTTGACTTCGCACAAATTCCAAATGAAGGTGTTGGTCTTGCTCGTCTTGAATTCATCATCAATAAGATGATTGGTATCCACCCGAAAGCATTACTTAACTTTGATGCACAAAGCGATGAGCTAAAAGCAGAAATCACTCAGCGTATTCGTGGTTACAAAGATCCTATCGATTTCTACGTAAGCAAACTGACAGAAGGTATCGCAACCATTGCTGCGGCATTTTGGCCGAAACGCGTTATTGTTCGTATGTCTGACTTTAAGTCTAACGAATACAGCAACTTGGTTGGCGGTAAAGCATACGAACCGCATGAAGAAAACCCAATGCTTGGCTTCCGTGGCGCGTCTCGTTACATTTCTCCAGTGTTTGAAGACTGCTTCGAGCTAGAAACTCATGCAATCAAACGCGTTCGTAACGAAATGGGTCTGAAAAACGTTGAAATCATGATCCCATTTGTGCGTACACCAAGCGAAGCAGCATCAGTGATTGATTTGCTAGCGAAGTTTGATCTGCGCCGTGGCGATCAGGGTCTTAAAGTCATCATGATGTGCGAACTGCCATCCAACGCGGTCCTTGCCGATGAGTTCTTGAAGTACTTTGATGGCTTCTCGATTGGCTCAAACGACATGACTCAGCTAACGCTTGGACTTGATCGTGACTCTGGCGATGTTGCACATCTATTTGATGAGCGCAACCCAGCGGTTAAGGTGATGCTTCAGATGGCGATTGACGCGGCAACAAAAGCAGGCAAATACGTTGGTATTTGTGGTCAAGGCCCATCAGACCACGACGACCTAGCGGAATGGCTAATGGATCAAGGAATTAGCTCTGTATCACTAAACCCAGATACGGTTATCGATACTTGGTTAAAACTCGGTAAAGTTAGCAGCAAGTAACACACGATAAACTCTAGCCCTCACACTCCCCTTGTGAGGGCTTTGTTATTCACACGTCATTTCACAATCAGTTCGTGATTCCTCTCTCAAGTTCGTCATTTAGTCAATTTCATTATCAAAGTCTGATGACCTAAAATGAATGGTATATCGATAACTCCAGAGAGAATTTGATGAAAAAGCCTATCGCACTCCTTACTACTTTGATGCTCCTGGCATCCCCTGCTTATGCCGATTGGGATGAAATTTCCAATAAAATGTCTGAGCTTGGCGACGCAGTTTCTGATACTGCACAAGATGCTTGGGACGATACCAAAGCGTTTTCAAAACAAGCGTGGCAAGATTTCACGAACTGGTCCGAGGAAGCGATCAATACCGCAGGCGAATGGACAGAAGCCAGCATCGAGAAAAGCAAAGAATGGATAGATGCTGCCGACAAAAAAATTGATGAGCTGATGGAAGGCGATACGCCAGAAGAAGCTCGCCAAGCCGTGGACTTAATGGCAGATAGCGCTTTGCTCAAGTTATTTAATGAAAAGCCGGAGGCAAAAGCTATTTACGACAACGCGTACGGCTACGCGGTCTTTGATTCTCGTAAATTATCTTTGCTGTTTCACACCAACTCAGGGTCAGGAGTCGCAGTGAATAAGGAAACAGAAGAACGCACTTATATGAATATGTTTGGTTTGGGCGTTGCACTTGGGGCTGGCGGCAAATTTTACCAACAAGTGGTTCTGTTTGAGAGCAAAGAAGACTTTGATACGTTCGTCAACGAAGGATGGGAGGCCACAAGTGAAGCCTCTGCTGTTGCGGGCGAAGATTCAGAGCAACTTTCAAAACAATTTAACAGCGGCGTCGCCGTCTATCAGTTGAACGCTAAAGGTTTGCTCATCGATGCTAACGTGTCTGGTTCTAAATATTGGGTTAACGAAGAGCTCACTAACTCGCAGTAATGCATAGCAACTAATCGCTTAAATAAAACCGTTGTTATGCACCCTTATCAATAAGTTAACGGGGATATGATTCCTCAAAACTGAGCACTTACGCAACTTTCTCTATGGAAGTCACCAGAAGATGGCGACTTCCCTTTCTCGTTAGATTGCTTTTGGTTATGCTTGCGCAAAACCACCTGCAATTCGGTATCCCATGCCTGACAATAACTTTAATAATCTGCTAGCAGAAGCAATTTCTGCTCTTAACACGCCTAACTTTACTCCTAAACTTATGCGTGTCATTCGCACTCTTTTTCATTTTGATTGCGCAGTTATTTTAGGTTACCGAGAAGGTAAACATCCTATTTATCTCTACGACTCAATTGAGAACGAGCGAGAGTTACTTTTTCAACGCTACCTTACTGACTCATTTCAAAATGACCCTTTTTTTCTCAAACTAAACGAGACAAAGCAACAAGGCGTATTTACGCTCAAAGACGTGGCGCGTAAAGGCGTTGACTTCACCTCATACTGCGAGCAGTTCTATCATCAAACAGGGTGGAAAGACGAACTTAGCATGCTAGTCGAAGTTGAATCTGGCCGTTGGGTCATGCTGTACTTCGGATATATGACTGATGGAAAATACTTTTCTCAGCAACAAATCAATAAGCTAAAGCCCTATTTCCCGATAATTCAGTCGCTTTGTCAGCAGCATTGGAAACAAACGGAATTTACCTTTTCTGAGCCTGTTTTTGCACAGGGTGCTTATTCTGGCAGTATGCGATTAGCCATTGAGCAAGCTTTAGCAACGTTTGGCGTAGAATCACTCACCCGTCGCGAACAAGAGGTAGCTTCGCTTCTCGCTCAAGGGTTTGACACCAAAGAAATTGCCGCGCGGTTACACTTAGTTCAAGGCACGGTCAAAAATCATCGAAAGCGAATTTACTCGCAATTAAATGTGTCTTCATTGAGTGAGTTATTCCAGCTTTTCCTCAATCACCTCATTCTCCATTCAAGATAAAAAACTGTCCCTTAAGGGATATATCGAGAAAAGGTGTCGCGTTTTAGTCTGAATGTAACAACCACTAAAGCAGACAAAAAGAATGACGACACCATTACTGCAAGATTTACAAGATCGCGGCTTGATTGCACAAGCCAGCGATTTGGAAGAAATTCAGACACTTCTCTCACAGCCACAAACCGTTTACTGCGGCTTCGATCCTACAGCTGGCAGCTTACATATCGGCCACCTCGTGCCTTTGATTATGCTTAAGCGCTTTCAAGATGCCGGACACCAAGCTGTTGCCTTGATTGGCGGTGCAACGGGCATGATTGGCGACCCAAGCTTTAAAGCGACTGAGCGCAGTCTGAACTCAGAGGAAATCGTCTCAGGCTGGGTTAACGATCTTTCTAATCAAATTCAGCAGTTGATGAATCACCAACTGGCCAAGCCGATGATCATGGTAAACAACGCTGACTGGATGAAAGCGATCAATGTGATCGACTTCTTCCGCGATGTGGGTAAGCACTTCTCAATCAATACTATGGTCAACCGAGAATCGGTAAAACAACGCCTGCAACGACCTGACCAAGGTATCTCCTTCACCGAATTTAGCTACGCCCTACTGCAATCGTACGATTTTGCCGAGCTAAACCGTCGATACGGTTGCCGTTTGCAAATCGGTGGCAATGACCAATGGGGAAACATCGTCAGCGGGATCGATTTAACTCGCCGTCAAAATGGTGAGCAAGTATTTGGCTTAACTCTGCCGCTGATCACCAAATCCGATGGTACCAAATTTGGCAAAACCGAAGGTGGTGCAGTATGGCTAGATCCTAGCAAAACCTCTCCTTACGCGTTCTACCAGTTCTGGCTTGGCGCAGAAGACGCCGACGTTTACCACTTCTTGCGTTACTACACATTCTTGAGCTGCGAAGAAATTGCCAGCATTGAAGCGCAAGACCAAGCAAGCCAAGGTAAGCCACAAGCACAACGTATTCTCGCTGAAGAAATGACGCGATTTGTTCATGGCGAAGAAGGCCTAGCCAGTGCCGAGCGTATCACTCAAGCTTTATTCAGCGGTAATGTGCAACAACTGAGTTTGGGTGAATTAAAACAGTTGGAGTTGGATGGTTTACCAAGCATTGAGAGCACACAACAAGATTTGGTTGAGCTGTTGATTGAGTCGGGCTTAGCAAGTTCGAAGCGTGTTGCACGCGAACACATCAGCAACAACGCCATCAGTGTAAACGGTGAAAGAGTGGCGGCTGATAACCCGAGTTTAAGCTTCCCACTGTTTGATCAATATTGGTTACTGCAACGCGGTAAAAAGCACTTCTGCCTCGTAAAGCGTGCCGCGTAGCAACACTCGCAGTACAAAACCTATAAAAAAATTCCCCTCACCACTTTCGTGATGAGGGGAATCCAAATTTGAACGATTTTAAGCCTAACAATAGGCAAAGACGTTGCTTATTGCGTTCTTAAACGTTGCCAGTACTTTTCGTAAATCGCTAACGTTTCTGCGCCAACATCATTAATAAACTCGCCTTTTTTCAAGTCTTCTGATGAAGGGAAAATAGTACGGTTGTTTTTCAACTCTTCTGGCAATTTGTCACGCCCAGCGTTCGTTGCCGACGCATAACCCAAACTGGTCACGATTTCCGCTTGGTTCTCTGATTGGTACATAAAGTTAATAAATTTATGCGCCAATGCTTTGTTTTTACTGCCAGACGGAATAGTGAAGTTGTCCATCCATAATACCGCGCCCTCTTCCGGCATCACGAACTTCAGCTCAGGCATTTCAACCTGTCCTTGGAATGCGTTGCCGTTCCATTGCATGCCGACCGATGTTTCACCGGACACGTAAGGGACTTGCGGCGCATCTGAGTTATACAGTAATACGTTGTTTTTCAGCGCAACTAGAGAATCAAAAGCCTGTTCGATTTCAGCTTCGTCTTTTGTGTTCACGCTATGGCCATTTTTCTTCAGCGCCATACCGAACACGTCGCGGACGTCATCAATCAACATAACTTGTTGTTCGTATTGAGACTCCCATAAGTCAGCCCATTTTGTCACTGGTTGCTCAACCATGGATTCGTTGTAGCTGATCCCTGTAATGCCCCAAATATAAGGCAGCGAGTAATCATTTTTCGGATCGTGCGCTTGGCCAAGTAAGCCGTCCATTGTGTCTTGCATGTTTGGCACTTGAGCGTGATCTATTTTCGAAAGCAGTCCTTCTCGACCCATTTTTTCAATGAAGTACGCAGAAGCAAAAACCACATCGTAACCAGAACCTTTTAGCAATTTTAGCTTAGTGTACATTGATTCATTATTCTCAAAGGTCGAATAATTAATCGTAACGCCTTCTTGTTTTTCAAACGCTTTTAACGATGCTTCCGGCAAATAGCCACCCCATGCATAAACGTTCAACGTTTTGCTATCTGCATGAGCAAACATGCTGAGCACAAGAGCACTCAGCCCCAATCCTTTGATGATTAATTTCATGGTATGCAATCCAACCAGTCCAGCGACGCGCTGGGATTCGGGTGCATAATTAGGTAATTGTTACCCAATTGAAAGAAAATTTAATTAATCTTTAACAGCAAAAATATTTATCGAATTTATAAAATTAACGCATGTTTTTAATAGCGACTGTGCATACCAAAATGATGAGACATTCCATCTTCCATTCGGCCGCCTTTCCAGCCACCAGAGCCGAGTAAATTAAGCACATCTTGAGCGGTATAGTCGGCACCAGAAAAGAAATCATGCGCCACGTCTGAGCGTATTGCTTGCAACTCTGGTTGATTTTCCAAATCAAGATCTTGCGGATCCGCATATAATGCCAACGCAATTTTTTGTTGGCACGCGCTTAACTCACTGGTGCTCGTCTTTACCTGACCAACCGAAAAATACTCACGACTGCCGTATCCCACCACCAATCTGGTACTCATTAGTTTAATCACTTTCTTAATGCGACGACGTTGTATAAATCTCAACATGTTTTGTTATTCCTGTATTAAGTTGGCTATGGTCGTATTCTTTTGTTCGAATTAAAACACTCTGTTTTATCCGCGAAATTTCTCTAGCGCTTTTCGCGATGATCGGTTGTATAATACGATCCTGAAACATTTTGTTACGTTACCTCGGTAACCCCTGAGACTGCAACATGAACAACAGCAGATGGGTCGGCTTTATAGGCGGCACGATTGTCTTACTTAGTACCTTTATCCTATTCGGATCTTCCGTCCACGCTGCTTGGTACCGAATCCCTGCGGAAGCCATTCATGGTATCGCCTTCACTTTGGCTTTTGGTTTAGGGTTAAACAGCCTGCTGGCGTACGCGACGGCAGTGATTACTCTTGCTGCACTATTCTACATTGGCTTTGTCGTTAGCTATCGGGTCCATCAGAAACTTAAATAAACTTCTGTCTCAACCTGAGCTTAATAACGGATACTTAATAACTAAAAAGGGAGCAACTGCTCCCTTTTTAGTTATCAGCATGTAGATGTTCTATACCCGCTTTAATCATTAAGGTGGTATACCCTCAACGACTGCTGCATACCTGAAACATCATCACCTAAATACTCAACCGTCATTGGAACGTTGGTCAGTAGAGTAAAACTGGAGTCACTGAACCTTCCATCAACATCACTTTCCAAATGAACAAAAAACGCAGGCTTATCCGCAATCAATGTAATTTGACTCCCTTCAATAGAGACACCAATATTGGCTTTCGCTATCGGCAAGGTTTTTAGCTCGTGAGTACTAAACCATGTGTTGCTTATTTTGTCTTGACCGATTTGCGCTTCAACATAGAAGAAGCCTGACGTAAGTTCGTCCTTCTCGATCGATTCATCCAACTGCCACAAAATCGTATTGCTGTCTGCTATGACTGTTTGTTCTAAGCTCCAACATTGCTTTTCTTTCCCTTGCCAATCTACCCACTTGAGCAGTGCGTTGACGCTTGCGGGCGCCTTGGCATCATTGAGCAAATGTAGGCTCAACTTGCCTGTATGCTCGGAAAATACCAAATACTGCGGCGCAAAAAAGCGTTTTGCATGGTAGTGCAACTGCTTCCATCGACCACTGTATTCCAAACTAGACCAAGAGCTGACAGGCCAGTTATCGTTGAGTTGCCAGTACAGCATGCCGCGACAAACTGGAGAAATGGCACGCCAATGATCGCATGCAGTTTTGATCGCGATTGCCTGCTGAACTTGACTTAAATACAGCATGCTCTCGAATCCAGAGGGAAAACGAAAATAGCGCGTGAACATCTCTGTGATAATACTATTACCTCGAGGGTTCTTCTGATGTTGTTCGAAAGTTGGGGATGTAATATTCCAGTCTTGCTCAGGGACAAACCGCTTAACTTCAGCAAAAGATGGCCAAGATTGAAAACCAAACTCAGAGCAAAAACGAGGATTCACGTCAAGGTAGGCACTGAATGATTTTCCTGAATGCCAAACGTCCCAAAAGTGCATATCGCCTTTACTATCATCATGCCACGCATCACCGAAATCCAGTTCACCATTACATGGGGAACTTGGCCAGAAACGGCGAGTGCTATCTTGCTCGGTAATCTCCTTCTCAATCATGCGGTTGAGGCGATCGTAGTTAACCGTGTATTTGACTTTACTGCGCTTAGATTCGTCATACCAACCAATAGCTCCAATCACTTCATTGTCACCACACCAAAGTGCGATTGATGGGTGCTCCTTGAGCCTCGGGATTTGGAATCTAAGTTCTTCTTCTACCTCTTTTAAAAACTCGTCGTTTGATGGGTACAACGAGCAGGCGAACATCATGTCTTGCCACACCAACAAGCCAAGTTCATCACAAAGGTTATAAAAGATTTCACTCTCGTACTGACCACCGCCCCATACGCGAATCATGTTCATGTTGGCGTCAACCGCACTTTGCAAAAGGTTGCGATAACGTGTTTCGCACTCTCGCCCCGGCATTGCGTCAATAGGGAGCCAGTTGGCACCTTTAGCATTAATCGGTACGCCATTGACGATAAATTCCATTGCAGAGCCGTGCTCATCAGCTTGATTATTTAGAGTTAGCTGACGCAAACCAATGTTGTGCGTTAACTTTTGCTCTCTGCAAGAAATGGTAATGGGATAGAGATACGCTTCGCCATAATCCGATGGCCACCAGCGTTGAGGCTCCAAAATGTGGAACTGGCAATGATAGTGACCACTTCCTTTTGTTTGAATACATTGACGCTCACCATTAAATTCAACCATCATTTCATGGCGTTGACTGTCCGTTTCCACTTCAACTACTACATCAAGAAACACACTCCCATCGGCTTGCCATTGCTGCTCTGTCGAGAAGCCTTTGAGCCAAAGCTCATTCACAATGTCGATTTGAATGGGGTCGTAAATACCCGATACCATCAAGCAAATGCCCCAGTCCCATCCGGAATGGCACTGTGTTTTGCGGATCAAGTTCATGTGTGGAATTTGGTTGTTGCCCATTGCCGATGGAATAGGAAATGGCAGTTTTTTTGCTCTTGCGATACCTTCTAAATCCGCCCGAGCAAACTCAACCCGAATCGTGTTAGTACCTTGCTTTAAATGCGGTTTAATATCCACACGTTGCTGGGTAAACATGTTGCTGCAAGTTAGTGCTAGCTCACCATTAACATAGAAGGTTGCCAATGTATCGACACGAGTTAGCGTCATCCAAATTTGCTTGGCAGACAACGTAAACGCGTCGACGTCAAACTCACGTGAGATATGCCACTCACACTCTTCAATCCATCGAACTTTGTTTTCATTATCGGCAAAATAAGGATCTGGAATCTGCTCTGCTTGTAAAAGCGCCGACACATTATCGCCCGGAATAAACATTGGAATTTCAAGATTGGGGC
The DNA here is from genome assembly GCF_033337445.1 of Vibrio sp. YT-15. NCBI lineage: Bacteria > Pseudomonadati > Pseudomonadota > Gammaproteobacteria > Vibrionales > Vibrionaceae > Vibrio > Vibrio sp. YT-15. The sequence goes on from NZ_JAWOQR010000004.1 coordinate 219,513, forward strand.
GCTGTGGCGAGGTAAGCATCCACTGCCCGTTAAGTTCGAAGTGAGCCATCGAGTTAAACCTTAGCTTGGGAAAAACATGTTTTCTCAATGTAATCCTGATAAACCCATGCAAAAACAAGGGAAATGTTAATTACATACGAAATGCGGTGCATTTCACGTAAAAACTCTTTCTTTTGATCTCTACCCAAAAATCAGCAACTTGGCTAACCTGTTAAAAATTAATCGAAATCTAAGGTTATATTTGCAACTTCGACATGTTAACATCATCGGCTTTTTGAACATCCTCACACTTTTCGTTGAAACGATGTGAGGGGAAATGCACGGCTTCATAGCCCTAAAAAGCGAAGTAATTATGTCAAATATGACGAATGCCGCCTCCCACACAGCGCCTATTCAGGATGCTGACTATTCTGCTATTCATCCCCCATCTTTACTCAAGCGCCTCGAACTCACCAATCCTGTCTTTTGGTTAAGTGGTAGCTTCCTCACTCTATTCGTTTTACTTGCTCTAACGAATACCGACTCTCTAACCGCAATGGTTAACACCGGCTTCGGCTTTGCTACTAAATATTTCGGAGCTTACTGGCAAGTACTGCTTCTTCTGAATTTCCTAATTGGTTTGGCTCTTGCGTTTGGTCGCACTGGTTATGTGCGCCTAGGTGGTCTAGCGAAACCTGATATTGATAACTTTAAGTGGTTGTCAATCGTACTCTGTACTCTACTTGCAGGTGGTGGTGTGTTCTGGGCCGCAGCTGAGCCTATCGCGCACTTTGTGACTGCTCCGCCTCTATACGGGGAAGCCTCACCGAAAACTGCCGCAATCAATGCCCTATCTCAGTCTTTTATGCACTGGGGCTTCTTAGCTTGGGCGATCCTTGGTGGTCTATCTTCCATTGTCTTAATGCACTTGCATTACGATAAAGGCCTGCCTCTTAAGCCGCGTACTCTGCTTTACCCTGTGTTTGGTGATAAAGCCATTAAAGGCTGGATTGGTGATGTTGCTGACGCATGTAGCATCATTGCAGTAGCAGCAGGAACCATCGGTCCTATCGGCTTCTTAGGTTTACAAATTAGCTACGCGCTAAACTCATTGTTTGGCCTGCCAGATACGTTCGTAACGCAAAGTATGGTTATTATGGCGGCGATCCTGATGTATACCCTTTCCGCACTGAGCGGTTTGAGCAAGGGTATTCAAATCGTCAGTCGTTACAACATCATTTTGTCTGTACTGTTAATTGGTTACATCCTGTTCTTCGGGCCGACAAGCTTTATCGTTGACGGCTACGTGCAAGGCGTTGGTCGTATGGTGGATAACTTCTTCCCTATGGCACTTTACCGTGGTGATACAGGCTGGCTAAGCTGGTGGACAGTATTCTTCTGGGGTTGGTTTATCGGTTATGGCCCAATGATGGCGATCTTTATTGCTCGTATCTCTCGTGGTCGTACAATTCGCCAATTAATCATGTCTATTAGCATCGCGGCACCGCTGATTACTTGCTTCTGGTTTAGTATCGTTGGTGGCAGTGGCCTTGCGTTTGAACTTGATAACCCTGGTTTGATTTCATCTGCGTTTGAAGGCTTTAACTTGCCCGCAGCACTGCTAGCGATTACTGGTGAATTACCTTACCCAATGATCATTTCGGTTCTTTTCCTGATCTTAACGACAACATTTATCGTGACGACGGGTGACTCGATGACTTACACAATCAGTGTAGTGATGACAGGCTCAACAGAACCAAACGCAGTGATTCGCTCGTTCTGGGGGCTGATTATGGGTATTGTCGCTATTGCGCTTATCTCAATGGGCTCTGGTGGTATTTCTGCATTGCAGTCTTTCATTGTAATTACTGCCGTACCTGTGTCTTTCATTTTGCTGCCAAGCATTTGGAAAGCACCCGGCATTGCAAGCAGAATGGCAAAAGAGCAAGGCCTCGTTTAAAGCGCCTTCCTACCAATATGCGAAAAAGAGCCCTTCATTGGGCTCTTTTTAATTCTGCGCTTTATCCTACGCTATCAATACGAATCATCACTGCGTCTGGACGCCAATACTCGAATTCGCAGTCCATTAAATGCCCATCTTGTTTGTAGTTTACCCGCCGAATTTTCAGAACGGGTTGTCCTTCAGCTAGGTTCAACGCCTTAGCGACATGAGCAGGAGCTGACGTGGGAATCACATCAAAACGAGAGCGCTTTGTCTCGTAACCATACTTCTCACGATAAATGCCCGTCAGGGACATGGTGAGGTTCTCAGACAATATCCCCTCAAACAGTGCCGCTTTGAGCACGTTCTCAACAAACAATACCGCTCGCCCATCAATAAAACGTAACCGTTCAATCACATAAATTGGGGTAATTCGCTCCACCTCTAACGATTTGGCATACTCACCTGCGGCCATTTCACTTCGCACATTGAGTAGCTTAGTTTCTGCAATACGATGCTGCTCTCGAATCATCTGATGGAAGTGAGAACGAGACAACGGGTTGTAACAGATACGCTCAGGAGATACATACCAACCCCGGCGCTCTTCTCGATAAATAAGACCTTCCGTTTCCAAAGACACCAACGCATCTTTGATAGTGATTCGAGTCGTAGAAAACAGCTCACTGAGCTCTCTCTCTGACGGCAGTTTTTGTCCTTCCGACATGATGCCGGAAAGAATCTGCTGTTTTAAGCTGCTTCTAATTTTTCCTAATTGGGTACCAAATTGTCCGGTGCCTGTCGCTCTCATTCTGATCTAGTCCAACGATAATTTGACGAACAACATAAGGCGTTTACGTAACAAAAATATGACATTAATCAACAGAAGACATACTGAACGTATGAAATATAAGTGCCATATAAAATCAGCAAAACTGTCAAATTACTTGCGCTAAATCGTCACATTCCATCCATAGCATACAAAGCGAACTTACTGACCTAGTCCAGAAGGATGGAGACAATGAAAACTTTGCTAAGTCGTTCAATTACCGCACCAGCGGCAATCATTGCGGTAACGCTCGCTGCGCCAACAGTAGCGAAAGAAGCCGATGTTGAATCTTTGGTAGCAGCAGCACAAAAAGAAGGGGCGGTTTACAGTGTGGGTATGCCTGACAGTTGGGCAAACTGGAAAGACACTTGGGCTGATTTAAAGTCAAATTACAACCTTAAGCACCAAGACACGGATATGAGCTCGGCTCAAGAAATCGCAAAATTCGAAGCTGAGAAGAAAAACGCGACCGCAGACATTGGTGACGTAGGCTTTGCCTTCGCACGTGTAGCGGTTAAAAAAGGCGTCACTCAGCCATATAAACCAACAACTTGGAATGGCATCCCAGATTGGGCAAAAGACGAAGATGGTCATTGGGCACTTGCTTACACTGGCACTATTTCTTTTATCTCCAACAATAACCTCGTAAAAGACGCGCCAAAAACGTGGGATGACCTATTAAAAGGCGACTACAAAGTGACCGTAGGTGACGTAGGCGTAGCAGCACAGGCAAACAACGCGGTTCTCGCCGCAGCGTTCGCCAACGGTGGGGACGAATCCAACCTCAAGCCTGCGCTCAAATTCTTTTCTGAACTCGCGAAGCAAGGTCGTCTTTCATTTACCGATCCGAACATCGCCAACCTAGAAAAAGGCGAAGTGGAAGTGGCGATCATGTGGGACTTCAATGCATTGAACTACCGCGACAAAATTGACCGCGACCGCTTTACAGTGAGCATTCCTCAAGATGGCTCTGTGATTTCTGGTTATACAACCATAATCAATAAATACGCGAAGAACCCTAATGCAGCAAAGCTTGCTCGTGAATACATCTTCAGCGATCAAGGGCAAATCAACTTAGCAGAAGGTTATGCGCGTCCAATCCGCACCAACATCACACTGCCTCAAGCAGTGCAAGACAAGCTAATTGCTAATGACCAATACAGCAATGTTCACCCAGTGACTGACTTCTCAGCTTGGGAAAAGTCCGCACGTAAGCTGCCACGTCAATGGCAAGAAAGTGTCTTAATCCACCAGCAATAAGAGTAAGTCGTTATGAGCAATAAGGTCATCCTTGTTGTTCTAGATGGACTGAACTATCAGGTAGCCCGTGATTGCATGGGCTACCTCAATGGTCTTCTAGAACAAAGTCGTTCCCAACAAGAAACTCGCGCAACGCTTTATCCTGTGCAGTGTGAGCTGCCCTCTATGTCTCGCCCACTTTATGAGTGCATTTTAACGGGCGTTCGCCCTGTAGAAAGCGGCATCGTAAACAACAATATCGTTCGTCTATCCAAACACGATTCCATTTTCAGTTTGGCAAAAGCCCAAGGAAAAGTGACCGCTGCGGCTGCCTACCACTGGGTAAGTGAGCTTTATAATCGCGCGCCATTTGAACCTGTTCGCGATCGTTTCACGCATGATGAAACCCTGAATATCCAGCACGGCTGCTTTTACCATTGGGATCATTATCCTGATGAAGCCTTGTTCCTGGACGCAGAGTATTTACGCCGCAACTATCAACCTGATTTCTTACTGATCCATCCGATGAATATCGACGATACAGGACATAAGTTTGGCCTAGACTCTCGCCAATACCGCAATTGTGCGCGAGGTGCAGACATTATTCTTTCCAACTACATCGATCAATGGCTTGCTGATGGGTATCAAATCATTGTGACCAGCGATCATGGCATGAACAACGATCTTTCTCACGGTGGGATTTTACCTGAAGAGCGAGAAGTTCCCCTGTTTGTCATTGGTGATAAGTTTACCCATCAAGATTGTCATATTAAGCAAACTGATATTTGTGGCACCGTTTGTCAATTGCTAAACCTTGACCACACGAAGCCATACACTCAGGAATTGTTAGCACTATGAGCAGTTCAGTCCTCTCCCCAAGCTCTAGCGAATCACGTTCAAATTTGGCAAGTACTTGGTTAAAGCGCTTTAAGCCAGCCATTTGGTTGGCGCCTTTCGCACTGTTTTTCTATCTATTTCAACTCGCACCGATGATTTGGGTGCTGTTAAACAGCTTTATCTACGATGGCGAGTTTGCCTTCGATAACTACATTGAAGTGCTCGACTCCATCTTTATGATGCAGGCGTTTGGCAACAGTTTGTGGTTAGCTATATGGTCGAGCATTTTTGGCTTAGCCATTGCGACTCTGTTGGTCTCTTCTCTGCGCAGAATCGATTCTAAAGTCCGCGACGGTGTGATTGCGTTTACGAACATGAGCAGCAACTTTGCAGGCGTACCTCTGTCATTCGCTTTTATCATTATTTTGGGCACCAATGGGGCGATTACCCTTTTGCTCAAGCAGTATGGCTTACTCGGTGATTTCGACCTTTATGGTAAATGGGGTCTGCTGGCCATTTACATCTACTTCCAAATCCCGCTGGCGGTGTTGTTGCTCTACCCTGCGTTCGACGCGTTGAGTGATGATTGGCAAGCTGCTGCTGCGCTACTGGGAGCCAAAACATCACAGTATTGGGCGAAAATCGCGCTGCCAGTGCTCTCACCAGCCTTATTCGGTACCTTTATTATCTTAATAGCCAACGCAATTGGCGCTTATGCGAGTGTTTATGCGCTGACCTCCGGTAACTATAACGTCATCACAATTCGAATTGCGAGTCTGGTATCGGGAGACCTGTTCCTTGAACCTAATCTCGCCGCTGCAATTTCGGTGATTCTAATGGCGTTACTTGCCTTTATCACAGTGATTAACCAATGGCTCATTTCGAAAAGCTATGCAGGTAGGAAGTAGTCATGAACAACGTTAATACTCGATTCCATAAAACGGTGGTTTATTCCATTGTTGGGATCATGCTCATCCCGATTTTAGCGACCTTTGTCTATTCGCTTTCATCACGCTGGGGCGCCACGGTGCTTCCAGATGGTTTCACTTTTGATTGGTACGTTAAATTGCTGACCGACCCACGCTTTTTGCAAGCGTTTGGGCGTTCGCTGTTTATTTGTATTGCTTCGCTAACCCTCAGTGTGATTCTAGTTCTGCCAGCGATATTCGTGGTGTTTTACTACTTTCCGAAGCTCGATAAGCTCATGAACGTATTGATTTTGCTACCATTCGCTGTACCACCAGTGGTGTCCTCCGTCGGCTTGCTTCAACTTTATGCTGACAGTGAAATCTCCCTTATCGGTACTCCTTGGATTCTAGTAGGTACTTACTTCACCATAGCGTTACCGTTCATGTATCGTGCGATTTCTAATAGCTTCGAAGCAATTAACCTTAACGATTTAATGGACGCTGCACACTTGCTAGGGGCAAGCACAACCAAAGCGTTTTTGATGGTCATTTTACCTAACCTCAAAAAAGGACTGATGGCATCGCTTTTCCTTTCATTTTCATTTCTATTGGGAGAGTTTGTGTTCGCCAATATTTTAGTCGGCACACGTTATGAAACCCTGCAAATCTACTTGTATAACATGCGTCAGACGAGCGGCCACTTTACGTCTGCCTTAGTGATGACCTACTTCCTATTTATTTTTTTACTGACTTGGTTGGCAAGTCGTTTCAGCCGAGGAGTCAAACAATGAGCTACGTAACAGCGAAAAATCTGACTAAACGTTTTGGTGATAACACCGTATTTGAGGACATTCACTTTAACATCGAGCAAGGTGAATTCATTACGCTTTTGGGCCCTAGCGGTTGTGGTAAATCGACACTACTTCGCAGCCTTGCTGGGCTTAACCCTGTCGATGGAGGCGAGGTTTGGGTAAACGGAGAAGATATCACGCATCAAGTCCCGCAAGAGCGTGGTATTGGGATGGTCTTTCAATCGTATGCGCTGTTTCCCAATATGACCGTCGAAGGCAACATTGCATTTGGCTTAAAAATGAAAAAGCTTGCGAATGATGATATTCGACGTGAAGTGGCTAAAGTCATCAAACTGGTGGATCTGGCAGGTAAAGAAAAACACTATCCGCATCAACTTTCTGGCGGTCAGCGCCAGCGTGTCGCACTCGCTCGAGCGTTGGTGGTGAAACCTCGCATATTATTGCTTGATGAGCCACTTTCTGCGCTTGATGCCAAAATCCGCAAACACCTTCGTCAGCAAATCCGAGACATTCAGAAAGAGATGAATCTCACCACTATCTTCGTAACTCATGACCAAGAAGAGGCGATGATTATGTCTGATCGTATCTTCCTAATGAGTAAAGGGGAAATTGTTCAAGCAGGAACACCTGAAGAAATTTATACTCATCCTGCTAACGAGTTTGTGGCCGGTTTCATGGGGCACTACAACCTTGTAGAGGCCAATAAAGCCAAGCAACTCTTCAACATTGATACCGAATGGAAAGTAGCGATTCGCCCAGAGTCTATATATGTAAAAGAGCAAGGTCGTCAATATGATAGCCACATCTCAGCGCCACAAGTAGGTACGATCACCAACCACCAGCTTCTAGGTAATGTTATTCGCTATCAAGTGAACGTTGAAGAGTGTGAGCTCACTGTTGACTTACTTAACCGCTCTTCAGAACGCTTACTAGCGAATGGCAGCCAACTAGAACTACTCTTTAACCTAAACGAAATTCAACCAGTGAGAGCCTAAACATGTCCAAACCTTTGTATGTTTTTGATATGGATGAAACCCTAATAAACGCTGACTGCGCAATGATTTGGAACGAGTTTATGGTTGAGAAAGGCATCGCGACTGATCCTTTATTTATTATGGAAGATCAGCGTCTAATGGCCTTGTACTCTGAAGGCAAAATGGACATGGAAGATTACCTAGCGTTCTCCATGAAGCCACTAGAAAACATGCCGATTGAAGAAGTAAACGCCTTGGTTGAAGAATGTGTTGAAAGCCATATTTTGCCTAAACAGTTCCCTCAAGCCAAAACCCTGATTGAGCAACTGTCTCGTGATGGTATAGATATGGTTATCATCTCTGCCAGCGTCACTTTTTTGGTGGAAGCCGTTGGTCGCCGTCTTAATATTCCAACCGCACTCGGAATTGATTTAATCGAGAAAAACAACCGTTATACTGCTGAAATCGACGGTATCCCGAGTTATCGTGAAGGCAAAGTCACGCGATTAAAACAGTGGCTAGAAAATCAGCCTGAGCCTTATTCCGAAATCCATTTCTATACCGATTCAATCAACGACTTGCCACTGTGTGAATACGCGAACTACGCTTATCTGGTCAATCCATGCCCTCGCCTAAAAGAACAAGCCGATAGACCGAATTGGACTGTGTTGAGTTGGGGGTAAATCGGCTCAACAACATTTGACTTATTCATGAGATATAAAAGAGCAGACCTTACTGCTCTTTTTTGTGCCTCTCCTTCACAAATTAATCACTTGATTAAATACTGATTAATTTTTCGCATGTCGTATAAGAAATCAGCGTCTTATAATTAATCAAATGTTTAATATTTTGAGAGAAGATTGTGACGGAAGCGCATCGAAGGGCGGGAAGACCCACAGATAATATCGACGCAAGGGAAAAACTGATTTTCCACGCGCGCGAACTCTTCACCATTATGGCTTATGACAAGGTCTCTACTCGCCTAGTCGCGCAGAAAGCAGGCGTGAACGTGGCGATGATTCGTTACTACTTTGGCAACAAAGAAGGCTTGTTCGAGACCATGTTGCGCGAAACACTGTCACCGATGCAAAAGCAGATGCAGACGTTGGTATCCAACAGTAACGAGCAAAACTTTCTCGATCTAATGCGCACCTACTACCGCGAAATGATCAAGGTACCACAGTTCCCACGCTTAGTTGCCCAAGTTATGAATATGCCCCCATCGGAAACCCAACGCAAACTGCTCGAAAAAGTCTTCGCAGATATCAGCAAGCCAATGCAAGGCGTGATCTTTGATAAGTTGATCGACAGTGGCGTTTTACGAAAAGACGCCGACCCTCAACTTTGTCGCGTTTCTTACATCAGCTTAATGGTGTTTCCTTTTATGGCTCCACCCTCGTTGCTCGCCCTTCATGGTATCGAGCTCTCAGAAGCCTTCTTGAACCGATTATTCGAACACAACATACAACTGATGAAACATGGATTTTTAGACTCGGGCGACCAATATGAAGATAAATAAAAAGCTGCTGTTCTTTCCTGCTCTTGCGGTTGGGGTCGTCATTCTGTTTTTGGCGATTAGCCTCAAACCAGATTTGCCCGTAAAACCCGCAGGAGATCGTGCACGGTTGGTCGAGACAATTCCTCTTGAGCTCAAAGCCATTGCTCCAGTGGCCATAGGTTTCGGCAAGATCGCACCAAAAGTGGAATGGAAAGCGATAGCCGAAGTGACGGGTAAAGTGGTCTACCGCCATCCGCAACTGGAAAAAGGACAAGTGCTGCAAGCAGGAACGGAAATCTTGCGAATCGACCCACTCGATTACGAACTGAAACTGGTTCAAGCTCAAGCCGATCTCAAATCTGCCCAAACCTCTCTGGCTAAGCTGAACCAAGAAGAAGCGAATCTCAAAAGCACCCTCAAGATAGAAGCCAACCGTCTGGTCATCGCCAACAAAGAGTTAGACCGTAAGCAAAACCTACGTAAAAAAGGCCTAACGTCTCAATCGGATGTAGATCAGCAAGAGCAAAGCGCGCTCTCTCAACGTAAGTTAGTACTGGATATTGAAAATCAAATTGGTTTGATGCCGGATGAGAAACGAGTCGCGGAAGCCCTAGTTAAAGTTAATGCATCAAAAGTGGATGAGGCCGAACGCTCGCTTGATAAAACCATCATCACGCTTCCTTACGATTTGCGTATTGCTGACGTAGAAATTGAGAAAAAGCAAGTGGTTAACCTCCAACAAACCATGGTGACAGGACATGGTATTGATGTCATGGAAGTGGAAGCTCAACTGTCCATTCATGACATGCAAACTTTGGCGGCGAGCATCGGTGAGTTTGTCCGCGATGAATCTGGTATTCCACAACCTGATATAAATGCGATTCATGCCAACATTGAACTCAGCAGCGGTAACCTCTCTGCAAGCTGGCCTGCGAAAGTTGCACGCATCAGTGAAACGGTTGATCCAAGCCAAGCGACTGCCGGTGTGATTCTGGAAATTGAACAAGACTACCGTGCATTAAACCCAACGTCTTCGCCTCCATTGGTGAACGGCATGTTTGTGCGAGCCCTAATTGAGGGGCAAGAGAACCCGAGTTGGGTCATCCCAGAGCGTGCGCTCCATGGCGATAAGATTTACCTGATGGGCGATGATAGTCGTCTGCAAGTCGTGACGGTTGAAGTGTTATATCGCCGAAATAACCAAGTGGTGATCGATGGTGAACTAGAGCGAGGTCAGAAGCTGATCATCAACGATTTGCTCCCTGCGATTAACGGCATGCTATTGAAAGAGTCACCTGAACCGTCAGAAGCGGCTATTGAGGAGTCTGATTCATGATCCGATTCTTCGCCAAGCACCCAACGGCAGCCAACTTGCTGATGCTAACGCTGCTGATATTGGGGATTTCTTCGCTTTCCACGATTAAGCGGGAAACCTTTCCTGAGTTTGATCCGCCCTACATTCTCGCTGGTGTGGTTTACCCCGGCGCTTCCCCTCAAGAGGTAGAAGAGAGCATCTGTATCCGAATGGAAGATGCTGTCGATGGCCTTGCCAACATTAAAGAAACGCAATGTGAAGCGATTGAAGGCTCTGCGCGTCTTATCTTAAAACTGAATGAAGAAGCCGACATCGGGCGCATGCTGGTCGACGTTCAAACTCAGATCAACTCAATTAATGACTTCCCGCAAGAGATTGAATCTCCTGTGGTACAAGAGCTAGATTGGAATGAGCCAGTTGTGGATGTCGCCATTACCGCAGATACCACATGGCCAGAGTTAAAAGCTTACGCAGAACAACTTAAGCGCACATTAAAGCTCGATTACGATGTGTCTTTGGTTGAAGTTGCAGGCTTCTCTGACCACCAATACCGAGTAGAGTTAGATACTCAAGCTATCCGACAACTTGGCTTGAGTGTTGGTGATATTGCTGAGCAGATTGGTCGTCAGAACGTCAAGTTGCCAAGTGGTAATGTCGAAACACCAGATAAGAACTTTCTGATCCGCTTTGATGAACGACGTGTGACGCCAGAAGAGCTTGAGACTATTGTCGTGGGCTCTGGTACAAATGGCTCAATCATCCGTCTAAGAGATATTGCGACGATTACCGACCGGTTTGAATTGGACGAACAGAAAGTCCTCTTCGATGGTCACCCTTCTGCCCTACTAAAAGTCAGCAAAAACAAAGAAGATGACGCACTGCGTATCAAGGAACGGGTTGCTCAATTTGTCGAAGAACAACAAGCTATCGCGCCAGACGGTGTGATGCTACAAATGACCAATGACCTTTCATCTGTGCTTTGGGATCGCCTGACCATGATGGTCAAAAACGGTTGGCAAGGTATCATTCTGGTTTTCGCCACCATGTGGTTGTTCTTTAGTTTTCGCTACTCTTTTTGGGTCGCAGCTGGTTTGCCCGTAGCCTTCTTAGGTGGGTTATTTTTGATGGCGCAACTTGGCCTGTCCATCAACATCATGTCTTTGGTCGGGTTACTCATGGCCATCGGTATCATGATGGATGATGCCATCGTTATTGCCGAATCGATTGCCGCTCACCTCGACCGAGGAGAAGAGATCGATGATGCCGTTATCAAAGGAGTGAAAAAGGTACTGCCAGGGGTAATTTCTTCCTTCCTAACTACGGTGTGTATTTTTGGTAGCTTGTTATTCCTGCAAGGTGAAATGGGTGCGGTACTTAAAGCAGTTCCTCAAGTTCTGATCCTCGTTTTGAGTTTGAGTTTGGTGGAAGCCTTCTTGATCCTACCTAACCACCTTTCTCATTCGCTACATAAACAAAAGCAAGAGCGAAAAACACCGAAGTTCAAACAAAAGCTGCTCGCTTCTTTTGAAAACTTCCGCAACACCACCTTGGTCAACGCAGTAGATAAAGTGGTCGAGTATCGCTATGCCTTTATGGGTGGCGTGGTTGCCTTGCTTCTTATCTCCGCTGCCACGTTAGTAGGTGGTTTACTCAAGTTCCAACCCTTCCCGGAGTTGGATGGCGACATTGCAGAAGCGCGCATTATTCTTCCTCCGGGTTCTTCTCTGTCTCAAACGGAAGCTGTCGTCGATAAGATCGTCGCTTCCGCTCAAAAGCTAGATAAAGAATGGACAGAAAAAGTGGAAGACGGCAATCCATTGGTTCTGCACATCACCAGTCAATTCAATGCTAACGCCGACGCGAATGAATCTGGCCCTCACATTGCCACGGTACGTCTGGATTTGCTGGGCGCCGAGAGCCGTAACACACTCATCGATGAATTTATCGACGCATGGCGTGAAGACATTGGTGAACTTGCCGATCCTATCTCACTGGTATTTAAACAACCGACCATGGGGCCAGGTGGACGAGCGATTGAAATTCGAGCGAAGCATGATGAACTGGATGCTCTCAAAGCCGCCTCTATCGACATTCAACAATACTTAAATGAGTTTGACGGTGTCCATGGCGTGTTGGATGACATGCGTATGGGTAAAGAAGAAGTCTTGGTAAAACTGCGTCCGGGCGCAGAAGCTTACGGGATTAACGGCCAACTCATCGCCAATCAATTGCGTGCAGCTTTCTTTGGCCAAACCGCAGACGAGATCCAAGTTGGGGTAGAAAACATTTCCATCGAAGTTCGCCTCGATAAAGCACAAGCCGGTGACTTACAGCAATTGGCAAACTTTCCGATTATCTTGTCCGATGGCAGTCAAATCCCCCTCGCAACCATTGCGACTTTGGATTTCCAACGTAATTACGTAAGAATCCAGCGCATTGATGGCTTGAGGACTGTGAGCGTATTCGGCGATATCGACAATACGAAAGCCAACTCAACCGCCATTATTCGTCAGTTCCAACAGGATGAGGCGCCAAAGCTTATGCAAAAGTATCCTGGTCTTCGCTTTGATTTTGAAGGTGAAGCCAAAGATACCGCTGAAACTGGCGCATCAATGGGTAAAGGTTTCTTGCTTGGTTTGTTTGGCGTGTTTGCGATTCTGAGTTACCAATTCCGCAGTTATTTGGAACCATTCGTCGTCATGCTTGCGATTCCCCTCGCTTTTATTGGCGTGGTATGGGGACACATCCTACTCGGTCACTCATTAAGTATGCCAAGTATGATGGGCTTCGTCTCATTAGCAGGGATTGTGGTGAATGACTCGATTCTGTTAGTTCAGTACATACGCCATCATGTGGATGAAGGGGATAATGTGCATGACTCGGTAGTCAAAGCCAGTCGGGAACGCTTTAGAGCAGTATTCCTAACATCAATGACCACTGCAGCAGGTTTGCTTCCGTTACTGACTGAAACCAGTTTGCAAGCACAGGTTATCCAACCACTGGTTATCTCCATCGTGTTTGGTATTTTCGCATCCACTCTGCTGGTGTTGTTTATGATCCCTGCTGCGTATGCCATTTTAGCTGACTTCGGCCTAGTCCATAAGCACGAAGAAATCTAAAACGACTGATAAGTAAACTTATCAAAATGAACAAGAGCGGCTTAGGTCGCTTTTTGTTCAATACCAATGCGTTAAAAAACACAATCACTTAACAAACAGAGGGTTATTGTGTCTCATTAAGTGTGAATATGAACAGCTAAGGATTAAGTATGTTGAGTTTTATATAACCAAATCAAATAACCAGCACAAGATTTATAATATGTTTTATTGTCAAAAACGGCATTTCACAGAGTAAAAATACACGTAGGCAACACATTCACAATTTAAACTCACGATAATGAAAACATTGATTGAAGAATTAACATTTTAACAATCATTACAACAATGTTAACTTTAGCCTCGTTGGTCGCGCTGGTGGTAAGCCTCTCACCAAGCCTATTGTCAGTTTTATATGGACGTTCGACCACCTCCAAAATGAATAGACACCCAATTTGGTGCCCTTTATTACGCCCGCAGAGGAAATTCTTTGCGGGCTTTTTTCTTTAAGTTGAAAGTCAGAGCGCACAGGATCAATTTTATTTGGTCAATCTCTCAACCTTGGAGGTAGTATACGAATCAACAAGCGGAGACAATTCTAGTAACTCTAACACCTTTTTCTCAAAGGTTTCATCAGCACTTCTCACCCAATCTAAAAACTTTTTTTGAGCAAACATAGGCTCGATTTCATATAAAAATTCAATGCTAAAGTAAAACTCATTTTTGATAGGCAAATTGTACACTCTTCGATAGTCTTTTTTATACTCCAAATTTCCTTCTACATATTTTGAAAATGTATTTTCACCAATCTTGATATCTTGGCATTTGATTGGAGGGTAACCACGAAGAAACTCTCCTACAAGGAACTCTTCTTTCGCTCTCTTTTTTTCTTCGTTTATCGGGTCCATTCCCCAACGATGATTTGCGTACGCAATGGCATCATTCATCAACTCTGTATGATCACCTTTTCGAGAGCCGTCAGGTGACTCTACAGCATGATAAAAATCCACGTACTCTTTCTCTATAAATGAAGATAGTTCATTAACACTAGTAATATATTTATCTGAAGATTTAATCCTTAACCGAATATATAAACCACCTTGTTTATTGATTGGTAATAGTGGATTTATTATTTTATTTTGAAAAGAGAAATAAATCGTGGCCAATTTTATAAACTTTTCATGCCGCTCTACTTTTGAATCAATATTGAACCGTTGTAATTCAATAAAATCTTGGTATACATGTCCTTCATATATGTTGTTCGGACACTCAAATGACAGCACTAAGTCATCTATCTGGAATACATTATGTAACAAGTTTGCAAAATCTGGCTTTCCTCGAAAGCCATCTTTATACATTTTAATAAGGCCCATATATCTAACCCTTGTTCTTTAAATATTCATCAATATCTTTTAAACGTTTACTAGCCATATTATTACCAGACATCATCAGTTGTCGTCGATAAGATTCCACACCGAAATAGGGTAATGTATGTGGGCTCTCTGTGACCTCTCCATTCATCACTAATCCCAAGAATTTACAACAACGAACGAGACTACTTGCAGATAATGGAGTTTGTCTCGCAGCAATATTTGGGACAATATCAAAGGGATTCGTTCGGGTTTTTGTGTAATTAACTTTCAAACCAAGCTGCTGTGCATTTTTCCCTATCTTCGTTGTATTTGTTCCCCCTGCATGCACAACGATTTGTTGATTCAATAGTCTTAAGCTCGGATTATTTTTTCTAACATACTCAAGAGCAGAGTTAAAAATAATGGCACCTTGGCTATGTACTGTCCATTTTACTTCCTTACCCTGCTCTGCACATTGTTTCATTACTGCTGCTAGGTGTTGAGCATTGTGCGAAGTAAAACGAGTTTTGTCATAAACACATTCAATAAGATCCAGCTTCGCATTATCAGAAGGGCTGTGAAACAACGTATACTCTGTTGGCTTATCTTCTTTGTACGCCACCTGCGTATGTACCCCCATCAGTGTCGCCGCTTTCTCATAATCATTCAACATTCCATTTACCGTTGCATGAAGCGTATTGACTTGATGAGTTACTTGAGCTTTAGTGTGGTCCCACTCAGCCAACAATAACTTTGCTTCATCATTGTTCTGCACTCCATTATACTCACCATTTTTACCTGTTTCTTTCTTCACATGATACATTTGGGTTCTTTGATGTGAATGCTTAAAAATAGACTTACCATGCAACTGTCGATCAAAAGCAATATCATGAATTACAATTTTCCCGTCTCTAAGGATACAAGTTAATAAGTAATGATAATTTTTGAAGGGATACCTAGTTCGAAATATTCGAAGCAATGGATTGCGTTTGTGTCTAACTACAGAGGGTGTGCTTGGATTAGATGAAAGAAAATACATTTCTTTGACAACTTGCTTCTGATCATATTCATTCAGAGACGCAAGCATGATGAGGGATTGTCTTGATAAGTATAGTTTTTTATTGCTAAAGAGTGCAGCTGAAAGTCTCACTCTTCCATGTAAGAATTGTTCAACCTCATTAACCGACTTATTATTTAGCCCAATGTAATCAAAAGCCTCTTTCCTTTCAATAAATTCCCAAGTCATTACTAATCCCTCTTCAAATAAAAGTGAACCACATACTAAGGTATTATGAAGGTCAAAAAGGAGATCGGATCTTTTCAAAATTTTAAATATCTAACATCACCTCCACTTTACTGAAATCTACACTTTTAAAAGTTACATCCGCTCCATCCAGCAATAGCTCATCAAACACGCCAACTATTGACAATAAGCTTGAGGATCTGATCTCCACCCATGAAATGAGAAACAAAAAAGCCAGCCTTAAAAGGCTGGCAAGTAGAGCAACAAGGTCAGTGCTTACTGCTAACTAACACCGAACTCGTATTGGATTCATTTTCGTCTGTCAGTCTCTCTTAGCGGCGTTTATGACTTGCTTGCTTTCTCTTTGTGGCACGTTACCTTTACTAACTGTTCTTGCTCATCTTTAATGTTTTTCACGATACGCTCATCACGTGCGTGAATGGCATCCATGTTCATTTGCTGAATATCTGCTATAGCTTCATGTTTCATTTCAGAAAAGTCCTGACGTAAATCTGAGCTCCACTCCTCTTTGTCTAAAGTGTTAGCAGCAGCGATTGGTGATGACATTACAGCAATAAGACTTAGAGTAGATAGAAATACGCTTTTCATAATAAGCTCCTTGAGGATTAGCAGTTAATTTTAATTACAATTCATATATTGCACATACGATGCCAACTTTTATTTTGTTACTTTTCAATAACTTAAATAAAACCTCATATTCAACGTTATCTTCGTCTGGTAAATTTCGCTAACCAAGTGTCAAATTAACCATGCGAATTTAAAACATTAGAAACATATATATTAGAAATGCTTTGTCAGGCAGTTTTCTCATCAGATAATTACGTAACTGCCCACTAAAAAATCACTTTGAATCAAAATGCGGAAACAAAAAAGCAGCCCGAAGGCTGCTCCTAATCGTTAACATCAAGCTTGTTAACTCGATACGCTTGCTTCAACGCTCGACGTCACTGGCGACTTTCTGAAACGATTAATCAAACGATGGATAAACCTCTTAATCGATCTGAAAATATTTTTAATATCTTCAAGCATTAAATACAAACAAGGCACCAACACTAAAGTCAGAACCGTTGCGTACAACACCGCAAAGCCCAAAGCGACAGCCATCGGTATGACAAAACGCGCCTGCAAACTCGTTTCAAACATTATCGGCAATACACCCGCAAACGTCGTTATTGAGGTGAGCGTGATAGCTCGAAAACGAGCACAACCCGCCTCAACAACCGCTTGTTTGATGTTCATACCCTTTTCTCTCACTTGGTTTACGTAATCTGTCATAACCAGAGAGTCGTTGATAACCACGCCAGCAGCGGCGATCAAACCAAATGTCGACATCATACTGATGTCTAAACCTAGCCAGAAATGGCCCCAAATCGCCCCCGTCAGACTAAACGGAATGACGGACATTACAATCAAAGGCTGGGTATAACTTTTTAACGGTACAGCTAACAAGATGTAGACGATGATCATGCCTGCAATAAAGAACAAAATCTGTTCATTACGCTGCGCAGCCTGCTCTTCAATATCACCACCCAATTCTGTTTTCACACTCGAGAACGCTTGCTTCATATCCGGTAAGATATTGTCGTCAATGACCTTCACGATTTCTTGAGGCTCAACCAATTCTTCGTCTATGGAACCATAAACATAAACGGTTTGATACCCGCCTTCACGTCGAATGCTACTCACGCCCGGCTGCTCATTGATCTTCACCACATCACCCAACATGACCTTCTTACCTGCTGGTGTGGTAATCACAGCGTAACGCAATGATGAGAATGCTTCACGCGTCAGTTGCGGGTAACGCACCATAACTTTAATTTCTTCACCATCACGAATAATGCGCTGTGCTTCGCCACCATAAAAGCTGCCACCAACTTGCTCTGCGATCATGGTGAGATCCAGACCGAGATCGTACGCTACAGGCGCAAGAGACAGGAGTACTTCTTTGCTTCCAGAATCAATAGAAGATGAAATATCATATAACCCTTCTTCCTGCTGTAAACGCTCTATCAAGTAACGCCCAGCCTCGTTGAGCTCATTGATGTTAGAACCAAACAACAAGTAACCAAACTCATCTCTGTCACCACCACCCGCACTCTGCTCGCGGATTTTGATGCTCTTCATACCTGGAATAACAGGCATAGCTTCACGCCAACGTCGAGCCAGCTCAAATGTATTGAACGGGCGTAACTCTTCATCAACCAAAGGTACTAATACACGACCTTCGGTGCGGCTTCTGTTGTACGACAGCACATCACGAATCATTCCTTGACCATGTTCTGCAATGGTCTCAGATTCGATCTTTTGCATGACACGTTCAATAGTCTTGAGTGCACTGATTGTCTGCTCACTTGAAACGGTATCATTCATTTCAATAGTGATCGCAGGATAGTCAGTCGGCACTTTAGGGTTAGGGATCACCCGAACATAATTCGCGTTGATCAAAGCCGCGCTGATCAGCAGTAAACCACAGAACACCGCAAACACTGTCCAGCGCCAATGGGTGCATGTTGTTACAAAGTTCCGATATTGACCATTTACAAAACCAAAAAAACGTTGGTTAAATCGGTCACGCCAACCACCTGGTTTAACTGGCTTAAAATGAGTATGCGCAAGGTGTGCAGGAAGGATCAGCTTCGATTCAATCAAACTGAAGATCAAACAAAGAATCACGACCCCCGCGATACCATAAAAGAAGGCACTATCAATACCGCTAGACAACAAGAAAGGGGCAAACACAGCAATTGTGGTTAACACACCGAAAGTGGCTGGTGTGGCAACACGTTTTACACCACGAACCACGTTTTCGACGCCACCGCCCTTTTCTTCGATTTCACTGTACGCACTTTCTCCCATCACGATGGCGTCATCAACTACAATACCGAGCACCATAATGAAGGCAAAAAGAGACACGATGTTTACCGTGATCCCTAATGCAGGCATCATCATTACGGCACCGAGAAAACAGACAGGTAGCCCAATCATTACCCACATAGCCAAGCGGAAACGTAGGAAAATGGTCAGCATAATCGCGACTAATGCAGCGCCTTGCAGCAAGTTTTTCAACATCATGTCGAGACGCCCATTTAAATAATAAGTAGTATCAACTAAAACTTTGAGCTTAACATCCTGCGGTAATGTCTTGTTTTTTGCTTCAATATAATTACGAACGGACTGTGCAACAGGGATAATGTTCTGATCACGAGTTGCTTCAACAGACATGTAGATCGCATTTTGCCCTGAGTATTCAAAATAGCGCTCTTCTTCCGTAAAACCATCTTTGATCGTGGCGATATCTTGCAGTAAAACCTTCGCACCATTTGCGCCAAGCTTTACAGGAATATTTCTAAACTCATCACCACGGTAGTATTGGTTTTCAATCCTTACTGCAATCATCCCTGAATTTGTTTTTACTTCGCCCGCAGAAAAGTTGGCCGAGTAACGGCTGATCGCGCTGCTGATATCGCTCAACGTCAGGTCGTATTTACGAAGAACAAGTGGATCCACTTCAATCGCTATTTCTTCTTCTGGCGCACTCAGATACACCAGCATGACGTTTTCTAACTGAAGTAATTCATCTTCGATTTGCTTAGCAATCGGTTTAAGCTCCTCGAGCGGTCGGTCCCCAACTAACCCCATTTCGATTACATCTTGGCGCCATTCAACTTGGTAGACATTGATTGGTTCCATACCCGCTGGTAAGTTAGACAAAGTATCAATACGTTGGTTTACATCATCTAAGACACGCTTGATATCGGCATTAACGTCTACCTCGATGGAAACATACGCGCTACCTCTAGAGGCCGTTGAGACTGCTTTTTTAATCCCGGTGACATCTTTAATCGATTCCTCGACCTTAACGAGAATACTCTCTTCTATCTCTTGAGGAGAAGCGCCAGGATAAGTCGCACGAACATCAATGTAGTTCACCTCAATATTCGGAAACATCTGCCTTTGAATAAAGAGAAAACTCACCACACCCATGATAATGATGAACACCATCAAAAGGTTGGCAGCGACGGGGTTATTCGCAAAATAGGCAATCAAGCCCTTTTGTTTAGTATCTTCCATGACAAACTCCTACTTACTGTACGACGGTTTCGGAGTCGTCACTCTTTTTTGCGATTTGTACCGCCATGCCTTTTTGAGGGTACTCGGGCAAGGTCAGTACCAACTTATCACTTTGCTCTAAACCTTCGCCCACCAGCAAAAACTCACCTTCTGCTCTCAAAACCGTGACAGTTCTGGGTTGAAGTTGATTATCGCCATTCACCACCCACACGGTACGGTTTTTAACTAATTCCTGTGGTAAGCGATAGATATGCTTAAGTTCCTTACCAGTGAAGCTCACTTCAACGTAGGAGCCGAATTTAATTGGAGGCTGCTGGTTATCGACACCGTATGGGTCCGCGATTTGAATGACCATGTTAATCATTCGGGTAGCGCTATCAATCATGCCTAAATCACGAACTACTCGACCTTCTCTAGTGGTAGAAAACACACCTTGCTGCGTCACTGTCGCAGTGAGTTCACCAATGGATTCGGGTAAAAATGCACTATCAAAACCGGCAATGGGTACGTGCACCTCTGCCACTTCAATGTTGTTTAACGTGGCAACTCGAGAACCAGATGTAACAAATTGACCAACACCAATATCACGCTCAACAACCAGCGCATCGTAAGGTGCAACGACTTTGCAATTTTCTAACTCTCTTTTTGCTCGTTTGAGTGCCGCTTGAGCCGACTTCACTTGGGCTTGTGCGCTCAAAACGTGAGGCTTGCGTAAATACAGATCCGTCACTTGCTTATCGCTCAGTCTCTTTGCCTGACGTTTTGCCACTTCGGCTTTCGCTTGTTCCTCAATCAAGTTTGCGCGTGCACTAGCTAAGTCGGCTTCAGCTTGTAAAACCGACGCTTCATAGTTGTCACTTTCAATTGTGAAAAGAACCTCTCCTCGTTTTACGATGCCACCCGTCACAAAATTCGGGTGCCAACTCGTAACTTCACCACTAACTTGCGCGGAAAGGTGTGTTTTTTCAAAAGGGACTAATTCACCGTGACTGGTAATCACCACTTTGTGATCGGTAGGAAAAAGAGAAGAAGCCTGAACAGTAGGTTCTGTAATTGCATCTTTGGTTGACTCTTTTTCCGGCGCAGTTGCGGCAATTGCAGCATATCCTGCATAAGAGCCTCCAACGACGACGAAGGGTAAAAGCCAACGTAATATGGGTTTTGCTAACATCGAAAATCCTTTTTTATTGTTGTTTTCAACACCACACTTTTATTCAGTCCATTGCTCCCGGTAAGCATGGTGGTGAGAGAATTGAATTTGAATAAACATCAAAGCGGCACTTGCCTAGTCTTTTAAGCAGCGAACTAGATAGTTATTGCCAATTCAAAGTTAATAAAATTAACAAAAAATTAACCAACTGCGCAAGTTGCTCTGACTTAACTTTTATTCTAAACAGCAAATGACATGCCAAGCATTTATTTATTAAAAATCATATGGTTATATAAAAATCATTATTTTATCCAGTGTGCTATTGGTCATAATCACCAGATATTAGTGATTATGACCAATACGGCCATAATGATAATTAAAATAAATGATTATCTGCGCTCTAAAAGTTGAACTTAGTGCAGGCTCTATGGCAATTCATTGATTAATCGCTCGTTATCAAACGGTTCTGGGTGCATGTGGCGTCAGCTTAAGTCTATAATTTGGAGTAGGTAACACTCTGTAAGACAAGGAAATGTGCTTTGTTACAAACGCTCGCCAAGTTGCTCTTCCCCTCGCTGCTCACTATTTTATCGGCATGCTCATCCGTATCGTTGAATGACGCCAGTGAAAAGTCCACCAGCTTTCAGCTCGGTTATCAAAAGGATTCTGTTCTTGCGCAGTACTTTGAAGCTTACGGGAGAGATCCTAAGTCCATAACTGGCTTTGCACCGTTAAATCAGGGACACGATGCCCTTCTTGCTCGAACCTCTTTGATCGAGTCCGCTCAGAAAAGCCTTGATCTTCAATACTATATTTACCGCGGTGACGAAACGAGTCAGCTAATAACGTGGCGCTTGTATGAAGCGGCAAAGCGTGGTGTTCGAGTAAGGCTGTTGCTTGACGATATGCAAAAGCGAAACGACGATGTGATGGCTGCCCTCAATGCACATCCTAATATAGAAATCCGCTTATTTAACCCGCATCAGTATCGCGACTCCCGTTGGTTCGCTCTTGCTAGCGATTTTGAACGTCTTAATCGTCGTATGCACAATAAGTCTCTGATTGCAGACAGTGTTTCCGCCATTGTCGGAGGTAGAAATATCGGCAATGAATACTTCTCTTTTGAATCGCAAGTTGAGTTTGGTGATTTTGATCTTCTGCTCTATGGTGAGGCGGTACAACAAACTGCCGATCAGTTCGACCTCTACTGGAATAGCGCCTATGCGATACCAATGGAATGGATTACACCGAATTCACAGCAAATTACCGACCAAGCGATTCAAAAGCAGGTCAATAAACTCCGGTTAGAGGAAAAGTTTTCAACCGGCCGCTATGACTTCACCCAACTGGATATGTACCAAGATCTAAAACAAGGCAAACTCAAGCTCTACTGGGGAGAAGCGAAAGTATGGTTTGATCTGCCCGATAAAGTCGCAACCCGAGAGAGCCAACTTATTGATAATTTGTCGGAACTGGTTAAAAGTGTTGAGGATTCATTTGTGCTCATCTCTCCCTATTTCGTTCCAACTGAAGTAGGTACTCAAGCATTAAGTAACGCGGCCAAGCGAGGCGTTGATATCACGATTGTGACCAATAGCCTCGCGTCTAACGATGTGTTTGCCGTGCATGGTTGGTACGCAAAATATCGAAAAGATCTACTCGAAGCTGGAATCAAGCTTTGGGAAGTAAAAGCGAGCGCGAAACTCAAAAGTAAGTGGAGCCTCACGGGGAGTAGCAGAGCAAGTTTACACGCTAAAGCAATGACGATTGATAACAAAACACTTTTCGTTGGTTCAATGAACTGGGACCCACGTTCGGCAGCTTTGAATACCGAAATGGCCGTTGTTATAGAACAGCCAGAATATGTGCAAATGTTTCTAGAACAACTGCCGAATCAACTGTCGAGTAACGCCTACGCCTTAACTCTGCGCGACGGGGACATTGTCTGGATCGACGTAAAAACAGGCGAAGAATACGACTCCGAACCAGAAGCAGGAGTATGGCGAAAAATGGGCGCTTGGTTCTCCGGAATATTACCGATTGAAGATCAGCTATAACAGCTGCCAATACTGCAAACCTCCCCAGTCAAGCAAAACAAAATGGACGCTAGTTTTGGGCAGGGTACACAACCAACATAAGGAAGTTCAATGCCAGCGCAATGGAATGAATACTATCAGAAAATTTTAAGCCAACCTCACCGCCCAAACGTGGAGAATGCCGTAAACCGACTTAAGATAGAAGGCAAAGTCGCTCTCGATATTGGCTGCGGAATAGGTCGAGACAGCCACTTTCTCCTCGAACAGGGATTTAAGGTTCACGCATGTGATAGCAATGAAGATGCAGTAAAAACTTGTTTAACACGCTTTGAAGGTAATAAGCGATTTTCAGTTTCGCAGTGCTGTTTTACTGAATTTAATTACCCTCAGTGCAGCTTGGTTATCGCAAATGCCAGTTTGTTCTTTTGCCCTGACACAGGCTTCAAACAAGTCTGGACAAAAATAGACAGCGCATTACAACCGGGCGGTATCTTCTGCGGCGATTTCTTGGGAGTGAAAGACTCGTGGGTTACCTCCGAAATGCATCCAAACATTACCGCATTAACAAAAAAGGAAGTGGAAAGCTTATTCGAGGGTTACGACCTCATTTCATTGCATGAAAGAGATGAAGACGGGACCACTGTAGTAGGAAGCCAAAAACATTGGCATATGTTTAGTGTGACCGCTCGAAAGCGCTAAAAATGGTCTCTCAATAAAGAAAGCAGCACTTCAAATCAGTGCTGCTATCAGAGATTAATTGACGGGATACACCACTTCAAAACGCTCTAAAACCAGCGTACGTTTCTCATGCCAATCGATGTTCAACTCATCGCATTCAGCTTTAAAAAATGCAGTATGAGAATCACGCCACCAGTTTAAGGTTCTATCACCTTCGCCTTCTGCGAAGGCAAACTCTGCGGTTACATCCTCATATTTGCATGTACTTACGTCAGTAATTCGTATCACGCAAACCGGGTCCCCATCCCAATTCGTCACTACTTGTAAATGACCGACTTGGGGCATGGTTTCACCATGTTCTCGATACCAAAGCTCCAAACTGCACGATGCAGTTTTCTGTCCAATACGAACCAAATCTGCGCATACATTCGCGTTGTATTCATCGGCACAATAATAGTCAGCACTGACTGATGGTACAGCTTCCCTTTGTTCTGGTGATAATAGTTCTAGGAATTGTTCTAAGTAATCCTTAGCTCGCGCGTCCATGCTCACTCCATTAATCATAAATTCGCAAGGAGGATAAAAGATATCACAACAAATAACCACCAGGAACAAGCTGAAAAACAACAAGAATATGACTTCTACGTAGACGACTGTTATTTCTTTTGTAATAACTTTGCTAAACGTTTGTGCTATTTGCTATTGTTGCATGGTCTATCTGTACTCTTCTCGTGAAAGGACGTTATATGCGCTTATTTATTGGTATTTTTTTCTCGCTGATACTTGCCTTGCCAACAATGGCATCGGAGGAAAAGTATTCAGAATCGGATCTGTTAGATAGACCATTAATGGAACGCTATATTTTAGATGAACTAAAAGCGCTGCGTCAGGACTATCAAAGCCTAGAAAAGCGAATGATCACAGAGATCACCGATCGCGAGCTAACGGTCGCAGATAAATCGTTGAACTATGCCAACGTGACCGTTACATACTTCTTCTACATCATTGCTGGTGTCGCATCGCTGATTGCCTTTGTCGGATGGCAATCTCTGCGTGAGTTTAAACACAACACCAAAGAGATGGCTGATAAACGATTGGAGAAGATCGCCCAAGAATACGAGAAAAAGTTTGTCGCCCTTGAGCGAGATTTAAAACGCAAAACTCGCATTATCAGTGAAAACAACAAAGAGATTGAGAAAATCAACGAGATCCATAACTTATGGCTACGTGCACAAAGCTCTCAAACTCCAGAACAACGTATTGAAATCTATGATGAAATCTTGTTAATTCGTCCAGGTGATTTAGAAGCGTTGACGTACAAAGCCGACGCAGCGATGGAAATCAACGAATACCATTGGGCACTTAGCATTTGTAACCGCGTACTTGAAGTCGATTACACCAACGGCCCTGCACTGTATCAACGCGCGTGTGCATACTCTCGCCTTGGTATCGAAGAGCAAGCTATTGAAGACTTGGAACGCGCAATTGAATACAGCCCATCCATTCGTGATTTACTTGCCGAAGAACGAGACCTCGAATTGCTGCACGGTAATGAGCGTTTTGAAAAGCTCTTACATCTAGCAAGCGAATAATGGAATAAACAGCATGAGCAGCCACTTTAATCTAGAAGACGCTAGCCAAGTATTGGTTGGCGCTTTTGCCCTAGCAGTCCCGATCTCATTTTCGGAGGAAGCGTGGCGATTGGGTGAGAGCCTACCAATGGCAAACTTGCTCATGCTGTTAAGTCTTTCTGTCATTTTCCTCAGTTTTTTCGCGTATCAAAGCGTGTTTCAAAGCCACATCAAGAATCGCGTATCCATCTTTATTTTTCGTGTGGTTATCGCGTACCTCATTGCGGCCGTTGTGGTAGCGTTAGTTCTTTTCTGTCTTGATAAGCTGCCACTCATGAATGAGCCTTTGGTTGCGATAAAGCGCGTTATCGTCATCACAATGCCTGCTTCGATGGGCGCGATCGTAGTCGACAGTTTCGACAAAGAATAGAGATAATCGCTACTCTTCATATAACGTTAAGTTCGACCCCGAGTGGTCTTTCCCTAATACATCTTCTGGGTTTCGCAGTGCGCAGGTTTCTAACGACAAGCACCCGCAGCCAATGCATCCGCCTAAATCGTTTTGCAACGCTTTAAGTTTTTGAATCTTTTGTTCTAACTGTTCATGCCAATGGCTTGCCATTTCTTCCCATTGCGCTTTGTTAGGGGCTTGGTGTTTCGGCAGTTCATCTAACGCATGTTTAATTTCTTCTAACGACAACCCAACTTGCTGCGCTGCTTTGATCACCGCAACACGGCGCAACACACTGCGATGGTAGCGACGCTGATTACCTTGATTTCTCCAACTCGAAATCAGTCCTTTTTGCTCGTAAAAATGTAGGGCAGATACTTTCACTCCAGAACGTTTTGCCACTTCTCCTACGCTGATTTCCATCCTTGACTCCCTGTGTATCAATTTTGTTAAAAAAATGCTTTACCTTAAGTTTACTTGAGGTTTTAAAGTTGCACCATCTTAATTAACGCTAAACCCCGGCTATCTCAAGATAATGTGTTCAGCGTGAACGACTTGGTTGTTAAACACAAGACAGTTGGACATCAACCTTTTGAAATCCATCGGGAGTTAGAGGCAAACATAATGAAAAATAAAACTCAGCCGTACTTAGCTGGCCGCTTCTTCGACAGCATTTCCTCTGGCTTATTCATGATGGCGCTACCATGGGTCATGCTTTCCGAACCTAACATGGGCACTTTCGTAGCTTTAGTTTCTCTGAGCTGCACCGCGATTTCTTTTCTAGCAACGCCTTTCGTTTCCACTTTAATTGACCGACATTCACGCAAAGTACTACTCGTGCTCAATCAATGGTTTCAATCGGGTATGGCTTTGGTGGTGTTCATTGCTTATTGGTTAGGGTTTGAGTCACACTGGTTGCTGGCTTTTGCGCAACTGGTGTATTGGGTTTCAAGTAATTTTGCATGGACGACCAACAACGCCTTCACCCAAGAAAATTATCAGCACCATGAGTATGCGAAAATTTCGGGTCAGCAAGAAATTGTAATGCAATCCACAACCCTCGGAGCTGGCGCGTTGGGTATTGTTTTGCTTGAAATGTGGGGCATGAAAGAGTTTGCTTTGTTTGCGGCCAGCGCCTCTGCGTTAGCAGCGATGTTCTATATTCTGACGCCTTATACTCAACAATTAAGGGCATCAAAATCCGTTGCTTTCATCGCACAACTCAAAGAGAGCAAACAAATATTCCGTCTCGAACCCCGATTTTATGGCTTTATTCTGCTCTCTTGCCTCTCTTATCCTGCATTGACGTATTTGAGCAAACTGGTGCCGATTTGGTTTTCTGAACAAGGCATCTCTGGCGATTGGTTTGCAGGGTTCAACATCAGTTTTGGCCTCGGCTCGTTGCTAACCGGCTTTATTGTCACCAAAGTGCTAAGCCGTGCCTCCCATAGCCACATTATGTTCGCTTCGATGATTATGGTCTCTTTTGCGCTTATCGGGATGAGTTTTGCGATGAACCCGCTGACCATCTTATTGTTTACGGCGCTGTTTGGCGTATTTAACGCGCTAAATCGCATTGCGAGAGTCAACTGGATGCATCACACCGTAGCGGTTCATCAACGAGGTCGCGTCGATGGCGGCATCAGCATGTTTGCCACCACCATTCAATCTCTCAGTTACGTCCTGATTGCAATATTGAGTCATTACGAGCTAACACAATACGGTTTTGCAATCGCAGCTGCTGTCATGGTGTTAGCAGTGATTTTGATGGGATTGCTCAGTCGAGACGTAGAGCCGTTTAACGACCTGCCCCTTCATGCAGCAGCAAAGTGAAGCATATAAATTGAGAAGTTGAGAAATTGAAAAAGCGAGATAGGAAGGCAACCAACATCGTCTTCCTATTTTTTACGCCAGCACTTTTACCTCTATCGCTTATCAGCAAGGTTGGGTATTCTGAGGTGACCAACATGAGCAGAGGGAAATCGCCGTGAACTTAAGGCAATTAGAAGTCTTTTACGCCATTATGCAAGCAGGAACGGTGTCAGGCGCGGCTCGCTTACTGCACGTTTCCCAACCCAATGTCACTCGAGTTCTCGCCCATACAGAACAACAACTGAGCTTCGCTTTATTTGAGCGTGTAAAGGGCCGTCTCGTTCCAACTCAAGAAGCCAAAGCCTTATTGCCAGAGGCTGAAAAAGTCTATCAACAACTCGGACAATTTCGCTCTCTGACCAACAAAGTCAAACAGGGAACTCAACATTTACGAGTTGGTGCTCCGCCTGTTTTGGCCGCACACTTGTTAGCGCCGACTGTCGCGTTGCTGTCGAAAGAACACGGCATCTCCTTTGAGCTCTCAACGGCCAATCGCGATGAGCTGTGCTCAGGATTACTGAAACATGAACTGGATGTCGCCATTGCGTTCGGTGAAGAAACACCACCAGCGATCATGGGGCACGTGTTATTGAAAGAAAACTTAGCACTGATCGCTCCTAAAAGCGCAGCGATACCCACAGAAAAAACCGTCACTTTAGAAGAACTCATCAGTCACGATTTACCCATTATCGGTTTAGATAGCCGAGATCCTCTGGGCTTGCTGTTACATCAAACCTTGTCAGCGCGTGACGAGCATTATCAACATGCCATTACCGTCCGCAGCTACTCCGCGGCGGCTGAACTGGTGAAAAACGAAGCAGGATTCGCGATTGTAGACCCTTGGACTGCAAAACAATATCGCCAAGATAATGCCGTTTCCGTGCATGCTTTGGAGCCAAATATGTCCTTCTCTGTCTCTATTTTATTCGCAGAGCACACACCTCAATCCATTGCGACAAAGCAATTTATCACCGCCCTAAAACAACAGATGGTTTAAAGGTATAACCTGAAGTTATACCTGCCTAACAAATAAGCATTCGGTTTCCTAAATCAGTCTGGCTACATTAATGAGCAATAACGATGACGAAGGGAACCATCATGCAAATTGCTCAACCTTACCTACTTTTTCTTGGCGATGTAACCGATCCACTCGCAGCAAAAACCGCACGTGGCATATATCAATGGCGACCTGAGATTTGTCTTGGCCAAATCCGCCTGACGCCAGAAACCGTATCGCTTGGTTTAACCGACATGACACTACAACAAGCGCAGCAGCAAGGAGCAAAAACGCTGGTGCTTGGCACTGCAAATCCAGGAGGCGTCATTCCCGAAGCTTGGCAAGCAACCTTATTTGAAGCGGCAGAAATGGGATTTGAAATTGCATCGGGCATGCACCAACGTTTGGCGGAATTTGCTCCTCTTGCCGATCTAGAACAACGCGGATTAACCAAACTGTATGATGTTCGCCATTATGATGCCCCGCTCAAGGTCGGCAA
The DNA here is from genome assembly GCF_033337445.1 of Vibrio sp. YT-15. NCBI lineage: Bacteria > Pseudomonadati > Pseudomonadota > Gammaproteobacteria > Vibrionales > Vibrionaceae > Vibrio > Vibrio sp. YT-15. The sequence continues at coordinate 248,879 of NZ_JAWOQR010000004.1, forward strand.
TGGCAAAGCTCGCGCAGGTAAGCGAGTACTTACTGTAGGGACAGATTGCTCCGTTGGCAAAATGTACTCTGCCCTTGCCATTGAGCATGCATTGAAGCGTAAAAACTGTCGTGCAGAGTTCAAAGCAACGGGTCAAACCGGAATTCTCATCGCAGGCAGTGGCATTTCGATTGATGCCGTAGTTGCCGATTTTATCTCCGGCGCAGTAGAAGCGATCAGCCCTGAGTTCACCGATCACGATTGGGACATCATCGAAGGGCAAGGTTCATTGTTTAACCCTTCGTTTGCTGGCGTAAGTTTGGGCTTACTTCACGGCGCACAAGCTGACGCTCTGATACTGTGCCATGAGATTGGTCGCCCGCACATTCGCAACTTACCACATGTGAGCTTGCCAACCATTGAACAAACGATAGAAGCAAATCTGGCCGCTGCTCGCCTAACAAATCCAAACGCTCAATTAGTGGGTATTTGCTTAAACACTTCGGCGCTCAGCGAAGAAGATGCAGCCCAGTTATGCCAGGGTTGGAGCGACAAATACCAAGTGCCCGTCACCGACCCTGTACGTTTTGGCGTTGATGCGGTTGCAGATAGGCTTCTTACGATTTAGGAAACATTTACGGTTTAGAAAATAACTGCGGTTTAGGGGAAACTAGTGAGATGAAAATTCATGTAGAACCTGTCACGATTGCCATGGCGACACCATTTCGCATCTCTCGCGGCAGTCGGACAGAGTGCCACGTAGTCCGAGTGACAATTGAACATCGAGGCATGACCGCCCAAGGTGAATGCACGCCATACCCTCGTTATGGTGAATCGGTTGAATCGGTGATTAAGGCGATTTCTCACGCCGCACATGAACTGCAAAGTTTGTATGCCAAAGGCGAAGCTGATGTCATGGTTCTCAAAAGCCAGCTTCAATCGTTATTGCCCGCGGGGGCGGCAAGAAATGCATTGGATTGCGCCCTTTGGCATCTTCACGCGCTTTTGAGCCACAAGCAGCAGGTTAACGACCTCTTTACGTTACCAGAGGCGATTGTGACGGCGATGACGGTTTCTATCGACACGCCGCAAGCGATGGCAAAACAGGCACAAGCTTACCTTAGCCAAGGCGCAAAACTGCTAAAGGTAAAACTGGATGGTGAAAACGTGATTGAGCGCGTTGCAGCAGTACGCGATGCCGCGCCGCACGCACAAATTGTCTTAGATGCGAATGAAGCGTGGCAAAACCTCGACCTCGCGACGGTATTTGCTCAACTCGAACCGTTTAATATCACCATGATCGAGCAACCGTTGCCACAAGACTGCGACGACGTACTCGCCAGCATTCCGCACCCCATTCCACTTTGCGCCGATGAAAGTTGTCACACCAGAGAGCAATTACATCAGCTGGTTGGAAAATATGAAATGGTGAATATTAAGCTAGATAAAACTGGCGGGCTCACTGAAGCACTATTATTAGCCGACGACGCCCAAAAACTCGGTTTTAGCCTCATGTCCGGTTGTATGTTGGGGACGTCGCTTGCGATGCGTGCTGCCTTACCCATTGCTGCTCAGGCAAGCGTTGTCGATCTTGATGGCCCGGTGTTGCTCGGACAAGATGTAACGCCAAGCTTGGTTTATCGCGACGGCGAAATCGTTCTTTCCAAATAGCCTAAACAATCCAGAGGTTTTGCTCCAAAAGTCAGAACCTCTGAGTTTATGATCTCGATTAAAAAACAATCAGCCCCATCATGAAATAAATCACATAAATTATATGGTTATTGAGGCATGCTAAGATTCCAGTAGTCCAAGAAGGTGGTCTTATGCATCGAGTCATCCGGAAAATGACATGGAAGACGAATAGGCGGTAATCCCGCCCTACTCCAATGCAGTGCGTGGGTTTCTATAACAACCCACTTCCTAGCAATTCGTAGGTTTTTCACGCCATCTTGCAAGGAGGCTTTATGCCTATCAATAAAATACGCAATATCGCTTTTGTCGGTCAAACCGGGACCGGTAAAACCACACTGATAGAAAAACTGCTCTTCACCTGCGATGCCACCCACCATTTAGGCAGCGTAGAAAAAGGCGATACTGTTACCGACTTCGACCCTCAATCCATCCAATATCAACACAGTATTGAAGCAACGCCAGTCGCACTGCGCTGGAATAAACACCGGCTCAATATCATCGACACTCCGGGACAAAACGAGTTACTTGGCCGTACTATCAGCGTTTTTCCTGCCGTTGAAACATCCGCCCTTGTCATCGACCCTCAAACACCACTTAACCAAACTTCCGATCGCTTATTCACCTTTGCAAAAGAGCAGCAAAAATGTCAGATGATCATCATCAATAAGCTCGATAACCACGGTAGTCAGTTAGAAAGATTGATGGAGAACATCGTTGAGCATTTTGGTGACCACTGCTTGCCGATCAACTTACCTTCGACTGACGGGGAATCTGTAGTTGACTGCTATTTCGAACCAGAATTGGGACGAGAAACCTTACTTACGACGGTAGATGAAGCTCATGAGACCTTGATTGACCAAGTTATCGAAGTCGATGAAGAACTAATGGAACTGTATCTGGAACAAGGCTCTGAACTCACCGCAGAGCAACTGCATGATCCGTTTGAAGAAGCACTGAGAACTGGACATGTGATTCCGGTCTGTTTTGTCTCAGCACAAACCGGCGCGGGCGTCGAGCTTCTGCTTCGTACCTTGGCGGAGATCATGCCCATGCCAAACGAGGGTAACCCTCCTCTACTGGAAAAGAACGGCAAAAAAATCAAAGTAAATTGCGAAACCTTAGAGCACACCGTCGCACACGTGTACAAAGTCAGCGTCGACCCATATATGGGAAAACTTGCCTACTTACGTGTGTATCAGGGTGAAATCAATGCGGGCAGCCAGCTTTATATTGGCGAAAGCAACAAGGCATTTAAAGTTGGGCACTTATATCAACTGCAGGGCAAAGATAGAACCGAGATCCCTCGCGCGCTTGCAGGCGACTTCTGCGTTTTAGCCAAAGTGGATGATCTCGAATTCGATTCAATCGTTCATGACTCTCACGAAGAAGATGGAGTTCAACTCAAAACGTTGGACCTTCCTGACTCCATGTATTCTTTGTGCTTGAAGCCTCTTAAGCGTGGAGATGAGCAAAAATTAGGAGATGTGCTGAATAAAATCGCCAGTGAAGATCCTTCGCTGCGCATCGAACATCGCGCTCGCACCAACGAAACCATCATCAGCGGACAAGGGGAGTTTCACCTCAAAGTCGCATTAGAAAAGATGGCGAACGTGTACAAACTGGACGTCGAAACCTGCCAACCAAGCGTCGAGTACTTTGAAACCATCACCAAACCTGCCGAAGGGCATTATCGACACAAAAAACAAAGTGGCGGTGCAGGCCAGTTTGGTGAAGTGCAATTGAAGGTTCGTCCACTCGAGCGTGGCGCCGGATTTAAGTTCATCAACAAAGTGGTGGGTGGCGCCATTCCAACCGCGCTCATTCCTGCTGTTGAAAAAGGTATTTTGCAAGCGTTAGAGGAAGGCGCGATTTCTGGCAACCCAATTAAGGATGTGGAAGTCACCGTTTATGACGGTAAATATCACTCCGTCGATTCGAAAGAAATTGCATTTGTCATCGCAGGTAAGAAAGCCTTTTTAGATGCGATTAACAACGCCGATCCTATTGTGCTAGAACCCATTGTCCAGATGGAACTGCACATCCCAACCGCGAACGTTGGCGATGTTTCTGGTGATTTATCTGGAAACCGAGGCTTGATCGAAGGCACCGAGCCAATCGACAGCAGCTTCACCTTACTCAGAGCCAAGTCACCAGTAAACGAGCTGCAAGATTACGCTCGTCGATTACGCTCCATCACCGGTGGCGAAGGCAGCTTTAGTATGACCTTAAGCTGCCTTCGCCACCAGCAGTGCAGAAGCAAGTCTGCCAAGGCAGTGCACAACAAGGTTAATTCCCTACGATTCAAATCAATCATACAAATAAAAAAGCGCCCTCATTTTGAGGGCGCTTTTAGGTAAAAGAAAAATTATTTATCGAGAGACAAACCTATCTGACTGATTTTGCTTTCAAACTCTTCGATGCTGTTCGCTTTGTAAGTCGGAGCACCGTTAAAGTAGCGCGGTTTCTCTGGCAGCATCGCATTTTTCAGCTCTTGTTCTTGATCGATATTGTCATGGTAAACCGTTACACGATTTGGAATATCCTGCTTCATTACAGCCATTTTGGTTCTCCTTTATTAAGACGAATAGTAAGCGTAGAACGAATTTATCGGAGTACAGGCGTAACTGTGTAAAATTTAGACACCAACGACAAAATCATATTTAAACAGTTGCATTTAATATTTTTGAGGCACTTTGTCGTGGCTATTGGCAAACGTGAGTGCAGCGATTAAGGTGAGCTCTCTCTACATGAAGACAGGAAGTCCGGTGTCGCAGCAAGAACTCAACCAAATGGGCAGTGCCAAAGTTTTTCTCATCGAAAAAGATGGCGTCCAAGTAATAGAAAAACGTAACCCTACTCAAATAGAAGTCGCGTTTTATCAACGCTATGCCGAACAGTTTAACGCGCTTGGAATACACGTACCGCGCTTGATTCAATTCGACGACCAGAAAAACGTTCTGCACATTGAATACGTTCCCCACGCAGTCGAGCAAGCATTCTTACTTGAAGATGATCGAGTCATTGAACAACTCGTCAAACTGCACCAACTTCCACCAACATCAAATGGTGTTTATCACCGCCACCAGTGGACACCACAAGCGACTCAACAAGCACTCGCTACACTTGAACTGGGCTCAGAGACAGAGCAGTTCTTCCACAACCTCCAACAACGATCGGCGCATCTTTTCGATGGACAGAACTTGATCTCCGGAGACTCGAATGCTGGAAACTGGGGACAGCGCGAAAATGGCGAGCTAGTGCTGTTCGACTGGGAACGCTTTTCTACAGGGCATGTCGCGATAGATTTAGCGCCGCTCATCGAGGGCATGGGCACATTTGATGATTACTTGAACGTAGCAGGCAAGTATATAGAGTGCGCAGAGAAAGGTGAAACAACAGAATTGGCGCGCGATATCGGACTAGCAAAAGCGTGGATCGTTGTCGAGGTAGTCAACATACTGGTCTCCAGAGAGAATCCGCAGACCAGCAAATATTTGGACTGGTTTCGGCAAACCTTGCCGCAATGGGCCAAAAGCCTTAGCGCTCAGGTGATGAGTTAGGCTCTGAGATTTGATATAAACGCCTTTCAGGTTCTGCGCATGAGGTTTCACAATTGCACACCTTGTCAACGCCGACATTATTCAAACCACCACAACTCCCTTGAATGCGCTTGTTGTGAAAAATGACGCCAAGTGACATCAACAAAATGATTGCGAGAAAACCAAGAAAGGTAAATAACCAAACCATATTAACCTGCCTTATTAGCCATCGACTCTAGCTTAAGTATAGCAGGGCTAGATGTTGCTTTGAGTAGCGCTTTAGGTCTTGCCAACAAGGAGGGTTTTGATTTTTGGCCACCACAACCACAGGAGCCGCAGCCGCCTTTTTGTTGGTGAACACTTTTCTTATGATTGTTTGATGGGCGTCCTTGAGAGGGCTCAATCAAAGGCTCTCTTGGAACCGCAAGCACATCTTCCAAGGAACTACGAGTAGACAGCCTAAATACTGGCGTGCCACTGCTAAGTAGCTTTGCCAATACACGTTCACCGATATTTCGCACAAGAACAGCATCCACATTGTACCCTTGTAGAGACTGAATCAACTGAGACTTCGCATTACAACCCGCTTGTGGCATAGAAGCTATGTTCGCTAAGTTTTTTAGCATACCGTCAGTATCAGAATAAATAGCAATGTATGGTGCTTTTACAAAGTGGTTTGCCACCCGCTCACCATCATTAGGAATAGCATAAATCATAAGTTTGACTCCTCATTCGGAAAAACTAATGCATGACCTTCAACTAAACTTTTTGCGACTTTCAATCTTGCACTTTTTACTGTGTTACCAAAAGTTTGTCTAGAAACGCCCATCTGCTCCGCAGCTTGCTGCTGGCTAAGCCCCTCTAAGTCGGCTAAACGTAGCGCTTCTAACTCTTCTGGTAATATGGCGACTTGCTCCAACTGATTAAATGGAATGCCATTGGGCTTAAAGCAGTGGTGAGCCGCACGTCCGCATATTCGTCTTTCTATCTTTGGTCTTGCCATCATTGTCCCTCAAAAACACAGAGTCAAATTACGCCTTAAACTGGCATATGCCAATAACATTTTTAGCATATGCCAATAAACTAAGTTTGCAAAAATCAACACGACAAATACGTAATACATCAGCATTAATTAGACATCTAATAATTTAGGAATTTTGATGACAAACGAACAAAAAGATCAATTCTAATTAACCGGATAATAAAAACGTTAGTTTGCGCAGATTTTTCATACAAATACACGCTAATGTGTTCATTTTATTGAAGAAGAAAAACTATAATCCAAGCAAATCATTAGTTTGAACACTAATGATTGTTTTATTTAAAAGGATGTATACCTAAAGAACGAAAAAGAGAAGTTTGACGACATTGGCCTGAGCTTAAAGGGTAATACTTTCGATACAGAACCTGTCGAACGAACATTACTTGGCCTAGGTGCCCTACTCTTCTTGCCAAATTAAGTTTCTTGAAAGCGCTTAGGTATATCAGAAAAAGGAAGTACATATGTCTGACTCAAATTGGCTCAGCGAATTCCCGGAAATGGATGCCTCTGATCTCAGGGCGATTCGCAAAACACTCGACGGCGCCTACAGAGATTTCTCTCGCGAGTATGGTGAACTCATTGAGTCTCTGTTTGATCCACTCCTTGCGTTTCTTGTCTGGTTTGAAAAACTTCTGATTTCTACACCTTGGTTCATTATTTTAGGTGTCTGCACCACTCTCGTTTATGCCGCCAGCCGCTCTTGGAAACTGGCCGCTGCATGTTTTGGTTCGCTGATTCTGATTGGCTATTTTGGAATGTGGGAAGACACTATGCGTACGCTCAGTATCATCACTGTATGTACTATGCTTGCCATCGCACTTGGTATCCCTATAGGCATCGCTATGGCGCGCTCTAATCGCATTCAGTCGGTGGTAACACCATTACTCGACGTCATGCAAACCATGCCGGCATTTGTGTATCTCATTCCAGTTGTGATGTTATTGGGCATCGGGAAAATTCCTGGCCTTATCGCAGTAGTGATCTACGCGATTCCACCGGTTATTCGTTTAACCAATTTGGGCATTCGTCTAGTTGACAAAGAAGTATTGGAAGCCGCAACCGCATTTGGTGCCAGCACTCGGCAACGGCTTTTGGGGGTTCAGCTTCCGCTTGCAATGCCAACCATCATGGCGGGAATTAACCAAACGATCATGATGGCACTGTCAATGGTGGTCATCGCATCAATGATTGGGGTAAAAGGTTTAGGTCAGCCTGTTCTAAAGTCTATTACCAATCAATATTTCACTCTTGGTCTTCTCAATGGTTTAGCAATTGTCGCCCTAGCAATCCTTTTTGATCGTGCTTCACAAGCGTATGCGAAACGCACTCAAGCTCATTTAGGAGACTCAAAACATGACTAGTCCACTTATCGAAATCAGCGGTCTGTATAAAATCTTCGGCCCCAAGCCCAATAGCGTGATTGAGCGCGTTAAGTTGGGACATAGTAAAGAGCAGGTTTTAGCGGAAACGGGCCACACGGTCGGACTAAAAGACATCAACCTGCAAATTCAAAAGGGTGAAATTTTTGTCATTATGGGATTATCCGGTTCTGGAAAATCCACCATGATTCGCCACTTCAATCGATTAATCGATCCAACCATGGGGCAGATCTTGGTAGAAGGGGTGGATGTCATGCAACTTTCTAACAAAGAACTTGAACAGTTTCGCCGTCACAAGATGTCTATGGTGTTCCAACGCTTTGGCTTGCTGCCTCATCGCACTGTTATCGACAACATCGCATATGGTTTAGAAGTTCAGGGCATAAATAAAGAGGCGCGCTTAGAAAAAGCAAATGAATGGTTAGAAACCGTTGGACTGACGGGTTATGAGCACCAGTATCCTGTTCAACTATCGGGTGGACAGCAACAGCGTGTGGGCCTTGCACGGGCACTGGCTACCGACGCCGAAATACTGTTGATGGACGAGGCTTTCTCGGCATTGGACCCTCTGATTCGGAGCGAAATGCAAGATCAGCTGGTAGAGCTGCAACAGAAGCTGCACAAAACCATTATTTTCATTACTCATGATTTAGATGAAGCGCTTCGACTTGGCGATCGCATCGCGATTCTTAAAGACGGTGAACTTGTCCAACAAGGTTCACCAGACGAAATTTTACTGCATCCTGCCGATGAGTACGTTGAAGCCTTTGTAAAAGACGTCAATAGAGCGCGAGCACTGACGGTCGAAACGCTGATGCAGCCACCTTCGTACTGTGTTCGCGCTGAAACCATTGAAGATGCACTGAGTGAAATGAAACGTGTTAAACGTGATTATGCCTACCATGAGACCAATGCAGGCTATCAAGGCGTGATAACACAGCAAGGATTGCTAAACGCAGCGAAGTTAACTCATATATCAGATTGGCGTGATGATATCTATGAAGAGGTGCCTATCATCTCTCCACATTTAGCCATTGAGCAAGTGCTGACTGAAGTCACGTCGTGTGAATATTCACTGCCCGTCATCGATGAGCACGGCCATTTGAAAGGCGAATTAAATCGTCAGGTTATTGCGGAGCTGTTTTCTGATCAACGAAGCACAAAACGGGGCACTTCACGCTCAAGCTTCAATAACGTTTCTTAGATGATGTTGATAATACAGCTCACAATAATGTGGGCTGTTATCAATTAACTCGCTCCCACTCCCCTTTTTAGATATTTATCTGTGGGCTCAAGCTTGATACCCAAAGCAACATTTACATTGTTCTGATTTTCCTGACAATTTCATGCTCATATCCGGTTTTATTGACATAGTTAGATCATTCTATTGCTTTTTGATGACGCAAATCCTCGATAAATGTCTACTATTACTCTCATACAAAATCTTGATTTAAAGAGGGATAAAATGAAAAAGACAATGTTGGCACTAACAGGCGCGGTAATCATTCTTGCAGGCTGTCAAGATGAGAAACCTGCCGAAACAAGCGCAGTTGAAGTACCTCAGGCAACGGAAACTGAAGTCACCACCAGTGCAGACGTTACGACTGAGACAATTGACACGTTACCAGTAGAAGAAGAACAGGTAATTACTGAAGAGACATTTGTAGACTCTGAACACAACGCACAAAGTGCTCTGGACTGGAACGGCACCTACAAAGGAACACTACCTTGCGCGGATTGTGCTGGTATCGATATGACCATCACACTAAATCAAGATGGCACTTACGTACTTGAAGAAAGCTACCAAGACAAAGAAGACGGTCAATCAAAATCTGAAGGTCAATTCACTTGGGACGCTAATGGCAGCATCGTAACGTTGACAAATGAAGATGCACCAAACCAATACTTTGTTGGTGAAAACGTACTTATGAAGCTAGACATGAATGGCGAAAAAGTAACGGGTGACCTAGCACCACTATACAACTTAACGAAACAGTAAGAAGTTAGTATCAATACCTGATAAATACTCCAAATCCGAGCCACCCCAGCTCGGATTTTTTCGCTGTTTTAACGAAAGCTATTCCAGCAACCTTTCTATTCTGAAGCAACATTCTGCTTCTTACCCTGATTGTTCATTACATTTCCATACGCTTTGCCGATAGATGCTTACAACGTCATTTTGTACAGTGTTCAAAACAAAACAGAACAACTCGGAAAAATGATGAAAAAAACATTAATTGCACTACTTACTCTGACAGCTGCTGGCTCAGCTTTCGCTGGCGATACTTACATTCGTAACGGTAACATCTACAACAACGAAGGCGGTTGGAACGTAGAAGCTGGTGTGGCTCAAGGCAGCGATCTTTTCAAAGATCAAAAGCATAATACAGCACCAATTCTCAACGGTGGTTACCATGGTGACGACTTTAATGCCGACCTAAGTGGCATTAACTACCGCTTCTTCGGTAACACCAATGAGTTAATCAACATGAGTGCCTACCTTGTAGGTAGCGGTGTAATGCGCGACGGTGATACCGCGAAAAGCCTGAAAGGCACAGATAAACGCCGCTTCGCCGTCGATCTAGGTTTAAACGCAGACTTTACACTGGATCAAAACAACGTCATTTCTACGTACCTTCAGCACGATATCAGTGGTGCTTACAAAGGTTACTTAGCGGGCGCGACTTACTTCCACATCATGAAATTCGGTAGTGTTGATTTTGTTCCTTTTGCTAACCTAACTTATCAAAGTGAAGACTACGTAGATTACTACTTTGGTGTGAAACAACGCGAAGCAAACGCAAACCGCAAAGCATACAAAGGTGATTCAACGGTAAGCTATGGTGTGGGCTACAAACTTGTTATGCCGATCAACGACAACTGGCAAGTAAGCCAAATGACACAATACACGCGCCTAGGCAGCGGTATCAGCGACTCTTCTATCGTTGATAGTGCAAACCAATGGGTTGTTGGCGCAAGTGTGTCGTACAACTTCTAATCCGACACGCCCTTATAAAGCCATCATTTCGATGGCTTTATGCGTTGGACATTTGCATCATCTTGCACACAGACGTTAGTGTGAATGAGCAATCCATAACCTATGTAAGTCGCTATAGCCTGTATTCTTCACCTGCACACCTCGCACTTGCTGTGTTTTTGTCACTTCTTCGTAGCCAACAAACAAAGGCAAATATAGGTACTGATCGCGCAGCGCTTTCTCTAGGTTTAATAAAGACTGTAGCGAGTGATCATCTGCCATCGCTCTGCGAACCTTTTCTCTATGGCTTAACATCTGGCTTTGATCAAAACTAAAACGCAGTCCAGTTGCTATCGACAGCCATTCGAAGATGCCATATTCAAATGGTGCTTCCATGACTTCCTCAATGAAGAGCAAGTCTGCTTGGTGAGACACTACCTCAGGAAAACTAATGTCATCAATAACGACGATCTCCAACTCCAATCCCGTTGCACGAATCACACTGTGCAACCATTCGGAATGACGAATTAAACTCGGTATCGTCCAGACAGGTTCAGCTAATACCACTTTACCTTTCAGTTTAGGTATCACACCACCATCTGTTATTGATAAACCTTGCTCATGAGTCTCTAACTGAATGCTGTCAACGGCACTTGGCGCATCATAAATTCGCTTTTGCACATGGATGTAATCAGCGAGTTGATACCAAGTTTCTTTTGTGAGTTGGGATTCCACGCGTTCACGGTAGGTCAAATATGAAAATGCGCTAATTTTTTCCACTTCAACGTGATCGGAGCTTTGGTTAAAGCTCAACATATTTAAGGTTTTAACATCACCATGAGACAGCGTTATTTGATCTAACAATGCGCGTGCTGAAAAATACTCTTTGTGCGCTTCAAGAGTCATACTCTCCTGGTTCCAGCCGCTGATTTTAAATGGTCCAGTCCCGATGTGGTAGGAATAACTAGAACCGAAAGAGACGACATCTCGACACAGAATAGACGCATGAGGAGTTGCTAGCATGTATGGAAACAACTTGTTCGGATGCTTCAATATGATTTTTAAGCAGTTAGATGTTTCTGCAACCACGCTATCAATGCATTGCCAGAGCTCGTGAACTGGTCCTTTTATCTCCCTGAGTCTTTCTATACTCCAAACCACATCCTGTATGTTAAGGGGCTCGCCATCATGGCGATATATGCCTGGCCGCAACCATAACGTCATTACCTTGCCTTCCATTTTCCATTCGTGTGCTAACGATGGCTCGATACCACCATTGGAATTTTGGGTCAGCAATACGTCATAAACGCTTTTCGCGACGTGTAATTCAGTGTGACGGTAAGTATTCGCAGGGTCGATTTTGGATACCCAAGGGTAAGAAGAAATCAAAATAGCGTTATTTGATTCATTCAATCGATTCACTTTTTCAGAAGCGATGGTTAGTGCTCTAACCGCGGTTTGACCGAACCAATCAATAAGTTTCGTTATTGAGTTCATTCTTCCTCTGCCAAGCTCCTCAACCAAAAACTCGGTCATCGCTTGTTGGAGGGAAATATTAATACTGAGACGGCTAGCGTTACTTCGGCCAATCGCAGGTTGCCAATCGACCCAATCGTAAGTGGCAAGCTTTTTCATCACAATAGAAACATTGCGCCTCGACGTGCAAATCACCGCCTCTAGCTCAGAAAGCGTAACAAGGTGATACTGGTGAGGTTCAAAGTGCTTTAACAGTAGATCCAGATACCTAAGATTGACATCGTTCACAAAGATTCCTAAGAGTTATTCCAAAGCAAAAAAATAGCACAGGACGCTTAGCAACTAAACTTCCTGTGCTATATCTAAACAAATTCAAAGCTTGGACTCAGCTCGACCAACAGAAGTCAAAAGCGTTTACTAATCCAAGAGGTAACTTGAATAAGTATTCTTAGAAACGGTAGCTCATACCTACAGAGAATACATTGATGTCTGCATCAACCGTTACTTTTTCATTGCCAAATTTCGCAATGTCTAGCTCAGGCATCATGTATTCCCATTCAACTTGTAGAGCAAAGTTTTCAGTAATAGCGAACTCTGCACCTAAGCCGTACATGCCTGTTACAGTGCTGTCAGAAATGGTGGTATGGCCTGCGCTACCGTCAATCACAGAGTTGCTAATTTTGAATTCAGCATTGAAGTAAGAAAGACCAGCTTTAGCAAAAAGGTTGAAACGATCGCCAATCGGTAGAGTCGCTTTTGGCTGAATCGATAGATACTTCATATCACCAACAGTAACAACTTTGCCGTCTAAAGCATCGTAGCCACCAATGGCTGCTTCTAGAGAAATGTATTCGTTGAATTTGTAACCACCGAATACTTTGCCTGAAAGGCTTGAGTCATCTTCAAGTTTAAGTTTAGTGCTAGCGTTAGTACCACCACCATTGATAGAGCCATTAACATCACCAAACGATGCTTGACCTACAGATGCACCAACGTAAGGAGCTGCGTTTGCAACAGAACATGTTGCTAGAAGGGCTGTCATTAGCCATGTTTTTTTAAACATTGTATTTCACTGCCTGTTAATTATTGAGGTTGTGTTTTGCCCATCCTTAAGCATGCCATGCTATCCATTTCACTTGGTTTCAAAACCAAGTGGATGTTAATGAATAAAAACTCAATAAAACATGAAATATTTAGACACAACTTTGCCACTTTCTTTCTTAATTTTGACAATTTAGTCATTTCACAAGCATTGCTGCTTCAACCAGTTAGTGAGCTTGATGATTTCCGCTTGCTTGGCTCGACTCTTTTTATGAATAAAATAAAAGCTGTCGCCGGTTTCCAATCCATGAGAAGGGATATACACCAAATCGTGCGCTTTATCTCTTTCATTAAGCATAAAATCATTCGCAAATGCGATGCCTTGGTCATAACGCGCCGCCTCTATTGCCAACAACATATGACTAAAATGTTGAACATCGACATCTTTCGGCAAGGTGTAACCGCCCGCTCTGCACCACTCAGCCCAGTCTTTTCCTCTCTCACGATAAATTGAGTCTGTCGACAAAATAGGGTATCGCCAAAGCGCTTCTGGAATCGGTTGATCTTGCAACTCTTTCCAAATTTTATGGCTGCAGACCGGATACAGCGTCTCCGCGTATAACTTTACCGACATGTAGTTTCGCTTTGGCTTTTCTACCGTGATAAAACAATCGCCAACGCTGTCTGTCTGTTCAGGATCACCAACGACCATATTGAGTGTCAGATCGATTTCTGGATGTAAGCGCTTAAAATCAGACAAACGAGGAATAAGCCACTTTACGGCAAGCGAGCTATAAATCGCCAACCGTATGCTGCCTTTGTCCCCTTCTCGCACCTTTTGGCTGGCCATCGCAATTGAGCTAATTGCTGGGCTAATATCCTCTAAATAGCGGGTGCCCGTATCGGACAAAGAGAGCTTTCTGCCTTGACGGATAAATAATGATTCACCCAAATAATCTTCTAATAGTCGTATCTGGTGACTAACGGCACTTTGCGTCACATTGAGTTCTTCAGCAGCAAGCGAAAAGCTAGAGTTTCTGGCAACAGATTCAAAACAGTGAACCGCTCTGAGTGGTGGCAATTTCATTATCTAAAAATCTCATACTTAAACTAATAAATATCACTTCACTTCATCCTATGACATCACCTACTCTTTGGCAAAGAAAGAGGAGAGGAAAAAGTGAAAGTTACATCGGTCGGAGCAGCGATGCTGCTATTAATTGTTGGAAATCTCATTGCGGTGCTTTCGGACTCTTTAATTAAAAGTGTCGGAAATGAAGTGCCTATTTTTCAATTTGTCTTTTTCCGACAAATTTCAGCGGTGCTTTTCCTGCTGCCAGTCTACTTGCTAACAAAAAATGCGCCTTTTCTTGAAGGGTTTAAGTGGCATGCTGTTCGCGCTCACGTATGGTTACTTGGTGCAATATTCATGGTTTTGGCGATCTCATCTTTACCGCTCGCAACTGCGAACGCGATCTTTTACGCCGCGCCATTGATCATGTTGCCGCTTGCAGCAATCTTTTTTGGCGAACAGCTATCTAAACAATCGGTCGCCGCAGCGATAATGGGCTTTGCCGGTGTATTGGTCATCATTCGTCCAGACCAAATCGATTGGGCAGCGATTTCAGCTTTAGTTGTTGCAATTACTTTAGCAATCAATAACTTGCTCATTCGAAAACTGCCAAAAAATCAGTCTGTGATGCAAACATTATTGATGACAAACTTGGCAGGTATTCCAGTAGCCTTCTTGCTTGTTCTGATCGAAGCAGAACCTTGGGACTGGAGTGCTTTCCCTGTTGCTGCTGGCTCAAGTCTGTTCATCATGATTTATGCAGCAACATGTGTCATCGCTTACCGCTCGATCGATAGCAACAAAATTGCCAGCGCTGAATACAGTGGCTTAATTGGTGCCGTGTTTGTGGGATTGATTTGGTTTGGAGAAGTGCCAGATATATTTATGGCAATAGGAACCATTATGATTGTTGTGCCTCTGGTTTGGCTTTCTAAACGAGAACGTCGTAAGAAAAAGTTGCAAGAGCAACAAGAAGCGCACGTTACTTAAAGTTGTGCTCTAACCCAAAGACTAAAAAACCGAGCCGTAAGTGCTCGGTTTTTTTATGTGGCTCTAATCGGTTTTTACGTAAGCGACTACGTGAGATAAAAACTGCCTTGCAAAGCGATCATTAAACCGGATGCGATATTCATGCTCGGCTTCCGACACTAGACGCCAGCCTTCAGCAAAGTATTCTTTGATATCATCAACCGCCTCTTCTTTATTTTTGATGTGTTTCGCGTTCCACTGATAAGTGCAAGAGACAACGATCAGCCCACCCACCTTGGTGGTTTTTTTTAGAGCATTGATCACGCTAAGTGGCGACTCACATTGATCAATCACATTTAAACATACGACTAAATCAAAGCGAGATTGGAGAATATCGAGCTCAAAAGGCTGGTTAATTAGCGTCAAATCAACATGAGCACATTTCTGTACGATATCTCTATTCTCAACCTCTAAAGTGTTTAAGGTGTTCACATCGTGAAGGTAAGTAAGCTCGACGCGTTGTTCTTCTATTAACAGTTGCTTCAAGCCATCCATTAACCTATTTGAAGGCTCCACAAGCGTCGCTTCTTTAAGGTTAGGTAAGCGTTGCACTAACTCATAATAATTTCTTCCCAGCGCCGCCCCAACCTCAAGTAGGGAATACGGCTGAACGCTGCTTTCGATTACCGCCTGCGCAATAAAATCAGCAACTTGGGAGCAGTGAGGTGATGACAAAAAAGAAAGTGGGACTTGTTTTGAGCGACTGGTTATCATCTCAATCTGTTGATCCTCAATGAACTTGTCGAACCATTGAGCTTCGAAATAACCAGCCAGACCGTGCTCGGTCAGGTAAAAATCTTCCATGTTTTTTCCGTTCGTACTTTTAGAAAAGTGATTGTATCGAACGCGGAAATTAACGGGTATTTCTGGCCGCACATTCCAATAGGAAAACAGATGAAAACGCCGCTTATGTGAAAAAACCCTTTCATCTCAAAGATAAAAGGGCTTGTTAATCGCTTCGGTTAAGTCGCTAACTATTGTGGTAGAACAACGTTACCATCTTGAATTGGGAACGTTTTTGTCGCTGGCTTGCTCGCCAAACGAACCGTCGTTGGTGTACCTGAAACTTCGTAAGTGACGTCGTAACCCACTACTTTATCAGATGTCGTATATTCTGTATGACACTGTTTTTTCGTCGTTGTTACTACATCACCTTTTTGCACATTCTCCTGGATCTTACGACCTGTCAGTGCACCAGCAATCGTACCAGCTGCAGTTGCAATCACTTTACCTGAGCCACCACCGATTTGGTTGCCCAGCGCTGCTCCAGCTGCTGCGCCACCAACCGTACCAATAATTTTATTGTCATCCGCAGGGGCAACTTGCTCGGTTACTACCACGTCTTTACATACTTGGTGCGGCTTTTTCACCGTTTCAGTCACCGCTTCAACCAAAGTAATGTTTGCTTGAGTTGGAGCTGGTGGCGTTTTGTCTTTACAGCCTGCTAGTACAGCAACAACTGCCGTTGCAATTGCGATAGATTTCATATTCATGATTTACATCCCAGTATGGTTTGCTTTGATGAGCGTTATGGTAAATCGCAAAAGGGAAATCACATCAGACGAAAACAAACCCTCTGTTATTAACAAGTAAAGAAACACTATTTTATAAGAGGTACGTCAAGAAACACTCAGCAGAATGTCAACAGAGCTAAAACTGTATCACTACTGATTATGATTGGGCTGGACTAGTCTATGAGATTTATTTTTAAGCCAAGCTCAAAAATAGTTCGTCATCCGTTAAATACTTATGACGGTGGCTTAGATTACGCACGTGCATAAACATAAAATCAGGGAAACCAGGCGCTATAATGTTATTTGGTTCCCAGCATACACCGCCAACAAACACATATCGCCCCTGCTTGTCATCTTCGTGAAGGGGGTTATTAAGAGGAGAAGAAAACTCTGCTCGGCAACCTTCAACCACACAAACAATTTGTCCTTTAAAAAGGCCAATCACGCGCTTTACAAGATTTGCCTTGATACCACACCTCCATGCTTGGCGAGTGGCCATCTCATAGCCATATTTTCGGATCGCTTTCTTTTGCAAATGTACTACTAGGTTCATTTTGACTCCTGATTCAAGCAACTACGTGAAGCCCAAAGTCATAAAAGCAGATAGACGTCTATACCCAAGTGAGCTCATGGTACGTGGGAATAAACTACGTGATTAGACTGAGTTTAGTGTCGGATGAGATACACCGTCCACGATGCTGTAACGTATCGATTTACACCAATCAAAGGCAGATAACACATCAACTTTTGAGTGCTTTCCTGCGCTGTATCTGGTTACTTCTGTATATTACTATAACGAAAACACCCTCCACGTTTACCTATATAAATTTGTCGTAACGATAGAGGGTGCTTATCATGGAGAGAGGATAACGCCTACGCGTCGATGAGATAATTTTGACCTTCAGTTTCTAAACGATCGATCATTTTACGACACTCATTTAAATCAAGAGGTTGTTCAAAGCGGCGCTTGAGATTCATCAAAAAGAAGATATCTTCACACATGGCTTTCTCAGGTTCGTCACTGATTTTGGCGACCGGTGAACCATTGCACGTGACCATTTTTATCACGATAGAAAGTGGCTGGTAGGCTTCACCATCTTTATTGACATAATCACCCATATCATTGGCAAGAAAAGTACCGATACCAAAACTCACCTGAATACGTCCTTGGAAATACTCGCAAATATCTAACGCTTGTTCGAAGTTAAGTCCGTCGGTAAACACCAGTGTTTTTGTTAATGGGTCTATATTCAGCGACTGGTAGTGTGCAATCATTTTTTCACCCCAGCTATAAGGGCAACCACTATCGTGACGTACACCGAAGTACGCGTTACTTAGTTCTTCATCAAAGTCTTTAAGGAAAGCATCGATACCAATCGTATCGGTTAACGCAATACCTAGTGCACCATTAAACATTTTTTGCCAACGTTGCAACGCCACTTTTTGCGAATCTCGCACATTCACCAGAGCTTGGTGTCCCATAAACCATTCATGAGCAACGGTGCCGATAGGCGTCAAGTTTAGCTCTTTTGCTAAGTGATAGTTGCTTGTTCCTGTCAAACATTCCGGCACTTCCTGGCACAAATATTCCAGCATAGTGCGCTGAGCTTGGAAGGAAAAACGTCGACGCGTCGACATGTCAGAAAATTTAAAGTTAGTGATGTTACGACGTTTTAGTTCCGACTTTAGGTGCCGAACTTTCTCTTCTAAAACAGTGGTAAATTGCGCAACAGGGATATCTGACCAACGCTGACGGCTACGAACTTCAGACACGATGCTCATGATGATCGTTTCGTACAAGATGGTATCTCGCCACAAACCGTTAATGGTAATTCTTAACTGGCTTGAGCCATCAGCCATGGCTTTATTATGGAAAGAGACATCACTTTGTGGGTTGAAACGGAAATGGCGCAGTGCATCAACAAAGTCAGGATTCAGGTAAGGCGCGACACGCTTAATATATTCAATTTCTTCTTGCGTAAATTGAATATCTTGCAGTTTAAGGACTTCGGCTTTTACCTCGGGCAAAAGCTCAGAGAGGTCTTCCTCACTGCGCACGATAAACTTATATGACACCATCGCATCAGGGTAAAGCGCTGTTACAGCGCTCATCATATTGACTTTGTAGACATCGAAATCCAAAGCGCTTTGAATGATGCGGGAAGAAAATAGTTTGGTGGTCATTAGGTGCCCTTCTACATGCCCTTCCTGGGTATATAACTTTTTGTTACTAACTAATTTGCGTAAACAATAAACACCCATCTATAGTTTGTCAACTTTTGTTACTAACCACTCATTTTTATAAGGTTTTTTGTCTAGAATTCGAGCAAGCATTGTGAATAAGTCAGAGTCATCCGTAAATTTATGCTCAAACCGTATTACGAACACTACCAAAAACGTTTCTAACAACTCGTTACTTACCCATTGATTGACCACTTGTTATGCGCTAGATTACTTACAAATCAATATTAGGACCCAACCATGATCGTATCTGTCGACATTATTCCATTCAGGCTATCTGGCTGTGCCGATAAGGGATTGGAAGTGTTGTTGATTAAACGTTCAAATCCAAATCGGCCATACCATGGAGTCTGGGCACTACCGGGCGGATTTGTCTTTGATAAAGACTTAACCAGTGAAGGCGGACGCCCGGCCGATGAAAACTTTGAAGCGGCGCGTCGCCGAATTTGCCGTGAGAAAATCCATACCTACCCTCGCCATTTTAGCGAAGCGTTTATCGACGGTGATCCAAAGCGCGACCCAGAAGACTGGAGCTTAAACATTACGCACTACGCCTTAGTCGATCGTAACAATGTAGAGCAAATAAATAATGCAGGTGTACCGGAATGCCAACTTAAATGGTTTTCGCTACAGGCTATTCTCAATGGAGAAGAGACTCTCGCATTTGATCATCAAAAAACCATTGAAAAAGCGTGGCAAAAGCTTCGTGCATCCATTGAATACACATCGGTTCTTTTGTTTGCATTAGACAAAGAGTTTTTGGTTGCGGACATCATTTCTGCTTATCAAGAGTTTGGTATTGATATCAGCCGAATGACGATTAAGCGCCGCTTGATAGATTCAGGCGTACTAAAACCCACTAATAAAGTCGCTTCAACCAACAAAGGCAAAGGTGGAAAACCCGCAATGGTATATACGCTGACTAGCGACGAAGTAACCTTTTTTCAAAACTGTTTGCGTGGATAAACGCAGACAATCAGACAGACAAGGAGTCTGCCATGACTGTTCGAGTAAACTATCAAACTACAGCAGTGATCGACGTTGATCCAGAGAAAGGCTTTAGTGAGTTATGTCCAAATGAACTGCCCGTTGCAGGTGCGTTGGAAATCGTACCGGAGCTTCTGAGTAATCATGCCAAAGGCCGATTAAAACTGGTCAGTCGTGACTTACACCCACCAAAAGCAAAGTGGGATGCAGAATCGCCATCCAATATGCTTGAGCCCGTTGGTTTACCGAATGTGGATATAAAGTGGAACCGTCACTGTGTGCTTGGCACAACAGGTTCTGAGCTGCTAGATGGTTTACCACCCGTGTTGGACTACGATTTTCAAGTTAATAAAGGCATGGATCCTGATGCGCACCCTTACGGTATTTTTTTCCATGATATTGCCGACACCAAAACGACAGGTGCGCATGAATTTCTAAAGTTCAACGGGATTGATACCTTAGTTATCGGTGGCCTTGCCTTGGACTTTTGCGTGAAAAAATCCGTCATGCAAGCGCTGGAACTTGGCTACAATGTGGTAGTTAATCTTGCTTCAACTCGAGCGGTGCTGCCTGATAATGTAGAGAATGTGCTGACAGAGCTCAGAGATAATGGCGCATTATTTGTCGAGAAAGCGGACGACATCATCGTAGAAAAGTTCGCCTAGAAACGATAGTAACCGAGAAGGATTTCACCATGCATCAACATGAAAAATTGAATTACGTTGAATTTGGTTCCACTAATGTCAGTGCGACCAAACAATTTTTTGAGCGTGCTTTTGACTGGAGCTTTACCGATTATGGTCCAGAATATTCTGCATTTTCAGGACAAGGGTTGGATGGCGGATTCTTCAAATCTGAGTTTATAAACCAAACCGCAAATGGTGGCGCACTTTTAGTATTTTATAGCTCAGACATTCAGGCCACTCAGACAAAAGTAGAGCAGCATGGTGGAAAAATTATCCGCCCTATTTTCGAATTCCCCGGCGGCTGTCGATTCCACTTCACTGAACCGAGTGGAAATGAATTCGCAGTATGGTCAGAGAGCCATTAAGTCATCACAAATCAACAACACACCATCAACGTGAGCCCAAGCTAGCCAGATCCGGAACTGGCATTACATTTCTGGTTGACCTCATCCTTGGTTTAATTCACTGTTAGCGCAACAATTAATCGATGAGGCGCTAGACCTCGACCAAGGATGTCAAATGACTGCCGTCAGTTTTTTTCGCTTACTCTGCCTCGCTGCTATTTGGGGTGGCTCGTTTCTGTTTATGCGAGTCGCCGCCAACACATTCGGGCCGGCTTACTTAATCGAATTTCGAGTTACATTTGCCGCCGTCGCTTTGTTATTGATCGCCGTATATTTGAAGAAGAAACTCACGTTAACTGCGCATACTAAACACTTCTTTATTATTGGCTTATTCAATAGCGCAGTTCCATTTTTACTCTTTGCGTACGCAGCCCAGACACTGAATGCATCAACTTTAGCAATATTGAACTCAACCGCCCCAATATGGGGAGCACTAGTTGGCTTTGTTTGGTACCGCAGCCCACTCACAGCGAAATCTGTTCTCGGTATGCTAATAGGCATAGGAGGCGTTGCAGTCTTGGTCGGCTTAGATACTTCAACCATAGGTGAAGAAGCCATGCTCCCTATTGCCGCCAGTTTGATGGCTTCTTTCAGCTATGGCATTGCTACCAACTACACTAAAAATGCGCCACAAGTACCAGCTTTTGACAATGCTCACGGCAGTATGTGGGCGGCGGTTATTTGGGTACTGCCGCTGCTACCATTCTTACCAATGCGTGCAGAACCAAGTCATTTCGAATGGAGCTCTGTTGTCACGCTCGGCGTTGTATGCACAGGGTTCGCTTATTTGCTCTATTTCCGCTTAGTTTCTGATATCGGCCCAGCGTCAGCACTGACTGTCACTTTTCTTGTTCCTGTTTTTGGTATCTTATGGGGCTACTTGGTGCTAGATGAGCCCGTCGGCTCTAACACCATCATAGGAACAATTCTAGTGCTTAGCGGCACTATGCTAGTCACCGGTTTCTCCCCAACAGCAATGCTCGCGAAGCGAAAACGAAGCGTGGCTTAATCAGCCTAATATAACTTCCACACCTCGCTTTTTGATTTGTTCAAGGTCGCTTTTCGGAGCGGCTTTGTCAGTCAGCAGCACTGATATTTCGTCAGTCTTACCAATTGATGAGGGATAAATTTGCCCAAATTTACTAGAATCCGTTAGAACAATATTGCGCCTTTTTTTCGCAATGATGGTTTCTGCAATCTCAGCGCGCATCATGTCGCGGCTAGTAAAGCCAGTGTCTTGATGGAAGCCGTCAATACCCAAGAAGGCCGTGCTGAAATGAATGTTCTCAATACACAACTTAGTCAGCGGTCCGACCAAGCTCTCGCCTTGGTGCTGATACACGCCACCAAGCAAGATAATGTTGGCAGAAGTGTTACGGATGAGATGGGCGATATACGCCGATGGCGTAATAATGGTCACATCGCCGCGCTCAGCCAATGTCCGAGCCAACAACGCATTCGCACTGCCTCCTTCAATCAGCACTGTCTCATTCGGTGCGACCAAATCCGCAGCTTGGTTTGCGAGCGATTGTTTAATATCGAAACGTACTTCTAGGCGGGCATCAATGTCATCACTTTGCAACGCGGTAGCTGCGCCGTGAACGCGCTTTAGGTAGCCCTGTTGCTCCAGAAAGTTCAAATCCTGTCTGATGGTCACACCCGACACGCCAATGATGTCAGAAAGCTCTGTGACTTGAACGCGTTTACGGTCGTTCACTAATTGCAGGATTTCATTTTGTCTTGGGTTCACAGGTTCGCTCCTTATTGATGAGCTTACAGTATACTCACCTGATGTTTCATATGAAAAGAACTTGAAAGTAAAAAGGAAAAAACGCGTGGTCTGATTAGCCAAGCTGTACCTTGCGAATATCGCTCCCATCAACAGATAATAGGGCAACGAAAATGGGATGGAAGAAGAGGGGTTAACTCCCTACATCCCAACAACGATAGAGACTAGGATCAAAGTAATGGAAGAAATTTACTTCGCAGGCGGCTGCCTTTGGGGCGTGCAAGAATTTATGCGCCACCTTCCGGGCGTAATCAACACAGAAGCCGGGCGAGCAAATGGCACAACGGATAACACTCAATCCGAATACGATGGCTACGCAGAGTGCGTGAAAACCCAGTTCGATGCTGAGCAAGTTTCGGTTGAAACTTTAATGGGGTATTTGTTTGAGATAATCGACCCTTACAGCGTTAACAAGCAAGGTGAAGACGTAGGTGAGAAGTACCGTACTGGTGTTTATAGCCAAAACGAACAGCATCTCACCATCGCGAAAGCGTTTATCGCAGCACGACCGGACGCCGACAAGATCGCCGTAGAAGTACTGCCACTCACAAATTATGTGCCAAGTGATGATGAGCACCAAGACAGACTCACAAACTTTCCGAATGATTACTGCCACATCCCATTAGATTTACTACATAAATACAGGGATAACTCGTAACCATTCAGTCAGCATCGCTTTAAAAGGCAAGATGCATATCAGTTTAAATCGATGCCTTCCACTAATGACAATGTCATTTCTGCCGCCGATATTTCCTTACAACCCGACGAGTTTTGTCCGCACCACAACGGTGTGAATTCATCTCGGTTTTGCTTTTCCATAAGCGCTCTTAGTTGAGCCATTTCAATGGAGGCGTATGGGAATTTCGGCGCAAACTTACTGATGTAGCCTAGCTCCGACATCGCGCGATTCACAATGCCTCTCGCTGGTCGGCCCGAGAAAACATTGGTCACAGCGGTATGTTGCGCGCGTTCACTGGCAATGGCATATCGATGTAAAGACGATGTTTTCGCCTCATCACACAACAAATAGGCGCTGCCAACTTGAACGGCACTAGCTCCTAATCTCAACGCGGCTTCCACCCCACTTCTATCAGCGATTCCGCCTGCAGCAATAACAGGCAAATTCACCCGTTTGGCGATTTGTGGTAATAACGCAATCAAACTTAATTGAGTAGTTAAATCATCCGATAAAAACATACCTCGGTGTCCACCAGCCTCCAAGCCTTGGGCGATAATACCGTCAACGCCTTTTGCTTCTAGCCAAAGTGCTTCGTCCACCGTAGTCGCTGACGAAAGGATCTTCCCTCCCCACCCTCTAATTCGAGCTAACAGATCATCGTCTGGCAAACCAAAGTGGAAACTGATCACTGGCGGTGCAAATGGTTCAATCGCGTCAGCAATATCATGATTGAAAGGCATCCTTGTCGGAGCGTTTGGCTGAGCCTGAACGGTTGCATCAACCTCGGAAAAATACGGTTGCAGCGTTTGTTGCCACTTTTCGTGCTTGTTGGCGTCATACTCCGGCATTTCATGGCAAAAGAAATTGAGGTTAAACGGTCGGTTAGTTGCCTGCTTGATAAGTTGAAGTTCTTTTACGATGGCGTCTTTGTTCAGCATTCCACAAGGTAACGAGCCAAGCCCGCCAACATTACTGACGGCTATGGTCATTTGGCTGTCTTGCACACCGGCCATTGGCGCTTGAATAATCGGTAACTCTGTTCCCAAAAGTGTATTAAATACCTTATTTATCATGACCTTTCCTTGAAAACTTAACCTTTACCTGTGATGGATCTGCGCCATCGTTATCCAGACTAGACTTTCACATGATTAACCACTTATAAAGTTAAAGTGATGCATTTGTGCGCTATGCACTTTTGATAGAAATGACAAAGGGAGCCTATGGCTCCCTTAATATGCTGAATAACAAGAATCAGAGTGACTATCGTACGACATCTGATTCAAGCTCTAGCTCTGCTACAGACAGCATGGCAAACTCTTCCTCGGCGGTTGCTGCCACCAATTTGTTGCGGCTGTATAACCCATAATAAACACCACCGATAAGAAACAATCCCATTGTCATGAAAAAGGCCGAGGGATCAAAAGCATAAACACCTGTCATTGCGATCAAAGAAAGCACCAGAGAAATACTCGAAGTAATTATCCCACCAGGCGTTTTATATGGACGAGTTAATTCCGGCTGTTTAATTCGCAATAAAATATGGCTCAAGGACATTAATGCGTACGATACAGTCGCACCGACAACAGCCATCGCCAAGATTAAGTCCCCCTCACCCGTAAGTGAAACCAAGAACCCAAAAACGCCCGGAACCAAAAGCGCACGAGAAGGCACTTTTTTGTCACTGGTTAATGACAAAGTTTGCGGTAAATAACCCGCGCGGGAAAGCGCAAACACCAAGCGACTGTAACCATAAATGATTGAAAAGAAAGAAGCGATAAGGCCAGCCAATCCAAGTAAGTTCACGGCCATTGCTACCGTTGAATTGCCCGTAAGCTTTAGGGCGTCAACTAATGGCACCGCGCTATCGCCTATGACCTTTGGGCCAACCGCACCAGCCAAAAGGACGACTACGATAGTTGCGGTTAGCAATAAAAACAGCATCGCACCAATGATGCCTTTGGGAACATCTTTTGCCGGATTTTTTGCCTCCTCTGCCGCTAAAGGCACACCTTCAACCGCAAGAAACAACCACATTGCAAATGGCAACGCAGCCCATACGCCATACCACCCAAACGGCAAGATTTCTGTTGCCTGAGCCGTCGCCGGAGCAATATCGAATAAGTTGTTAACATCAAAATGACCAATAAGCACAGCAGCAGTAATGAGAATAGCTAGCACAGCCAAACCGCTGATGACCATCATTACTTTGAGAGCTTCGCCAACCCCTGCCATATGAATAGCGATAAAGACGGCGTAGAAAAGTGCGTAAACAACAGGGCCATCGATACCAACCAATTCATTCACTGCTGAGCCAATAAAAATCACTATCGCAGCAGGCGCGAGCGCATATTCAATCAAAACCGATAAGCCAGTGAAAAAGCCACCTGTCGGCCCCATCGCCTGTCTTGCGAAGCTGTAACCACCACCCGCAGCAGGAATAGCCGCAGACATTTCAGCTAAAGACAATACTAGCGTGAAATACATTACTGCCATCGCGATAGCAGCAATAAGAAAGCCTCCCCATCCTGCTTGAGCTATGCCAAAGTTCCAACCGGCGAAGTCACCAGATATAACATACGAGACACCTAAGCCAGCAAGTAAAATCCAACCTGCGGTGCCTCTTTTTAGCTGCCTTTTGGCCAAGTACTCCTGATGTTTAGACATAGTAAATCCTTCTACTTTGATGAAATTAAAAAGTTGTCGCTGTGTTTATCTTCAACGCTTGCGCCACTTGGCTCATTGATATCGGAGCGATCTTTCAGATTCACTCCTGACAGTTGTAATTTTCGAGCCTCTTTGAGCAAGTAAAATGCGCGTTCACAGGCATCGTCATAGTTGAGCCCCTGGGGACGCACATTGGAAATGCAGTTTCTTTGGGAATCTTTAGAGCCTCGTTTAGCCCCCCAAGTGAGATACATACCCATGCTATCCGGAGAAGTTAGACCGGGTCTCTCTCCAATTAAAACCAGCACGGCCTTGGCGTTAAAACATTCACCAACATCATCCCCTACCGCTACTCTTCCTTGCTTTACAATTGTGATAGGTGCGAATTTCCATTGATGTCCATCATCAGCGCTTAAAAGAGAAATCAATCGAGTAACAACAGGCACGGCATGGTTTTGAATTGCGACGGAAGAAAGTCCATCAGCAATAACAATCGCAAGATCAATGTCAGTGTTATGCTCATTTGCTATCAAGTTGAGCGTTTGCCAAGAAGATTCATCGAGCTGCCTTCCCAAATCGGGCCTTTGCAGGTACATAAGCCGGTCACTCACTTGACTGCTCACTACCACTGGAGGTTCTAAGGTATTTTCAAGAATCGAGTAAGAGTCCGACAAACCAGCAACGAGAGACTCAATATTCAAACTGCAATGCACTGCATCCATAGCTTGGGCATGATCCAGCTGAAATGAGAGTAACTCGTTGGTTGGTACACTGTTTCCGCTGCGACCCAGAGCGATCCGAGCAGAGGTGAAGTCGCGTAACTTGCCCCAAGGGTTGTGTGTGACAACTCCAGACTCATCTTGTGGGGACTGAGCAATGGTGATTACTTTACCCATGAGAATACCCCTTATTCAGTTGGTTAATTGCTCCCGAAAACGAGCGAGAGATTTGCTCACTTAACCGAACGTCTTGCACGCTCTCGAAAATCTGCATCTCCATTAACCATTTTTCAAACTCTGGTGCTGGCTTCAAACCGAGTACTTTTCTTGCGTAAAGGGCATCGTGAAATGAGGTAGTTTGATAGTTGAGCATGATGTCATCAGACCCTGGAATACCCATGATGAACGAGCACTCGGCCACACCTAATAGTGTCAGCAAGTTATCCATGTCATTCTGATCGGCATAGGCATGATTGGTGTAACAGATATCGCAACCCATAGGTAAACCAAGCAACTTCCCACAGAAATGATCTTCAAGCCCAGCACGAATGATCTGTTTGCCATCAAACAGAT
This sequence comes from Vibrio sp. YT-15, assembly GCF_033337445.1. Classification (NCBI taxonomy): domain Bacteria; kingdom Pseudomonadati; phylum Pseudomonadota; class Gammaproteobacteria; order Vibrionales; family Vibrionaceae; genus Vibrio; species Vibrio sp. YT-15. The sequence goes on from NZ_JAWOQR010000004.1 coordinate 276,361, forward strand.
ACTCAGGGCCAATAAACCCAACGACAGTATTAACCAACAAAGGATCGAACTGTTTCGCGACAGCATAAGCGCGGGCTTCACAAGTCTGCTGATCGACCCCATGAAATGCATTCGCAGACAGCGCTGTACCTTGTCCGGTTTCAAAATACATCACATTGTTTCCTACGCTACCTCGATTCAAAGACAACGCGGCTTCGTGGGCCTCTTTCAAAATCGACAAGTCGATTCCGAAGGTATCATTCGTCCCTTGCGTGCCGCCTATCGACTGAAAAACGAGATCGACTGGTGCACCCATTTCAATGGCTTCGATCGTGTTCGTGACATGAGTTAACACACAAGACTGAGTCGGTATTTGATAGTGTTGAATCACCTCATCCATTAAGTTCATTAACTTAATAGCTTGAGGTACATTATCTGTTGCCGGATTGATACCGATAACCGCATCGCCATTTCCGTACATCAGACCATCAAAAATGGTCGCTGCGATACCGTTGAGAGAATCAATGGGATGATTCGGCTGTAAGCGAGTAGACAGGCGACTCGGCAAACCTATCGTATTCCGAAAAGCCGTGACAACTTGGCATTTTTTAGCAACGAGAATCAAATCCTGGTTGCGCATAATCTTACTGACTGCGGCCACCATTTCTGGTGTTAAACCTTGACGAATTTTAGCCAACGTTTCACCATCGGCTTCTTCACTCAGCAGCCAATTTCGAAAATCTCCAACCGTTAAGTGCTCAATCGGCTTAAAGGCTTCAAGGTCATGCGTATCGATAATTAGGCGAGTGATATCGTCGCTTTCGTATGGAATAACCGCCTCGTTAAGAAACGTTTTAAGTGGTAACTCAGACAGCGCCATTTGTGCGACTACACGTTCTGCCGCTGACTGAGCACAAACCCCGGCTAACGCATCGCCTGAGCGCTCCGGTGTCGCTTTCGCCATCAAGTCAGCTAATGACTTAAAGGTATAGACTTTACTTCCTTGTTGCCGACGATAAGTTGCCGTCATTGCTCTTCCTCTTCACTATTTGGTTCGCTTTTTGCTGAACTATCAATAAGCTTTAAGAAAGTATTGCCAAATGTGTTCCGTAGCGTTATCAAAAACTGGCAACATTTATAAACCAATAATAAACAATGAGTTATGTAAATACTGCTCCAACATGACTCACAAAAAAGGAATGAGCATCACAAGGATGAGTAACCAAATGCCCCAAACTGCACCAATGCTGTGCATCCATCACACTAAGGATGCAAACCAACAAGCTGCGAGTCTGATAAACTGGCAACAGGAATATGACCAACTCAGCGATGGTCGATTTTTAGGTCAAATTCGAGAACGACGATTTCCCAATTTCCATGTATTTCGTGAAGACAGTAACCGCTCGCTAAGACAGCAATGCAGGGTTGAAGAGGGAGGTATTTGGTTGGGTTTGAGTGCGGAAAATAAGCCGCTACACCTAAATCACAGTCAGTTTAATTCAAGCCAACTTTTGCTTAGGCAAGGTGGCGCTGATTTTGAGTTAATGACACCGGAGCAGTTTTCTATCTATGGAATAGTGCTCGACAAAAACTTCGTTCACATCATAGAAAATCAACTTGAGCTTGGGAGTATCCAAAACAACACATTACACTTAAGGGGTTTGACGGAAAAACACATTCAACAACTTAAATACTACTTAGGCATGTTACTTGGTTCCGCCAAACCAAGATGGTCTGAAACCACACATCAAGCAATCTTAAAAGATATTGTGCTGGAGCTGTTCTCACTCAGTTCACTGCACACGAGCCATCCGATATCAATCTCTCATCGTCAACACGTGATGCACCGTATAAAACAACAGCTACAGGATCTAGACTACCGTACACCGATAACCGTCAGTGAACTGTGTGATGCAGTACACGTCAGTCGTCGCACACTACAGTACACCTTTGAACATTGCTGTAATACTTCCCCAAAGCAGTTCATACATCGAATGCGCCTGAATCAAGTACGTAGAGTGCTACAAAGCCCTGAAGATAATCGAACAATTGCAGAAATCGCTTTTGACTTTGGTTTTTTCCATCTCGGGCAGTTCAGTCAAAGCTACAAGCGGCTATTTGGTGAGACACCAACTGAAACGAGAAAATGGGAGTCCAGCAAATAAGATGACAGGCAGTATATTCTTTCAGATCCTGCGTTGGGGCCATGTTATGCAGTCGCAATGATTTGCTGAAACTTAGCATGAAGCTCTTCAAGTGCCGCTTCAACATCCGGTTCTGCACGGCTCAAGTGCGAGATTAACGTCATAAAATAGCAGTCAAAAATCAGCGGTATTTTTCCCTCAAGGACGGAGCTTCCGTTTACAGATTGAAACAAAGCTTGGTTAAACGACTGATAATAATCCAAATCCCAAATCACCTCTTTCAACAAAGCTCGGCTCAGCTCAACGTTCGCAAAATAGTAGCGATAGTATTTCTCCGTCAGCGCCAAACCAATGTCGATATCGGTTTTACCTTCCACACTGACTAGCGTTTCTTGGCTGATCTGTTGCAGTTGCGCCAGCATCCCTTCGCGCAAAATCGACAGTTTAGTCGGGAAATGGCTAAACACTGTGCCATCGGCTACTCCTGCTTCTCTCGCTATCTGCCTTGTGGTCGTCATGTCATAGCCATTTTGAGCAAAAGATGCCCATGCGGCTTTTAGAATTTTATCTCTGGTTTGTTGTCGCTTCGTCATTGATGTGTCTGCTTAATGAGCCTGAAAGGATCATACCTTGCGTGGTTGAGATTGACAAATTGAGCGCGCTCATTTATAAAATTGAGCATGCTCATTTTATATAAAAACAAAAGGAATCGCTCATGTACGTATTAAACAAACTAGGCCAAGGATTGATTTTCTTCCCGACCATCTTCTGCTTTTCGTATATTTTAAGACCGATATTAATGGTCATCCTTATTCCAGGAGGACTCGCACTTTTGGCGTTAATCGGTGGCGCAGAAGTCAGAGCAGAACTCAAAGCCATGCTGCTTGAGGAGTTTTTTGGCGTTAGCCCATCGCACACCACCTCGAAAAAGGCGTGAGTGCGCTACAAACGTTGGCAAGGCTAAGTAAAAAAGAAAACGCGCAGATATCGAGATCTCAATACCTGCGCGTAGATGTGGTGAAAATAAGACTGGCGTTAGTCAGTATTCATGTTCTGACCAATTCGCCATAAAACGCCGCTAGGGTCAAACAAACAACATTCGCGCATGCCCCAAGGTTGCTCGACCAGCTCAGTCAAACGCGAACCAAATTCCTCATGACCCACTTTGGATAAGTGCTGATGCCAACTTTCTGCGTCTTCTACCAGCAAGTGCATCATGAAGTTATTGCCGTGTTCTGGCTCATAAAAATTCTGTAAAAGAAACGCGCAGCTACCTTGAGAGAAGTATGCTACATCACCGAAGTCCGACGCCATTTCAAAGCCAATCGCCTCATAAAAGCGTTTTGATAGCGCGTAATCTTTCGCCGGAACAAATGATTTGATTTCAACAATATTGAGGTTTTCCATTTCCAATTTCCTAAGCCTTTTTCCATAAAACTGACTGACGTAATCTCGCTCTATGCCTTCTATTCGCCTTGCGTAATCTGCTGTGATGACAGTGGCACACACTCTGCCATTTGCGTTTGTAACCACGTGATAAATTTATGTTCGAGTTCTGTACGCTTTTTATCTTGACTCAATAAAACGTAATTGCAACTTGATGGAGAAAACCCAAATGGTGCGACCAAATTACCACGCTTAATATCGTCCATGACAAAAGGATACGATCCCATTGCGACGCCTAAGCCATCCACTGCGGCTTGTATGCAAAAATAAAAATGCGCGAATGATTGCTGAGTGTTGCCGTTGAAAGTTTCACAACGTGTTGATTGCTGCCAATCCGCCCAAGCATTCGGTCTGGTTTGGCTATTCAACAATCGAGCTGCTTTCAAATTGTCTTTAATGGATTGCCAATACTCAGGAGAAAATACCGGCCCCACCCACTCTTCCACAAGAATGGTTTTGTCGTAATCGTGATGCTGCGCAAAATCGTCTCGACGAATCGCCATCGAAAGCCCAGTTGATCCTAATGTTACCGGGCCACCAGCCGTCGACAAACGAACATCAGCACGGTGTTCATCATTAAACGCGGCCAACCTTGGCATCAACCAGCGCATGGTTAATGTCGGTTCACAAGACACTTCAAGATGCTGATGCTTCTCTTGAATAAGCGTATTCACGCCTGTTTCTAGCGTTTGGAATGCCGTTTCTGTGTATGTCTTGAGTAATTCGCCTTCTGCCGTCAACACGACTTTCCTGCCCTCTTTGAAGAACAAAGGTTGAGACAGATATTGCTCAAGTTGCTTGATCTGCTTACTCACGGCTCCGTGGGTAATGTTCAGTTTGTCAGCCGCTTCAGTGTAGCTTGAAGAACTCGCCGCAACGTGGAAGACATAAAAAGATTTCAGGTGACGCATCTGTGAGTTTTTCTCACCAATATGGGAATGTTTTTCGATTATAGTCAGTAATAAAGACGCCTACAATTCCGCTACATCCCAGACTTCATCATTCAAACAGGAAATCGATATGGAATTTGTAACTCTTGCGTTATTAGGTGTGCTTATTGTCATTAGCCCTGGCGCAGACTTTGTTTTGGTATTAAGAAATAGCTTAAATCAAGGACGAAAAGCAGGCGTATACAGTGCGATTGGTATCAGCATGGCGATCAGCATCCACATCGCTTACTCCATGCTAGGGATCAGTTACTTAATTTCACAAAATGAATGGTTGTTTAATCTCGTGCGCTATCTTGGGGCCGCTTATCTTGTCTACCTTGGGATTAAAGGAATATTCTCCTCGCAGCCTGCGTCAAACTCAGAAACCATTCAACAGAGCGAGTATTCAATGTGGCGATTTTTCATGCAGGGATTTCTGTGTAATTTACTCAATCCCAAGACGATGCTGTTTTTTCTGAGTATTTTTAGCCAAGTGATTTCTCCCGACTCTAGTCAGCAACACATCGCCTTGTTTTACGGGATTTATATGATTGCGCTGCATGGTATTTGGTTTTCTATCGTTGCTGTTTTATTCACGTCATCCCAGCTACAAGCTTTCTTGTTGAAGATTAAGCATCGACTCAATCAAGCATGTGGGGCGGGATTAATCATTTTCGGCGCAATGCTGGGCTTAAAGGTGTAGTGCGCTTGCGGTCCGATTACCCCAGTTCAAATTGATCATTGAACAAGTGGCAGTAATCAAATAAAAATCTACATTATCAATACTTTAAATTAGAAAAAAACAGCCAACGTGCGCTGGCTGTTTCGATACAGTTAATGGATGACCCGAGCGTCCCCTTTAAATAACTGAGACAGATCGATAGTGAATATCGTCACTGTCGGACGTTTAGGCAGAGCATTTTCGATCGAAAACTCTGGCCCAGCTGGAACGAGGGGGAAGTGAATAGCAGTCGGCCACGTTGACGAAGCTTCATTACCGCCCGGCTCAGATATTGAGAAAGAAAACGCAGGTAAACGGGTCATAACACTTACCTCAAATGACTGATTAGCGGGCTCAAGCGAGCCCGCTTAGGTTTTGCAATGTTATTGTTATTTTAACGCTTACTTAATCACTAACGGTTGATGACGTTAGATATCAAGTTCTTTGTCTTCAACGTGGTTGGTGATCATCGCTTCAGTGGTGATCATCAAGCCAGCAACAGACGCAGCGAATTGAAGCGCTGAGCGTGTTACTTTCGCAGGGTCCAAGATGCCCATTTCGATCATGTTGCCGTATTCACCTGTTGCAGCGTTGTAACCGTAATCGGCATCACCCGCTTTGACAGCGTTCGCCACAACAGAAGCTTCGTCACCTGCGTTAGTTGCGATTTGACGAAGAGGCTCTTCCATTGCACGTAGCGCAACTCGGATACCCACGTTTTGGTCATCATTGTCGCCTTTTAGATCCGCCAATTCTTTCGCGATCTTAGTTAGGGCAACACCACCACCAGCAACAATACCTTCTTCAACCGCTGCGCGGGTAGCGTGTAGCGCATCGTCCACGCGGTCTTTCTTCTCTTTCATCTCAACTTCGGTTGCAGCGCCGATCTTGATCACCGCTACGCCGCCAGAAAGCTTCGCAACACGTTGTTGAAGCTTGTCTTTATCGTATTGAGAGGTGGTTGTTTCGATTTGTTTTTCAATCGAAGCCACACGATCAGCAATCGCGCTTGCTTCTGCTGCGCCACCCACAATGGTTGTTGTGTCTTTGGTGATGGTCACTTTCTTCGCACTACCTAGTTGCTCTAACGTTGCTTTTTCGAGCTCTAGGCCGATTTCTTCAGAGATGACCGTACCAGCAGTTAGTACCGCAATGTCTTCCATCATCGCTTTACGGTTGTCACCAAAGCCAGGCGCTTTCACCGCGGTCGCACGCACGATGCCGCGCATGTTGTTCACAACCAATGTCGCTAGCGCTTCACCTTCGATGTCTTCAGCAATGATCAATAGCGAGCGAGAAGATTTCGCTACTTCTTCTAGTACAGGCAATAGCTCGCGGATGCTGCTGACTTTTTTGTCCACCAATAGGATGTAAGGGTTGTCTAGCTCGACGCTGCCATTTTCTTGGTTAGTGATGAAGTATGGCGACAAGTAACCGCGGTCGAATTGCATACCTTCAACCACAGACAATTCGTTGTTTAGACCTTGGCCTTCTTCAACCGTAATCACGCCATTGCGACCCACTTTCTCCATCGCTTCTGCAATGATTTCACCGATCGCGCGATCGCTGTTTGCAGAAATGCTACCCACTTGGGTGATAGATTCTTTGTCGCTGCATGGCTTAGACATTTCACGTAGTTTCTCAACCGCCGCTTCAGTGGCCTTGTCGATACCACGTTTTAGGTCCATTGGGTTCATGCCAGAGGCTACCGCTTTAAGACCTTCATTGATGAAAGATTGCGCCAGTACGGTAGCGGTCGTTGTACCGTCCCCCGCTTCATCATTCGCTTTGGACGCCACTTGTTTCACCATTTGTGCGCCCATGTTTTCGAACTTATCTTTCAGTTCGATTTCTTTCGCTACAGACACGCCATCTTTGGTGATGGTTGGCGCGCCGTAAGATTTATCAAGCACAACGTTGCGGCCTTTCGGGCCTAGTGTCACTTTTACTGCGTCCGCCAGTAAGTTCACACCTTTCAGCATTTTTTGACGTGCGTCATTAGCAAATAATACGTCTTTTGCAGCCATGGTTATCTCCTCAAAAAACTACTACAAAAATAATTACTCAACGATTGCTAACACATCAGATTCGGACAGAATTAAGTATTCTGCGCCGTCAATTTTCTCGGTTTTCACGCCGTAACCGTCATTGAAAATGATTTGGTCGCCCACTTTGACTTCCATCGCAGCGCGTTCGCCATTTTCAAGACGTTTACCTAAACCAACAGCAATGACTTTCCCGCGGTTTGATTTTTTCACCGACTGAGAAGTTAAAACGATTCCCCCTTCAGATTTATTTTCCACCTCTTGTCTTTCAACAATTAGCTTGTCATTTAAAGGACGAATTTTCATTTTTAAGTGCCTCCTACTTGGAACCAAAAATAAAAGACAAAATAAACATCAAGATGGATTTGCGAGTCGACAGCTCGCTTTCGATGAAAATAATAAGGTCGAAAAATGAGAGTTCAAGAGGTGAATTTGATAAAAATTTTTTATTAAATTAAATAAAATTTTCTATCGAATTATCGCATTCACAACTACTTAGCATCTCTTTATGATGGAAAATATGCTCAATCAAATCTAGAGTGGTTACGTACTCTTAAAAAGGATAATCAAACAATGAAAAAGGCCGTATCTCTATTTCTTGCAACGTTGTGCGTTGGCTTCCTCTCACCCAACGTGTCGGCTTCTGAACGCGCTGAACAAGGGTGGCAATTGATTGACAAGGGCGCGATGATTGTCGATGTGCGTACGCCGCAAGAGTTTTCTGAAGAGCATTTGGATAATGCCGTCAACTTCCCTTTATCTGAACTTGATAAACATTTTCAAGACGTCGATAAAGATCAAGCTATCGTGTTGTACTGTCGCAGTGGTAACCGCTCTGGCAAAGCGTATCAATACTTACAATCACAAGGCTTTACGAATCTGCACAATGCAGGTGGCTTAGAAGAACTACAAGACGCCAAATAGTCGTCTCCGTTCTAATATACAAAGTAAAAGCACAGAGCGTGTCGCAAGCGTATTGTAACGCGCTCTGTTTCTAAATACTTATCTACAACAACTCTACTATCTGGGCCCTGCATCAAATTGAGTCAGGTTGTCCGATATCTCGATCCATGGCGCTTTCGATGCGACAAAAATATGGAAATCAGGCTTGTGAGAAGGTGTGTCATCCAAGATACCAAGGCGAATATTGACGATCCCATTGTTCTTTTTCGAATACAGGCTCGATCCGCAGTGGCGACAAAAGCATAGCATGGTATTTTCGCTTTTCTGATAAGTTTGAATATCTTCTTTCCCTTGGATAATAAGCAGTTTATCCAACGCAATACCACCGGCAGATGAATAGTCAGAACCTGTGAACTTGCGGCATTCAGAGCAATGGCAATTTCCCATGTACTTAAATTCATCTGCCACTTCCAACTTTACCTTGCCGCACAGACATGAGCCTTTTAGTACTTCCATTTGAATTCCTTTTTGTTATGAATCTAATTGAATTAGATGGCTATCTCGACACCATGCCATTGCAATACGAAAAATTAAAGACAGGCAATACAGGTTTTCAAAAATGAAACGAAAATGTAAAACATTCCATTCAGAGGGAAGTGCGCTCGACACGTGAAAAATCGAGCTATTTTAGATACAAAAACACCAAGCAATAACGCTTGGTGTTTCCCTCACAGAATGTCGCCTCAGAAAAGGCGCTTTCCGCTGTGCTTAAAAAATGCAGTGTTTAGTAAAGCTGGTCGCTTCGTTTGCAGTCCAGTCACCTTTCGGCTTATCTTTCAGGTTTTCACACCATTGCTCGCTGCCGACACCATCTTGCAGAACACAATGCTTTGCAAAGTCTACCGCGTTGTCTGCTGTCCATTCTGTTTTTGGCTTATCGCGCATGTCGTTACACCAGCCTTCAGTGCCCACTTCATCACTACAAGCGGTCAAAGCAGAAGCCGCCAACATCAGCATGACTAGTTTTTTCATAAATTTAAGGTTCCAGTTGCAAACAATAGTAAAATTAAACTCAATCTCTTCAACACATGCCCATTCAAGTGTCTGAATAAAGGCGTCACTAGCTGAAGTGACTTTTGTATCAACTATAACGAAATTATCAGTCTACGTGTTAAGACACCGAAAAATTATTGAGCGACACTGTGTAAAGCGCGCCATTCTAAAAGCTATAGGCAGCGCGCTTTTGTTAGCTCACCAACCTTAAAAGAGCCAGTACCAAAGCACGCTAAACGCAGCTCTAATGCCATTTGTTCAAAGTGATCGACGACAGATTGCGTGCTGATCGTCGCAGCTTTTAATACTGCACCTGCTTGCCCAATGAGATTAGCACCCAGATGAATGGCTTTCGCCGCTTCAAGCCCATTACGAACACCTCCCGAGGCGATCAAGGGTAATGTAGGATGCAGTGCGCGGATTTGAGCCAAACATGTTGCTGTAGGGACACCCCAATCGCGGAAAAGCTCGGCTGCACGCTGCATTTTCGGATTATCTTGGCAATACCCTTCAACCGCACTCCAGCTTGTGCCACCCGCGCCCGCAACGTCAATTGCATCCACACCAGCATCAATTAATCGCTGCGCAACGTGTCCGCTAATACCAAAACCGACTTCTTTGATAATGATAGGAACCTTCACGCGAGATTTAAGCATCTCAATTGCCTGGAAAACACCAACCCAATTGTGGTCGCCATTTTTCTGAAACGCTTCCTGCATTGGATTAACGTGCACAAACAAGGCATCGGCTTGAATCGCCTCAACCGCACGTTGCGCATTATCGAGTTTACCTTTATCGAGCAATTGAGCGGCTCCAAGATTGGAATACAACGGTACTTCTTTCGCCAACTCACGAATGGTTTTACCCAAGCCCGAATGCTGACTTTCTTCTAAGCTAATCCGTTGCGAGCCCACACCCATGGCAATACCTAATTCACTTGCTGCTTCAGCTAGACGACAATTGATCGTTTCTGCGTCTTTTGCTCCGCCAGTCATCGAGCTAATCAAAAACGGTAGCGCTAATTGATGACCAAGAAACTCTGTCGATAAATCGATCGCGTGAAAGTCACATTCTGGCAGCGCACAGTGTTCAAACTCGACAGACTCAAAACCCGCCGTTTTATGCTTCATGCTCATATCATGATGTAAAACAGCATCTAGGTGTAAATCTTTTCGGTTAGTTTGCGGAGCCATAATGTCACCCTAAAGTAAAACAGTCGCGCAGTATTGCGATCCTTATCAGTAACGTCAATGCGAATTTTGTGAATTTGCCGGATTACTTTTCCGAAACGAGTAATGAATCTCGACTGCCCCTGACATTATAAGAAAAGAAACTCGCTTTCCGTTTTAAACAAGCCGGCAAGTTTCTCTTCAAATTGAGATAATCAGCGTACGATACCCATGATGAAAATGGATCACATTGCTCTGTAGTTTACTTTACGCTGTCCGACAGAATTAGCGACACAACAGTGCTTGTCGTCGTTGGTTCAAACTGTTCGGGATCATCACAGAATTGAATTTTTCCTTTTTCTTCTACATGGAACAGCGGTACAACTGAACTACCTTTGTGATGCGCTAAATAGTCTTGATACGTGAAGTTATCGCTCAATTTCGTGTGTTTAACCTCGGCACCACGACTTAACATACTGGCTAGCTGGGTATAGCTTACATTGCCGCCCATCAGCAATTTACCATGGTACTCCTGAGCCACGGAGTGCTTCTCGCTGCCATTGCCGTTGGTTTTCACTTTTTGTAAGCAGTGAACTTTATCTTCCCCAAACTCGTCGACGAATTGCATGCAAGCCATAATGTTGAAATGCTGATCGGGCGTTAATGCAACCACTTGTCCTATTCCTATCAAGTTCAAGTTGTCGTCCGCGTGACTAGAAATAGGGTTGCCGTAATAGTAATCCAGTCCCAACATACGAACCTGACTGATGTACTCCCAGTTTGAGTCAGTCATTAATACGCGACGGTCATAACGCGACAACGCCTGCCCTATTTCTCTTGCTACTCGGTTAGCACCAATCAACAAGAAGCCGCGTGGTGCTGGCTCTGCAACGCCCAACGTCAGCGCTACAGGACGTGCCGTCGCACTTTGTAACACGACCGTTCCTATAATCACCATGAAGGTCATAGGGACCAGTAAAATCGCTTCATCAATGCCGTATTCGGTCAATTTGATCGCGAAAAGAGACGAAATCGAAGCAGCAACAATACCGCGCGGTGCAACCCAAGACAAAAACAGCTTATCTTTGAGACGCAAGTTGCTGCGGAAGGTTGAAAGAAAAATCGATAACGGACGCGACACTAACTGCATAAATACAAACAACAATAACGCACCGCTACCTAGCGCAGCAAAATCATCCAGACTGATTCGAGCCGCAAGGAAGATGAACAATCCGGTGATCAGTAAAATGGTTAAATGCTCTTTAAAGTGCAGAATTTGCTGAATATTGATGTCTTTAGCGTTTGCGAGCCACATACCCATTACGGTGACGGTTAGTAACCCAGCTTCAGACTCAATGTGGTTAGAGACCGAAAATACACCTAGAACCACCATCAAAACCGCAAATGGCTGCAAATATTCCGGTAGCCAAGAGCGACGCATGATCGTCGCAACTGCATAGCCTGAGGCCGCACCTAGCATGACGCCGACAGCAATGATCGTCCCAAACACTTCGACGCTATTTATCGCGCTGTGAGATACGATAAACTCGTAAACCATCACAACAAAAAGCGCACCGAGCGGGTCAATCAAAATCCCTTCCCATCGCAAAATGTTAGCAAGCGTACTGTTAGGTCTTACGGTTCGTAGAAGTGGCACGATGACCGTCGGCCCTGTTACTACGGTTAAGCTGCCGAACAACATGGCAAGCTCCCAAGTAAAGCCGAGGAAATAGTGTGTTGCGATACTGGTCGCTGCCCACGAAATGATCGCCCCGATGGAAACAATGCTCCATACCGAACCACTCACGCCACGAATTTCTTTAAAGTTTAAGGTCAAACTGCCTTCAAATAAAATCACTGCCACCGCTAAAGAAACCAACGGAAAGAGCAAATTACCTAATATCTCATCAGGATTTAACCACTGCATAAATGGCCCGACGATCAGCCCTGCCAACAACAAAAATAAAATCGCTGGCAAACGCAATCGCCAAGCTAACCATTGGCAACCTAAACCAATAACCCCAACCGCTGACAGCACCAGCGCTTCATTACCCACTTGCATCAATAATTACCTGTTTTTGTCTTTTTTCGCGTGAATGCGCTATACCCGAATACATTCAGCCTTACGGTCAAATAGAAACAACCGAACGTGCAAATCAAACGACTGACCTTCGATGACATCGCTATGAAACGCACATGTTTGAAGTCATTTGGCGATCGCATCAGAATTATGAATATAGTTGACCCCCAATGACTTAACGACTCATTTTTGTTCATCAGGTCTTAAAGTGGCACACAAGTGTGCGACTTTGTCGAATCTAAAGAAAGCGCGGAACCTAGCACTATATGAGGCTAAGGCATAGAGCATGAACTAAGCTTTAGCGTAAGTGCTCAAAGTTAAGAATCGTGGGTCACGCGACGTACGCAAGGAGAAATGGATTGTACGTAATACTAGCACTGTTCATGGCGTGTCTCGCCATCCTCATCGGAGTGAAAGCCGCCAACCGAGCTGCACTTTTAGAAAAAGAACTAGCCAAACTTCGTGAGGAAGTCACATCACTACGAGCCAGTGTCCATGGGGGCTCAAACCCACAAGCGCACCAACAATCCAGCATCGAAAAAGACACACCATCTGTAGCGACGTCACCTCACATAGAATCACCACAGAAAAATGTCTCATCCTCTGGGGAACATGATCCAGCTGCCAACCTAGACTTGGACCAGAGCGCTGCGAATCAAGGGTACGCCCAGACAAGAGAAGTGCAACTGGATGTTTTTAGTCAAGAAAATGAGTCATTCCTTCAGAGTAAAGTTCAGAGCCTGCTTAGCAACATTCAAGAAAATTGGTTGGTTTGGGTAGGCGCATTGGCCATGCTGATCGGTGGAGGTTATCTCGTACAGGTGATTGGTAGTCACATCCAGTTTTCGCCATTTATGCGAGTGTCCTTTGCCTTTGTGATCTCATTACTTATGGTGCTTGTTGGCGAGTGGTTTCACCGTAAAGAACAACAGAATCCGCAACGGGCAGCACGAGCCCAAGGCTTTACGTATGTTCCTGCTGCTGTTACCGGTACGGGATTAACGGGCATTTACTGCACCGTCATTTTTGCCTTTGTGGTTTATCAAATGCTAACGCCGAGTATCTCGTTGTTCATCTTGGCTTCAGCGGCATTTTTCAGTTTAGCATTATCATTGCGACAAGGGCCGTTAATGGCCGTGCTTGGCTTAATTGGTGGCTACACAGCACCACTGTGGATTGGGGGTAATGAACCCAACTACTTTTTGTTAGCCGGATACATCTGCGCAATTTCGTTCGCGGCGACCTTATTGATGCAAAAAGTGCGTAGGTCATGGATTACGCCAAGTATCGCGATTCCACATGTCATTTGGATGTTGCTGTTGATTGAGAGTACACCAACAGAACTGTTGTTCTCGTGGCTCGCGATTTATCTCTCCATCACTTTGTATCTCATTTTCGCGGTTCCGAGAATGGGTTGGATGCTCAATCCTCGCTTTCGTCACTATCAAAGCAAGTGGACAAACTCGCCGACCGCTACCGCTCTCGCAACTGCTTTATTGACCTTTTCTGCCGTCACCAGAATGCCGGATCTGAACACTCTACAAATGGCGTACTGTTATACGCTGCTTGTTGCGATCATCTGGCTACCAGCACTTCGTACAGGCTGGTCATTACGTGTATTTTTGCCATCCATTCTCGTCTCAGCAACCGCGCTGATTGTTCTTACCATCGCTTTTAATGCGCTGTATATGTTAGAGCGAGAAGCTAGCATCCTATTCGCATTGGCGGTGAGTATTGCGCTGATCTGCTATCGAACATATTGCCAATCACTTAGTGACCGTTCGCAACTCAGTGGGCTGCTTCTGCTGGTACTGGCTCCCGCGATGAGCTTAATTACGTTGTTTTATATTGACGAATTTATGCAAGGCTACCTGTGGTATTGGACTGCATTCTGCGCATTGATGGCCACTTACTACGTTGTGCTTGGTCAGCGTGCACGTTCGTTGGCATTAGAATGCTCTGCCGTTATGCATGCTTTAATCGTAGGTATCGCTTTTGTTTGGTTGAGTGATACTTGGTTAACAACAGCAATCTCAATACAAGTTGCGATAATGGCCTTACAGGCTCAAGTCGGGTTATTTCGACCTGCGAGTTGGGCGATTAAAGTGGCAATGGGAATACTGGTTATCCGACTCACGCTGCTACCTTTCATACCCGAATGGCAACCGGTAGAAGCTGGGCATTGGGCTTGGGTTCTGGTGAGTTATCTGCCTTCTCTCTTCATCTTGTCTTATGCTCGTTCAACACTAAAACAAGTGGACCGAGAACTGACCAACTGGTTTGAAGGGGCGTTTTTACATGTATTCTTAATGGCATTGTTCACCCAAACTAACTACTGGTTAACGGGGCAATATGGTTACTTGGGGAACATCGACTTCACAAGTGCGGCAGTCTTTGCCAATCAAGCATTAGTTATGGGTTTGGTATACAGCTACCGCAGCCAATTTGCGCAACGCTTAAGCCGTATCTACGAAATCTATAGTTACTTGCTTTGGTGCGCGTTCGCTATATTGATTATTTTGCTTAATACGGCAGAATCGCCGTTGGTGACTGATAACGTCTCGGCACAAGCACTTCCCATCTTTAACATGCTGAGTATCGGCTGGCTGTTACCAGCTTGCATCCTGCTTATCGCAACCTTTAAACGCTGGAATACGTTGCAAGTTCATCGATTTGCGATTGCTAGTCTAGGCTTTTTACTTGCAGCCATTTGGTTGGGGATGTCTATCCGTC
The DNA here is from genome assembly GCF_033337445.1 of Vibrio sp. YT-15. NCBI lineage: Bacteria > Pseudomonadati > Pseudomonadota > Gammaproteobacteria > Vibrionales > Vibrionaceae > Vibrio > Vibrio sp. YT-15. The sequence goes on from NZ_JAWOQR010000004.1 coordinate 291,563, forward strand.
AATTCTGGCAAACCACATCGATGATGCTGTATCAGCCAACCAGCATGGCAGAGTTGTTCAGTTATTCAGTGGCTGGCTTGCTCGTAGGTGGATTGCTGACTTGGCGCGGCGTGACCCAACAGGGGCTGATGATGCAGCGTGTCGGTCTAGTGGTCCTTGCCGGTGTCGCACTGAAAGTATTCTTATGGGATGTGAGCTCTCTGGATGGGTTCTGGCGAGCAATAAGCTTCTTAGGCTTAGGTGCATCTTTGATAGCACTTGGATGGCTATTCCAGAAATTGAATCGTTCGGTGGCAAAAGCACTCGAGCCCTAGACGAGTCAAAGAGAGATTCCCGACAGTGCGCTGTTTTCGTTATTGGGGGACGATAACAGTGTAAAGCCGGGAATCATTGGAGTGTTCGTTACTTCAGTAAAGCGACCACGGTATGACGACGCACGTTTGCTTGCGCATTCAATGCCTGAAAAGTCGAAGTAAACTCGCCAGACTTTTGCATGAATCCATCCAGTTTTGCATTCACCTCATTGACTGAAAGCTGTGCGGTTTTGGTTTGGATAGAACGCATTTGAGTATTCAGTTCACCATGAAAAGCTTTCGCCTCCTGCAAGCTCGTTTGAACTTGTTTCAGATGCTGATTTACTTTGGCAATCGTCTGCTTGATGCCGTCGCGTGAGCCTAAATCAAACCCGAGCTCCGCAATACCATCTGGCTCAGACTTTAAGTTCAAAACGTTAGGCTGCCCCGCAGGGAATCGGTGCCCTTCCCCCGTTACCATCACCTTTTGCTGCATTTGTTGATAAGCGTTGTCTCTGGCTTCAAATAAAATGCTGCCATCATCGGCTAATGAGGCTCGCATTCCTAACGCAATCAAGCTGCGATCCAGCATTTTGACCGTTCGCTCACCGTCTGATTGTCCATCAAACTGAATCATCACCGCTTGACCTTGAGGAAAATCCAAACGGATTTGCTCGGCCTTGTCGCTTAAGCGATGAACATTCAAACCTGGAATAGAAAAGCGACGAATATCCGCTTTATCCAGTTTTAAGTGCAGTTCGTTATTTAGGACTTTCTGGCCATCGAAACGTGCTTGCTCAACGACTTTTTGGATGGTGGCTTTAGAACGAACCAATGTATCCTGCAAACCAGGAACATTTTGTACGCCTTGATTAATAGCTTGCGTCAAACCACGTTTAATTTGCGTGAGCTCTTTGCCAATCACCTGCAGCGATTTGGACGCGATCTGAACCGCCGTGGCTTGCTGCTGACCCTGCGTAAGCTGAATACCAGATACAGAGTAGGCTGACGCAGTGTCAGCCTGAATTTGCGCCGGGCGCGGTTTAATTGCCGTACTTGAGTCTGCAGAACGGGTCGGCATGATAGAGGCTTGTTCTTGTCCACCTAAGCGTATGCTATGGGGTCTAACCTCTACTGTACTCATTACCATAAAAAGAACTTCCTAACCTTATAAACGGTCAAACAGCGACAAACCATCGATCTTCACATAGCTTGCTTGCGTTGCTTGCAAAGCGGCCATGTAATTACTCAATCGTACCGACGCTTCACCATAGTCCAGAGCAGAGAGGTCTCCAGATACTTTGTCAACGAACAGCTTGTTTTCACTGTGCGCGCCACCAACAAGATCTAAGTTGTTGTGTCGACCACCAATCTCAGTCATGGTCCCTAGTACGTTTGAAAAAGTATCGTCGATAGCGCTGATACTCGCCTCAACTTCAGCTCTGAAGTTGGCGGTAGGGCTCTCAAACTCTTTGATCAGCGCATCAATTTGGTTAAGCACGTTATGGCCTCCCCCAAGGTCCAATATTTCTTTTGCAGTCATATTGGAATCCATCGTGACGCCTTTAGCAATTGTTACTACGCGCTTGTCACTATTACCTTCAATTACGTAGCTGCCGCTCGCTTTACTTACAGCCGCAGTATCCGTTTTAGTACCAGAGAAAAGGTAGTGCCCTTCTTCATCCTGCGCGTTAAAAGACGACTCAATAGAATCACGGTAACTCTTAAGCTCTGTAATCATACCGCCACGACTTTCGTCAGTAAGAGAGCCGTTCGCACCCCAAAGCGCGATGTCTCGCATGCTTTTTAAGCTTTCTTTGATCGAATCTAAATGGGTTTCTTGACTCGATAGCGTCGTTTTTACGTTTTCAATGTTGTTTTTGTACTGAGCAATCGCACTGGTTTCTCGGTCTAAGTTAAGCAACTTGATCGAAGCCATTGGATCGTCAGACAGCTTGGTTAAGCGCTTGCCAGTAGACATCTGTTGCAGAGCTTCGCCTAATCCCGCGCTATTGCTCTGCAAGCTGTGCAACATCATTTGACTAAATTGATTGTCACTAATTCGCATCTAAACTTTCCTCTTAGAATAACTGCAGAATAGAATCGAGCAGTTGATTTGCTGTGCTGATCACTTTCATGTTGGCATTGTGCGCATTAGCAAACATCATTAGGTTAGCCGCTTCTTCATCGCTGTTTACGGAACTAACATTATCGCGAGCTGCGTGCGCTTGCTTGTTCATGGCTAACTTCGCTTGATAATCAGCATTAGCTTGGCGTGCTTTAATTGCGGTTTGACCCACCATTGAACTAAAGGCATCGTTCAAGCTTACTGAGCCGTAACCTGATACCGCCACTGGCTTGTTGCTTAACTCGATCAATGATTGCAACGCATCTGCGTTACCAGGTGTTCCATCACTTGAGAACGCAAGCTCATCTGGAGTTAGCTTGGTAATATCCAAACTGGCTGCAGGGTTTGCTGGGTCATAGCTGAACAAAGGTTTACCTGGGTTGCCATTTAAGTCTTTGCCAGTTGCAAGCACGGCGTTGTATTCATCCGCGAGAGCTTTCGCCATGTCATTCAGAGCCAGTTGGTTTGGTTTCAACACTTCGGTTTGATAGTCATTAATCGCACCTAATTTGCCACCAAGCGAGTCACCAATCGCAAAGCTTTGATTCGAGAACGTGACGTGTAAGTCCGCTAAGTAAGGATCACTCGGGTCAGGAATGGCTTCCAGTTTGCCATGGTCCGTACCCATCACAAGCGGTTGACCAGAGGTTAGTGTGACCTGAACACTGCCGTCATGCTGCTGTGTTGTTTTGATTTCAATGGTTTGAGATAACTCACCGATTAACCTATCTCGTTCATCCATTAACTGTGATGGATTACCACCTGTACCTTGCATCTCTACCAGTTGCTTGTTCACCTTCGCGATATTTTCCATAAGGCTATTCGCGTGGTTAAGCGCTGCATTACGTTGGTCGCTCATGTCTTTATGTTGATTGTATAAAGACTCGGTAAGCGTATTAAAGCGGCGGGCCAAAGCTTCAGATTCGTTAATGATCTGCTGGCGGTAAGGTATGGATTCCGGCTTAACGGTCGCATCGTTAAGCGCAGCGTTTAGCGAGTCCAAGCCAGCCGATATACTGAAACCATCGGCACCAAGCGTATTCTCCAGCTGACTCATGTTACTGGTGTATCCAGATGCGTATGCCGCCATACTGTTAGTCGACCACGTTTGCTTAATCAGAAATTGATCAGTAACGCGGCGAATGCTAGTGACTTCTACCCCTAAACCTGGACTTAAGCGATTGGCTTTACCATCATCGACAGACGCCATCAACGCTTGTTGACGACTGTAACCCACGGTATTCACGTTTGCCACGTTTTGCGCGGTTACGTCTAGGGCCACACGGTTCGCGCCTAAACCTGAAAGGGCAATATTAACTAGGTTCATTTACAGCTCCATTTTTCTGATCAACGGCTGAGAAAACGCGGTAGTCATACCGGCCTCACCGAATACCTGTTTAACAGAGGCGACGGCTTGAGAAGCGGTATTAAATAGGCTTGAATTCTTCTCCACCTCTTTAGAATCTACTTGTGAGATAGATTCAGAATTCGAACCTTTACCATCGTTAGCGGATGAGATGTTGCGCGCAGCATCGAAAGCAACCTCACGCATAGACGGGCTCAGCTGCTGGATGAGCATATTGGCAATGCCTGAGCTCTGTTTCTTTGCTAGTTCCATCGCCAGCTGACCGTCATACATATCACGGAACACCCCTTGTTGCTGACTGGCAAACGGGCTGTCTTTATCAGCAAGAGCGTCACTACTGCTACGCATTTGGCGTAACACCATTTGTAGGAACATTGCCTCAAATTGACCTGCGACGACTTCAAGTGCGCCTTCTTGATCACGACTATGCTTGATGTTAGCCAATGCACTGTTGTCGTGATAAAGCATCGAATTTAACTGAGTTTGTTCATTGGTACTGTCTAGCTTCATCCTTAACTCCTTATATCACGACCAATTCAGCGTTCAATGCACCCGCTTCACTCAAAGCTTGCAGGATAGACATCAAGTCTGTAGGCGTGGCACCTAAACTATTTACCGCATTAACTATGGTGTTAAGTTCCGTGCCTGGAGGCCAAATCACCATCTGAGCGAGATCTTCATTCACATCAAGATCCGTTTGGTTAACGACTTTCGTATCGCCATTTGCAAACGCATTAGGCTGACTAACTTGTTGTGATTCAGAAATTCGCACGGTTAAGTTACCGTGACTTACTGCTGCTTCACTCACTTTGACACTCTTACCGATCACCACGGTGCCAGTGCGAGAGTTAAAGACAATACGAGCAGGTTTACGGCCTTCAACAACGCTCATTTCTTCAAGCATCGACATCATGACGACACGCTGCTGTGTATCTTTTGGTGCACGCATATCAATGCGCGCTTTATTGATCGCAACTGCAACGTTAGGTCCAAAAGTGTTGTTAATTTCACGCGCAATATTTTTTGCTGTAGTGAAGCTAGGCTTGCGCAGGTTTAGGGTGATTTCATCACGTTGGTTGAAATCGGTTTTGATTTCTCTCTCTAAAGTCGCACCATTCGGAACGCGACCCGCCGTTGGTGTGTTCACTTCTACTTTGGAGCCACTTCGCCCCTCTGCAGATAAGCCCCCCACAACCACGTTGCCTTGCGCAATCGCGTACACTTCGCCATCAATACCACGTAAAGGCGTTAGCAATAACGTACCACCGCGAAGGCTCTTTGCATCACCGATTGAAGACACAACCACATCCAACGTTTGTCCTGGGCCTGCCATTGGATCAACGGACGCTGTCACACTCACAGAAGCCACATTTCGTAACTTAGGGTTCATACTGTCATCAATTTGAACCCCAAACTGACGTAGCATGTTGGTAATAGATTGAGAGGTAAATTTCACTTGGTTTCGGTCACCTTGGCCGGCTAAGCCAACCACCAAACCATAACCAACCAGTTGGTTTTCTCGAATGCCGCGAACATCGACCAAGTCCATGATCGGAATTTCCGCTTCAGCACGTGAAGTGCCTGGTAGTCCCAAGGTCAACACCAATAGGAGAGACATAAAGAAAGATTGCATTGTCTTCATTAGAAAGGTACCCATGGGCTGTTGAAGAACTGAGTTAGCCACCCGGCTGCGTTGCTGTCAGCTAGGGCTCCGCGACCTGCGTAGGTAATTCTTGCATCAGCAATTCGTTGAGAAGAAACTTGGTTACTGCGGTTAATATCATCCACACGGACGATACCGGTTAGGCGAATAAACTCGTCGCCTTGATTAAGACGAAGCCATTTTTCACCGCTGATACGCAATACGCCATTAGGTAATACTTCGTGTACCGTTACCGTAATGGCACCTTGAAGCTTGTTGCCTTGTGAACTTGATGCACTGCCATCGAAGTTACGTTTGCCATCCACGCTAACCCCTAACTCATCGATAGTTTTCGTGCCTATGGTCGGCGCCACAAAGTTAATTGCTGAACTTTTACCGAACTTAGTACCCGCATTTTTACTCGATGAGGTTTCTTCTGATAGTTGAACCGTTAATACATCGCCAACTCGGTAAGCACGACGATCCTGAAACAGGGTCATCGTGTATTGGTGACGATAAAGGCTACCAGATTGGGTTTCCGGCAGCGTGTAATCGAGCGTTGGTGGTGCATATTCCTCAGCATTCGGCTCAGGCGGAATAAATTCCTGACGGCCAGCACATCCCACCAGCAACACGGCGGCTACTGCCCAACTCTTAGAAAGCCATTTCATTGCTTTTTCCTTCATCATCACCAATTTCATACTTACATTGATTGCGAAACAAACTTCAGCATGTCATCTGCAGCAGAGACCACTTTCGCATTCATCTCATACGCACGTTGAGTGGTGATCATGTCGACCATCTCTTCTACTACTTGTACGTTTGACCCTTCCAGTGCACCTTGCTTGATAATGCCGGCACCATCAGCTCCTGCAATCAGCTCATCAGCTGGACCACTGGCTTCCGTTTCACGGAATAAGTTGCCACCCATGGCCTCTAAGCCTGCTGGATTGATGAATTTTGCAAGTGTAATTTGACCAAGCTGCTGAGGTGTTGGATCGTCTGCTGTTGTTGTAGTCACGGTGCCATCAACACCTACAGAGAAAGAGACCGCATTGTCTGGGATCTGGATTTGAGGCTCTAAAGGCAGGCCCTGACTGTTCACCATTAAGCCTTCTGAGTTTCTATGAAACTGACCATTACGTGTATACATGATCTGTCCGTCCGAGTTTTCTATTTGAAAGAAACCCTGACCCATTACAGCAAGATCCAACTCTTGCGTTGTGTTTTGGGTATTACCTTGAGTGAATACTTTTTGTGTGCCAACAACGCGAACACCGCTACCTAGCTGAATACCACTTGGTAGTTCGTTAACTTGGTCTACTTGAGCGCCTGGTTGACGCTGAATGCTGTAGAAAAGATCTTCAAATACAACTCGGTCACGCTTAAAGCCAACCGTGTTTACGTTTGCTAGGTTGTTAGAAATGGCAGTCATCTTCGTGTCTTGCGCTGCCATGCCTGTTTTACTTACCCATAATGCTGAATGCATTTTTTACTCCTTGCGGGGCGAGACTTAGCTCGCCGCCATTAATTTGTTACCAGCTTTTGCTAAAGTTTCCGCCGTTTTCATCATGCGAACTTGCATTTCAAAGTTGCGCGTCAGCGACATCACACTAACCAATTCATCAATAGCAGATACGTTACTGCCCTCAATGTGCTCAGGAGAGAGTTGCACGGTTTCATCTGCCGCGAATGGCACGCCATCTACGCTGTGCAGCAAGCTATCGCTCTCTTTTTGCAGTTGATTAATTTCCGGTTTAACCAACTTCAAAGTGCCTGCCACAATTTCTGCACCGCCACCTGGTGGGATCACTGAGACTTGACCACGCTCGCTGATTTCAATCTTTTGATAATCCGGCACAACCAAAGGACCATTGTCACCGAGGACAGGGAACCCATTGATTGTTAGAGCGCCAAAAGTATCGACCTGAATATTGCCTGCACGGGTGTAAGCTTCGTTACCCGCTGGGGTTTCTACAGAGAGATACCCCTCCCCCATAACCGCAACGTCCAACGGACGTCCTGTTTTCACAATATCGCCAGCGTCGAAACGTGTTGAGGCAGAGTTGGTCACAACCATAGTGCGACCATCAAAACCTGGGCCTTGCATCTCTACACTACGCACACGCTCCATATCCGCTCGAAAACCTGCAGTATCAGCATTTGATAAGTTGTTTGAACGAACGTGCTGCGCTTTAAGAACTCGGCTGGCACCCGACGTTGCCGTAAATAACAAACTATCCATGCAAAACTCCCATTACACCGCGTTAAACAAAGCTTGAGTAAGCTTGTCGCTGGTAGAAATTGTCTTTGCGTTTGCTTGGTAGTTGCGTTGTGCAGTCATTAGAGCAACAAGCTCGCTGGTTAAGTCAACGTTAGAACCTTCTAATGCACCCGGAGTTAGGTCACCCATCGTACCTGACCCCGGAACACCCATAATTGGAGCACCTGAGCTAAAGCTTTGAGTCCATGATGTTCCACTCACTTTCGCTAAGCCTTGTGTGTTTGCAAAATCAGCAAGAACAACCTGACCTTGTAGCTGTGATTGGCCGTTAGTGTAAGTCGCGTAAACCATGCCGTTACCTTCAACGCGTACACCTGCAAGCTCACCTGATGTGTAACCGTTAGGACTATTAGTACTTACGCCAAAAGCTGCACCAAATTGCGTGCTGCCTTTCAGGTTAATGTCTACACTCATCGCGTTCGCGCCTGCAGCAGGGAATGAAACATTAAACGGTGCAGTCGGTGTTGAAAGCGAGCCATCTTTACCAAACGTTACAGGCACAGTTGCTACTGGCGTCGTACCGCCATCTACTTGAACGTTCACTTCCCACGAGTTAGAAGCAGTCTTAGTAAAGTACTGAGTTACCGTGTGCGAGTTACCCAATGAGTCGTAGACTTTTGTTGTGTAAGACGAGTTAAATGAGCTTGGATCTTTTGGATTGAATGGCGTTACGGCTTTATCAATAACAGACGCGCTTGCGTCGAAGTTCGCAACAAAATCTAAGCTGTCTGTTGCTTTAGCATTCAGTGAGGAAGTCGATACCTGAATATTACCCACAGAACCTGTCATCAGGTTGTTGTTGCTATCGACACTGTAACCTTGAAGCTTTGCACCGCTGTTAGCCGTAACAAAGTTGTTCTTATCCGTTGAGAACACACCTGAACGTGTGTACAACATTTGGCCCATATTATCTTTAGTAACAAAAAAGCCACCGCCATTAATAGCTAGGTCCATCGCACGGCCAGTTCCTGTGATACTGCCGTCTTTGTCGAAGTTCTGTGAAATTGACGCGACTTCCACACCACCAGGTTGCATGCCGTTATATACAGCGGAGAATTCTGTACGGCCACCTTTAAAACCATACGTTGATGCGTTAGCAATGTTGTGACTGATTGTGTTTAGCTCTGTGTTGGTCGCGTCCAGACCACTTAGTGCGATGTTAAAACTCATAAATAGACCTCTGATTTCCGTATTTGGTTAAGCACCAAACTGAGTGATTTGATAGAAAGGAACGTTGCCAACGCCATGGACATTGACTAATGCTGCGCCACCGGTATTAGGAATGCGCACTTGCTCAACAGTGCCTGCCATCAGCACATTTGGACTTGCTTGCCCTTCTTGCACTTCTACGGCCACTGAGTATTTGCCTGGTTTAAGACCAAGTTCTTCAGGATTAATTGAAAAGTCGACGTCACCTTTGCCGTGAGCACCTAGTGGCACTTTAGTTGATTGACCAAATTCATCTTTAACAACTAACGTGACTTGGTTTGAGCTATGAGCGAGTTCGATTTTTCCGTTTTGTACGTCTTCACCAAGCTGAAATTCATCCGCGTTGACGTAAACCGTTTGCCCAACAAGGCCCGCTGTTGACAGCACTTGCATGTTGTCCAGTAACACCATGCTCTGTTGCATTGTCTTAGACATATTCTCGGTACTTTGTACCTGCGAGAACTGAGCCAATTGACCAACGTATTCCGTACCATCAAGGGGATTAAGTGGGTCTTGGTTTTGAATTTGAGCCACCATCAAAGAAATAAACTCATTCTCCAATGAAGAAGCACTGTTCATGTCTTTAGGGTTTGGTGAGATACCGTTGCTGTCTTTTGCTTTTGTATTTACTGGAGCGTCAGACGATAAAGGGGTGTATTGTGCAATACTCATTAGCTACCCTGCCCTAATCTAAGCAGACCTTGCTGCATACTTTTTACATTGGCTAATACTTCAACATTCGTTTCGAAGCTGCGTGTTGCGGACATCATGTCTGCCATTTCAGCAACTACATCAATATCTGGGTAAAACACATAGCCTTCATCATTAGCCAGTGGGTTGTTCGGCTCAAAACGCTTCTCTGCATCTCCAGCATTTTTAACAACGTCAACAATGCGAACTTCTGCATTGGGATAAGCTCCATTTTCTGTTGTCATTTGCGTTTTTTGGTACACAGTCGCAAATACTGGCTTAAGCGCTTTATAAGCATCTTCTGGATTTGCAGATACTGCATCTGCGTTTGCTAAGTTACTGGCTACCGTATTCAGACGCACAGTTTGTGCTGTCATCGCGGAACCAGTGATCGAGTAAATATCAGTGAATGACATAATTAACGTCCCTCAATCGCTTTCGCTAAGCCATTAAATTTCATGTTGAGAAACGTCAGGCTAGTTTGAAAGTCCATGTTGTTTTGCGTGAATTTTGCTTGTTCAACACCAAGCTCTACGGTGTTGCCATTTTTGCTATTCTGGTAAGGCACCGAGTATTGGGCCTGAACCTGGAACTTTGGCACCGGTTTGTTCACACCACCTGCCGTTACTTGGTTCATTATGGTGGTGAAACTTAGGTCTTTCGCCAAATACCCAGGGGTGTCAACATTTGCTAGGTTACTGGCGAGGACTTTGGTACGCTGAACGCGAAAATTAAGTGCCTCTGGATGTACTCCTAAAGCATTTTCAAATGTGATCGCCATGCATCTTCCTTACAGTTGGCTCGAATACGCCAACATACAAACAAGATACGTGCCATAAAAAATAGCCATATATATCAATGATTTACAAACAAGGATGGAAGCCAAACTTCCGGTTCTCGGAAAGCATTAAAAACAAGAGGAAAGTGTCCACTTCCTCAACAATAATGCTGACGTTACTCGCTTTGACATCAGAACAAGCATTCGCCAACACCAATGACAAAACCCTAAGCGTTGAAGAGATAAGGTCCGTTGTAGCAACGGATTTCGAACAAGAGGTGGATCGCGTAGCGCTCTCCAATCAGTGGGGGAAGTACAAACTGGACTTCGACATGTGGGTACCCGGTTCAGCCAATCACTTGCCAGAATGTGAATCTCCTTTAGTTATCACAGGTCGTGACAACAACACGTTGCCAGTCGGTAACCTCAAGCGCTCAGTCAGCTGCGACAATATCGCATCACCATGGCGAATTAACGTTACGATAAAGTCTTCGCTGACTCTGCCTGTTTTGGTCGCGACAACCACGGTTGGCCGAAATGAAGTCGTAACGGCTAAACACATAAAGCTTGAAACCCGAACCATCTCTCGCCAAGACGATTTTTATACTCGCCCCGAGCAAGCAGTAGGCTTAGAAACCTCTCGTCGTTTGCGGGCTGGACAAGTGGTTAATCCATCCAATTTGTCGGCCCCACCTCTAATCGAGAAAGGCAATGAAGTCATAGTCATTGCGAGCAAAAATGGATTTAGTGCCAGCACAAAAGGAGTCGCCTTAGAAGATGGAGCGAAAGGGCAACAAATTGACGTGGAAAACCCAAGTTCGGGCAAGGTCATAAGAGCAGTCGTAACTGGATTAAACCAGGTTCATACTCAATTTTGACTTTTTGACTCGGGGTAACATTTTTTAATTTTGGCTCTCGTCAGTAACACTGAACTTCGAGTACAAAAAAAATATTTAATGTTTATCACATTCTAACCGCCTACTTAATTTAGAACATGATGATGAGGACCACAGCATGAAAATCGACAAAGTCGCGGGCGGTCATGTCCCACAAACAAAATTACAGCAAGCAAGCAAACAGCCTGTCGACGTCGTCGAACAGAGCAAAGTACACGAGCCTGCATTTCAAGCGAATACCGTAGCGATAGATCGCGCTCAAGCTGAAATGGCATCACTACCTGATGTTGATATGGAAAAAGTAGAACAAGTACGCAACGCATTAGCGCGTGGTGAACTTAGCCTAGATACAAAAGTGCTATCCAAGGCAATCATGCAGTTCCATACAGGTCACGAGTAATAAAACGCTAGGAAGACATCATGGCAAGCGCAGTATCGCAGCGAATTCAACAATTTGTTCGCTCTATATCTGAGGATATTAAGCTTTATCAACAACTGCTTCCTTTGCTTCAGCAGCAAAAGGTATTGTACTTAAAGTTTGATGGAGAGGCACTGAACGACAATGTTCAGAAACAAATGCCGATACTCAATAAACTCAGCCGCTCCGCCAATGACAGAAGCCAGTGTATGCGAGCGCTGGGGTTAGCGTGTAATGACGCCAGCGTAAAACGAATTTTCAACGCTTTGCCTGCCCAAATAGGTATGCAAGCTAGAAAACAATGGGCGCTATTGGAAACGTTGGTAAGTCAGTGCCAACAATACAATCAGAGCAATGGCCACAGCTCTGCGGCGTTCCATGAGTTGGTCAGTCAACTCAAACAACCTGTGCAACACACTTATGAAGATAAATCGTTCTAAACGATGTTCGTCTTGCCTACAGATTCAGTCGCCATCTCGGCTGAGTACTGTAGGCCTTTTTATTTTTATTGCCTTTCTGTCCTACCTTCCATTCACATGCCAGGCAAAACCAAATGCTGTCGATATTCAAACGCAGTATCAAGTATTAGCCCCATACAAGCCACAAATTGCCAAGCGTCTCGATTCATCCAAACCGGTAATTAACCACATTTTCAAACAGCTTCAAAACCACTCATTACCAAATAGCCTAGCCTTAGTGCCAATGTTAGAATCTTCTTACAACCCCAAAGCCGTTTCTCACGCTAACGCCGCCGGACTTTGGCAACTGATACCAGCCACAGCGAAACGTTTCGGATTAACGATAAATACAAAACAAGACGATCGCTTTGACACAGAAGCTAGCACAACGGCCGCGCTCAAGTACCTGGCGTTTTTATACAACAAATTCGATCAAAATATGGCTCTCACTTTAGCTGCATACAATGCCGGAGAAGGACGTGTTGCACGTGCTATTCAGCGAGCAGGAAGTCGAGATTTCCAACAACTCACGCTGCCTAACGAGACTCGCCAATATGTCAGCCGCTTCTATGCATTGGAAAAGTTGATAGATATCGGTCAGTTACAATCCTCATCATTTCAACCTTTACTCTTATTTGCTCCAGACGCTCCTATGATTTCACAACCGCTGGTCGACTTTAGCCGACTGCCTCCGCTAGTTAATTTGTGATAAAAGCTACGACAGAGCTCAATGTCAGAGAAACGTAAAATCACAAGATCCTGTTCGGCGAATTTGAAAACTCGTGATCTCTATGCAAACGTGTGCAAAAAAGTTGAGGTAAGGTATCTCAAAGATAAGAAAGAGTAGTGGTTTACTAAAAAGCACCCCAATTGCGCTTGGCAATTGGGTAGATATGCGTCACATTGCGTTTGCAAAAAAACATGAAAACCAATGGTCAGACCTAATAATTATTTACACACTAAATGTAAAACAGCTATTGTTTTCATAGTTCGAAACAAATCTAACATATCAAGATGACGCTTCGCTTGCGCGTCTGGAATAAGTCCGGGTTCCGGGGGGGAGTCCGGACTTTTTTATTGCTCTAAAATCTTTGCCCACAATAGCGCCAACAGAAGCTAAGTCGTAATGATGCAAACTAGCTGTTTATAGTAATTCTTTAGAAATCAACTGAAGTAAAAACGTTTCGCGCTCAATGCTCATGCCTTTTTTCGGGCTTTCTGCCATCGTTTTTTCATTGTGTGCAATTGCTTCGTGTATGTTCATCCATACCGGGCGCATTCCATTTTTAACTTCGTAATCTTCATACGCCGTTTCGCCTAGCTCACGTTCGATTTTACATGTATAACAATACGACACCATGTGCATCACGTCAGCGTCATCCTTGTACCACGGACGAAACTCCTCAAAGATTCCGAAAGGCTTAATACCATGTATATTTTGGGCGCCCGTTTCTTCCTCTAATTCACGGACTAATCCAGCAATGACATCTTCACCATCATCAATACCACCGCCTGGTAGCGTGTAGTCATGGTAACGTTCTGTATAGAGCAACAGCACATCTTCACCATCAAGTACAATGGCTCGCGCTGCATTGCGCTGAAAAACAATTTTGTCATCCAAATGCTCTATGTCTGGATGAACGGTCGATTTTAAATGTCTCATCGAAAATACCACGGTCAATGTTTTGTGCGCATATTACCGAATTTCACACTTTAAATCATTGTTGTAGGCCAGGTACGTTCGAGCGCTTGTCAGGAAGTGATTGATATGACCTTCACAACAATACGCCAAGAACAGAAGTGTGACGTGCTAATCAGCAATAAATGAGAATATCTAAATTCTTATACGTCCCTCTTACTTTTAACATCGATAAGACAATAATCTCTTAAAGTTGCCTATAATCAATACAATACTCGCCCACCCCATGCGGAGATAAAGAATGAAAAAGACAAATTTAATGATGGCTATGGCTGCAACATTGGTACTGGCTGGTTGTTCAACTTACGAGGGAGCGACCCGATCAACTGAGTATACCTCCGTTGCAAATCCCGCAGCCGTATACTGTGTTCAGCAAGGTGGTGAGCTGGATACCGTGTCGGAAAACGGCGAACGTGTCACTTACTGTATGCTGTCGGACAATGAACGCGTTGAGCAATGGGAATACTATCGCGAGAATCACAAAGAAAATGAGGGTGACAACTACTAATTATTTTTATCGATACGTCACCTTCCCTCTATCACTTAGGAGCTTTTGGGCTCCTTTTTTATTTGATTTATCAAAGTGTTCTTACGTTGTTTTTACATATCTCTGACTTTACCGCACATCAACCCTATATCGAACAGTGTTCTATTCTTGACATTCCCCTGACATAACTTTCCACTTGGACAATAAAATTCCAAACACAGATCACACTAATTCACATTTCTTCCACATTTTCTGGGACAGGTGAGCAAGATGAAAACACAAATAGTAAAAGAAGCCGAGTCAGCCCCAAGCAACGTTGTTACTGAAAAATCAAAGCGCATTATTTATAAATCGAGTTTAAACGCCTTGATGATTGTCGCTATAAGTATTCTCGTTAACCTTAGTCTTCGTCTTGATTATGTCGTGTTGGGATCAAGCCTTGGCGAGCTTTCCGTTACAGAAACGCTCCAGCTTGTGATGCTTGCTATTGCATCATGGTCGTTTTTCAGCTTATCGAAACAACAGCCTCAGCTAAAGCATGCGGCTATTTTGATTGCAGGATTTTTTGCAGTACTGATTATTCGCGAAACGGACTATTGGACAGACATGATTCATCATGGCTCTTGGGTTTTCCCAGCACTTGCTGTCACCGCACTGGCTTGCGCCAAAGCTTACCAAGGTGGTAAAGGTACCATGAACGAAATGGCGACCATTTTAACGGTGCCACATATGAAGCTATTAGTTGGTGCTGTAATGCTATTATTAGTCTTCTCTCGTTTGTATGGTATGGGTAGTTTTTGGCAACAAGTGATGGACGAAAATTACATCCGTGATGTTAAAAATATCTCAGAAGAAGGTATAGAACTGCTTTGCTACTGTTTGATAGCATTAAGCGCCGTCCGCACAAAACGCGAGCTTAATGAATAGACTCTGGGTCAAAGCGACGGTTCAATGCAGTCAGTATCGGATGGAAGATACTTAATGCCTTTTCCGCAGCACCTACAGATTCATCCAAGGCCGTCATTTCGACGGCCTTTTTCATTTCTTCAATATGTTGCAAAGCCTCTTTATCGAGCGGTAAAGAGAGCAATTTGTGAATAGCATCTCTTGCGATCAAAAGTGGCTTTTTTCGGACAATTGATAAATCTCGGAAAAATGCGCCATGCTTGACCCCTTCTAAATAAACTCGGTAGGTTGTGAGTTCATCGAGTAGCAAGAATGTCTCCGCCATAAGCCCTTTATGTGGGTATGGCACGCTAATATGTTTGCTGATATCCAGTGGAATATTGAGAGTCACCCCCATGGATTCGCAATCGGATTTAAGTACTCGTAATAAGCCTTGCTCATCCATCAAATTCTGGATATCAATGATTCGTTCGAGGTGGTAGTCATTAGATAGCAAGATAACCTCAACCAGATGCCCCGACCATAACTCGAACAACCCACTTTTGCACAAAACTTGGGAAACATAACGCATGTTTTGAAACGTGTTCAACGACTCCGTTTCTAAGAGTATATGACGTTCAGGGAACGGATTCACAGAGTCTGCGTTTAGGGTTCTAAAATACGCGTACATCGCCTCTGCTTCAGAAACACTTTGTCCTTGCGTTACTCCGCCACAAAAAATAATCGCCGTTCGCTCTGTCGGTAGTGATACAGTCCTACAAGACAAAGCTTCGACTCTGGTTATGCCCTCAGAGGTCAACCTGTTATTGACGAGGCGTTTACCTAAAACGATGACGATGTTGTCTAACTTCATTTTAAAATCTCGCGCTTAGTTGGCAGTGTTACAAAAATCTTCTTTCACTCCCGACCCACAAGCTTTAACATCTAGTTAACAACACTGTTCTAGAGACCTTTATAAAGGTTCACTGCTAAAGGAAGTCAATTATGCTGTCGATTTTCGATATATTTAAAATTGGTGTCGGGCCATCCAGCTCCCACACTAATGGTCCTATGCTTGCCGGATTCCATTTCACTCAGCTAGTTAGCGACTCTATGGCGAAAGTGCATCGGGTGCAAGTGGACCTTTATGGCTCATTGTCACTGACAGGTCGAGGGCACCATACAGACCGAGCCACGGTCCTTGGTTTGATGGGAAATAAACCTGATACCATCAAAATGAGCAGTGCCAAAAGTGCGCTACAAAATACCATAGACAATAATACGCTCATGCTCGCCGGTACACACCAGATTGAGTTTAGCTACGACCATGACATCGTCTTTCATAGCGACAACCTTCCCCTGCATGAAAATGGTATGACGATTACGGCATTAGACGCAGCTGGAGATCAAGTAGCGTTTGAAATTTATTACTCCATTGGGGGCGGATTCATCGCCACCGCCGACGAACTAGAGAACGGCACGCAACAAAATGAGGTCGCAGTACCATTTCCGTTTACATCCGCAGATGAGATGCTGGAAAAAGCCGAGACGAACGGTTTCAGCTTGGGAGGCATGATCCTCCAAAACGAACTCGCATTTCGCTCAGACGAAGAAATTAACCAAAGAGCAGAGCAAATTTGGAAAGTGATGTCGCTCTGCATGCAACGTGGCTTCGATACGGAAGGGATTTTGGAAGGTGGTCTAAATGTCACTCGTCGAGCACCAAACCTTTTGAAAAAGCTCGAAGCCAACGCTGCAGTTGAAAACGATCCGATGGAGATCATGGATTGGATCAATCTCTTCGCCTTTGCGGTTAGTGAAGAAAATGCAGCAGGAGGGCAAGTCGTTACTTCTCCAACGAATGGTGCAGCAGGGGTGATTCCGGCGGTATTGATGTATTACCATCGCTTCATCAAAGAGCTCGATGTTAAACAGCTAAAAGACTTTCTCGCAGTCGCCGGCGCTATCGGCATCTTATATAAAACTAACGCGTCAATTTCTGGTGCAGAAGTGGGGTGTCAGGGAGAAGTTGGGGTTTCTTCATCCATGGCTGCCGCTGGCTTAACAGCGCTAAGAGGGGGCAGTAACGAGCAGATTTGTATTGCTGCGGAAATTGCGATGGAGCATTCATTGGGTATGACTTGTGACCCGATTGGCGGCTTGGTTCAAGTACCTTGTATTGAAAGAAATGCCATGGGAGCAATGAAAGCGATTAATGCATCGCGTATGGCATTAAAGCGCACAAGTAAATGTTTAATTTCGTTAGATAAAGTTATCGAAACCATGTATCAGACTGGTAAAGATATGAATAAAAAATACCGTGAAACCTCTTTGGGGGGCTTAGCTGTCATTCATATGGCACCGCCATGCGAATAATGGCAGGTGGTCATTGCGCTTAGCTTCTCACCATACGCTTATCTGGTAATTATGATCTGATGATATTACATATAGAAATGCCGCGTTCTTCGCGGCATTTTCTTAACAAGAAACTATTCGATTAATCACGTCGACCACGAAGTTCAATTTTTTGAGTTGCAGCATCCGAATGGATTGTTACACCGCCATAGGCCATTTCATTGCGACCCTTCAGCGTCAATTGAGAATCTGCACGCTCTACGTCAACCTGATTTTTCGTTGCCATCGTCATATCAATCGTGCCCGTGTATGACCCATCGCCAGCAAATGCTACGTTTGTTGAGCAAACCATCAAAACAAGTGCGATTAGTTTTTTCATACATCACCTCTATTATCGTTCTTACTTTCTGTCGGTGGAAAAACTGTAACAACAGAAACGCGCTCATACGAGGAAAGCCATTATTTACCAAATGGAAATCCATGCTAATAAACTGATGTAACCAAGAATAACTTATCGTTACCTTCAATAAATCAGGGATAAGGCAGCAACGTAAATTGACCGAGCGTTGTCTTTTCTTAAGAAATTCAGCGATATGATTTGTCGACAAAAGCCAAGCGAGACAATGTATGAGCGTTAATCTGGATATTCAAAATATTTTGGTATTAAAACGGATGTATGAGTTACGTAACGTCCGGTTAGTCGCAGAATCACTCGGTAAAACGTCAGGAGCAATCAGCAAAAATCTGACAAAGATGAAAACTCAGCTCAATGATCCGCTATTCGTTCAGACCAAAAATGGCTTTGAACCAACAGCTTTTGTGGAAGCGAACATTGCGCATTTTGAGCAAATAATCAACAGTATTGATTCCATCAAACCACAGCATTTTTCACCAGCTCATTTTGACGGTTCAATCACTATTTATGCCAACACATTGTTTTGGGAGTACTTTGGTGACAAGTTTTACTTGGAGTTACTAAAGCACGCCCCAAACGCAAAATTCTCATGTTTGCGCTGGGGTAGCGAAGCAAAAAAACGATTAATTGACGGTGAAAACGCCATTGCGATTCATTACTTTGATGAAGATCTGCCACAGTCAATTGTTCAGACCGAACTAGGGCGAGGAAAAGCGGTATTTTTTGTTCGACAAGATCATCCCGCTCAAAACTCCCAAGAACTAGAAGAATACCCTTTTATACTTTTTAAAACGCCGGGATGGAACGACTACCGATACCCAGTGTTGGAAAGGCTCAAACATATGGGTTTTAGAACCACACCTAAAGTGGAAATTGAGCATCCAGCGATGATTCAAAAAGTGCTTCTGCAAACGAATCATTTTGGCATAACGATGAGTGGACATGTTCCTAAGGGTTGCCGGAGTATCGCGCTTCCTGCTGGGCTAGAGCTTGATGTTCGCTACGTGATGAGCTGTCGTCGCTCTCAACAGCAAGCTCCGGTAAATCAGTGGTTATTAGATGTCATTAAGCATGTCGCTCAGTCCTAGACTGATGACTTGCTACTGCTAATAATAGCTAAACCACACATGCGCTCTACTCACTCGCTGAACGAACATTAAAGACTCTGTATTAACCATTGAGCAAAGGTGTTTACGTGTGATTTTTCGGATGCTCGAACCATCATATAATGTGCACCAGAACTTGGCATATGCCAATTTCCAGCCTGGACTAATACGCCCTGTTGCAGCTCATCCTCAACAAGAAAGTCTCTTACCAGCAACACGCCAAGTTGATTAATCGCAGCATGAATAGCAAGCAATGAGTGTTCAAACTCGGCGACGACTTTGCTCAACTTCCCTTGGTAACCTTGGTGTGAAAACCACTCTTGCCAAGATTCATGATAACCGCTAGTACAAATTTTAGGCGCTTTAGCTAACTGCGAGAGGTCATTTATCGGGTTTAAATGCATAAAGCCGGGGCTTGCGACAACAATCCAGTTTTCTTGGGTTAATCGTATGGCTTCTTGCTCTTGCCAATCTCCATCTCCGTTAATAATTTCGATATCCGCAATCGCACTGGCGTTTGGAACCGTATTAGCAGTTGTCGAGACTTTAAAGGAAATGTCTGGGAATTGTCGCTGAAAATCAGCCAATCTTGGCATTAACCACTGAGAGCAAAAGCTGTGAGCGACATGTAAGTTAACTTGCGTATTCTTGGGACGAGCAAATAAATGCTGCGTCGTGGTCGATAATGTTTGAAGCACATGATTAACCACAGGCCAGTATTCTTGTGCGGAGCAGGTCAGCGTAAGGTGAGTGCCCTTGCGCTCGAATAACGTCGCATTGAGCTGTGACTCTAGCGATTTCACCTGTTGGCTTACGGCCGCACGAGTCACATTTAGCTCCTCTGCAGCTTTTGTAAAACTCTGTAGTCGAGCCGTGGCTTCAAAAGCTCGGAGCAAATTGAGCGGCGGTAAACTTTGCATATCATTCTCCCAAACACTTGGCTGTCATGCTATGAACTGGTGATGACAAATTGATGAAGGTGCTGAGTTTACGTATGTTGAGCACATGTCAAAGCGTCCCGATATAACTATGTTTCTACACAACTACTTAGTTAGTTAAGCGGGATCAAAAAAGCCAGCGTGATACACGCTGGCTTTTGGAACTTTATCTTAAGCAGGAATTATTCTGCTTTTTCAGTTGTTTGGTATTCAAACGCAGGAACAACCACTTCAACACGACGGTTCATTTGACGACCTTGACGTGTCTCGTTGCTTGCTACTGGGTTAGCTTCACCCATGCCTTTCACTGTCATACGCTCAGCCGCAATACCTTTTGCTTGGAACTCGTCAGCAACGGCTTTCGCACGTTTTTCTGTGAGTTGCTTGTTGTAAGCAGCAGAACCTGTCGTATCGCTGTAACCCGTGATCTCAACTTGAGCTTGTGGGTAAGTATTCATCAAATCAACGGTACCAGAAAGGTTCGACGCGTCTTTCACTTCTGCACTTTCTAAGTCGAATTGTACTGTCGCTGTTGTTTGAGCAGGGTAAACGTGATCTACAATGCGTGTTGCAGGACGTGCTTCTACCACCTCTTCAACGGCTTTTTCTTGAACGACTGGCTCAGAACCAAACTTGTAGTTGAAACCGATACCGAAGAAATCTGAATCCATGTCTTCAATTACATCATCAGACATATCTTGGTAGCGTTGGTATTCAGCACGTAGGCTCCAGTTGTAGTTGATTTGGTATTCAGCACCCAGAGAGCCAGTTGGTACGAAATCTTTCTCGTCACCAGCCATCATGTATGCAGCACCAACTTTCGCGAATAGATTCCAAGAATCCGTTAGCGGTAGGTTAAATTTAGGAGCAAGCGTCAACGCCCAAAGATCACCATCAACGGTGTTTAGGCCAGGCTTTTTGAAGTTTGCAGTGAAGTCACCAAGGTAATCAACACCATACTCTGCTGCAACGTACTTGTTGAAGCTGTAGCCTAAGTGCATAGATGCTGCAAAACTGTCGTCGTCACAAGGTTCGTTTAGGTAACACGCATCGTTTAGAGAGTTGTAACCTACTTTACCGCCCATGTAAGTGTCAGCAAGTGCAACGTTTGAGATCACACCACCAGCAAGTACAGTAGCCACTGCTATAGCGATTTTTTTCATTATTCTTTTCCTTTTTCTTGTACACAAAGCAACACACCGCGGCAGCATACTGCCGTAAAATATGAAGCCGTAACTTTCTCTTTTCTTCGAATAGAAATAGCTAAATAGCGTAGGAAAGAATCAAAAATGATATTCAAACGCCAATGACGTAAAACGGAAAAAGGTAACCTCAAGACCATCTATTCATGAGCTTCATCCGCATACCCAACCGAAAAATAAAGTTCGTTGCGTTGGTTTAGCCATAGTCAATTCGTTGCGGAGAATATCACAAAGAAGCCAACTTTCTGTGACGCAAATCACCATAAAAAGCCACTTTCTCAAATTTAAGAATCATCATTTAAGCTTGTGAATGGCAACAAATTTTTACAGGGGAGCGTGGATATGGAGAGCGCAAAAAAACAGCTCATTTAAAATGAGCTGTTTTCGAAATAATGAAAAAGCGTTAACTCGCCGCGCTAAATTTTATCCGCTACGGTTAACGTTGCAGCTAATACATCTTGTCCAAACAAGACACTACGCTCAGGAGACCAACCGTAAAGTGGATCTGGGTGATTGTTGTTATCTTTAAATGGCATTTCGATTGTGTAAGACAAGCATTTGAACTGCTCTGCAACCCAATTTGAACCGACCGTCAAATTCGCTTTACCAGGCTCATCTTTATCGTAACCAATCTCATCTTGGAACTCTGGCGTAATAGTCAGTAACGCTTGCTTAAATGATGTCTCTAAAGCGGCAAGATTTTCATCGTAAGAAGGAATACCTTCTGAGCCAGCGACGAAGTTATACGGAATCGCTTCATCGCCATGAATATCTAAAAACATGTCAACACCCGTTTCCAGCATGCGCTGACGCACAAGGTAGACTTCTGGGCTCTTTTCCATTGATGGCGTTTGCCATTCACGATTTAGGTTTACGCCTACTGCGTTGGTACGCAAGTGACCGCGAATACCACCGTCTGGGTTCATGTTTGGTACGACGTAAAGCACCGCTTTTTCAAGCAATGCACGCGCAACCGTGTCGTTTTCATCTAACAGACGTTGGATCATACCTTCCATGAACCATTCCGCCATTGTCTCACCTGGGTGCTGACGTGCAATCATCCAGATTTTCTTTTTGCCTTCTTCTGGCTCACCGAAAGTAAGCAAGCTCATGTCGTTGCCGTCTAATGTGTGGCCTAGTGTTTCAAGTTGGCAGTGGTGCGCGCTTTGTGCCATGTGTAACAAGTCTAAATGACGATCGTACGTGTATGGCGCAAAGTACGCGAAGTAAATTGAGCTGCGCTCAGGGATTACAGTGAAAGTCAGCGTGTCGCCATCGAACTCTGCCGGTACTCGGAACCATTCTTCACGATCGTAAGACGCAACCACATCGTAACCTTGCCATCCTTCTGGATAAGCCGATTTAGCCAAATCAAGCAATTTGATGGTGTGCGATTGCTCAGCTTCTGTCTCAAGACGGAAGTGGAACCACTGGTAGAATTCCGACATATTGTCGTTAGGAATTTTGAGTTGGATGTCGTTTTTGTCGTCCGCTTTCACTACGTGAATGCTGCCGCTATCGAAGTTGCTGAATACTTTCATTTTATGACTCACCTTTTAAATCTGAGCTTGAAAGACAGAGGCTAACACAAGGCTTCATCGCGCCCCAATGACTTTCACTGCAAACTGTCTCGTTTGTGGCTAAAGTCTTCAGTTTAGTCAAGCTTATCCGCTTTGCCTGCTGGTCCTGCAAGTTTTGCTAGCCACTTATCCCAGATAAACGGCGTTTTCTCGTTATCTTCTGCTTCCTCTTTTCGACGTACCGCGTTGCGCACTATCATAGCCCCGGTCCAGCGAAGCGGTTCTGGTGGGAAATGCCCCAACGGCCCTTTGGCTAAACCGCTTTTCGTCCATTCATTATCGATTCCCAATGCCAACGAAGATAAGATTTTTCCGCCCATTCGAGTCTGCGCTACACCATTGCCTGAATAACCAAATCCGTAAAAGATATTGCTCTGTTTATCTAGCTCGCCGAAAAAAGGGAAACCAGTAGCAGAACGATCAGAGCCCCCCGTCCATGAATAAGCAAACTCCTCTCCTCTCAAATGAGGAAACAACTTATCGAACGACTTGCGCAGTAGACCTTGGTAGCGTGTTGGCTTGTTAAACATTGCGTCAACTTGGTTATTGAAAGAAAACTGATTGCCGCCTTTCCCCAACATCAAACGGCCATCTGGCGTATCTCGGTAATAGTGGACGAAGATACGTGAATCCAACACGCTAAAACCTGCCTGCCAACCAGATAGAGGTAGTGAATCACCAAGCGGCTTGGTGATCACCATGTCGGAAGAAACCACCACGATACTGTTTTTGAACTGTTTAAACTGCTCCACCATCCATGCATTTAATGCCAATACCACCTGCTGCGCTTGAATGTTTCCTTTAGGTGTACAGACAATGGCAGGTTTTCCATAATCTAGACGCGTCATCGGCGTGTTCTCATAAACTTCTACACCCAGATCAATAGCAACACGGCGTAACCCCCTCACTAATAATGCAGGTTGAACGCTGGCTGCAACTGGAGAGTGAAAGCCTTCTATATGTCGAGGTGAACCCGCATTGGCACGCAGTTCCTCCACCGAGCAACGACGCCAACTGTTCACTTCTAATCGCTTTAACTCGTCCACAACTGGCTGCATTCCCCCAGTTTGAGCCTGATTGGTTGCAGTGTAATAAACCCCTTTTAACGATAATTGCGCATCGATGTTGTGCTGCTGACAAAAGTCGTCAATCTCGAGCACTGCTTGTTCCGACTCTTTTACTAACCAAGCAGCATGTTCTTCACCGAATAACCGTTTCAATGTCGGGAACTTGGTAGACCAAGTCAACATACAACCGCCGTTTGCGCCCGATGCACCACTGCCACAAAGGCCTTTTTCAATCACGACTACCTTTTTTTCCGGAGATTGCTGCTTAATCATAATCGCGGTCCAAAGTCCGGTGTATCCGCCACCAACAATCGCAACGTCACTATTAATGTTCTGCTGTAACGGTTGTGGCGTTTCTGGTTGCTCAGCTTCAATTGCCTGCTTGAACCAATATGAATGATGTGTCATCGGGTATCCTCGTTAGTGCGTTACATCCATTTCCGCAAACACTTTACAAACGATGATGACAATCAACGAGCAAGAAAATCTAACGCTGAGCGATAGAAAATGTTGCACTGAGAGTGTGAAAATTTTCGCTTTCGACAAAAACAAAATGGGGAGCTCGTGGCTCCCCAAAACAAACAGCAAAAAATATTAGTGGTAAACAATTCAAGTCCGTCTTACTGGTTAGTATTTACCGGTATCACGCATGCGGTACTCGTATTGAACATTGAGAATAGGCTGGTAAACAACTTGCCCGTCACTTTGCAAGAACTCATTTACCATGACTTTTGAGTCAGTGATAGAAAACGATTGGCGATCAACATACGTTGTAAGGCTCGTAAACTCATCACGGAGTTGTCCAGATGATTTATTTTGGTAGCTTTGGATCATGTCTCGGCCCATTTCATAAGCCGCTTGTTTGCTATCCATTACGTCGCCATGGATAGTTTCGGTATCGTTTGTCCAATGATAACCACCAGCAAGAGCCATAGAAGGTGCAGCAATCAGAGCAATCGTACTTGCTAAAGTTGTTAAGCGTTTCATAAACCTCTCCTTACTTACCTTTACATCGGGCCAAAATTGGCTCGATACTTATAAGGTACGTATAAAGACCTAAAACACGTCAAAACAATTTCAAATAATGTTCAATTTTCGTTCAACTTATTTCACATTAACTTAGCAACTCAACGTCATATTCAGCCGACATTCGCATTTTCTTCCTTTTGAACAATGGGTTTCAACCTGACATTTCCTTAC
The DNA here is from genome assembly GCF_033337445.1 of Vibrio sp. YT-15. Lineage (NCBI taxonomy): Bacteria > Pseudomonadati > Pseudomonadota > Gammaproteobacteria > Vibrionales > Vibrionaceae > Vibrio > Vibrio sp. YT-15. The sequence continues at coordinate 316,659 of NZ_JAWOQR010000004.1, forward strand.
CAAACCATACAATACCTAAGGTCAATTTTCTCTTAGAATTCCAGCAAAAGAACAGTGTTCAAAACCTTACAAAAACGTCGGACACAGCAAAAACCACCTCTTTTCAGTCGTGCTTTGCATTCCTCCTTTTCGGGTTCTTCGCTGCTCGTCCGTCGGTTCTTAATTGTCGCTATTGAGCACAAGTTAATCTGGAGTGAAAATGACCGCGAACAAATCCATTTTTTACCATAGCAAATCGATTTACTCAGATGATTATGCTGATGTCTACAAGCCAATTTGGACCTACAGAGCTAAGTTCATCTTACGTGCGCTTTATTACAAACGTGCATTTAAGCACCTTTCAGACAATATTGAATCGTCATTGTTAGAGTTGCTTTGTACGCGTACACACCGATTCCTAGAAAAACCGTTTCGCCCGTACATCATCAAGAATAACTCCGCCTTTGATCGCTCCAACTTGGTGGTTGATCACTATAAAACGATTTCAGAACTGTTTTCTAAACAAACAATCGAAGAAATCTACACAGACTCGAAAGGCCTAACATTAGCCTCTTTTGAAATTGACGAAATACTGTACTCGGTGAGATTAGTATACGAAGCACGTTATCAAAAAGAAGGAGACATGAGCCTAGTGCTGCACAGCGCTGAAGATGGCAACTTCTACACGCTCTCTTTTACGCTAGGTCACATCGAATCTGGACGCAGCATTATGATTGGCGGCTTACAAGGACCGCGAAGCAGTGAAGAAAACAACGCGAAAATTAAAAAGCTAACTCGTAAGCTTTACGGGCAGAGACCAAAAAGCTTGATGGTGAGCTTGCTCACTTTGCTCGCACAAATTTGGGAAGTAAATACGATTCTAGCAGTGAAAACGCAGTCCCATACTTACGCAGCTAAGCGCTACAGCAAAGGGCGAATCAAAACGGATTACGATGCACTCTGGCAAGAATTGGGCGGCACCGAATACAATCGTCATTTTTACTCAATTGATGTAAATGCACCCCGTCGAGATATCGAAGGCATGTCGCGCTCTAAGCGTTCGATGTATCGTCGCCGTTATGAATGGCTAGACAACACCAAGATCACTTTCGAACAAATATTAAAAGGCGAGCAAGCTAAAAGCTAAGGAGAAACGTTCATGCGTTATTCATTCATTACTGCTTTAGTGCTGTCGGCTTTTTCTTTGTCAGCCAATGCAGAAACCAGTGAGCACATCATAGGTACAAACATTGGCTATGGCGATGTGAACTACGATGCTCCGACAAGCAAAGAATCAGGCGACATGTTCTTAGGTGAAATATATTACCGCTACATGCCAACACATAACTTTGGTATCGAAGCAGGTTATAAAGGCGCGTTTGACGGCATCGGCTCGATACTCGTGAGTCCGATTTCAGAAGTCACCGATACGAGCTTCTCCGGACCTCGCTTGAGTGGCTATGCTAGCTATCCTCTGGGTTCAGGTTTCGAACTGTACGGCAAGGCAGGTGTCACTCTCTACACTCTCGAATACACTTATAAAGTGAACGGTCAGAGCAAGAACATCGAACACTCAAGTGTCGGAGGTGAAGCGGCTGGCGGTATCGGCTGGAGCTATAAACACTTTGGTTTGAATGCAGAATATGTGTACTCAAAAAACAGCGATTTTGACTCTAGCGGCGTGATGTTTGGTGCGCAACTGCGTTTTTAAACAAGGCTTACAAGTTAATACAAAAGGCAGCGAGAGGCTCATTCGCTGCCTTTTTTCGTGAATATAGGTCAATACGCAAGCGCGAGAATGATCCCCGCCACGATAGAAGTAACGCCAAGCCCTCGGGTGAGATACCATTTCTCAGACAGAAACCAAATCCCCATAAACAATCCAAACACATTGCTGATTTGCCTTAGTGCCACCACCAAACTCACGTTGTCGGTCATGGTCATCGCAAACAGCACCAAGCTGTAGGTGGATGCCATCATTACCCCTGCCATGCTGGCTGTTTTGCGGATCTGCCACGCAGTCTTAATCTCATCTGGTTTGCCTGTAACCAAGCACCACACAAGGGCAGGAATACCAATTGCCCAAAACTGCACGCCCAAATAGAAGATTGCACTGTACTGATCATTCAAGATCTCTGATGCTTGTCCTGTGAGTAAACTCAGCGCTTCTTTATCAACCACGGAGTAACCCGTTGTGCCTATTGCGGCAATTAATGCCCAGAACACACCGACATTCAAATAAGAACTCAACGTCATTTGACGAAAGTTCGTCAGTGGTACCAGCATACAACCAAGAGTAATTAGTAAGAATCCAAGCCACTGCTGACTGGATAATTCATGCCCCAATGCCACACTGATTGCGCCGACCATCATCACAGGCAACGCCCGAGCAATTGGATAAACCACCCCCACGTCTGCGTGCTTATAAGCGACAATCAAACCGACTAGATAGACCATTTGTGAAATGCCGCTAATGAACAGCAATCCCCAAAACTCGCTCGGTAATGATGTCCAGCCAATGGTCGCCACATACCAAATCAAATAAGGGGTAAGAATGGCACAGGCAGAGAAGCTGGCCGCCATAGTAAACGCGAGTCCAGAGCCTGAGTTGCTTTTACCAAGGATATTCCAACCCGCATGGAGAACAGCAGAAAAAACGACGAGACCAATCGCCAACAAATCCATTTCAATGTTCCTGTCTGAATAAAATAAAGGCCCCGAGATGGAGCCTTAGATGATGAGAAAATCCACTTAACGATTGAGTTCCGCCAGAGATTCAATGCTGATGGCATCGTGTCGCCAATACTCGATATCGCAATCAATCAATTCACCGTGCTGATTGTAGTTGATGCGCTCCACTACCATCGCTGGCGTACCGGCTGTCGCGCGCAATGCTTGAGCCATTTCCCCCAACAAAGTGCTGGTTGAAATGCGGTAGCGAATCTTTTGATACGTCACGCCATAATGATCGCGGTAAATGTCCGTCAGTGAGTTTGATAAATCGTAATCCAGCAGGTTCGGAAACAGCTCTGGACGAATGTAGTTTGTTACGAATACCACAGGTCTGTCTTCAAGGTATCGCACACGGTCGACTCGATACACATCCGAGAAAGGTTGCAAGTCCAGCAAGCGCGCGGCTTGTTTGTTCGCCAACGTCCCTTTTGCTGCGACCAACTCCGTTTTTGGCACGCGATTTTGCGCTTTCGCCATGTTCGGGAAGTTCAGCGTTTGGGTTGGATCGTAACGCAATGGCTCAGGTGAGATAAACCAACCTCGGCGATCTTCGCGATAGATTCGACCTTCCGCTTCTAGCAGTGATAAAGCTTCACGCAAAGTAACGCGTGTAGTATCGAACGACTCCGCCAACTTACGCTCTGCTGGCAGTTTTTGACGCGGCGATAGCATGCCCGCTTCAATCTGTTCAACAATCGAATCTTTAATTTTTACGTATTGCACGAAGTGTCCTTATCTTTTGCGCCAAGCTTGTGTGCGATTCTCTAACATTTTACCCAAAGTCATCTGAACAATCTTCGCAATTGCGGCAGCCATCATGATCATCACAGCCATCGCTGCTGCAGCGCCAGTTTGACCTGCATCGTCCATATTCAGAATCGAGACCGAAGCCGGAATCGTATCGGTTGAGTAAAGGAATACTACCGCAGAAGTGGTGGTCAATGCATTAACAAACAAGTAAGTCGCAATGTCCAAAATCGCAGGTAAACACACAGGTAATGTCACTTTAAAGAACAACTTGTATTGAGGAAGCTTCACCGATGCTGCCGTGGCTTCAATCTCCGATGGCAACTGCTTTAGCGCTGTCAGGGCGGTCATGTGACCCACTGTGTAGTAATGCACTACCGTGTTAATCACCAAGAACGCCATGGTGCCATAAAGCACATTCAGAGGATTATTCGCATCATTGAAGTAAAAGATGTAACCCAAGCCAAGCACCATACCCGGAACCGCCATTGGCACCACGCTAAGCATTTGCATCACCTGACGAATTGGACCAAACGCACGCCCTTTCTCAATGCAGTAAGCACCGACAAAGATAATGGCTGTACCAATAACCGCCGTCCAACCTGCAAGTGTTAGCGAGTTGAAGAATGGGCTCCAACCGTAGGTGCTCATTTCAGCAAAATTGTAGTTGTTTAGCGTCAGCGCTTTGTTCCAAGGCCAGAACGTAACTAACGAGCCATACACCGCCATGCCAAGCACAGCCAGCACTGCGATAGAAATGATGCTGCAGTAAACCAAACAGATGCTGTCGCGCGCTTTATTAGGTTCTGGCTGATAAGGCACCGAGCGAGTGTCGAATAAGCTCTTTTGTTTTTTCTGTACCCAGCGGTCTGCGCCAAACGCCATTACCGCAGGGAATAACAACATAATGCTAGTCACCGCACCCATGGCAAAGTTTTGCTGTCCCACGACTTGCTTGAAGATGTCAGTCGCCAGAACGTTGTAGCTACCACCAATCACTTTCGGCACACCAAAGTCCGTGATAACTAGCGTAAAGACGACAATGAGCGTGCTGATCAAACCGTATTTCGCCGCAGGTAACGTCACCATAAAGAAAGTTTTGATGGGAGAGGTTTTAAGTGCACGAGCTGCTTCATACAAACGGGCATCTGAAGTACGCAGCGAAGTGGTCAAAATCATCAATGCATGAGGGAATGTCCAGAAAATCAAACCCATCGAGATACCAATCACGCCATAAATCGAGTTTCCTAACAGCATCTCTTTGGCAATACCTTGATTACCGAAAAGGAAGATCAAACTGATCGCCGGCAACAACGAAGGCGCAAGAATTGGCGCAGTACCTAGGATTTGAAACAAACCTTTAAACGGCATACATGAACGAGTCAGCGCGTAGGCATAACCAAACGCAAGCACACCCACTACCGAGGTCACAATCACGCCCAAAGTGAAGGTGTTTCCCACCGACACCCACAAGCTTGAAGAAGAAAAGTACGTCGCAAAGTTTGCCAATCCGACAAATTCGCCATTGGCATTTTGCACACTCTTGGTCAACATTGCCCAAAGCGGCATTAAGATGAACAGCACCATCATGGTCGACAAGCCTGCGAGCAAACCGAACAACACAAGGTTATCGCGGCTGACACGTCCGAGTAAGGATTTTGCTTTGTCTTGTGTGGTCAGGCTATTCATCGTCATTGTCTTCGCATCCATGTTTACACCTACGCTGCTAGCGCTTTATCAACCGAGGGCACGGCGTAACCATGCAGCCCTTCTTCAGCAAACTGGATGTAACGTACATCGCCCGCCTTGATATTGAGTTTTTGAACCGTTTCCACAGGCACATCCACTACGATGGTTTTCGTTGAGCTGTCGTTTTGCAATACGCAATCAATGCGGAAAAACGCCCCCAGAAACTCGGTTGCCGTAACTCGCACAGGTAAAGAGTTATTGTAGTTTTCAACGAACTTGATGCTTTCAGGACGCACCGCAAGGTCGAAGCGGTCACCACGTTGGATCTTACGATTAGTCAAGCTTGGCGCTGGCATCAAGGTTTCAGCAATGCGCACTTGGGAGTCTGTTGCGGCTGAGGTTTCAATAAAGTTCATGCTGCCGACAAACTCAGCAACAAAGCGCGTTGCTGGTTGTTGGTAGATCTCTTGAGGTGTACCGACTTGCTCAATCACGCCATGGTTCATCACCACAATGCGATCCGCCATCGACAATGCTTCGTCCTGATCGTGCGTAACCATGATGGTGGTGATGCCCAGCTTACGTTGCAGCTTACAAATCTCGTCACGTAAGTGAACACGTACTTTTGCATCTAGCGCTGACAGCGGCTCATCAAGTAACAGTAGACCCGGTGACAACGCCAATGCACGAGCCAAAGCAACACGCTGCTGCTGACCACCAGAAAGTTGGTTAGGGAATTTCTCGCTAGAGGTTGGAAGACCAATGGTTTCTAACCAGTAATCCACCTTCTCTAACGCTTCTTTGGTCGACATACCTTGGTTCTTCAAACCCACCGCAATGTTCTCTTGCACAGTTAGGTTCGGAAACAGCGCGTAAGACTGAAACACAATGCCGAAATCACGCTTTTCTGGTGGTAGAAATGTGGTCTCTTGACCGTTTTGAAAAATCGCACCAGACGTTGGCAAGTCTAAACCTGCAATGGCACGTAGCAGAGTGGTTTTACCGCAGCCAGAAGGACCAAGAAAACAAACGAACTCGCCCTTTTCAATCGCTAGCGAGATTTTCTTTAACGCAGTGAACTGTCCGAATTGCTTCACTACATTTTCGATATTTAGGTAATGTTGGTTAGTTGACATAACACATGCTCCAAATGGTATATACCAATTTTAGTTTTGGAGTGTTACGTTCCAATGACAAATATATAGCCAGAAGATGACAAATAGATGAAGGGCGATGAGGTTTGTTCAAGTGGTAATTCGAGATTCCCGACTCACTCCTTCGTCGCTCTCGAGAATGACGTTGTGAGTGTAGATAGAAGCTCCTACTTTCTTAAGTCCGTCATTCCAGCGAACCTAGGTGAGACTAGGAATCTACTTTCAGCAAACTCTGAAATAACAGAGAAAACAAAAAACCCACCTCAACCGAGGTGGATTTCAACATTCAAATCAAAGCAAATTCAATTAAGACTTTGGCTCTGATTTCGCGTCAAACTTCTCAGACCAAGCCGCTAAGATCTCTGCACGCTTGCTGCCCATTTGCGCGAAGTCCATCTTCGCCATGTTCTCTTGAACGTTAGGGAAGTTAGAAACGGTCGCTTTCACGTCTTTATGTGCAACCACTGGATACATTTCTACGTAAAGCTCGTTTGCTGCTTTAGAGATTGACCAGTCGACAACACGTTTCGCTGCATCAGACTCTTTTACTAGACCAACGGCTTCTGATTCCCAGCCGATGCCTTTTGGTGTGATAACCGCTAGTGGTGCGCCTTGTGTTTTCAGCTTCGCGCCGCGGCTTGCCATCGAAATACCGATAGCCACTTCACCCATACCCGCTTGAACACATGGTTTAGAGCCAGAGTGCGTGTAGTGTGCAATGTTCTTATCTAGGTCACGCATGTAGTTCCATGCCTGATCTTCACCCATGTTTTGTAGCCAAGCAGAAACCTGCATGTAGCCAGTGCCTGAAGACGCTGGGTTCGGCATTGCAATGTGACCTTTGTAAACCGGCTTCGTTAGGTCTTCCCATGACGTTGGTTTCGGTAGGTTAAGTTGTTTCGCTACCGCTTCGTTGAAACAAACTGCGTTAAAGAACGCATCGTTACCAAACCAAGCTTGGTTTGATTGAGGGTCGTTTAGGTTCGCGTGCAGCTCTTCCAAACCTTTTGGTGTGTAAGGCTTAAGAAGACCTTCACCTTTAAGCAATGCCATTGACGAGCCAGCAAGACCCCAAACCACTTCCGCTTGAGGGTTGTTCTTTTCTGCCAGCAATTTCGCCGTCATGATACCGGTGGAATCGCGAACCCACTTAATCTTGATATCTGGGTTATCTTTCTCAAACGCAGACTTGTATTTCGCAAGAATGTCAGTTTCGAAAGCGGTGTAAACCGTGACTTCCTGTGCTGCCATTGCATTCGTAGCTAGCAGAGAGACAAGTGCAGCCAGCGATCCTTTCATCAAACGGTTTTTCATCATTTTCTCCAGTTAATTTGGCTAAGTTTTCATTTGGTCTGTACCAGTTGACGATATACACCCTACTGAGCCTTTGTGACGGATTCATGACCATTAAATGGCAGTTTTACGAAAATTTGCGATGAATAATCGTTCAATCGATCCGCCATTTTCTGGATATTAAAGTTTTATGAAATTGAAGATTCGCCTATTTACTGTCCTTTTCTTCCTAGTTAGAGTGAACTTGAAATTTGGTGTAGACCAATTAGCCTATTCTAATGGAAATCGAGATGAAAAACGAATACCTACTACTGACTCCAGGTCCTCTATCTACTTCTGAAACGGTACGTGAAGCCATGCTTAAAGACTGGTGTACTTGGGATGATGAATACAATAAAGACATTGTAGAAGTGATCCGCACTAAGCTTGTAAAACTGGCGACTCAACAAGACGGCTACACCAGCGTACTAATGCAAGGTAGCGGCACCGCATCAGTAGAAGCAACGATTGGCAGTGCCATTGGCAAAGATGGAAAATTGTTGGTTGTCGACAACGGTGCTTACGGTGCGCGTATCGCTCAGATCGCTGATTACCTGAATATTCCATGCCATGTAGTTTCCCCAGGCGAAACATCACAGCCACACTTGAACGAGGTGGAAACTGCATTGGCATCGGATCCTGCTATCACACACGTGGCAATTGTTCACTGTGAGACAACCACTGGCATGCTTAACCCAATTGAGGCATTTGCTTCTGCAGCGAAAGCACACGGTAAAGTGGTGATTCTCGATGCCATGTCGAGCTTTGGTGGCATTCCTATCGATATCGCTGAGCTAGGCATCGATTTTATGATCAGCTCTGCAAACAAATGTATTCAAGGCGTACCGGGTTTTGGCTTTGTGATTGCAAAACAAACTGAGCTCGAAAAGTGCCAAGGTCAGGCACGTTCTTTAAGCCTTGATCTTTACGATCAGTGGCAGTGCATGGAAGTGAACCACGGCAAATGGCGTTTCACGTCTCCAACGCACACGGTTCGCGCTTTCTACCAAGCATTGTTAGAACTGGAACAAGAAGGCGGCATTGAGGCTCGTCATAACCGTTACCAAACTAACCAGAAAACACTGGTTGCAGGTATGCGCTCTCTGGGTTTTGAGCCACTACTGAGTGATGACCTTCACTCGCCAATCATCACTTCTTTCTACTCTCCGACGCACAGTGATTACCAATTCAAAGCGTTCTACACACGTTTGAAAGAGCAGGGCTTCGTGATTTATCCGGGTAAGGTGTCGAACGCAGATTGCTTCCGTATCGGCAACATTGGCGAAGTTTACCCAGCAGATATCGAGCGCTTAATCGGTGCAATTGAAAAAGCAATGTACTGGCAAGTTGCGTAAAGCGACCTTCTGATTGAGAGAGCGTTATGACTCAGAATATCAAACCGACCCATTTCCGTAGTGAAGGCGATATCAACACGACACCAGCGCGCCAAGCTTGGAATGCATCGATGGATGACGAACGCACGCAAACATTATTGAAGCGTGATTCGGAAGTCTTTCTTCATCAAGCCATGTCGACACCTTGCTTAGATACCTTGGAAGCAGCGGAAGGCATCTATATCCAAGATACTACCGGCAAAAAGTACATGGACTTTCATGGCAATAACGTCCACCAGCTAGGCTATGGTCATCCGCATGTGATTAAACGTGTGCAAGAGCAAATTGCCAAACTGCCGTTTTCACCACGTCGTTTTACCAACGAGACCGCGATTGAATGTGCCGAAAAACTCACCCAAATCTGTGGCGGCGAATTGAACCGCGTGTTGTTTGCTCCGGGTGGCACATCTGCGGTTGGCATGGCACTTAAACTAGCGCGCCACATCACGGGCAACTACAAGGTGGTGTCTCTGTGGGATTCCTTCCACGGCGCATCATTGGATGCCATCTCAGTAGGTGGCGAAGCGTGTTTCCGACAAGGCATGGGGCCATTAATGGCAGGTGTTGAGCGCATCCCACCAGCCGTATCTTACCGTGGTGCTTTCCCAGTCGCGGACGGCAGCGATGTGCATTACGCCGATTACCTCGAATACGTGATTGAGAAAGAAGGCGGCGTGGGCGCGTTTATCGCAGAAGCAGTTCGTAATACCGACGTACAAGTACCGAGCAAAGCCTACTGGAAACGCATTCGCGAAATCTGTGACAAACACAATGTCATGTTGATCATCGACGACATCCCGAATGGCATGGGTCGCAGCGGTGAATGGTTTACCTACCAAGCCTACGACATCGAGCCAGATATGCTCTGCATCGGTAAAGGTTTGGGCGGAGGGTTAGTGCCTATCGCAGCCATGGTAACCAAAGACAAATACAACACCGCCGAGCAAATCTCAATGGGTCATTACACTCATGAGAAAAGCCCTATCGGTTGTGCTGCCGCGCTGGCAACCATGGAAGCCATTGAGCAAGAGGGCTTGCTAGATAAAGCCAAAGCTGACAGCCAGTTCATGCGTGAAAAACTGCTAGAGATGAAAGCCAAGCACCCATTGATTGGTGATGTGCGTGGCATCGGCATGTTGTGGGGCATTGAACTGGTCACTGACCACGAAAGCAAAGCACGCGCGTATGACGAAGCGGAAGCTGTGTTGTACCAATGCCTCAACAACGGAGTGAGTTTCAAGGTATCGCAAGGTAACGTGATTCAACTCAGCCCACCGCTGATCATCACTCGCGAACAACTGACAGAAGCGTTGGCGATCTTCGAAGAAGCGATCGCCAAAGTGTGCAAAGACTTTAACTACTTTTAGGGTCAATAGACCTCAACAAAAACCAATTGATTCAGAGCGCGGTACCAACGTGTAGGCAAGCGCTCTGGCAAGCAAGAAAAAGGATTGAACATGAGCAACTCACCAATTCAAGCAGTGATCTTTGACTGGGCTGGCACTATCGTCGATTTCGGCTCTTTTGCGCCAACCAGCATCTTTGTGGAAGCATTCAAACAAGGCTTTGATTTCGATATCGATCTTGAGGAAGCGCGCGAACCAATGGGGCTCGGTAAGTGGGATCACATCCAAGCTGTGGGTCGTATCCCTGCAGTTGATAAACGTTGGAATGAGAAGTTCGGTCGCTCAATGACCAGCGAAGACATCGACTCTATCTATGCAGCATTTATGCCTCTGCAAAAAGCAAAAGTGGCTGACCATGCAGAGCCTATCTTAAATGCGATTGAAGTTGTGAACGGTCTGAAAGACAAAGGCATCAAGATCGGTTCTTGTTCTGGTTACCCTCGCGAAGTGATGGATGTACTGATTCCTGTTGCAGCGGATTACGGCTACAAACCAGATTACGTAGTAGCAACGGATGACCTGCCACAAGGTGGTCGCCCTGCACCATTTATGGCACTGAAGAACGTGATTGAGCTGAATGTTACCGACGTTAATGCGTGCATCAAAGTGGATGACGCCGCACCGGGCATCGATGAAGGTCATAACGCTGGTATGTGGACCGTTGGTCTATTACTTTCTGGTAACGAAGCAGGTCTAACGTTTGAAGAATACCAAGCTGCGGACGAAGCAACACTTAATGCCGCTCGTGAAAAAGCGCGTGTAAAATTGCTCAAGAGCTCGCCGCACTACCTTATCGATACGATCGCTGACTTCCCAGAAGTGGTTGCTGATATCGAACGTCGCCTAGCAGCAGGTGAGCGTCCTTAGTCTTCATCTTCCACAAATAAATGAAACAAACGCCCCTTACGTGAGGGGCGTTTTTCTTTTTGGCACTATCTTAAGGAGGTTTGGTTTATTGAAACGTAGTTCCGTTAGATAGCAGCTTTCTTGTCGGCTCTTGCTCGGTGTATTCGACCGCATCATGTTCCGCGAGTTTATCGACTTCCGCCTGTCCACCCACGACAACCAAGACGTGTTGTTTCACCAGAGCGTCGACCACTTCAATGTTGTGCTGACGAAGAAGCGCTCTCACTTCGCTCTCTTTCCCTTCATGATACTTAACAAAGTAACGTGCAGGTTGCTGCTCGGCTTGATCTTGGCGTTCATCCACGAGAGGAAATCCTTGATTGTTTGCCAAGCTGCTTGAGCTCAGTCCGATTGCCAATAGTGCGGTAGCGCCTACCGCAGACAAAGAAAGTAAGGTCAACTTCTTCATAGCCACTCCTTATTGAAAGGTCAGAGTCCAACTGTTGATGGTGCCTGTGTCTCTTCTGGCACTGTCCACCGCTTTTAGTTCCCATGTACCTTGCGATTCAAAACCAGAAAAATCCGCTTGGAACGTATTTTTTATATCGTTAGCGCTGCCGCCGGTATTATTGTGAAGTACAACTTCTCCACCAGTCGGTGACGTTAAAGTCACTCGTAGATCACCGATGTAAGTGTGGCTAATATCAACGTCAATACTTACTGTGCCTGAATCACCAGAGCGATCGACTTCTACTGCACTGATTGCGCCAGAAGATTTATTATCTGGAATCGCGACAGGGCTGGTATTTGAGAAGCTAGAATCCGAAGAGCTACCACCATCAGGTCCATTACAGCCAGCGTCCAAGAACAGCTTCGCCGCTTCAGCATTAACTAGGCCGTGGCCAGTACGGTTGTCTCGACCAGCAACATCAATATCTGTTGCAGTTTTCACTAGGGCATTACGTACTTGCGCTGCTGTACAGGTTGGGTGGTAACTCCACACCAAGCCAGCTACGCCCGTTACGTGCGGTGTCGCCATTGATGTACCATTGTAGTACTCGTAATCTTCACCAGAGGTTGTTGCAACAGTAATTTCCTGACCAACATACCCCAATAGCTCTTGACCAAATGCACGATCAACCGTTACCGAAACCATACGATAAGCGTTGTTTGTGTCTACCAAGAATGGGTTTTGTAAACCAGGTAGTTCAGAGTTGCTGTATACGATTGCAGCTCGCGCACCCGCATTGTAACAAGCCTGAACCGCATCCACCTCTGGGTAGTTACCTGAAGACTGGTTGCCAATACGCTCAGTCAAACAAATTTTGCCCGACATATCACCACAGTTAACGTTACCGCCAGATACATCACAGCTATCTAGCGTTGCCGTTACTGAACCCGCGATTGGATCCGGAACATACGAAGAACCGTTATTGATCAAACGATTGTGAGGAACAATCCCACGATCAAACTGGCTTACACCATTCAAGGTAATATCAGAAAGTTTACCTTCACCTACCGTAACCGTTGATAAGATCGCCACACCCGGGCCTGAGATCTCAACTTGATTAGTAGATTGTGAGAACGCCGCATGATCATTTTGATTATCAACAGCCGCAACAGACATCACTGAGTCATAAGAAGCTGGATAGCTGTGCGCTGTATTGCCATCATTACCCGCAGCGGCGATCAATAGAACGCCTTGATCGTAAATATTTTGCAGTGCATTTTGCTCAGTTCGGCTTGATTGACTACCACCAAGGCTCATGTTCACAACGTTAGCACCATTATCGGCACAGGTCTGGATTGCTTTAACAAGCCCAGATGAGTAACCCCAACCCGATTCATTAAATACTTTCACGATGTGCAAATTAACATTCTGGTTTGGCATCACACCCTTTACACCTTCGGTGTTGGCAATCGCAGCAATCGTACCCGCGACGTGAGTACCGTGGGCATTGTTGTTACCCGGATCACTCCATGATCCCGTACCACTATCGTTAGTACCAGCAACGCGGTTACCGCTTAGGTCGTTGTGCGAAATGTCGTACCCTGAATCGATAATACATACAGTGCGATTACCCGCATTGAAGTCAGCTAGCAGTTGAGCATTAACCGCTTCATATCCCCATGGGGTCGTTTCGCTGAGCAAATAGCGAGGTGGATCGACTTCCACGTATTCCACATCACTACGGTTGCGAAGCGGCTCTAAGTCATCGCCATCCAATTCAACGCTGTAAATGGCGCGATTACCCAGTTTTTCCACCTTACGTGCCTTCACCTGTTCTAGAACAGACTCCTGCGCGATTCGTGGCCCCCAGAATGAGTTACCACCCATTGAAGAACGGCTGACTGCATCTTCTTTGAATTTGACGATGTACTTCGTCGGTAACTTAGATTCATCAAATCCCATTGGTGGAGCCGCAAACGCTGACATCGAAGTGGTCAGTGCTATTGCTACGGCAGACAACGAAAATAAGCCTTGTTTTTTACTTGTTGTGTAGTGCATTTGCCCTATTCCTTATTTGAGCTAATTTTTATTCACTATATTCTCATGAAAAGTCATCATCATGATGTTTGCATGAGAGCTTCAGCTATAGTTTACAGAGCAAAAATGCCAAACAATTTGTTTCATGAATATACAAATTTGTACAAAAGATCATTCAATAAACACTTTAAGTTAACATTAAAAATCATCAACAAAACCTTATAAAGCAATTACTTAATTAACAAAAAGTGAATGTTAAATTAATGTTAGTGAGTAATTATTCTAAATATCACCCATTTAATCGATTGCTATGCTGAATGGATTTTTTGACCGTGGTGCCAAAACTGAAATATTGAATATTTAGTTGTTGACTGTCTTGAGCATTTACTCAGAATTAGAAGGTTTAGTGAGAAAAATTCTCATCTAAATACTGTTATAGCCGAGCGTATTCACGCATTCGGAACAATAACCATTACAAGAAGAGTGAATGATGAAAAAAACAATCACACTATTAACTGCATTACTTCCGCTTGCCTCCGCCATTGCAGAGGAGCCAACTTTATCACCAGCAATGGTTTCTGCGGCTGAAGTGGTTAGCGCGCAAGAAAATCAAACTTATACGTACGTTCGATGCTGGTATCGTACGAGCCACTCTAAGGACGATGCGGCTACCGATTGGAAATGGGCAAAAAACCAAGATGGTAGTGACTTCACTATCGATGGTTATTGGTGGAGCTCTGTTTCATTTAAAAACATGTTCTACACCAATACCTCACAAAACGTAATTCGCCAGCGTTGTGAAGAAACACTAGATCTAGCGAACGAGAACGCAGACATTACATTTTTTGCTGCCGACAATCGTTATTCTTATAACCACACGATCTGGAGCAATGATGCTGCAATGCAACCAGATCAAATCAACAAGGTAGTGGCTTTGGGCGATAGCTTGTCTGATACAGGCAACATCTTTAACGCGTCCCAATGGCGCTTCCCTAACCCGAATAGCTGGTTCTTGGGTCACTTCTCAAACGGTTTTGTTTGGACGGAATACGTTGCTAAAGCCAAAAACTTACCGCTATACAACTGGGCAGTTGGTGGCGCAGCAGGTGAAAACCAATACATCGCGCTAACTGGTGTCGGCGAACAAGTTTCTTCTTACTTAACCTACACAAAGCTGGCGAAGAACTACAACCCTGCTAACACATTGTTTACGTTAGAGTTTGGTTTAAATGATTTCATGAACTACAACCGTAGCGTGCCGGAAGTAAAAGCGGATTACGCTGAAGCTCTGATTCGTTTAACAGACGCTGGCGCGAAGAACTTCATGTTGATGACACTGCCAGATGCAACCAAAGCACCACAGTTCAAATACTCAACACAGGAAGAAATTGAAACGATTCGTGCGAAAGTATTGAAGATGAACGAGTTCATCAAAGCACAAGCGATGTACTACAAAGCCCAAGGCTACAACATCGCATTGTTTGATACACACGCACTGTTTGAGAAGTTAACCTCGGCACCAGAAGAACACGGTTTCGTAAATGCAAGCGACCCTTGCTTAGACATCAACCGTTCATCCTCTGTTGACTACATGTACACTCACTCATTACGTTCTGAATGTGCAGCATCTGGCGCAGATAAGTTCGTGTTCTGGGATGTGACTCACCCAACCACAGCAACGCATCGTTATGTGGCTGAAAAGATGTTAGAAAGCAGCAATAACTTAGAAGAGTTTCGCTTTTAATAAGCCGTTGTTGTTCATTGCAAATTAATCTGCATAAAAATGACCACGATGCTTCGTGGTCATTTTTTATCGATATCGAACCCCGATAACGGTTTTATTTGAGCTCGCTTAGTTCAAGCCGTTGATTTAGAGACGTTGACTTTGAGCAGCCTCATTCAGCTTTCTGTTTTTGGTACGTTACCGCGGAAGCTGTCCACCATAATAGAGATCAACGTCTTTAAGGTCACATAATCACTGCGGTATGAGTAGGCTCGTATACCCGTAAACTGAACCTGGAACAACTGAGCAAGAAGCAATGTATCCTGAGCTTCAATTTCGCCATTCTCGATTGCTCGCTCAAACAGCTTTGCAAGAAAAGATTCAAATTGGCTTGCTAAGCTGTTTGTTTGATTGCGCAGCGCATTAAAATCCTCAGCAAATTCACTTGCTGATTTGACTAACATGCACACTTCACTGGGATTGGAGTCTCGCTGATTGATAACCACATCAATCGCGAAAGCTTCTATTGCATCTAGAACCTTTGTGTTCTGAGCTAAATGCAACTCAAACAGGGCTTGTAAGTTCGCAACGTACATTTTTAGCGCTTCACAATATAGCCCCTCTTTTGACCCAAACGTCGCATAAATACTTCCAGGACGCAGATTAACGCTATCTTGTAAATCACGTGTAGATGTTGCATGAAAACCTTTCTTCCAGAATAGATCCGAGGCGGCTTTCACCACTTCATCACGTTGGAATTTCTTTGTATTCGCCATGAGCAATTATCAATTTTGAACATATGCTCAATTTTATATTGAGCGACCGCTCAAAATCAACTATCCTGTTCTTGCCTAATCCGCTCATATCCAATTACAGGAGATTTAAACATGGCAGAATTTAAACTGTATACCGCAGAAAACGCACCCGAAGGATCAAAGCACCTGATTGAAAATTCAGTCAAAGCGTTTGGCATGCTACCAAATCTTCATGCTGTTATGGCTGAAGCGCCAACCTTGCTTGAGGGTTATCAAGTTGTGCATGAGCTCTTTCAACAAACATCATTTAACGCAGAAGAATTGACCGTCGTATGGCAAACCATCAACGTTGAACATGGTTGTCACTACTGCGTTCCTGCTCATAGTGCGATCGCGGCGTCAATGAAAGTGGATCAGGAGATTGTCGATGCTCTCGTCAACCAAACACCATTGGCAGACGAAAAACTTGAAACACTACGAGAGACAACGCTTCAAATGGTGCGCCAACGTGGTGTAGTTGAAGAGTCTCAGATAGAGAAATTCTTTGCGGCGGGTTACGGACAGCAGCAACTGCTTGAAATTGTTCTTGGTCTAGCGCAAAAAGTGATGAGTAACTACACCAATCACCTAGCTGACACCCCGGTTGATGCACCTTTCAAGAAGTTCGCCAAGTAACTTAAGCTTTTATTACTGGTCCCATTCATGGGACCAGTAATACCTTCAAAAAAAGCTTTGTTGCATGGCGCTTCGCTAGTGTGTGCTGACCCCTAATTACAACGGCGCAACGTCGGTTCCCCCTAAAGACTGGTAAAGCGTAACCTGAGTGAGAAACTGGTTGTAGCGGTTTTCCAACAAAGAAGCTTGCGCGTTTCTGGTGTCTTCTTGTGCATTCAAATAGTCCATGATCGACGTCGAGCCATACTGATACCGCGCAGCATAAATGGACTCAGCGGCACTTGCGGCATCATATTGCTCTTGTAAACGCGCCGCCTGATACTTCAATTTTTCGCGTGCTGACAAGGCATTTTCGACATCTTGGAATGCGGCGTACAACACTTGGCGATAGCTCACAATGGCCGATTGATAGTCTAAATCGGCAATGGCTTGGCTGTTTTTCATCTCATTCCACTGCAAAAACGGTAGCGTCATATCCGCACCTAAACTGCCGATCGGGTTGGAAAGCAGGTCTTTGAGCGCTTGTGACGATCCCCCCAAAGCCCCAGTGAGCGTCAGCTTAGGCAAGTAGTCCAAATCTGCTGCGTCTTTATTTGCTAGCGCGGCTTTGACGTCATAAATCGCGGCTTTAATGTCGGGTCTGCGGATCAATAAATCAGACGGAGCACCAACACTCAACGATGGCATATCGCCTTCAGGCAGCATTTGGATGTTTGCACTGATGCTCTTCGGCGGTTGATTGAACAAAATCGCAAAGGCGTTGTTTGCCTCAAGTAAACTCTGTTCAAACTCACTTTGCTGCGCTTGTAAGCTTGCCAACGTACGTTTGGCTTCAAGCACATCTAACTGATCCACAGCGCCAAGTTGGTACTGTTTTTCAATCAATTGTAGCGTTTGAGCTGCGTCTACCACATTACGCTGGCTGAGGTTTAAGCGCTGTTGCAGATAGCCGATTTGCCAATATAGCGATGCCGTCGTTGCTACCAAACTTTGTGCGGTCGCCTCGCGATCTTGTTGACTTGCCATCGCCGACCACTTGGCTTGGTCAACGTCTGCCGAGATTTTTCCCCATAAATCCAACTCGTAATTGACGGATAAGTTAGTGCTGTAACTATCTGCCGATTCCCCGCTATCAAGAGATTTTTGAACTTGTCCTGATGTGGAAGAACTCAACGTAGGGAAAAGGTCATCTTGCGCTAAACCCAGCTGTAAACGCGCTTTCTTTAGCGTTAGCGTTGCCAGCGTCAAATCGTTATTTTGAGCCAACACCTGAGTAATGTATTGATTAAGAGTTGGGTCGTTAAACGCCAACCACCAAGGATCCATACTGACATCACCCGCAACATGCATCTGTTGCCAATTTGCAGGCACTTGCACCTCAGGAGCTTGATAGTCGCTACGCATAAGCGACCCACAACCTGACAACCACACTGCGCTTAAGGCAGCCGCGACCAATCGAGTCTTGAATTTCATTGTGTTACTCATTTTTAGTCTCTCGCTAGCGCTTCTATCGGATCGAGTTTGGCGGCATTGCGAGCGGGTAAAAAGCCGAAAGCGATGCCAATCAACGTTGAGCAAATAAACGCCCAGATGATCGAGTTCATTGAGTAAACCATTTGGAAGCCGCTACCAGATGTACTGAATGCAAAACCAATCAAAAACGCCAAGCCAATACCAGCAATGCCACCACACAAACACACTAGTACCGCTTCAATCAAAAACTGACGCAAAATATCCGCTTGCCGCGCACCCACAGCCATTCGCACACCGATCTCTTTCGTGCGCTCTGTCACCGACACCAACATGATGTTCATTACGCCAATTCCCCCGACAATTAGGGAGATCACCGCAATCGCTGAGATCAGTAACGTCATGGTGGCGGTGGTTTTCTCGATGCTCTGACGAATGGTGTCAGTGTTAATCGTGAAGAAATCTTCTGTACCGTGGCGCATTTTTAACAAGTTGATGATGCTCTGCTCTACCGCCGCACTTGGGGCGTTCTCATCAATCCGTACAGTAATGCCGTTGAGGTAGCGTTGTCCCATCATGCGTCCCGACATGGTGGTGTATGGCACCCAAATTTTCAGCGCGTCGCTGTTGCCAAACGCGTCTTCTTTTTTCTGCGTGACACCCACAATACGCACTGGCAATGAACCTAGAAAAATCACTTCACCAATCGGATTTCTATCCGCAAACATTTCCTTTCTAGTGTTGTCATCAATCACTGCTTCTTGTGCGAGTGAGTTCACGCTCTCTTCATCCCAAAACTGACCTTTGGCGATCTCATAACCGCGCACACGGAAATAATCTTCCCCAACCCCTTCCACAGACGCGGTTGCATCCTGATTGGCGTAACGCACGGTTAAGCTGTTGGATAAAGACGGCGTGACACTGTCGACAAAAGGTAGACTCTCCAACGATTTAGCATCGTCGGCGGTTAGCGTTTTCACTCGTCCGGAGCGGCGGTCACCAAACCCTTTGCCCGGCCTGACATCAATGGTGTTTGTTCCCATGGATGAAATATTCGACAAAATTTGCTGTTGTGAACCATTACCTAGGGCCACCACGGAAACCACCGAGGCTATACCAATAATGATGCCGAGCATGGTCAAAAACGTGCGCATTCTGTGGCTAGACATCGCCAGCAGCGCCATTTTTAGCGCGTCAATAAAACTGTCCCACTTCCACCACTTACTGGCGGCTTGCGCTGGGCGATGAAAAGATGCGCTCGGTGTCTTTGCTGCTTGCTCATTGATTACAACTTGTGCATTTGACGTATCTGCAATGATTTCACCATCTTTGATTTCAATGATGCGATCCGCAAAGTTCGCCACATTCATATCATGAGTCACTAAGATGACCGTATGCCCAAGTTGATGCAACTCTTTAAGCAGTGCCATCATCTCTTGCCCACTGTGACTGTCTAATGCGCCAGTGGGCTCATCAGCGAGAATCACCTCACCGCCGTTCATCAGTGCACGAGCAACACTCACGCGCTGTTGCTGGCCACCACTCAGTTGGCTGGGCTTGTGAGTCAAACGATCTTCCAACCCTAAGCGAGCCAATAACGACTGCGCTCGCTCCGTTCTTTGACGATGAGGAACTCCCGCGTAAACCGCCGGTACTTCCACGTTTGCCACCGCGGTTAAATCCCCCAGCAGATGGTAACGCTGGAATATAAAGCCAAAATACTCACGGCGCAGTTCCGCCAGTTGGTCGGATTCCAACGTCGAGACATCTTGCCCATTAATGAAGTATCGACCGCTGGACGGTTTATCCAAGCAGCCGAGCACATTCATCAGCGTCGATTTACCTGAGCCCGATGCACCCACGATCGCGACCATTTCACCGCGTTTTATCTCTAAATTAATGTGGTTCAACACGGTAAGCGACTCGTCGCCAGAGACAAAACGTCGAGTTAAATCCTCAACTTTTAAAAGCACGTCACTCATCTTAGAACCTCATTAGAGATCGACGACGATCACCTCGGCTTGATGATTCTCCGTCCATAGCATTGCCAAGAACAACTTGGTCGCCCTCCTTCAAACCTGAGAGAATTTCTGCGTTCACTTTGTTGTTAATACCCACTGTCACGGGCTTTTCCACCACTTGGCCCTGTTCAAGCACTGGAACGGTATAATTGCCTTTGCCGCCAGATTTTTGCAGCACTTGTGAAGGGACAATCAAGGTATTTTCCGATTGCTCAAGGACAATCGAAACTTGCGCAGTCATGCCGATACGCAAAATACCTTGCGGGTTCTTCACATCAAATACAGCGTTGTAGTAAATGGCGTCGCTATCTGAAATGCTCAAATCGCTGTCATCGCCATCCATGATGGTTGGCCCCGGCTCAATGGCGCGCAATGTGCCTTTAAACTGCTGATTCGGTTTGCCTAAAATGGTGAACAGCGCCGTTTGGCCTGGGTGAACAAAAATCACATCGGCTTCCGAAATTTCGGCTTTCACCGTCATCGTATCTAACTTGGCTAACTCGATAATAGTTGGCGTGGTTTGATTGGCGTTTACGGTTTGTCCTTCTTCCACCGCGGTGTAAACCACCGTGCCATCCATCGGTGCGTTGATGGTGGTGTAACCGAGATCTAACTGCGCATTGTCGACGTTGATTTTGGCTTTCTCGATTTCGGCATCCAGTTGCGCTAACTCGGCTTTGTAGATGGCGAGCGTCGCTTCGGCATTCTCGTAATCAGCTCGTGAGCTCGCTTTCGCTGCCAACATGCCTTTTTGGCGCACGTATTCATAGTTTGCTTGTTTAATCTGCGCTTGCTTAGCCTGGTACTGAGCGTTGAGACTATTAAGAGACGCTTGGGCTTCTTTGAGGCTGTTTTGCTGAGTCAGGCTGTCAATCTGTGCAATCAAGTCCCCCTGTTTGATCTCATCCCCTAAGTTCACAGCGAGGCGTTGAATTTGCCCAGATACTTGCGCACCTACATTCACCAATTTGGACGCTTGCAACATGCCGTTGGCTAATACCGCCTTTTCGATATTGCCTTTGCGAACGACTTCTGTCGCGTAAGGAGAAATGGGTTCTGGACGTTGCAGATAATGATAACCACCAGCACCAATAGCGAGTAGGCCACACAAAACGAGCCATTTTTTATTGAGTTTCATAGCAGGAGTGAAGTAAATAATCGTTTTGATTTTATACTGCTATTTGTCTTAGCCGTACAGGGTACGAGACGTAAAGATAGGTAAATTAACGTCAAGATACTGAAGGAATAACTTCACTAACGTGAAAAATCCGAGATATTATAGTCACTTCAAAACTTTATCATTCAATAAATATAACAAAGATCATTTTTAATATAGAAATTCAAGTTATAAGTATTATAAACAAAACTTTTAAATACCAACAAACCAGTAAAATCCAAAATTATTCAACATGCCACCCATTTAAATTTCATTATGGTCATTTTGATGATTGAATTTAAAGAGGAGTTAAGTGGCAAGTTAAATAAAAAATACCCACATAACACAGGTAAGACCGAGAGGAGTGTGTCATGTGGGTTTAAAACGATAGTTCTCTTGCTGATTCGAACTACCAACGTTGGGATGCAATGGAAATACAAATGACTCAGAGTTTCCATCACGAACACTTTATCGCTGGATTTGCCTCTGTTTGTTAGGGAACAGTCAGCACAATAAAAATAGAGAAGTAATACCGCAAAAATAAAAATAGAGGCTCTGAGTTTAATTTACACGTAAAATAATCACCACATTCACGACATGAACCATTAATAAATTCATCAATAAATATTTATTAAGTTAAATTTATTTATTGTCAACATACTGTTAGTTTCACTCCTAAATATACTGGTCAGATTTGTTTATTTTACTGCTTTTCGTTGCAATACAACCTCTAATTAATTCATGAGAAAAAACATGCAGCGACAATTAACTCTTTCACCGATTTATTTATTAATCGGGTTAGCCTCATCGACGGCGTATGCCGGTGGTTTTCAAATTAACGAACATTCGGCGACGGGTCTTGGTCGTGCTTTTGCTGGTGATGCCGTCATTGGTGATAATGCGTCTGTAGTCAGCCGTAACGCCGCAGCGATGACGCTGTTTAAACAAAATGCCTTATCGTTCGGTGTCACTTACGTCAAACCTGACGTTACCGTTAAAAATGCGCAATATCATCGAGCTAACATTAATGCGGATGTCAATGTTGGTATGGGCGGTTTTCCTCCGTCCCCTCAAGTTGAAATTACCCCGTCCTTCTCTCAAACCGTGACCGACATTGATGACGTCGATGGCGTTGGTCAACCAGCCGTTGTACCCAATTTTTACTTTATTCACCCTATCAACGACGACTGGTATCTTGGCTTATCGGCATACTCCAACTTCGGAACCGACATGGAGTTTAAACCAAACTATGGCGCACCTGTTTTTGGCGGTGTCACCAGCGTAGCGAGTGTCAACCTTGGCGCAAGCTTGGCATACAAGGTGAACGACCGTTTTAGTATCGGTGGTGGTATTGATGTGATTTACGGCTCTGGTGAACTGTACCGCGATATGGACGTGGGTGTTTGCGTTGGTGGGAACATACTGGGAAACGAACTAGAACAACGTTGCGGAGCCTTAAAAGGCAACGCACTTGATGTGGAAGCTGGCGGCATTGGGCTTGGCGCGAACATTGGCATGATGTACGAGTTTAACGAACGTCATCGCTTGGGTTTGAGCTACAAGCACAGCCCTAATATCGATGCCAAGGGTGACATCCACTTTGCTGGCGAATCGTACGACTCACTTGCTATGCCGCTACCGGATATTGCGGAGTTTTCCGGTTATCACCGCGTCTTACCTAAATTTGCCCTGCACTATTCTGTGCAGTGGATTGGTTGGTCAGCATTTGACAGCTTGAAAGCTGATGATCAGTTGCTAAAAGATTTTCAGTGGCAAGACTCCGCGCACTACTCCATCGGTGCGACTTGGTACGCCAATGAACGTTGGACACTTCGCACGGGTTACATGTTCGACAAAACACCTGTCGATGAGCTGACTTCGCTTTCTATCCCAGATTCGAACCGTCACTGGTTATCTGCGGGTGCCTCTTACCAATGGTCATCAGATACCACGGTTGACATCGGCATGACGTACTTGATTGGTGAAGATGTCAACGTAGAAGAGTACGCGTATGAAGGTGTTCCTGCACCGATGGTAACGGGCGTGACCCATTCAAATGCGTTCCTAATTGGTGCCCAACTCAGCCACCGTTTCTAATTTGTCAGGCAGTGATCAAACCTCTAGGTCATTGCCTTGTAACAACGCTTATCAAAGCGACCGAACAGAGACATTATTATGAACAAAACACTACTTGCTTTTTCACTCTCACTTCTCACTCTAAGCGCGGCTCAGGCTTCGGAATGGGGCTATGGCAATGACAAACACGGGCCAGAACACTGGGGAGAAATCGCCAAAGACTGCGCAACCACGAAAAACCAAAGCCCAATCAACATCGACAACCCAGCCGATGCAAAACTGGAAGCACTGAACCTTTCGTACACTGGTCAGGTCATTGGTTTAACCAACAATGGTCATACGCTGCAAGCGCAAGTGAATGGACGTAATAGCTTCACCATCGATGGCGAGACGTTCGAGCTGCAACAGTTCCATTTCCACACACCTTCAGAAAACCAAATCAAAGGCCGCCAATATCCACTTGAAGCGCACTTTGTACACGCCAACGCAGACGGCGAGTTGGCGGTAATTTCGGTGATGTTTGATGCTGGCGATCAAAACGCAGGGCTGTCTAAACTGATCAACGCAATCCCACAAGAGAATCAAACCACGTTCTTTAAAGATACGTTTGAGATTAACGACTTACTGCCAAAAACTGCAAACTACTATCGATTTAACGGCTCTTTAACCACACCACCATGTTCAGAAGGTGTGCGCTGGTTTGTGCTTAAAGACACTCAAACCTTATCCAAAGATCAAGCCGAGAAACTGATGGAAGTCATGGGACAAAACAATCGTCCGCTGCAACCGCTAAATGCGCGCGTTGTACTTTCTAACTAAACGCCACATCCGATAAGGGGCATCGTATTTGCCCCTTATTTTGATTCGCTCTAACCTCACTTCGTTACAGGAACCCCCAATGAAAACTCCATCTGTTCTGTCACTCTTACTCGCACTCGCCCCGACATTCGCCTTCTCTCATAACCTTTCTGTCGGTCAAACCACCCCTTCCGTCAGCATTGATACCTATGGCGAAATGACGCTGCAAGGAGACGATGTGGCTTATCAACCTTGGGCAACTCAGCAGATGTTAGGCAAAGTCCGTGTGATACAAGCCATTGCAGGTCGTAGTAAAGCCAAAGAGATGAACGCGCCGCTGATGTCAGCAATCACTGCCGCTCACTTTCCTGAAGGTCAATATCAGACCACAACCGTGATCAACCAAGAAGACGCCATTTGGGGGACCGGTAAATTTGTAAAATCGTCGGCAGAGGACAGCAAAAAGACATTCTCTTGGTCTTCCATGGTGTTAGACAAAAATGGCGTATTAGCAACAACTTGGGATCTACAGCAAGAAAGTTCTGCGATTATCGTACAAAATAAACAAGGCGAAATTTTATTCGTGAAAGAAGGGGCTTTAACTCAAGACGAAGTCACACACGTCATCGAACTGATTAAACAGAATATCTAAACCTAAGATAAGGAAAAGCTATGAAACTGTTCAACACCATCGCACTCTGTCTTTTAGCGGCTGTAGCCTCTTTCCAATCGGTTGCAGGAGACAACGATTGGGATAAGATTGCAGATAAGACCGTCAGTTTTAAATCGGAAACCGACACAGTCAATCCACTGTCACCATTTGCTAACGCTCGTTTCAGCCACATAAAAATCAAATGTACGCAAGGTACGGTCGATCTGAAAAGCGTTAAAGTAATCATGAAAGATGGTCAGGAAAAGACGTTCGACAGTTTAGGGGTTCTGACTAAAGGCATGTCATCAAGAAGCTTAAGCCTACCAACAAAAGATAACGCGAAGTTAGACAAAATCGAGTTGAACTATGAATCGGTTGGCAGCACTGCGCTGCAAGTCGCGGGGGTGACAAAAAAAGCGCAAGTGGAAATCTTAGGTAAGAAAATCGACGAGTAAGCGATGGCTCAACGAGCTCACCCAAACTAAAAACAGCGGCACTAGGCCGCTGTTTTCATTAAAAAATCGTAATGAATAACTAAATGAATTTCTTCAGCTTCGCCAAACCATAAGCAGCGATGGTGACACAATCTTTGATCGTACCGTCGATCATCATCTGTTCGAACTCCTCAACCGAAAAAGCACGAGCGATCAAATCCTCTTCTTCACTGTCGAGTTGATTGCCCACGTCCGTTAAATCAGTGGCGAAATAGACGTGACATGTCTGATTCAAAAAGCCGTATGCGATAAACTGCGCGCCGACATACGCCATGGCGCTCGCCTGCATGCCCGTTTCTTCACGCAGCTCGCCTTTGGCAAGCTCAAGATGATCCGCATTTGGGTTTGATTCCCACGCCCCTTGTGGGATCTCCCAACAACGTTGACCTACGGTGTAACGGTACTGCTGAACCAAGTGAATCATCCCGTTATCGATAGCCAGAATCGCAGCACAATCAGGTTTGTCGACCACACCATAGATGCCCTCTGCGCCGCTCGGACGTAAAATTTTGTCCTCACGCACCGTCATCCACTTATTCTGGTAAACGACTTTGCTGTCTAACTGTTTGATGTCTGACATGGTTATTCCTTGATTTTTCTGAGGGTTACTGCGGAATAATACCCGATTCGGTTACGCCACCAAAATGTTCTTTAGTTCACTCAAAGACTCAACGGTGTAATTTGGTGCGATACGCTCATCGACGCTTGCGCCTGTGGTATTTAACCAGCAAGTTTCAATACCAAAATTATTACCACCCAGAATATCGGAATGCAGGTTGTCACCCACCATCAGTACGCGCGTTTTGCATGGGTTGCCCATTTGCTGCATCGCGTATTCAAAAATACCTAAGTCCGGTTTTGCTACGCCCACTTGTTCAGAGATCACCACTTTATCGAAGTACTCAGTCATCCCTGTGCGCTCAAGGCGAATTGCTTGCAACTCTGTAAAACCGTTGGTGATGATGCCCATTTTAGCTTTGCCTTGCAGCGCTTCCATCAGCTCTTTTGCACCTGGCAACAAGCTGCAAATATCGGCCATCGCTTCTAAAAATGCGCTGTTGAGATCTGCTGTTGTAGTATTCAACTTCTCAGCCCACTCGGTAAAACGCTTATGTTTTAGCTCATCTGCCGTTACTTTGCCGTCTTGGTAATCCACCCAAAGCGGTTTGTTTACGGTTTGGTAATGAGCAAAATCTTGTTCAGTAAAATCTACGCCTTTGCGAGAAAACATAAGCTGCAAACCTTTGAAAGCATCAAAGTGGAATAAGGTTTCGTCAGCGTCAAACAGGATCCAATCGTACTTCATTTTCTTCTTCCCAAAATCAAGGTCGTAATACTGGTGCATAGTCTAGA
Organism: Vibrio sp. YT-15; assembly: GCF_033337445.1. Taxonomy (NCBI): domain Bacteria; kingdom Pseudomonadati; phylum Pseudomonadota; class Gammaproteobacteria; order Vibrionales; family Vibrionaceae; genus Vibrio; species Vibrio sp. YT-15. The sequence continues at coordinate 343,600 of NZ_JAWOQR010000004.1, forward strand.
TTGTTTTCTTCTTGAAGATAATCTCTATAATTGGAAATTAATTGTATCCTTGTGCTCAACAATAAATGCTTCACGATAATAGGAGATTGATGTGAACGCGATTGCCTCCCTGCCCGTTTTTGTTGCTGTTGTCGAATGCGGCAGCTTTTCCCTTGCGGCCAAACAGCTGAATCTGACGAAATCGGCGATCAGCAAACGCATCAACCAACTAGAAGACGATTTGGGCATTCGTCTCCTTAACCGAACCACGCGTAAGCTGAGCCTGACCGAAGCGGGAGAACGCTATTTTGAGTACGCTTCTCAAGCGCTCAATCTGGCCCAGCAAGGCGTGGACGCGGTATCGGAACTGCAAGGCTCTCCACAAGGTCGGCTCAAAATTACCGTGCCGATGTCTTTCGGTGTGCTGCATATCGCGCCTTTGATCAGCGAGTTTCTCGCTCGTTACCCGAAAATTGAAGTGAATTTAAACCTCGAAGACAAAATGGTCGATTTGGTTAAAGACGGTTTTGATTTGGGGATCCGTATTGGTGAACTCACCTCTTCCAATCTAATCGCAAAACGTCTCGCCCCTTGTAAAAGTGTGCTTTGTGCCTCGCCAGATTACTTAGCGGAGTTTGGAACACCACAAAAACCAAGTGATTTAGTCAGTCACAACTGCCTGCGCTACTCCTATTTCCGTGGCGGCGTCGAATGGATGTTCATCAACAATGACAGCGAATACAAAGTGCTTCCAAAAGGAAACTTTATCGTCAATAACAGCGAAGCCATTCGCCAGTTGCTGTTAAGAGGTTCGGGCATTGCTCAACTGCCGACGTTTATTGCAGGAAGAGACTTTGCTGCAGGAAATCTAAAACCGGTGATGGAAGAGTATTCTCTACCAGAACACGCCATTTATGCGGTTTTTCCTGAGCGCAAGCACATGCCGTTGAAAGTAAGAGCCTTTATCGATTTTATCAGCGAAAAACTCGGCACAGATTTACCTTACTGGGATCGTTACAACAGCCCAGAAAAATAACAATATTGATGATAAGTGAGTGAGATTTCACTACTGACATGTTCTGACATTCCATCCGCGTAACCTTATTTGGAACTCAACAGGCAATCCGCCAAAACCAATAAGGAATCACAATATGGAAACCGTTATCGAAACTGTGCAATTTCGTCTAACCGCAGGCACAACAGAGCAAGACGTGATCGCTGCTGCCAAACAGTCACAAACGTTTGTGAAGAATCTGCCGGGCTTTTTGTATCGCTCACTCAGTCACGAAGCGACGGACGATGTGTGGACAGACATCATTTACTGGCGTTCAATGGACGATGCGAAACAGGCGGGAAAACAGATTAAGCAAGCCGTTGAATTTCAGCCTCTGTTATCAATGATTGACTGCGAAAGCTTCGAGCTTAAACATCACAACTTAAAAATGTGCAGTGAGCTAGAGAAGTAATCAGCCACACTACCACTAACAACCAGTAGGTCTAGATAAGGAACATCATGAGCAAATCAGAACGACTGTTTGAGCTACTGACGCTTCTGCGCGCAAAGCGTTACGCCGTGACAGCGAAAGAGCTCGCAGAAAGAATGGAAGTTAGCGAACGTACGATTTATCGCGATATTCAGTCGTTGCTCAGTTCTGGTGTTCCGATTCAAGGTGAAGCAGGTGTCGGCTACCTGTTGCAAGCTGGCTCTCATCTGCCGCCTTTGATGTTCTCAGAAAAAGAGATGATGGCGCTTGAACTGGGTATGCGGATGGTTCGAGCCTGGTCGGATGCCGAACTTGCCGAAGCGTCTCACTCTGCGTCCACCAAAATACTTTCGGTATTGCCCGATAAGCTCAAACAACAAGTGGAAGATTGTCCGCTGATTGTGCCCGATTATCACACCCAATCCGAGACTGCCAAACGAGGGCAGCTTCTGCGCCACGCGATTGATCATCAGTTTAAGGTCAGTTTGGATTACCAAGATGAAAGCGGACAAGTGACCGAAAGAAAAATCCAACCATTAGGCCAGTTCTTTTGGGGCAAAGTCTGGACGCTGGTCGCCTGGTGCGAATTGCGCGATGACTACCGCCAGTTCCGCCTCGACCGTATCCAAGCACTGCGTATGCATGATGAAGAGTTTCAGAGTGCGGAAACCAAATCTCTCAAACATTATATTGCGCAGTATGAATCGAAAGATTGAGTGTTCTTCATCCTTCCATCACAAGGATTCTAAATTGCTCTGCTCAATGCGAGATATTTGGAAAGGCACATTTAGTTAAACTAATGTTTCATTTTTAACAGATGCGCAACCAACCTAAGATCGTTAACTTAAGTAGCACGTCAACCACACCGGAGCGTGAAGCTATGAAAGTACTGATTCAATACACCCAAGCAGGGAAATATCGAGATCAAGCGTGGGAGTCTTTAACTCTTCGATCTAAAGGTGATATGCAGGCAGTTACCCCTTCTTATGCTGCCCAACTTATCGAACAAAGCAAAGCGACACTTGTGATGACAGAGGAGCAACAAATCGTTATTCATCCATAACCGACTATTAGCCTTGTTTAACCAACCTTTGTTAGTTGTGCAAGGCTTACATCTCGCCATTACACGTTATCCATTTTATACACGACCAACTATATTTGGAGGTTGGCCTTAAGCATTTTTCCGAACATTGATGTTTGTTCGTTTAATCGTTCAACCTAGCTCAGGTGAAAAGCGAAAGTTACCTGATGTATCCCAAGAGGGGCCTAGGTGGTACCGCCTATTATCCTTCATAATAATATGGGTAATTATCATAAACTCTACAATGTTAGCACTTGTATTTTTTATCGCAGGTTTTTTATCACTAGCAAATCATCTATGACCTTCACTTATCCAACCAAGTTTAATATCACACTTTAAATGTAAAAAATCACATTAACAATTTCATGCAAATAATAAATACATCAGCTAATTTGTAACTTTTTAAAATGAAAGTCTAGAATGCAAAAAATAAACCTTTTTAAATATAGTTTTTTGTTAGTATCTGCACAAACAAATTATTAGCTAGAGGTGCTCTGTGTCGGGATTATTTGAGTATAAAATAAAAACTCATGATAACTTATCATCAATTATATTAAACATGTATGGTGCTCCATATGGTAGCAAGGACTATCAGATGGTACTGACTCATATAATGACATTAAACAAGCATATTTCAGATCCTAACCGCATTAGAGCTGGCGATATCATTTGGTTATCAGCTCTACCCAAATCAAGCTCTCAACTTAAAACTCAAAGTAACAATGCGTTACCTCCTAAAAGTATCGCGAAGCTAGGGACCTACCCAGCGTCTAAACCTCAAATGCCCAGCTCTCCTCCCTATAAAGTTTTGCCTCCCAATCTTCTCAGCTACAATCAACCTCCAAAATCAATCTCAAATCAAGTTCCACCGCAACATGCTGACATGTTTTGGGCGTTGGCATGGTTAGAAAACAACGCCAATATGATTACTATTCCAGGAGGTACCTTGATGGGTGCTACAGGGAACTTGATGAGTAAAGGAAATATTAAGCTCATTGAGAACATCAACGACCTTTACGCAAACTATAAAAACGGAGTAATAAGTAAAGGACAATATGATGGTCGACGTAAAAAACATTTAGACCTACTAAAGAAAAATGTTGGCCCTATGGAAAAACTGTTATTTGGCAACAAAACGACTCACCAGTCTATTCGCATAGCTCGAAGTGGAGGGTTACCTGCGAATGCTCATATAGTTAAACAAGCCGAAAAACTGAATAAAATAGCTCAAGCATCTAAAGTGGGCGGACATGTTTTAGTCGGTGTTGGTCTGACGGCTTCCTGCATTCAGATTGCGAATACACAAGACCAACATGAGAAGAATGAAATTTTTGTTGAGTCAATAACTAGCACAGCTGTAGGAATGGGTACCAGCGCGTTAGTCGGTCTATTTTTAGTATCAAACCCTATTGGCTGGGGGACTGCCATTGTACTCGCTGCCGGTTCAACGGCTGTAGGTTATGCATCCGGTAAAGTGGCAAAAAGCTTTTATAATTCAATTGAAAGCAAGCCAAACTTAGTCGCTAGTACTGGAATAGAGTCTATATGCAGCAAGTAATCACATTTCTTTTTTACACTTTAATGACTGGTGTGATTATTATTTTCTTACAAACCATTTTTATCGGTGTCATGCACTTTCTGATGCCGAAGGAGATTGTTGGGAACTATTTTAAAAAACCATATTTTAATGAATTTGAGCTTTCTTTATTCACAGGGTGGCCTTACGCATTTTTCCGAACATTGATGTTTGTTCGTTTAATCGTTCAACCTAGCTCAGGTGAAAAGCGAAAATTACCTAATATTTCTAGAGAAGTACCAAAATGGTATCGTTATTTGTCGATTCTATTACTGGGTATTATCATTGTTAACTCTGTTGTCGTTGCCCTGACTTTATCAATTGGTGCCGTTCTTTTAGCAATTGAGTGAGGAATTAACATTAAAATATAACGATGTACTCGACGAAGAGAGCTCAGTCTGAACTCTCTAATCGCTAGAGTTATTGCATACTAACCTCTACTCTTCTTCGTTGAGACGGCGAATCAACTTAGCTGGCGTGCCTCCGTATAGACAATCTGGCGGCACATCATGGTTAACGACCGAGTTCGCCGCAATCACCGAGCGAGCGCCAACTGTTACACCTTGGTTGATGACGGAATTTCCGCCAATCCACACATCATCTTCAATCGTGATAGGTTTACAAAACGTTTCCCAACGTCGGCGACTTCGGTAATCCACAGAATGAGAAGCGGTATAGAATTGCACGCTCGGTCCAATGAGCACGTGGTTCCCGATGGTAATTTTGGCACCATCGAGCATGACCACGTTCATGTTGATAAAGGTTTCTTCACCTATTTCGATGGTCTTACCAAATTCACAATGAAAAGGGGACTGGACAATACAACGGCCTACCTTGCCAAATAGCTGCTTTTGCAATTCGTCGCGCTGACTTTCGTCGGTGTTATTATTAAGTGCTCTAAGTGCTTGAAGAGCATGGCTTCTAATGGCGTCAATTTCTTTGTTCATGCCATCAAAGACCTGGCCAGACATCATTTTTTCTAGTTCTGTCACTGGAAGACTCCTACAACCTGCAATTACTGCTTTCAGATTCTTCACAAGGTACGTGAACTGCGAAATAAAAAAAGAGAAAAGCCCGGACTTTTCTCTTTCCTGTTTTTATATTTTGTGGAGTCTGTCAACTTACACAATTTCCCAACTGTGGGTCATCTCAACACCTTCGCCTAGCATTAAGCAAACCGAGCAGTATTTTTCTAGCGAGTCAGCCGCCACTTTTGCTACGACTTCTGGGTCAAGCTCGTCACCTGACACTTCAAAGTGGATATTCACTTGCGTAAAGATACGCGGTGCGGTTTCACGACGCTCTGTGGTTAGCTTGGCACTAACTGACGAAACCTTTTGGCTTGCTGTTTTCAAACCATCAACAACATCGACAGAGCTACAGCCACCAGCAGCCATTAGTACCATTTCCATTGGGCTTGGTGCGGTTGCACCACCATTGCCATCCATCACTACGGAGTGGCCCGACTGAGATTGCCCAAGGAATTTAAAATCTTCTATCCATTTAACTTCAGCTTGCATGATTTACCTCATTTAGCATCGCTTATTCAAGGCATCGTTGCCCTTACTAGCGGTGTGTTTCTTGTCGATACTTTAGCTCTATCGCATAAAAGGGCAACGGAATTTTCAACATTACTGTAATTTTTTCGCTCGGTTACCTTTCTCTATACGTAACACTTTTTATTTAAGTAACACTTTCTACAAAAATAACGATGAGGTAGCTATGAAGAATATGTCTAAGTTATTGGCCGGTTTCTCCTTCGCACTTCCAGTCTTGTTTCTACTATTGAGTAAAACAGGTACCGCCGATACGATGGATAAGCTGAAGGCTTCAGAGAATACAAGAATCGCAACGCTAGCTGGCGGTTGTTTCTGGTGTACAGAATCGGATTTAGAGCAACTGCCCGGCGTAATCGATGTTGTATCAGGTTATTCAGGTGGTCATATTGAAAACCCGACTTACCGCCAAGTCTCTTCTGGTAAATCTGGTCATATTGAAGTGATTGAGGTGAAGTACGATCCTGCTGTCGTGAACTACGAGCAAGTGCTGGACTACTTCTTCCGTCATATCGACCCTACCGACGATAAAGGTTCATTTGTTGACCGTGGTCCTCAATACCGTCCAGCGATCTTCTACCATAATGCGGAGCAAAAACAGATTGCTAAGCAGTTTATGATGGAAATCGACAAGGCGATGATCTATCCAAAGCCGTTGAAAACAGAGTTGATCGAGTTTGAAAAGTTTTACCCTGCGGAGTCGTACCATCAGGATTACTACAAGAAGAGTAGCCTAAAGTACAAATACTACCGCTACGCATCAGGTCGCGATAAATACCTCGACGAAGTGTTTGGTGAAGATCGAAAAGAAAGCCCTAAAACACTTCGACAGTTGATTGAAGAAAAAAAGCTGCTTTCGAAAGTGAAAGCGTACAGTAAACCTGCTCAGTCTGAAATCAAATCAAACTTAACAGAGCTACAGTATTACGTGACGCAAGAAGAAGGCACGGAGCGTCCGTTTGATAATGAATACTGGGACAACAAAGAAGCGGGAATTTATGTTGATATTGTGACCGGTGAACCGCTATTTTCTTCTACTGATAAATACAAATCTGGCACAGGTTGGCCAAGCTTTACTCGACCAATTAACCCGGGCTACATCGTGGAGAAAACCGATTATAAACTACTCTACCCTAGAACGGAGATCCGCAGTAAGTTTGGTGATTCACACCTAGGTCATGTGTTTAAAGATGGTCCGAAGCCGACGGGATTACGCTATTGCATGAACTCTGCTGCGATGAAATTTGTACCTGTGAACAAGATGGCGAGTTTAGGCTACGGCGACTACCTGTACCTATTTGATAAGTAGTTTTAACCAAATTAGGAGTGAACATTCAGAGCGATGAAAGGTTTTAAATCCAACCTTCCCATGAAAGTCTGTCCGGTCTGTCAGCGCCCATTTTCTTGGAGAAAGAAGTGGGCGCGAAATTGGGAGGAAATCGTTTATTGTTCTGAGCGTTGCCGAAGAAATAAATCAACGAAAACGTAGGTCACTCCGACCCTCTCTGGAGTATGTTATTTCATTTGTATTAACGTTTGTACGCGTTCTCTTACCAAGGTAATAACGTCCCATCATAAGCCCAAAACGCCCCGCTATCTTGCGGGGTTGCTTTTTCTATCAAGCCTAATAAATCCTTAGCAACTCGCTCTGGCGTAAACAACTTTCCCTCTGGGACATTGGTTTGAAAAGGTGCCGACAAAGCGGTATCTGTGGTGCCAGGGTGAAGTGAAAGCACCGTGCCATGTTTGACCACTCTTTGCCATTCGATCGACATGGTTTTTAGGGACATGTTTAATGCGGCTTTCGATGCTCGATAGCTGTACCAACCACCTAACTGATTATCGCTAATGCTGCCAACTTTGGCCGAAATGGTCGCAAACTTGGGTGCAGTACTGCGCTTTAGCTTGGGCGTGAAGTATTTCGCCAACAGCAAACTTGGCAAAGTATTAACCGTGATGGTTTGCTGAAAGAAGTCTGCGTCGAGCGAATTAAGATTCTTTTCAGGGCCTTTCTCTTGGGTGTGCAACATACCAACACAGTTCACCAACCAATCGACGTGTTCAATCTGCTCACTGAACGCTTTTATCTGCTCGTCTTGCGATACATCCACTTGATGCCAAACGACATTTGGGTGTTGCCAATCTGGTTGCTGCTTACGATAAGTGGCATGCACGCGCGCTTGAGGGAACCGAGCTGCGGCTTCTCTCACCACTGCCAAACCAATTCCACCATTGCCACCGACGATGAGTATTTCCATCACAAGTTCTCCACGTTTTCTATGTAGTGCTCTGCGGTATCAAGAATCGCTTGGCGTTGCTGTTCTTCCATGTTGTCCCAAGAGCGGAAAATCATCCCGATTCGTGGATTGGCTGCGAGGCGCTTGTCGTGCTTGTTCATAAAGCGCCAATAAAGGCTGTTAAACGGACACGAGCCTTCTCCGCTCCTCGCCTTATTGTCGTAATGGCAACCTTTACAGTAGTCGCTCATTTTGTTGATGTAAGAACCACTCGCCGCGTAAGGTTTGGTGCCAACAATGCCGCCATCCGCAAACAATGCCATGCCACGTGTGTTCGGCATTTCGACCCATTCAATCGCATCAACATAGATACCGAGATACCACTCATCCACTTGATCTGGGTCGATCTCGGTTAGCAAGCAAAAGTTACCAGTGACCATCAAACGTTGGATGTGGTGTGCGTAGGCATAATCGAGGGACTGCTCAATCGCATTGCGCATACAGGCCATTTTGGTTTCGCCACTCCAAAAGAAGTTTGGCAGCTTTCTTTCTGCGCCCAGCTCGTTCTTTTTCGGGTAATGAGGCATGTTCGCCCAATAGACGCCTCGAATGTACTCTCGCCATCCTAATATTTGGCGAATAAACCCTTCAACTTGAGAAATGTCGATATCTGCGTTGGAGTGAAATGCCTTGAGTGAAGCATCAATGACTTCTCTCGGGTGCAGCAATTTGCTGTTGAGCGAGAATGAAATTCGGCTGTGATACAGGCTCCACTTAGCATCGTGCTGACCTGTCATGGCATCTTGAAAACGTCCGAATAACGGCAAACAGACTTGGCAGAAATGCGCGAGTAAAGAGAGGCTTTGCGCGCGATTGATCGGCCACAACAAGTCTCCTTCGAGATTTCCGATAGTTTTGATGTCATGTTTTGCCAATCGCTCAATAATGTCGCTTACGTCGGTACTGAACATCAAAGGTTGTGGAAGTTGTTCAATGTCTTTGGCTTTGAGCTTGTTACGATTATTGGCATCGTAATTCCATTTTCCGCCGACGGGCTTTCCGTCTTGCATCAAGATGTCGAAGCGCTTGCGCATACGGCGGTAAAAGTGCTCCATCATGATGTGTTTGCCTTGAGGAAACTGCGATTCTATTTCCTCAAACGGCAACAAAAAATGTTCCGAGTCGACACAACGCGTCACGACCCCATCAAGCTTTAGTTTGGCTAACTGCTCCAGAAGACGGTATTCATCCGGGCGTTGATATTCAAACTTACTTGCACCAACTTCACTCGCGTAGTGTTGCAAGACTTGCTCAAGATCGTCGAAGGATTGTGTGTCATCCAACGTGAGGTGCAGAACTTGGTGACCTTCACTCTGACGCTCTTTCGCAAACTGTTCCATTGCGGAAAAGAACGCACACACTTTCTGAATATGATGCGTGACGTAAGTATTCTCTTGCTTGAGCTCCGCAATCAGGTACAGCACTTGCTCATCCGGTTGCTGAAACCAAGAGTGCTCACTGTTAAGTTGATCGCCCAAGATCAATCGTACGGTTTCAAATTGCATTACGGTTTCTCCGATGACGAAGCTTTGTCACTGCTGCCCATCACAATCGGCCAATCGACCATGTCTACACTATCCAAATGCGCGCCAGGACAACGACCTTGCCACCTATCGATGAACTCCATGTGCGGGTCGTACATTTCGGTTTGCTTTTCGAGGTTGAATTGTCGTGAACCACGCGGATCAGCACCAACGCCTGCTAAGTATTGCCAATTTCCCCAGTTTGATGCCACATCGTAATCGACCAGTTGTGACTCAAAGTACGCCGCGCCATAACGCCAATCGAGGCCAAGCTCATGCACCAAACAACTGGCAACTAACTGTCTGCCACGATTCGACATATAACCCGTTTCATTAAGTTGGTGCATACACGCATTGACGATAGGAAATGGCGTTTCACCTTTCTTCCATTGTTGAAAACGGTGCGCGTAAAAGCTGGTGAGTGGTGCTCGATTTTGGATGCCACCGAATCGGAAGAGCTGTCGCTTGTGTCGACGGGCATACCAATAAAAGTATTCACGCCAAAGCAGTTCGAAGTAAATCCAGTAGGTTGAATCATTTGCACCATTCTCCGCTTCATAACGTTTCAACATGGCATAAATAGTTTTCGGAGAAACGCACCCATGAGCTAACCAAGGAGAGAACTTGGTGGAGTAATCCATGCCATCTAAACCGTTGCGTGTTTGTTTGTATTCACTGGCTAGTGTGGAAGCAAAATACTGGCGACAATGTTCAAGCCCGCGGCTTTCTCCACCATGAAACGCAGCTTTTGCGTCAAAGTAATATGCAGTAACGGAAGGAAGATTCACACCTAAAGGAATTGGAGGTAACGAACGGATACTCTCGTGGGGCCGAGAGATGTCTAAACCTTCAACTTGCTTTCTAAACTGCGTGAAAGTGGTAGGCAGATTGCTCAAGTCAAATGGCAGTTGTTCTTCCCTTAACAGGGTCCGGATTGCTTGCTGTTTTATTTTTACATGAGAAGCGCCTTCAGCTACGTGATCTAACGCTTGTTGCTCATCCGAACCGGGAAAGGCGTCAGCATATATATGTGTGACGCCGAAGCGATTAACAGCATACTTGATTGCTTGATCGGGCGTTAGTTCAACCGCCCATAATCGCTGACCAAGGTGATTCAAAGATTGATTGAGTTCACTAAGCGATGAGTCGAGAAACTGCAATTTCGCGCGCCCGAAAGAGGCTTCCTGCGCAAAGTGATGCAAGTAAGGCGTCATTGAAGGGTAGCAATACAAGCAAATTAACTCGTCCATTTCTACACTGGCGCTTTTCAACAGTGGGTTGTCGTGCAATCGCAAGTCGTTCGTGAACCAATAAAGTCCTATTTTCTTTTTCAATTCGCACCCTCAGATGTTAATTCTTCGTCTACGAGTTCTTTTCACGGAGACCCTGACGTTAAGCCTTTTGATTTACTTGCTTTTATACGAAAACGAGAGTTTGACGATCATTAGGTTACTAACGTTTACACAGAATCCATTTGCTGGATATCTCAAAACACGCAATACCACCAAATGCCTGTACATGTTTCATACTGATATTTTATAAAATTCGAATCCAACGGTATTGATCACGATCTTAATCACTCATTTTCTATATAAACCATGCAAAAGTGATAAAAATTAAAGCGACATTAGTTAATATCCGTTAATCTAAGCCCAATCCCATTTTGCTAGTACCATCGCAGAAATGACCGACGAGTTTAAGAAATCAACCGCTAATTTAAAAAAAGCGGTCCCACTGATGATCAAAAACCATGTTGCTGCCACGCCAGCCAACTACGCGCTTTGGTATACCTACGTTGACAAGACCATTCCAGAACTCAACTTTGAGTTAGACACGGTGTTAGAAAACTACGGTATTTGCCCGCCAGCAACCAATAAACAGCTTTACAACAACTATGTGGCCAGCAAAGCAGAAACCAGCCTTGAAGATCTTAGAACCAATGTAGAAGTTCTGCTACATGAAGTATCCAGTTCAATGAGCGATACGATTTCAGATACTTCCTCCTTTTCTGAGATGGTAGACAAAAGCTTTAATAAACTGGAAAAAGTTGAGGACAATAGCCTAAGCATTGAAGAAGTGATGGTGGTGATTCGTCAACTTGTCGCAGAGTCACACGAAATTCGTCACTCAACAAAGTTTTTGAATAGCCAATTGACTAACGCGAGTGAAGAAATTTCTCGCCTCAAAAATCAACTGGCTGAAGTACAGCAAGATGCGTTGTTCGATGGTTTGTCAAACCTATACAACCGCCGAGCATTTGACAAAGATCTCTCTTCACTTATCGCATCAAATCAGGCAATGACCTTGATCATGCTTGATATCGATCATTTCAAATCATTTAACGACAATTACGGGCACCTTTTTGGCGATACAGTGTTAAAAGCCATTGCCCGCCGGCTACAACAAAGCTGTCGAGATGGAATATGTGCGTACCGTTTTGGTGGTGAAGAATTCGCGTTAATTGTACCTAACAAATCTCTGCGAATTGCTCGCCAATATGCAGACACACTACGCCGGATGATAGAAAAACTGCGTATCAGAGATAAGCGCTCAGGCACACAAGTTCACAGCATTACCGCTTCTTTTGGGGTAGCAGAATTTGAGCCGGGTGATACGCCTGAAGCCTTAATCAATAAAGCCGATAAACAGCTTTATGAAGCAAAACAACTCGGTCGTAACCGCGTGATGCCAATTTAAATAAACTGACTAAGCGAAAACGACTTTTACGATGAAAAAGAAAACCCCGCGACGTAAAGTGCGGGGTTTTTATATCCAATCATGAGTATCTTAATCGACGCTGTAGCAGTAACTTAGAATGTAGTCGTCACCATTTTTTGCGGTATATTCTTTATCTTCACTGCATGCCATCGGCTTACCTTTTTTGTCGCCTTTGATTAGACTTATCCAATGGCGCATCGCGGTTGGTGCATTGCCAGTTAGTTCAGGATGAAACGTCGTGCGAGTTTCCAATTGAATATCGTCAATGTCCACTAATTCCACGCAACCAGTGCCTTTATGACAGCCAAACAGCACTTCTACATGATTGCCCGAATCATCTTTAAACAAAATCGACTTTGGATCTTCCTTTTCACCAGTGTACGCCACGAAGTGTTTTGGGCTTTTCAGGCCGCTGTGTGTACCGTCTTTGAAATAAGCCAAAACATGGCGGTAATCAATCACGTAACTTGATACATCTTGGTGCGACCCGTTCTCCAATGAGAACATGCGGTCTAGTAGTTGCTTCGCTTTTACTTGTTTCTCACTCTGCTGCTCAGCACTTACCGCTTCGACGGCAAATACGGCTTCAGCGATAAATGGGCGTTGTTGTTGTTGCATCTCTTTTTTATCGAAGTTCAGCATATTCATCGTCATATCCTCGCACTTAAAAAACTCGTCCTAGAGTAAAAACTTAAATCCTTTATTTAAGTTTCAGGCAATTCTGTGAAGTGGATGGTTAATTTCCTTGCCTGCTCATTATGTAGACTAGCGAAATATTGACTACAATTTCACAACAAAAATTTTACAATGTGAATTTTACAAAATGTCTGTGTCAAAAAGCCTTATTCGTCAGTCTCATTTTCTTGGTACGAAAATTCGTAACCTAAGAAAAAACAACCATTTAACGATGGAAGATTTATCTGCCCGTTGTGTAAGAATTAATCCAGAGTACGCTCCGTCGGTTTCTTACCTTTCGATGATTGAGCGCGGAAAACGCGTACCGAGTATCGATATGCTCGAAGTGATCGCGGAAGTTTTTCAAAAAGATCCGGCGTGGTTTTTAGATGATGAACCCGAATTAGAAGCCATCACACCCAACAAAGGAAATCGTGGCGGGATTAGTGGCATGGCGTTGGAACCGAGCTTCCTGTTTTCCAATGATATTCTTCAAATCGCGATACCAGAAATGCTCTCCCAAACAGGTATCACGGGGCGTCAATTCGCCCACTTACTGATCCGCGCACACCAAGAAAACCACCAAAACCATTTCCCAGACTTAGAACGGGCAGCGGAAGAAGTGGGCTTAAAGCGGCTGAATCTATCTGTAGAAGATCTCGTAGACATTGCAAAGAGTATGGGATTGGATATCCGCTGGGTAGATCGAGCGCCACAAGATGTGATTGATGAACTGGGCGTCAGCGCCAAACAGTTGATTACGTCTTTCATGGAGCCACCTGGGACTATTTATCTCAATAAACGAATGCGTGACTATCCAACCCGATTGAAGTATGACTTGGCGGTATATATTGGTCATCGAGTGCTCCATAGCAGCGATGCAATGAATAACGTTTTATCTATCGGGCATCAAAACAATTGGGAGCAAATGGACAGCCCTGTGTCGAACTCTGAGCTCAATTCGCAAGATATCCTGCAAGCTTGGCGTGATTTTGAGTCCAGCTTCTTTGCCGGTGCCCTACTCTGCCCCAAAGTACCCTTTCGTCAGTTGCTTGACCGTTCTGGTTACGAGATTGATGTTCACAAAAAGGCCGGCGTTTCTCCTTCCGTTGCAATGCGTCGCATGACGGTGGTCTCGCCTTACCCTCATTGGCACTATTTTGATGCCTATGGCCCTGGCAAGTTAAAAGCCGTGTATCGCGGAAATGGTATTCCATTGCCTTGGGGCAACATGCGCAAAGTGAACGACCCTTGCCAGCACTGGGCCGTATTCCGACGCCTTTCCCAGCCTTTGGATACAAGTTCAGCGCAAATTTCGATTTTAAATGTTGGTGACGAGCCACGTATCTACTGCTGCGAATCGGTCAACGTATTTGATCCTGCGGGAAATAATCGCGTGCTATGTGCCGGTATTGATCTTAACCCTGCTATTTCTGCACAAGGTGGCGATGCCGTTTCCATAGCGGAAGAACTTAAGTCCCTTTGTGTCGCTTCCGGCGGAAGTAGTGTTATTCCTCCCCACATCAAAAAAGACTTAACGACTATCGCTAAGATATTAAACATCAACTGGATAGAGCGCGGGATTCAAACCCAAGCAAGGTTGATCTGCTCCAGAGGGGCGGTTTGTCCAAGACAACCTAGTTGTTACAGCAAGTGCGGAGAAGCTGATGAGACGGGCAGCGACGTGAATATCATCGGGCTTTAGAAAGAAAAAACGCCAATCACAATAAACGTGATTGGCGGTATATACTTGTGAACAATTTGTATTCACTAACAACGTCAGTTGGCTAGGTGACCCTCGGCTTAATAAGGGTCACTCTAAGCAATGCACGATGCGTGCCAACTTTAAAAAAGCCGTTTTTTAGTAGATCCAGATGCATATCGTTGCTTTATTAACCATTAATTTCGCAAACTGCATTTGCAAAATGCAACATCATGCAAATATGCCACTGAATGCACTGCTAATAACGACTCTCTCAGCAAAGTGTCTGTGAACATATGAAGTCACATATTCTTGCACCTCAATGATGATGAGATTTCGGGCTCCCAACTTTACCATTCCTCTAACCCCTTATTGAAACTGGGTTCAGGCTCATCCGCCATGCTTTTGTTGATACATTCTCTCATCGGCTATTTTCATCATTTGCTCAGGAGATGACATTTGCGGGTCAAATATCGCGTACCCAATACTGGCTTTCAAATAGATAAGCGTTTCATCGTAAATGACGGGCGTAGAGCATAGCGCTAATCGAAGTTTTTGTAGAAGAGACTGAACATTTTCTTCCGTTCCTGGGTGATGAACTACAACTAAGAACTCATCACCGCCCATTCTGGCCACGATGTCTGATTTACGCAGAGAGCTTTTTACCCTTTCAGCCGTAGCGATTAAAACTTTGTCACCTGCGTCGTGACCATAGGTGTCGTTAATGTGTTTAAACCTATCTAGGTCAATATTAATTAAGGCGAAGCTATAACGCTTTTTATAACGTTTCGCTATTTCAAACTGCTGCTTGTAAAACTTCATAAAATAGCGACGGTTTGGTAAACGCGTGAGTTCATCGTGTAAAGCTCTGTCATCTGCAATGGTATACAGTCGATAAATGGCGAACAGCGCGAGGCTAAGTGCGAATATAATGGGATAGCCGATTACTCTAGCTAAATGCAACTGATGCCAAGAGATTTGGCGATCAGCTTTGCCTCCAGAGAAAACCACCATACTCCACCCACCATAAGGAAAATGAACCATCTCTTTTGCATATACCATGCTATTTACACTTTGCGCGCCAAAGAAAGCATCACCAAATGAGCCACCGCTATCGTAACCACGGATCATTAAAGGGTAACGATACGAGAAATCAATTACGCCGGTTTCTCTCATCAGAGCATCGAAATCAATCACCGCACTGATCACTCCCCAGTAGTCCTGATTCATTGGAGGATCAAGAAAAACAGGCACACGCACGATCAAACCTCGGCCACCTTGGATCAATGTAACGGGCCCTGCGATGAAAATTTCTTGTACATCCTTGGCTTTTTGCACCTGTACCCACTGCTGTGGCACTGCGCGGTAATCAAGGCCGATTAGGCGCTCATTACCTTGGCGTGGAAATACATGACTAATTACATCATTTTTCGCGATACCGATGATTGTAATATGTTTACTTTTATTTAGGATTCGGTGAGCGGCGATACTCAATTCTTCTTCTTGATTTTTAGGAAGTAACGTAATGAGTGTCGCTAAAGTACTGGCTTTGTAGATATCCGCCATAAGTACCGCTTCCAAATTGGAACGGAGAATGGAAAGTTGTTCTTTGGCCTCAACTTGAACTCGCTCTTTGTGAAGCTCTTGCTGGTTTCGATTTAACAGCTCGATAACCCCAATACACAAAGCGAAAAAGGTGAGGAAGAACAATGCAAAATAGCATCGCTTTCTGGGTAAATAACGCATTTTCTCCCCACAACTCGTATACAACTACGAGATTTTTTATTTATTGTTAAAATTCTTATTATCACAAGAATAACCAATCATAATCAGAAAGGTAACAGTGATTGACAACTTTTATGTTTTAGGTGTGAGATGATGCATCAACAAGGCGATTTATTTGGCGGCGATCTATGGCAAGAAGTAGAAAGAGGAAAACTTTATTATGATCCTCATTTTCTTAGCCATCTTGAGGCGGATAATTACTTTGACCAACTTCGAAAGACACTGCCATGGCACCAAGAACACATTACTATGTTCGGCAAGTCAGTACTTCAACCTCGCTTACAAGCGTGGCACGGTGATGCAGCATATACTTACTCAGGCTTAACCATGCAGCCTCACCCTTGGACTCCTGAGTTAACTCAGCTGAAAGTGCGTTGTGAATCAGTTGCTGATGTCACTTTTAATTCTGTTCTCGCTAACTTATATCGACACGGTCAAGACTCAATGGGCTGGCACCAAGATAATGAACCAGAGTTAGGTAGAAACCCTGTTATCGCATCTTTGAACTTAGGTGAAACACGTCGATTTTTGCTTAGAAATTTACATTGTAAAACTGAGATTGAATATGAGCTTTCTCACGGCTCCTTACTGATTATGGCTGGCGAGCTACAGCATCACTGGAAGCACTGCGTACCAAAAACCGCGAAAACCAAAGATGAACGTATCAACCTGACTTTTAGGCAAATTTTTAACTATTGACTCAGCTTTTACATTCTCAATTAATATTGATGGTAGGTTTAGGCTCAGGACTTCATAGGGAATGGATTTATGCGTATTAAACCTCTTAGCTTAGCGGTCTTACTCTCTTGCTCACTTACCTTTGCTGCTCAGGCATCACAGGAAGAGGTACCGCTTCTCGATAATACTCAATCAGCGCAGTTGATTCGTAGTACCTACGAACAGGAACTGTTCACTTTCCCGGCGTTTAAAGAGGGCCATTTTGGCTTACGCATGTACCGCCAAACATTAGATGAGAAATATCACGCTGCCATTTGGACCGACATGGCACAAGTAGCCAGCCGGTTAAACCAATTTGCTAATGAAGTTGTTGAACCAGAAGACATCATTCTCTATTCATCTCAAAGGCTGACCACGTATCAAGAGAAAGAAACCGAACGAGGGCAGCGACGCTATACCGTGACTAAACACCATCCTGAGTACCTTTATCTTGGTGTGGATTTGCTTGGCGCAATGGCAAGAGCAAACGAATACGGCCTAAAGCATAAACAAGACAAAACGCTGAGAAAAATTATTAGGCGCTACGATTTCTCGCGTTACGTTACGGACAAAGAGATGATAGAAGCATGGGCAGCTCAGCTTGCAAACCAAGTCTACTGGCTTCGTCAGTTAGGAGAGCAAGATGTGGTCGAGGAATTCACTCAAACCTTCCGTGACACCTACCCCGACGATAAAGATAAGATGCTTTCAGCTCAGCAGTATTGGAACAAACTCTATGGTATGACGCACATCATCTTTGCCGATTCACAGTATTATCAGGAGCGAGTAAGCGAGAAGAAACACCAATGGATTTATGATTACTTTCGCAACAATATCGACACTATCCTACTGCGCGCCAAAGAAGACGTGATTGCGGAAGTCGGCATTTCGTTTTTGTTAGCAGGCTTGGACCATGATCCGGTCGTAAAGAAAACCCGCCAAGCCATTCGTCACGCAATCAACGCAGAAAAAGGGATGATTCCGTCGGTCGACGGTAACTTTGATCTCAAGTACGGCGAACACCGTAACGTACTAGCCATCATGCTGCTCGATTGGAAAGGGGTACATAAAGCGCCAACTTATCAAGAGCACCCAGAGGCTTTTAAATCGATACCTTACGGCTTAATGCCCAAGCCTTAGAAATAACAAAACCCGCCATTTAGGCGGGTTTTTAGTGTGTATCTTCAATCTAAATTAGAGAGAGATAAAAATGCCCGCTAAGCACGCACTCATCAGGTTAGCGAGTGTACCAGCAGCAACCGCTTTTAGGCCTAGACTTGCAACATCTTTACGGCGCTCAGGTGCCATCACGCCGATAGAGCCCAACTGAATCGCAATTGAGCCAATGTTCGCAAAACCACACAACGCAAAAGTGATAATAATTTGAGTATGCTCAGACAGTGTCGCTTTGTGCTGCACAAAATCGATAAACGCAACAAACTCATTCATCACCACTTTCTGACCAATGTATGAACCCGCAGCTAGGATTTCGTGGCTTGGCACACCAATCAACCATGCGAGAGGTGCAAACAAATAACCAAAAATCGCTTGTAGCGTTACGCCAGAGAAACCAAGTATCTCGCCCAAGTTTTCTAGCCCCGTGTTCACCATCGCGATAACACTCACGAAAGCGATAAGCATGGTACCAACAGCAACGGCAACTTTCATACCGCCCATGGCACCGCTTGCTAGCGCATCAATAACGTTACTTTCTTCTGATTTATCTAGCTCAATATTGTTGTAATCGCTTGGCGTTTGACGCTCAGGAACGATGATTTTTGCCATCATCAAACTACCTGGTGCTGCCATAAAGCTTGCCGCGATCAAGTATTTGAGGTCGACACCCAAACCAGCATAACCACCAAGCACACTGCCCGCCACTGAAGCCATACCACCAGCCATCACGGCAAACAGTTCAGAGCGAGTCATGTTAGAAAGAAATGGACGAATAAGAAGTGGTGACTCGCCTTGAGATAAGAAAATGTTCCCTGTTGCAACCAAAGACTCTGCTTTACTCGTACCCAAGAACTTCTGGATAGCGCCGCCAATAAATTGAATCACTTTTTGCATAATGCCCAAATAGTAAAGGGCGGAGATAAGAGCACTGAAGAAGATGATGATAGGAAGGACACGGATAGCGAAGATAAAGCCAGAAGAAGCGAGGTCACCAAAGAGGAATTTAATCCCTTCATCAGCAAAGCTGAGTAGCCCCGCGACACCATTACTTAAATTCGCCAGCGCCGCTTGACCCAACGGGAAATAGAGCACCAAAGCAGCAAACCCCATTTGTAGCATCAAGGCGCGAGATACAGTTTTCCAATTAATGGAAGAACGACCCTCAGAAAGTAGGAAAGCACAACCTAGCAGTGCAACAATACCAAATAGACTAAATAGAACACTCATGAGCTGGACCTACTAAACGTTGAAAAAGAAAAAAGAGCCAAAGGAATTGGCAGAAGAAAGGGACAACGCAGCGAGTGATAACTCACTTTTAGATCCAGAATGTAGACAGAACGAATAGTTCGACATCTTATTTTTACCTTATACAAGCAATTGAACGTAGCTGGTCCGGTCCGTGGGGTCATTCACTGCTGGCGAGCATGTTGCTTGGCCTGCTCCATGTGACGGCTTGTATGGGTAAGGGTCCTGAACAACTAAACCCTAATTCCCGCTTAAACGGGACGCAAGTATAGCCAACAAAAAGAGATATTCATCACATTTATTTACGCAAACGTTCAAGCGTTCAAAATTTAGGCAAAAGTACTCTTTTGTCGTCATACCATTAATAAAAGTAAGGGCATAAGGATAGGCGTTGATGGTAAAAAACATAAAAGTGACCAATAAATATGCAATCAAACTCGAAAGAGCCAAAATTCGTCATTTTGCTCTCGCCAACAGGTGGATTTTGGTTATAATTCGCGTTGCTTCTTTCGAGGCCTCTGAGTATTCAGAGCATCATGATGCCGAGATGGTGAAATTGGTAGACACGCTAGCATGAGGTGCTAGTGCCTTTGGTGTGAGGGTTCGAGTCCCTCTCTCGGCACCATTATCCTTCTTCCCTAATTTTGTTCGAGTGTAATGCAAAGTTCTAAGCAGGCAAGACAGTCTACAGATGCTAACCAACTTCTGAGTGAGCTTGCGGTTCACGCTTTATTACACCTGCACTTTAAAATTCACGCGTCCTCGCATGGCCTCTCCCTTAAAGAACGTAATGACTTACTTCAGAAATGGCTGAAACCAAAACTGAAGAGTAATCGCTATAAGCTGATTAAAAAGCCGTTAAAATCTTTGACTCAGCAGGCAAAAGGTGAGAACGGAAATCTGGAAGAATTACTCGAGCGCTGCGTCGGTGCAGACAAACCCAGAAATCCTCAACCCGATCTAGATAGCTACTTGCTGCTGATCAACGAGATTGAGAAGAAACTGGGGACTACCGTGTTATTATCGCGACCGGAAGACGTCGACTTATCTCACGACCAACACGGCTGTTTGCTGTGTGTGCTTTCTGAGAACTTAAATCAGCACTTCGATGATAATAACGCCCTAATCGCTCCTATTTCGATGCTGTTCCGCGGACCAATGAGTCAACGCTCACTTTTCCTTGGCAGCATTTACGCCAGTGGTACCTTCAATTATGAAGTGCAGTATCAAGACGACCAGTTCGTTCGCATCACATTAGAGTTAGCGTAACTGTAACGCTAAGAAATAAACGAATCGAAAAAGGCCGTGAAACTCGCGGCCTTTTGCTTATCTAGATTTAAACTTGAGTTAATCGATCTCTTTAAATCGAGCAGTAAAGTGGCGCAGCACTGGTGGCTCGTACTCGAAAGTGAGCCCTTTTAACTCATGTGCACGATTTTTCAGTTCGATAATCGCATCCGCAATGTAATCCATATGATCGTTTGTGTAGACACGACGTGGAATGGTCAAACGCATCAACTCAAGCTCTGACGCTTTTTGTTTACCCGTTTCCGGATCTCGACCAAGCAGCAACGATCCTATCTCTACTGCTCGAATACCCGCTTCCAAGTACAAAGCATTACACAATACCTGCGCAGGAAACTGATCCGCTGGAATATGTGGCAAAATCTTAGCGGCATCCACAAACACCGCATGACCACCCGTTGGGTATTGAATCGGAATACCGCCTTCACGTAAGCGCTCACCTAAGTATTGAACTTGGCTAATTCTATAGTGAAGAAAATCCTCATCCGCGGCTTCATACAAACCGCGAGCGAGCGCTTCCATATCACGCCCAGCCATGCCGCCGTATGTCACAAATCCTTCCATGGGTACGCAGCGCGTCTGCACCGCCTGGAACAACTCCTTATGATCACGAATACAACACATGCCACCAATGTTTACCATCGGGTCTTTCTTAGCTGACATGGTGAGCATATCACCGTACTGGTACATCTCACGGATGATTTCCAGAATCGATTTATTCTCGTAACCCGCTTCACGCTGCTTGATAAAGTAAGCGTTCTCACAGTAACGAGCCGAGTCAATCACCACTGGAATATCGTACTTGGTTGCAATCTCGTACACACTGCGCATGTTTTCCATCGACACAGGCTGACCACCGGAGCTATTACAAGTAATCGTGGTGATAATTGCACAGATGTTATGCGAACCGTGCGCTTCAATTGTTGCCACCAGCTTATCGATATCAAAATTGCCCTTCCAATCATAAGGCGTAGTGGTGTCGAATGCTTCTTCCGTTACCACGTTAATCGCTTTACCGCCATTGAGTTCAATGTGACCCGCTGTGGTATCAAAATGGTAGTTCGAGATAAATACTGGCGTTTCGCCACCACGCACCTGACGCATACGCTCAATCAAAGCGGGGAACAAAATTTGCTCGGCACCACGCCCTTGGTGTGCAGGCACGGTGAGCTTATAACCGAAGAAGTGCTCCACTGCATCACACAGGTTGTAGTAATTTCGACTCCCCGCATAGGATTCATCCCCCATCATGATGCCAGCCCACTGATTATCACTCATGGCACCAGTTCCTGAGTCAGTCAGCAAATCGATATAAACATCATCACTACGAAGAAGAAATGGATTATAGCCCGCTTCTTTTAACGCGACTTCACGGTCTGCCAAAGTCGTCATTTTGATTGGCTCAACCATTTTGATACGGAAAGGTTCTGGAATACGTTTCATTGTTAATTTCCTTATACGCATTGCCCTACGCAGTTTCACGTAAGACTAAAAAACAAATAGATAGAATGCTTTTCAATGCGATTGCATTGAGGAAATCAACGAGAAGAGATTTTACTAAGAAGAGACAAGCAGTAGTCTAGGTTATACCAGAACGACAGCACCAAACGGCTATCGAGAATATCCTTTATTCTCATCGTCTTCGTCCTCCTGATAAAAATAAAAAGTCAGAAACCCCATGTCTCTGACCTTTTCAATATAGTGCAGTTTTCAATCAATTTTCAGTGAGGTCACCCTCATTTTAAGAAGGTCTCGCCCTTTTCATTCTGCGTTTGATATTACTTTCTTTGACTAGGTAATCGAAAAGTGGCGCGAATAAGTTAGCAAATAGAATCGCTAACATGATGCCTTCTGGATAAGCCGGGTTCAGCACTCGGATAAAAATCGTCATCACGCCGATTAATAGTCCGTATGCCCATTTCCCGTTATTGGTAAAAGCTGCCGAGACAGGGTCTGTCGCCATAAAGAAGGTACCAAACGCAACCCCACCAATCACGAAGTGCCAGTAGAACGGCATGGAGAACATGGGGTTAGAGTCTGAACCGATCGCATTCAATAGTAATGAAGCTCCGATTAAACCGACCAACACGCCCGCAACAATTCTCCACGATGCAATCTTCATAAAGATGAGAACCAAGCCTGTTAGTGCGATCAACAACGTGGAGACTTCACCCATCGAGCCTGGTAAATTACCAACAAAAGCATCTCCCCATGAAATTGTTTGTCCTGTCATATTATTTATCAAAGCACTTTGCCCGCCTTCATACCATTGACTAAGTGGAGTAGCGCCAGAGTAACCATCAGCCGCGACCCACACAGCACCACCGGACATGTTGGCAGGATAGGCAAAGTATAAGAACGCTCGCCCTGCTAAAGCTGGATTTAGGAAGTTTCGTCCAGTACCACCGAAAATCTCCTTCGCCACAACAATACCGAAAGTGATACCTAAAGCCGCTTGCCATAGTGGAATTGTCGGGGGAAGGATCAGCGCAAAGAGTATAGAGCTGACAAAAAAACCTTCATTTACCTCATGCTTTCGCACAATAGCAAACAGAACTTCCCAGAAACCACCAACGATAAACACCGTCGCATAAACCGGGAGAAAGTAAGTAGCACCAAGCCACATTTTACTTCCCCACCCCGCTTGTGAAACCGCATCTAACGAGCCCCATACCCAACTCAGTTGCCATGAAGAAACAAGCGCTTGCTGAGCTGAGGCTTGATCCATTCCATACAACAAGGCATCACTCGCTTGCTGGCCTATGTTGTACATACCCCAGAACATGGCAGGGAAGACCGCCAGCCACACCATGATCATAATACGTTTTAAATCGATGCTATCTCGAACGTGAGTCATGCTCTGGTTTACCTTACCAGGCGTGTAAAAAATGGTTTCGACAGCTTCGAAAAGTGGGTAGAACTTGTGATACTTCCCACCTGGACCAAACTTAGGTGTCGCTTTCTCGAAGTAATGTTTAAGGCTCATAACGCTCCTCCTTTATCTAAAAGATGGTACGCACATGTGTAAAAAGCGATCGTTTTTTAATCTCTTCGTCTTCCTTCTTCGTATTTCACCTTGTTCGCCACTCTTCTGTCTCCTCTTTAAATCTGGCGAACAGTTTATCCAACGAAAAAGGGACCGCTCATGGACACACTCGCCATTGACCTAGCTAGATTCCAATTTGCCTTTACTGTCTCTTTCCACATTATTTTTCCAGCTTTTACGATTGGTTTGGCAAGTTATCTCGCTGTATTAGAGGGCTTGTACTTAAAAACGGGCAACAAACAGTACATGCAAATCTATAAGTACTGGCTCAAAATCTTTGCCATCAGTTTTGGTATGGGTGTGGTGAGTGGCATCGTGTTGAGCTATCAATTCGGTACTAACTGGAGCGTGTTTGCCGACAAAACAGGCCCGATCCTAGGCCCGCTAATGGGTTATGAAGTTTTTACTGCGTTTTTCCTCGAAGCGGGGTTTTTAGGCGTGATGCTTTTCGGTATGGATAAGGTGGGTAAGAAGCTTCACTTCACCGCGACTTGTATTGTTGCATTCGGGACGTTTTTGTCTGCGTTTTGGATACTTTCGGTTAATAGTTGGATGCAAACACCAGCGGGCTATAGTATCAACGAATCCGGACAGTTTGTCCCAGAAGACTGGTGGGCGATTGTCTTCAACCCTTCTTTTCCTTACCGGCTCGTTCATATGTTGCTCGCCGCTTACCTTACTACTGCCTTTGTTGTAGCTGGCGTTGCCGCTTATCACTTACTAAAAGCAAACCATAACCCTCTAGCCAGAATTATGTTCTCGATGGCAATGTGGATGGCTGCCATCGTGACACCAATTCAAATCGTTGCTGGAGACATGCATGGATTAAACACCCTTGAACATCAACCCGCCAAAGTCGCCGCGATGGAAGGGCACTATGAGTCTCACCAAGGCGCGCCATTGATCCTCTTCGGTATCCCTAACGATGAAGAAAAACGCATGGAATACGCACTGGAAATCCCCAAACTCGGTAGTTTGATTTTAACTCATGACCTCAACGGTGAAGTGAAGGGATTAGATGCTTTTCCAGAGGAGGAACACCCTCCTGTATCTATCGTTTTCTGGTCTTTCCGAGTAATGGTCGCGCTTGGTTTTGGCATGCTTGTTATTGGTTTGTGGAGCCTTTGGCTAAGAAAACGTCGCAAACTTTTTGATTCGAGGGCACTTCAACGTATTTGTGTGCTGTTTGCCCCAGCGGGGTTCATTGCAGTTTTAGCAGGCTGGATAACTACCGAAGTCGGTCGACAGCCTTACACCGTATACGGTCTTTTAACCACAGCCAATTCGGCATCGCCTATTGATGCCGCCGCGGTGAGCGTCTCCCTGACGGCGTTCATCGTGGTTTACTTTGTGGTTTTTGGAGCTGGCTTCTTCTATCTCCTACGTTTGATGCGCAAGTCTCCAACTCGATATGAAGAAGGTCTAGATAGCCGACTTCCTGATGGCACGAAAACCGATGCCATCACACATTCTAACCATCTAACCTAGGAGCTAACTCATGGATTACGCATTAATTTGGTACGCTTTGATTGGGCTCGCCGTTCTGATTTATGTCGTGTTAGATGGCTTTGATCTCGGTATTGGTATCCTATTTCTCAGCGCTAATGACGATGAAGAGCGCGACATGATGATGAACAGCATCGCTCCTGTTTGGGATGGGAATGAAACTTGGCTAGTTCTTGGCGGTGGTGGGCTTTTTGCCGTGTTCCCCCTCGCCTACGCGGTCATTATGCCAGCACTCTATGCTCCCCTGATTTTAATGCTGCTCGGGTTAATTCTGCGCGGGGTTTCTTTTGAGTATCGCTTCCGAACACAACGCGGAAAGTTTTTATGGGATAGCGCTTTTTTCATTGGTTCACTCACCGCGGCATTGATGCAAGGCATTATGCTCGGAACCCTGCTCCAAGGTATAGAGGTTAGTGAACGAGCATACGCAGGTGGATGGTTTGATTGGCTTTCACCATTTAGCGTATTTTGTGGCCTGGCGCTTGTTTGTGCTTATATTCTGCTCGGTTCATGCTGGTTATTAATCAAGCTTCCAGAAGAGCTGATGGGGCGCTATTACGTGGTCGCGCGACGATGGGGACTAGCGATGGTAGCCTGTATATTCATCGCCAGTTTGTGGCTGCCATTGAGCCAAAATATCGTATTTGAACGTTGGTTCTCATTACCAAACTCGCTACTGTTTTTCATTTTACCAATTATTGCTGCGGCACTTATTTGGCAGCTATTCAAAGCATTGCTCGACCACAAAGCCGTCCGAGCCTACGTTCTTGCGATCGGCCTGTTTCTTGTGTCCGCGATGGGTTTCGGTGTCAGTACATTCCCTTACTTGGTCCCATTCGCACTCACTTATCAAGACGTCGCCGCGCCAGACAAAAGTTTGGCATTTTTACTTGCCGGTGCGATGGTATTACTTCCTCTGATCATAGCCTACACGGCTTATTCGTACTGGGTTTTCCGCGGCAAGATGAAACGTGGAGAAGGATATCACTGATGAAACTAAAACCCATTTTGTGGTTCATTGGCATTTGGCTGGTAAGCGTGGTCGCCTTGTTTATCATCAGTTCGTTGATACGAACTGCGATATTGTAGGCCCAGAGTCTACTGCACCACATCTGAAGCCATTGAGGTCTATACTCAAACAAGAGTAAAACAACGGAGTGTTTTTATGACCTTAAAGCGGTTTCTGGTAACTTTGATTCCTTTGACGGTTCCACTGTTTTCACCAAATGCATTGGCCGTAGACAAGCAGATGTCATCCGCCATGAAAAGTAAAATGCGGTCTATTTGCTCCGCAACAGACGAGCAGGGTCATTGGCAACTTGCTGAAGCAACTCCTGACGCAAGACGCTCACTCAACATGGTGCTTTATCAAATGAATGCCGATGATAAATTGAAAGCAATTCATGAGGTGAGAACCAAAATGGTCGGCGGCACCCATTATGCGTTTGAGTTCGAGTTGCAAGATGGTCAAGTCTGGAATGCAATTGTATTGCACAGTGCCCGAGGCGATTACATGATAGAAAGACACGCAAAGAAAGGGGAACTCTGCCCTAAAGATGGCGACTCCTAATCCCCAGATTCAAATAAAACAAAGGCGACAGTTACGTCGCCTTTGTTTTATACCGTTTTCGCTTCTATCTTCTCATTCACTTTATCGCAAATGTACTCTCCAATAGGCATTGCAGATGTCGCTGCAGGAGAGGGGGCGTTGCAAACGTGTAAGCTTCTTGCGCTCTCGGCAAACAAGAAGTCATGAACCAAGGTTCCGTCGGATAACACTGCTTGCGCACGAATACCCGCAGGATATGGTTTGAGATCTTCTACCTTGATGCTTGGGCAATATTTGTTGACCAACTTGAGATAGCCCGGCTTCCACCACGAGTTCTTAAACTCAGCCAATCCGGTTTTTAGATGCTTTTGTGTCACCTTCCAAAAGCCGGAGAAACTGAGCATTTGCATGGTATCTTGCAAGCTGAAGTTAACCTTGTCATACCCTTCTCGCTTCCAGCCTTGCACCGCGTTTGGACCAACGGTCACACTGCCATCAATCATGCGAGTCAGGTGGACACCTAAGAATGGCAAATCAGGGTCGGGAATTGGGTAAATAAGATGATTCACCACTTGGTCGTGTTTGCTATCTAAGCGGTAGTATTCACCACGATAAGGGATAATTTGGAAATCGGTTGGAATACCCATCATCTTAGTCATACGATCCGCCATCAAGCCGCTGCAAGTGACCAAGAATTTGGCATTGAGCTGCATGGTTTGCCCGTCTGAAATGCAGGTCAATTGAACTTCTTCGTCTTTCTCTTCGGCAGCCACCACTTTGGTTCTCAGGCTGATTTGACCTCCGAGCTTTTTGAACTCTTCCGCCATCTGCTCAGTGACCAAACGATAGTCCACAATACTGGTGGTTTTGACATAAATCGCGCCCAAGCCTGTGATGTTTGGTTCAGCCAGTTTGAGTTGAACTTCATCGAGTAGCTTTACGTCGATGCCGTTGACATGGCAGCGCTCATAGAGGGCATTCATGCGTTCGACTTCTTGCTCATTAGTCGCAACCAACAACTTGCCACAGTTCTCCACCGGAATATCGTGCTCAGCACAGAACGAAATGGTTCGCTCTACCCCACGCTTACAAAAGTCGGCTTTTAAGCTGCCCGGAGCATAGTACACCCCAGCATGAATCACACCGCTATTGTGTCCGGTTTGGTGCTTGGCAAAACCGGACTCTTTCTCAACCAATAAAATGGATTTGTCTGGGTGACGTTGTTGCAGTTGCCATGCTGTCGATACGCCGACGATACCGCCACCGACAATAATGTAGTCATAGACTGATTTCATACGACCTCTTATAAAACCGATAGTTGAGATTGTTGCAATTTGAACTTGCGACCACTGTAAATGAACACCGCGACAAATACCGCGCAGCTTGCCACACGAACCAACATTGGGATGTCGTGCCAAACCAGCAATGTACCCACCACTACCAACAAGAGACGCGTTAGAATGTTTAGAGGACCTTCCAAGTAACCTTCAATCGCACCAATCAATGCATAGGTACCGATGATGGCAAAGAAGCCTACAGTAATCACTGACGTTACATCCCAACTTACTAAGCCTGTGTAAGCAATCAACAGCGGTACAAGATACAAACCTTTGGCGATTTTCCACGCCATCAAACCAGTGCGCATTGGGGGTGTTTTCGCGATAGTTGCCGCAGCGAATGCGGTCAAACACACTGGAGGCGTAACGTTACTGTCTTGCGATAACCAGAAAATGATGAGGTGAGCAGCCAGCAATGCCAAGCCTACCGCTTCCATACCCAGGCTTTGCTCCAGTAGAGTTTCCATAAAGTCCGCAGGTACTAGCGCCACCATTTCTTTCGCGGTTTCCAACGCCATTGGCGCATTAAGCAGTTCCAGCTTTTCTGGCGCCGCCAACATAAAGATGGCTTTTGCTTGTTCTGGCAATTGACCCGACACCATCAATTCAAGCAATTGGTTTTCCGCAATCAACTTGTAAAGCGCAGGGGCAGACAGTGTACCCAATACAATATACGCCGCTGTCACAGGTAAACCCATACCCAAAACAAGAGAAGCGAGTGCAATCAGAACGATCATGATGAACAAGTCACCATTCGCCCAACCATCGATCATCAATGAGAACGTGTTGCCGATACCCGTTGTGCTGATCACGTTGATCACCAAACCAATACCCACCAGCAATACGGCGGTTGTCGCCATGTTTTTCGCACCTTGTGAAAGTGCCTCGATGATCGCTTTTGGTCCCATCTTGTGATCTTTTGAGAACCAAGAAGCCACCACCACAGAAATGATCGACAAGCCAGCAGCGTAAGTTGGCGTAAAGCCTTGAACCAACAAAGTAACCAACACCGCCAGCGGGATAAGGTTGTGCCAACCGCTGATCAGCACTTTCAATAGAGATTCATCGCTGGTCGTGATTTTTTGAACGCCGCTGCGTTTGGCTTCGATACGCACAAAGAACGCAACAGATAAGAAATAAATAAGAGCAGGAATGAAAGAAACTGCGATGATATCGACATAAGGAATTTGCGTGTAAGACGCCATGATGAAAGCACCCGCCCCCATCACTGGTGGCATCAACTGACCACCTGTCGACGCTGCAGCTTCAACCCCCGCCGCAAAGCGCGAAGGAAAACCTGCTTTTTGCATTAAAGGAATACTGATAACACCAGTTGAAACCGTATTTGCCACACTAGATCCAGATACTGAGCCCATCAATCCCGAGCCAATCACTGCGATAAAACCGGGACCACCAATGATTTTGCCAGCCGCAGCACGTGCCACATTGATGATGTAATCACCGACACCAGAGCGCACAAGAAACGCACCAAACAGAATGAACATGAATACGAAAGTCCAACTGATGCGCGAAATAGAGCCAAACATGCCCTCAGAAGAATAGAAGCTACGGTAGAGCAAGGTTTCCATGCTCAAACCCGGGAAGTGGAAAATACCTGTCGCCCACTTACCCCAAAGCACAACGTAGCTTAAACACACCACAATCAGCACTGGAATAAACCAACCCATGGTGCGTCGGATCAGCTCAATCACAATCAGGATTGCCATGATGGCGAAGACCCAATCGCTGGTCACGAACTTCACACCGCGTTCATACAGCGCATCTTCGGCATAGGGAATGTAGAGCAAACACGCGACCGCGCCCATAGCAATTAACACATCGATGCCGAGTGCAATCTTACTCTGCTTAAGAGAGATATGAGCCGGATACCAAAGCGCACAAATCACCGCAAAGCCAGCAAAGTGGGTCGCGGAAATCCATAACTCTGGTAACGTCGATAAGGTATTAAACCAAATGTGCAAAGCAGACAACACCACGCCAAACACTGTAATTGTGGTGGTTACCCACGGAAAATCAGTGCGCGTGGGCAGCTCAAACTTCTGCAATTCCTTTTCTATTGAGTCGCTCATCTCATACTCCAAGCTCTGGCGGCTTTTTCCATCTTAGAAATCGGTAGGGATAAAATGCCCCGAGCCAAAACTCGGGGCGAAGTTGGCGTTATTTCGCCATTAAGTCTGATGGGATTTCGATGCCCATTTCTTTGTAGTAACGCGCCGCACCTGGGTGAAGAGGCACTGGCAAGCCAGCAATCGCTTTCTCAATCGCCATTGCTTTTGTTGCTTTGTGGATGCCTTGTAGGAAAGGCAGGTTCTCGTAAATTGCTTTGGTTAGCTGGTAAACGTCTTCTTCCGAGATATCTTCACGAACTGCCAAGAAGTTTGGCTGTGCAATGGTAGTGATCGGCTTATCTAGACCTGGATACGTGTTCGCAGGAATTTCGTACTTCGTCCATAGGTTGTAGTTGCCGTTCGCCTCTTTGATTTGCTCGTCAGTAAACGAAAGGATCGAAATGTCTTTACCCAACGCAGCAAAAGCTTGAGTGACCGCACCAACAGGTACACCCGCAGGCGTGTTCATGCCGTCAATGGTGCCGTTTTGAAGTGCGCTCGCACTGCCGCCGTAACCCATGTAAGCAAGATTGAATTTATCAGGGTCGACCTTCAGACCTTTCATGATTTGGCGACCCGAGTTCTCAGTACCAGAGTTCTTCTTACCGATAGAGAACTTCTTACCATCTAGGTTGTTCAGGTCAGTCACCGTGCCAGTTTTTGCTAAGTCAGAGCGAACAATAAAGTGCTCAACGTTTTGCCACAGCATAGAGACTGAACGCAGCTGCTCTTGGCGACCGCTTTTCTCATAAGGACCTTCGCCAGACCAAGCCCATGCACCGTAAAGACCTTGTAGAATCGCGAACTGTGCTTCGTTTTCGTTCAGCAGTTTGACGTTTTCACCAGAGCCCGCAGAGCTGATTGCAGAAAGGGAGAAGTGGTGCTTTGGTGCCAACTTCACTTTGCTTAACGTCGCCAACGCTACGCCCACAGGGTAGTAAGTACCACCTGTCGATGCCGTTGCAAGAATGTAGCTACGATCTTCTGCCGCAGCGTTAGCAGCAATACCAAAAGAAGTCACAGCGACAGCCAAAGCTTTTACCAGCTTATTCATTTTCATTATTACTCTCCGTGTAGTCGTTTCACGATTGGGGATTTACACCATGTTAAACCTTTATTAACAACACATTCCCTAGAGCAATTGAAATGCCAACTTTTAACCCTTTGTATTTATTGAACTAAGTACTGAAAGACATCAAAAATGAGCAAAATCATGCTGATTTGATAGCAAAGTAATGAGCAAGATCTTGCTCATTGAAGAGGAGAAGGTTGCACGCCTAGATCGCAAAAGGTTAATAAAATGTGATCAAGACAAAATAAATGCACGATTCACTAATAAGCAATATTTTGCCGATGCAATTTTGGATTGAATTGCAACTAATGAGAATCTTAACAATAAGAAGAAAAAGCGCATCATTCTAAACTGCTCAATTTATCAGCTGAGGTTTATAGCCTAAACGACTACAAATAGCACAAAAATACAGCAAAGAAAGCCATGTTACAAAAATGAAAAGTCATTTATTCTAATTTTTAATTTAAAAAGCAGCTCGATCTACCAGTTCAGAAATAAACATTGACCGTATCAACTTATTTTCTACTTCGGGGTTGTGCCAATGGCCCTATGTTCGTTAGGGTAACAACACGCCAAGGCAAACGTATTCCTTGGTATTTTTCGTCTTTAAGGATCACCCATGTCAGCAACTGCGCAATTACAATTCGCTTTAAAACGCCCATCTGGCGTTGCTGCTGCGATCCTCCTGCTCTCTCTGGAACTGATTCAGAGCTGACAGGCTATATCTAAACTTTCTGTCAGCTTGAGAAGAAGCTGACGGGAACACCACATACTCCCCCATTCCTTTCAGTTTCTTCCAAGCGAAACATAAGAGGAATAACAATGTTAAGCGCACGCAATATCGCCGCTTTGGGCTTCATGACTTTCGCCATGTACTTAGGCGCGGGTAACCTGATCTTCCCTCCATTTTTGGGTTACCAAGCAGGTGAAAACTTTCTGAGCGGGATGTCTGGCTTCCTCTTGACGGGTGTAGGTCTGCCTGCGATGGCACTGGTGATGGTGGCTATCGTAAACGGTTCAGACAAATTAACCGCCGCCCTACCTAAACCTTTGGCGACCAGTTTTTGGGTGATGGTATTTATTGTGATTGGCCCTGCGTTCGTAATCCCACGTGCGATTACCGTGGCTTACCAATTCAGCTTTGCGCCAATGTTTGGTGATGCAGCTTTGGTTCCTTTCACTATTGCCTTCTGTGCTATCACCATTTTGTTTGCGCTATATCCGGGTAAGTTGGTCGACAACCTAGGTAAGATCTTAACGCCTGCCTTGATGGGTATCTTGATCATAATGTCTGTGACTGCTTTGATTTCTCCTGCAGGTGAGCTAACTACCGCAACAGGACCATACGTATCTGGTGCATTTGCTGAAGGCTTAACCCAAGGCTACATGACCATGGATGCGCTAGGTTCTATCGGTTTTGGTTGGATCATCTTTCGCGCGATTCGCAGTATGGGTGTGGATTGTCCGAAAGCCACTGCAAAATACACACTAATTGCTGCTTTAATGTACGCGGTTGCCATGGCATTTGTTTACATCTCATTGGCTTATATTGGCTCGACAAGCTCATACTTGGGTTCTGAGTTCAGCAATGGTGGCGACATTTTAACGGCATTCACCTTCAGCCACTTCGGCGCATTTGGTTCACTATTACTAGGTGCCGTGATGGTATTGGCGTGTTTGACTACTGCTATCGGCGTAACCACCGCAGGCAGTGAGTTCTACGACAACACTTTCAGCAAAGTGAACTACAAAGGCTGCGTTATCACGACCATGGTATTGGCTGGTTTGATCGCCAACGTAGGTCTAGAGCAACTATTGGCTATCACATTACCAGCGGTTGTGGCGCTTCACCCAGTAGCGATTGCGTTGATGATCATGGCACCAGTGCGTAACAAGATGTCGCAAATCATGGTCGTCGCAACCGCGTTCACTGCTCTAATGTTTGGTTGTGTTGATGCGCTGCACATCCTAGGTTACATGCCAAGTTCCACTGATGAGTGGATGGGTAATTACATGCCTCTGTACAATGACTTTGCTAGCTGGATTGTGCCTAGCGTATTTATGATGATTGTTGGTCTGCTGTTTACGACGAAAACCAACCAAACCGAACAATTCGAGCTGGTGAATGAATAGCCGTTTAACATAAGACATCGCTCAATAAGTGCGTTACTATGTAGCTCGCTTATTGATATCAGGCAAAGGAGTTGCCTGAATGAAAGATTGATATGGGTCGCCTATGGATAATCAGTATCTAGACATCAGAACACTGAACTTTATCGTTATTCTGTTCTCTTGCATTTACTCTATTAGTCTGCTTTGTTATCAATACACTCAGGGTAGAGTCAAAGGCTTAAAAACCTTCTCGATATCACTACTGTTCATTGGTTTAGGCCCTTTTTTACTTGGCTTTAGGGGCTCTGCGCCAGACTGGCTGACCATCGTCATAGCCAACACTCTCATATTAGTCGGCTTCTTGCTTACGCTATATAGCGTAAGCATTTTTCGTCAATACCCTTTAAAATTGGCTCACTGTCTCACCTTGTTAACACCTGTTTTCAGTGGTTCATTTTACTATTTCACCTTCCATGATCCTTCTATCAAAAGCCGCATTATTTATCTGAGCATGTATATTTGTATCGTCACCTTCTTTAGTGGTGTCGCTATGCTTAAAGGTACCCAAAAGGACTTAAAGCTCCCTGTTAAAGCAATGGCTTACTCTTTCTTTGGATTTAGTTTTTTTATGGGATTTAGGGCGCTTTGGAGTACTTTTTCAGGTGAGTTACCAAGCTTTATGGTCGCAGGCCTTATCCATCAGCTGACTTTCTTATTTAGCATCTGCCTGATCGTTGCTTTGAGCTTTAGTATGCTGTGGTTAATTAACGGACGCTTGGTGCAATCCATTAATGATCTCTCTCATTTAGATGCACTCACAGGGCTATATAATCGTCGAGCCATGGAAGAAATCGTTCCAAACTTGGTTAGTAAAGCACATAAAAAAAGCCAAGCAATCAGCATTATTATGACTGATGTCGACAAGTTCAAAGCGATTAATGATCACTATGGTCACACGGTTGGCGACTCCGTCATGGCAACGATCTCCACTATTTTTAAAAAGCATCTTCCTGAGTCAGCCTGCATTGTGCGATTTGGTGGTGACGAGTTCATGATTGTTTTGCTCGAAAAAGCACAGCAAGCCAAAATTTTCGCAGAGCAAATTCGCCTTGCGGTCGAAACTGAAACCGCTTTGCAATCATTTAAAACTGAAGTGACCATGAGCTTTGGTATCAGTCAGTTATCTGAGGGGCAATCACTTCAAGAGGCGCTTGCTGAAGCAGACGAAGCGCTATATAGCTCTAAACATACTGGAAGGAACCTCGTTACCTTGTTTGGAGAAGGGAAAGACCTAAATTATAAGTTTGTCCCAGCTCCAGCCAAAAGCGCATAACGTGTTTGTTATGCCAGTAATTTCGAATTAGCTAGAAATCGCACTAAGTATAGTCGGAGCGATTCAAACCAAACTTCTGCATCTTTTGGTTAAGGGTTCGACGTGGTAAATCCAACTCCTGCATCACCTCATTGATGCGTCCATGATGCCTGACTAAAGAATCATGTAGCACCTTACGTTCAAAGTTATGTAGCTGAATCGCCAACGGCACGCCCGCATGCGTCTCTTCAGTTGTTGAGGATGGTCGACTGGAGAGAATTTCCATCACGGAGACGGTTTCATCCAATGCAAAACGCATCGCGACATTCCTTAGCTCACGCACGTTACCGGGCCAAGCGTAAGCAAGAATGGCTTTTCTATCAGCTTCACTCAGTGGACGACTCTCAGGGTTACTTTTCAGAGCAAAGTGTTCGAACAAGATCAACGCGTCTTCTTCTCGCTCACGTAGCGGTGGCAAATAGATCTGCGCCACATTAAGACGATAGTACAAATCCTGACGAAACTCGTCATGATCATTGAGATCTTCTTTCGCGGCGGCGATCACTCTCAAATCAACCGAGATCTGCTGATTACCCCCAACACGCTCAACCGTATGTTCCTGCAATGAACGCAACACTTTCACCTGCATAGACAGCGGCATACTCTCGATTTCATCAAAGAATAAAGTGCCTTTATCCGCGTATTCCAACTTACCAATGCGCTTTTTACCCGCTCCGGTAAATGCCCCTGCTTCATGCCCAAACAGCTCACTTTCAAACAGGTTCTCAGGAATAGCGCCACAGTTGATTGGCACAAAATGATAGGATCTGCGTTGGCTTTCATTATGCAAACTGGTCGCCACCAGCTCTTTACCACAACCTGTTTCGCCGTAAATGATCACGTTAGTATCAATGCGTGCTAACTTGGCTACTTGTTCTCTAAGCTGTTGCATCACTCGGCTTCGGCCAATCAGCATTTCTTCTAAGCCGCTAACGCTAGATAGATACTCTTGGCGATCTTGAGTAGACGTTTGTGCGCGATAACTCTCGACCGCATCGGTCACTCGCTGGGATAGGCGCTCAGGTTGGAAAGGTTTCTCGATAAAATCAAACGCACCGTTTTGCAACGCCCCAACTGCCATATCGACATCACCATGTCCGGTGATCAAGATAACCGGCGTTGGAATGTGATTGGCAATCAGGCTTTCTAGGATCGACAAGCCGTCGGTGTCCGGCAGGCGAACATCACTGACAATCGCATCAAATTCTTGGCTAAGAATGGCGGCTTTGCCCTCCTCCCCCAAACTAAACGCGGTCACGTCGAACCCCGCGAGTTGCAGCCACTGACTGGTAGCCTGACGAACAATGTCATCGTCTTCGATAAGTGCAATTTTAGGGATGTCGTCAAAAGCCATGAGTTACTGCCTGCTTTATGGGGTGGGAAAGAAATCGATCTTTATTAACGGTAGCAAAAACCACTGAGGAGAAAAGGAGCTAGATCTCACTTCTTGCTTACAAGTCTTTAACATCCAACCAGTTAGGCGCACTCTTTAATGACTGTTGGTGAGAACGCACTAGCTGAATGGAGTCGGTATGCAGCGCAAAAGGAATGGCAAAACATGGCTTGTGGTCGCAATTGCGGCAGTGCTGATGTTGTCTTGCTATAGCGCCAGCAGAGAGGTTGCCCGTCAGTGGTTGAGTGTACAAACTCAAACCGAAGCTCAACAAAAACTACTCGACTATATTGGTGAAGTTCGCCGTGCACTCAAACGCTTCTACCACTTACCTTACCTCGTCACCAATAACCCAGAAACCATCGCGTTTGTGAAAGGAAACCGGACTTATTACGAGCCATTGCAAACCCAACTGACTCAGCTAGATAAAGCCGCCAATACGGAAGGTTGGCTAATCCTGTCTAACTCTGGCGAAGTATTGGTATCGAGTTTGATCGAAAAGCGCTTTAGCCTGTCTGACCGAAAAGCCATTGTGGAACAAATTCACAATCAAGGAGGCGGTGTTTCCTTGGTGAACAAAACCAAAGGTTCGAGCCCGTTGTATTATCTTGCAGCCCCTATCTACGACGGTCTGGATATCGCAGGCATTGTAGTGGTGCAAATCAACCTCAGCTTATTGACCGAACAGACTATTACTAGCCAAGACATCATTACGTTGCAAAATCGCCAGCAACGCTTTTTCCTATCGAGCAGCTCGCTCTATAACGCTGACTGGTTTAACGAACCGAGCAACACCGTTCAGTTAGAAACGCAGCGCTTATACGACAACACCAATATCAGTGTGTGGACGCTCAATCAGCAACGCTATTTTGCGCACACCGTAAAATTGGATGATTTGAATTGGTACGTAAGCTACCTCACCCCTTCTAAGCCGATTCAGCAAACCATCAACGTAATTGGTTGGAGCGTAGCAGCGCTACTCTTATTGGTTATATTACTCGTCATCATTGGTCTACAACGTCGCCAAAAGCACATCAATCAACAGCGAATTCAAGCCCTGTTGGAAGAGTCTCAACGCCGCTTGAAACAGATGATCAATAAAACCCACGTTGGTTTGCTATTGATTGATGAACAAGGACAACTGTTCGATCTCAACCCAATGGCGAAGCGTTTGTTCTGTTTACCAGAAAGCGTCAATCGACACGCTTTTGCTTGGGAGTTATTCGATGCAGGCAATCCTAATTCCACCACACTTAAGTTGCTCAAGGACTTACCTAAACATAAAGAGCTCGCAGAGATCAGCACGGTCGAAACCATTGCCAGACGCAGTGACGGAAGCGTCTTCCCTGTCCTGTTCTCGCTAACCAGTTTCCCTTGGCATGGCGAGCAGTATTTCCTTGCGACGATCATAGACATCAGTAAGCGGAAAAAAGCCGAGCAATCGCTGCAACAGGTCAACCAAGAACTGGCGCAACGGGTAGAAGAGCGTACTCAAGCGCTAAAAGAAGCGCAAAACCAATTAATTGAATCGAGCAAAATGGCCGCCTTGGGTCGCATGTCGAGCGCGATTACTCATGAGCTCAATCAGCCACTGACGGGCTTACGTACCTTGCTCACAACAAACGAACTGTTAGCAGAACGTGGCGAAACCGAGATGATGAAAGCCAACAACGTATTGGTGCAGAAACTGATTGATCGCATGGCAAGCATGACCAGCCAGTTAAAGACGTTCGCCTATAACAAACCAGAAAGCCTACAAGCGATTTCTCTTACCTCCGCACTCGAAGAGACCTTGCGCGTCTATCAATCCCAATTAGATAAGGTGGATGTGCGTGTTCGGGTTCCTCATGACTTACCTAACATCATGGGTGAAGAACAACGACTGCTTCAGGTGCTCGGTAATCTTGTCTCGAATGCGCTAGACGCAATGAACAACACCACCAACCCGCAGCTCAACTTGATCGTCAATCCAACTGTTAATCAGGTCGAACTGATCGTCAGTGACAATGGCTGCGGCGTGTCAGATGAGATGCTTGAGTCCATGTTCGAACCCTTCCAAACCTCAAAGAAAATTGGTGAAGGATTGGGGCTGGGTTTAGCGATTACGGCCAACAATATGCGTGATATGCAAGGGAAAGTCAGCGCACAGCTCAACACTACTGAAGGAATGTCCTTCATCTTAGTATTTAAACTCGCTCCTCACCGAAGCTGACCCAACTTCTCCCATCTCTCAATCCTTTTCTCTCAATAAGAGAGCAATATAAATCCTGTTCAACTTTATAAAGCGAGTTGCCTAACCTACGCTTAACTTGATGAATCGCCACATACCATTCATCAGAACAATTTTTGGTGGTTGACACCAGTTTTAGCTCCCACCGTCTAATTTAATGATAAGTAATTATTTAAAAGTAAGAATGGATGCGTTATGAGAAAAATAACTTTAGCTGCAACAGGAGCGCTTTTTATATTATCACCTCACGCTTTTTCTGCACCTTACGCTGCCGACGCTCGAAGTCATGGTATGGGAAATACAGGCGTCGTTTCTGCTGACTATTTGACCGCGCCCCTACATAACCCAGCCTTGGGTGCCCTATATCGAGAAAATGATGATATCGGTCTGCTCATTCCGGCTGTCGGGGTCAATATCCACGACGAGGATGAAGCGTTGTCAGCCGTAGATGACGCCCAAGACCTTTATGATAGTATTCAGGGCATTCCTACTCCAGCGAACGAGGCCGAGCTTAATCGCCTCCTCGATCAGTTGGATAAGAGCGTCCCAGTTGTCATTAACGGAGGGCTAAGCCTCGCAATTGCTATTCCGACGCGCTACATGTCTGTAAACCTGTTTAGCACTGGTTATGTGGAGATACTTGCTGCACCCGATATCTCAGATTCAACAAACACCGCAGATCGATACCTCAATTCTGCCGTTAACCTAACTGCTTTCGGTAATGTGGAATATGGTATTGCTCTATCTCGTGCTTACACTATAGGCGAACAACAATTCGCATTTGGTATTACACCAAAATACCAACAACTTAAAACCTACACACAACGTACAACACTAGACGACTTTGATATCGAGGATTACGACAAAAGTGAAGTATCAAAGAATACTTTCAATATGGATCTTGGGGTCGCTTGGTATCACAACGCATTTAGAGCAGGCCTTTCATTAAAAGACGTCTTCGAGCAAGATATTGAAACAAAACTGGGCAACTATACCTACGAACTCACACCACAAGCGACAGTTGGCATCGGTTATGTCGGGAACTATGTAGCTCTGAGCTTAGACGCCGATCTCACCAAACAAAAGCGCTTTAAAGAGCTCGACGATGACACTCAGTTTATTCGTGTCGGTATCGAGGGGAATGCTTGGGGGTGGGCACAACTTCGCGCTGGTTATGAAATTGACCTAGAAAATAATCTCGATAACTCAGTGACAGGTGGCATTGGCATCAGTCCTTTTGATGTGATCAGTTTAGACCTCGCTGGCTCTTACGCTGGCGATAACCAGTTTGGCGCGGCGGCGAATTTAGCATTTACGTTTTGAATATGAATGCCAATCTAAATTCACTTAGGTTGGCATTGTTAACAACCATCCTATATATCAATGTTTATCATTACTGACGTTTGGTGATGAACTGATAAAAATACGATCTCGATACAAGTATCGAGGTGTCTCCTACACTATTCTCAAGCAATAAATCCACAAACATTTCCTAAATATAAAGAGTGAGAAACATGATTAAGTTTCCTGAACATTTTCTTTGGGGTGGTGCCATTGCTGCAAACCAAGTAGAAGGGGCGTACAACCTTGGGGGTAAAGGGTTATCGACATCAGACATGCTGCCAAACGGTATTTTGAGTCCGCATCAAACCCGTGAAGAGCGTACACCGGGTATCAAAGACGTGGCGATCGACTTCTACAATCGCTACCCAGAAGACATCGCGCTGTTCAAAGAGATGGGCTTTAACTGTCTGCGCCTATCTTTAGCTTGGAGCCGCATCTTCCCGAACGGGGACGAGTTAGAACCGAACGAAGAAGGTTTGGCGTTCTACGATAAAATTTTTGACGAACTTGCCGAGCACAACATCCAACCTTTCGTGACCTTATCTCACTACGAAATGCCTTACGCACTGGTTGAAAACTATGGCGGTTGGGGCGATCGTCGCGTCATCGAATTCTTCGAACGTTATGCTCGCACAGTGCTGGAACGCTACAAAGACAAAGTGAAGCTGTGGTTAACGTTCAACGAAATCAACATGTCTCTACACGCACCATTTACTGGTGTTGGTTTGCAAGAAGACGCCAATGAACAAGAGATTTACCAAGCGATTCACCACCAGCTAGTCGCAAACGCAAAAGCGGTAAAACTGTGTCAGAAAATCGTACCAAACGGCAAGATTGGTAACATGCTGCTTGGCGCAATCAACTACCCATACACCTGTAACCCTGATGACGTGCTTGCTGCCATGCATGAAAACAACAAGTGGTTGTTCTTCGGTGATGTGCAAACACGTGGTCAGTACCCTGGCTACATGAAGCGTTACTTCCGTGAAAACGGCATCGAAATTCAGATGGAAGCAGGCGACTTAGAAGAAATTGCATCGGCAAGTGTCGATTTCATCTCATTCAGCTACTACGCAAGTGGCTGTGCAAGTGCGGATCCGAAACAGAAGGAAGTGGGTAACATTGTCGATAGCGTACCAAACCCATACCTTGAAAAGAGCCAGTGGGGTTGGTTGATCGATCCAAAAGGCCTGCGCATTCTGCTGAACTTCCTTCACGATCGCTACCAAAAACCACTGTTTGTCGTAGAAAACGGCTTAGGTGCACGTGATGAAATCGATGAAAACGGTGAGATTCAAGATGATTACCGCATCGCTTACTTGAACGACCACCTTGTGCAAGCACACGAAGCGATTCTGGATGGCGTTGAGTTGATGGGCTTTACCAGCTGGGGGCCAATCGATTTGGTCGCGAATTCAACCGCTGAGATGAGCAAACGTTACGGCTTTATCTATGTCGATCGTCATGATGATGGGCAAGGAACGCTAGAACGTAAACGTAAGAAAAGCTTTTTCTGGTATCAAGACGTGATTCGTACTTCAGGCGGTTCATTGAAAAGCTAAGCCTGTTGTCTAGGTACAAAGTGCAACTAGGCATTCGCCTAAACCATCAAGCCCTGCAATTGCAGGGCTTGAATTTTAAGGTGTTTATTCATTTAGAGATTAAACTGCAATCTCTCCACCGTCTTCACGGCGAATAACCACTGTCGCCGCTCGTGGGCGCACAGAAACACCAGCAGGCGTTTCTTCGGCTGCATCTTCACTGTATGGCCAGTTACCTGGGTGCTGAATATTCACAAACAATGATTTGTAATCAGGGCTGATGGTAAAGCCTGTTACTTCACAACCATTTGGTCCGACAAAGAAGCGTTTCAATTCAGCTTGATTATCCGCACCAATCACAGCTTGATCACCATTCTCATCTGTTAGCTTAGATGGAACAACAGCCAACATTTGATCATTGGTGTAAGACGTGACTTCATCTGCGCCGTTATCAGTCTGAATCCACAAAATACCACGGCCATCAAACGCTAATCCGTCTGGGCTCGCAAACTGGTTTAGCTCATTCAAGCCAGAACGGTTGGTATCTGCATCACCATTTGCTGGCGAACCGAAGACAAAGATATCCCAAGTAAAGTCAGTTGCTGAAGCACCTTCATCCCAACGAA
This sequence comes from Vibrio sp. YT-15, assembly GCF_033337445.1. Lineage (NCBI taxonomy): Bacteria > Pseudomonadati > Pseudomonadota > Gammaproteobacteria > Vibrionales > Vibrionaceae > Vibrio > Vibrio sp. YT-15. The sequence continues at coordinate 385,676 of NZ_JAWOQR010000004.1, forward strand.
TAACATGACCAAACTTGTTATTCAAACGTGGATTCGCAGGATTGGTTTCATCTGTACGGCGCGTATTGTTCGTCAATGTTAAATATACTGAACCCGTGAATGGATCAACCGTACACCACTCTGGTCGATCCATTGGTGTTGCCCCAACTAAATCCGCCGCGCCAGCAGTATTGATGATAATTTCAGCCAGTGAGTTAAAGTGCTCCGCTAACGTACCACCAGCGGTTGTTACGCTATCAAGCGTTAATGGTAACCAAGTACCTGTGCTGTCTTCATTGAAGCGCGCCACATACAGTGTGCCTTCGTCCATGTACTTGTCACCCATCGCCAAGCGATTATCAGGGTTAGCATCTGCTGGATCCCACGCTGCCGCAGATTCAAATTTGTATAGGTATTCAAAGCGAGAATCGTGACCAGAATAAAATACCACTGGTTTGCCTTCTTCAAGCTTACCGAAAGTACAGCCCTCGTGACGGAAACGACCTAGCGCAGTACGTTTCTTCGCACGTGAGTTTTGCGTGTAAGGGTCAATCTCGACAATGTAACCGTGACCATTGGCTTCATTACGGTAATCATCCATCGCACTTGCTCCTGTTGGAGCCACATTAAAGCGAGAGAACTCATCAAGACGCTCTTCTGCATTTCCTGCTAATGTCTCCCACAAGTAGCGTGTACTTTGATCATCGACACCAATGCGATCTTGCTCTTCTGTACGAGTCCCGGCATTAACAAAGTAACCTGGCCAGTTCTCTTCACACGTTAAGTACGTGCCCCACGGCGTGTAGCCGTTGCCACAGTTGTTTAACGTACCACGCGCTTGGCTGCCATCTGGTGAGAAACGAGTGACAGTTAAAGATGTGTGGGCCACCGGGCCAGACAAATCCATGACTGTCGCACCAGTATAACGACGGTTTAGTGGATCGGTATCAACCAACTTCCACATGTTGTCTTCCAGTTGAATGCGAACCACTGACACACCGTGCGCGTTAATCTCTTTACGCACTTCATCTACAATGGTACGTACGCCATTTTCAACCGTCGGACCGTTTGGATGCAGTGCTGATGTGTCGATGTACTCGTGGTTAATACATAGCAAGCCATCTGTAGTGCTATCGTTCAATGGGAAAAAATGCATGCCGTCATGGTGCATGCCTAGCGCATTTAACTGATCGGTACTGGTGTTGGTACCATCATTTTGCCATGCGCTGCCTTGTGCATTAAGTGGTGTTCCCCAAGGTACTAGTACTTGTGCGGTGTAGCCTTGTGGAATTGAAACTGCGTCAGTGAGTGAGCCAGGGATAGATTCAAAGTTAAGAACGGCTTTAGATGCGCCCGAACCACTGCTTACTGTACTCCCTGAGTCAGACGAGTTACAACCAGCCAATCCGAAAGCACCAAACGCTGTCATCGCACTGATACCTAAACCACCTTTCAGAATGCTGCGTCGAGATAGGCTCGCTTCTAATACTTCTTCAAATGGTTTGTTTTCACTTTGGTTATAACGCGTCGCGTCAAAGGTTTCCTTGCTCATTTTTACTTTCCCGATCTTATAGTTTAATTAATAAATAAGTGATTAGTTGAACGGCAAGAAGTTTGGATAAGAAAAATGACAAAAGTGCTTAAAACATATGAAACTTGTGTTTCAACAATACTGCAAACCAACCAGCACAGCTAACGAAGCAATTAAATTCTGGTCACATAATCACCAACTGTATCGCTTCATTCTGATTTTACTTGGGCTAAAGTGTGATAGAAGGTATAAGGTGTACGAAATCAAATCATCTACGAGAGATAATCATGAAATTAGACAAGATCGATAACAAGAGCCGTCGTATCCGTAAAAAGCTGTTCTTAGGTGAGTTCGCAATCCTAGGTTTCGAGATCAGCTGTGAAACAGACATTAACGACTTCGACCGTTACGATGCATTCGTTGATGACTTTATCGACTACATTGACGAGCTTGGTCTTTGCTTCGGTGGCGGTGGTCTAGAACTGTTTGAAGGCTTCCTATGTTCTACTGACCGTTACGGCAGTGCGACTGAAGAACAGAAAGCGCAAGTTATCAAATGGTTAGAAGCACGCCCAGAAGTGAAAAGCGCGCAAGCGGGCGAACTAGTTGACGCCAACTACCTGTAACTAAAGGGCAACCTGTAATACGCAGAGCTCAGTAAATGGTAGAGAAAGCTGGTCTTAAGACTGGCTTTTTTATTTTTGGAAGAATGCGATATTAAAAATAGGGAGCTTGGGAAGTTGCGCGGAGTGATTGTGGCGTTTTTGAGCTGGCAATCAACGGGAAACTGCGTTCCACAGCCAGCTCGTGCCTTTAGGTATAATTAACTATGATTTTTTAGCTGGGGCGTCTTTCGTGTCTTTCCAGTATTGAATACGCACACGATGTAGCTGAGCTCTTCTAGTCTTTTTCATAGTAAAGTCCCTCATCTTATATAAGTAACGCTCCTCATGGAGCTTATTGTCTAAGGTCGTATCCCCTTCAATCTATAAGGGAATCAATCATTTAACCGTGACCAATTTCACAACATAATGATAATTACCGGTTTCTTGCAGCCTGTTTTTACTGGCAAACGGCATATTATCTATCTGACACGGTTAACTTACTCACCAGATATGACAGAAAAATGGCAATCAAGTTCCCTACTTATACTGTCATTGAATCTTAATAAGGATTAACAAGGTGGGCATTTCAGATTTACCATACTGTTTATAAAAACCGCAAGAATTTTTATTTCTTTTCAAACAAATCTCTACTCAAGATCAATTCACTTTCATCTTTATCGTCTCCCTTTTAACGCATTGTGATCCAGTTCAATCCACAGAACTCGGAACAAAAAGCGCACATTAATACATTCACCACCAAACTTGTGCGAGATCTCTTACAAGAGTTGTAAGCAAATAGATTAATCACCTCTAAGAGCAATGCCAGAAAAAACATTAAATATATGATTTAAAAGTAATATTTAAATTCACTTAAAATAATAAGTAAAAATAATTTAGAAAAGTTAATTGAGTCAAATCAGCAAAACATCAATACTCAATTTGTCGACAGGATGTTGGCGGGAACAGGAAAAAAGCCTAAAGGATTGGGTATCTTCAGGATGAAGATTTGATAACTTAGGATGAGTTGTCAGCAAGGATGTAGTTAAGCTCTAGGATAGAGTTCGCCCGTCAGGATGATAGGCAAGAATGGACACCGCTAGGAAGGCGATGAACAAGGAACTCGGTTAAAGGACTTAGCCACAATCAAGGATAGATGCAGGGAGCACCTATTAGTAGCTGGATTGCTGCGAAAAAGAATAAGCCCCGTCTGGGAAACCAGGCGGGGTTTTATTTTGTCTGTAATGTATTGATAACGATTCATCTTTTATCGTTTAAGTCTTCTCTGTTTTCATAAAACACCGTGCTATCATTTTCTTTACGTCTCCCAACAAAGCTCTCAGAAAATCACACACTATGCTTAATCCTGTTTGGTTACATACATTTAAGACATTGATTGAAGTCGGTCATTTTACGCAAACGGCAGAAAAACTTTTTATGACTCAGCCTGGCGTCAGCCAACACATCAAAAAACTAGAGCAAAGCTGTCAGCATGCCTTGATCAAGCGCGAAAACAAAAGCTTCGAATTAACCGAGCAAGGCAGGATTGTCTACGCATATGCGCTCGAGTTAGAAGATAGAGAGAAGAAGCTGCTCGAAGAGCTCAGTTTTGATGATGCGTTTTCAGGCCACTGTAAACTGGCTTGTTCTGGTGCAATGGCGTTAATGTTGTATGGGCCCATTTTGGAGAAGCAAAAACAGCACCCGAGCTTATCGTTACATTTAGAAGCCGCGCCAAATCAATCTATTCTCAACGCCATAACGCAAGGGCACATCGATATTGGTATCGTGACTGATGTTCCCAACAAAGGTCTGTTTCACAGTGAGCGAATTGGTAAAGAGAGGTTGTGCTTGGTTCTGCCAAAGCATTATCAAAATAAGCAGATAACGCCACAACTCTTGCATGACTGTGGTGTCATTAGCCACCCTGATGCCGAGCATTACATGACGCTGTTTTTTGACCAATGTGAAGAACCACAGCTCCAAGAAATTAAGATGAGCGATTTACCATTATCCGGCTACGTAAATCAATTGAGCCAAATTTTGCTGCCTGTCAGCAAAGGACTTGGCTTCACCGTGCTGCCTCAAAGTGCGGTCGACAATTTTCCACTAAAAGACACGTTATACATTGCTCAACTGAAAAACACTGTATGTGAAGAGCTATTTCTGGTTCGTAAGCGCAGTCGTGCTCTACCTCTGCGCTATCAGACCATCAAAGAAGTGTTATTGGATGTGATCGGTGGTGCGCATCAATGATGTTAGCCACTCTTCGCTGGTAATGCGTTCCTCTTGGCAATCCACCCAATATGGTTTGCCAGATAACCAACTTTTCGACGCAACTTCTTTTATAAACACATCCACGGAATCAACGTCATCTTTGGCGTAATCCCATTTATTGCGCATATGTTCTGCTGCTTCTTGATTAGTGTACGACTTGCCGTTGCGGATAAAGGTGCAAGAGGATTGCTCAACTCGTGTTATCAACGTCGAGATATCTTGCTCTACTCCTGCTAGTGCAAAGGTAGGCAGAATGCTTAATGTAAGTAACAACGTCCACTTTGCTTTCATCGCACCTTTATCCTTATCCCTGACCAAGTAACTACTAATAAGTGACTTAACTATTCTGATGTTTGGCTGCTTAGCTCAGCAATTATTGCCACCATGCCTTCGCAGGCTGAGGCTCCGCAATCGCCAAGCGTTGACCAATCTCAGGGCTCACTAACGTTACACCGCGCTCTTCACTGATGTCTAACGCACGTTGCATCGGCTCATTCCAATCATGCATCGATAAATCAAACGTACTGTTGTGAATTGGCATCATCACTTTGCCCTGCACATCAATGTGTGCTTGAACGCTTTGCTCTGGGAACATGTGAATGTCTGACCAAAGTTCATTGTATGCGCCGGTTTCGATCATAGTGAAGTCAAACGGACCGTACTTTTCACCAATCTCTTTAAAGCCATTGAAGTAACCAGAGTCACCACTGAAGAACACTTTGTGTTGTTGTGCATTAATAACCCAACTGCCCCACAGTGTCGTATCGCGGTCTGTCAAACCTCGACCGGAGAAATGCTGAGTCGGAGTCAATGTATATTCAATGCCGTCGACAGAATGTGACTCCCACCAATCTAGCTCGATCACTTTCTCCTTCGGCACACCCCAATTCACCAGTAATTGGCCAACTTTTAACGGCACCAAGAAAGTGCCCACCTTGTCGCCTAGCACTTTAATAGAAGCTTTATCTAGGTGATCGTAATGGTCATGACTGATCACCACCACATCGATAGTTGGCAAATCTTCTATCGTGATGGGGGTTTGGTGAAAGCGTTTTGGCCCTGCCCATTGTACAGGAGACGCGCGATCACTGAATACAGGGTCGGTCATCACCAGTTTTCCATCGAGCTTCATTAATACGCTTGAGTGACCCAGACGATAGATGACGTCATCTTGCTCTTCTAACAGCTGCTGCGCTGTGATCGCATGCACTGGAATTTCAATCGTTGGTGTTGGGTTAAGGCGCTCAGTCGTAAAATACGCTTTCATGATTTCGAACATGTCGCCCAAACCGCTTTTGTATTCCAACTCTGTATTTGCAAATTTGTCCGGGTATGTTGGCGCTTTTTCAGTATCAACATTAGAACAAGAAATCATTGATGTACCCATCGCGAACGCTCCTACTGTGGCTAGCAAAGTTTTTTTCATAAAAAGTTAACCCGAACAAAAGTAAACTACACGGTGCAGTTTACATTCTAATTATCAAAAGTAAACTACTTAGTGTAAAATAGATCAAGAAATGATCTTCTTAACTTAGCAAGCTTATGAATGTAAAAAGAAAAAGTCGTAGCGAAACCAAAAGAGAAGCCATCTTGTGCGCGGCAAGGCAAGCGTTCCAAGAGTTTGGGGTGCAAAACACCAGCATGGATAAGCTCTCTGCAATCGCACAAGTCTCTAAGCGCACGGTCTATAATCACTTCCCTTCTAAGGAAGCGATCGTGACGGAGTTGCTGACTGAGCTTTGGCGTTCGTCAATGATGGAAAGCGATATTAAACGCTTGGCCACTCTGCCACTCAAAGATCAATTGATTGAATTACTCTACAGCGAGATCATTGTGGTGACGGAACCAAACTATATTGAGCTGGCAAAAGTGGCATTTGGGCACTTCTTATTTAAGCCGGAAGATCTCAAAGAACAAGCAGAACAAATGTCGAAACAGGAAACCGCCCTGTACCGCTGGCTTACTGAGAAATCGAACAGTGGCGCTTTGCAAATTGATGATGTACATATAGCAAGCACTCAATTGCACAACTTACTTAAAGGCAGTGCATTCTGGCCGCAGTTAATGGGAATTCGCCCCTCTTTGTCGAATGAAGAATCTAGGCTGTTAGCTACCCAAACGGCGGAACTTTTTTTAAGTCACTATCAAAACAGCTAAAAACAGCGGTCAAATTGGCCGCTTTTTTAAGCGATAATTCGTGACAAAGCGATGAAATTTTTGCTCAATTTTATTTATCTCACCCTTGACAGTCTCATACCGCAAGGCGTGAGCGTTCGATAAAATATTTTTGTCGTGTCGACGATGCTTTTTCGTTTTCATCTCACAAAAAAACGCCCTAAGGTGCGCACCTCTGACGACGTGGTTGTTCAACCACAATTCTAAATCGTTGAAGTAAGTAGGTTATGTCATAACATGATCACCTGCCTACTGCATTCTATGCTCTATACTTATATTTTAATTTGGTACTGACTTACTAAGGAATTGCCATGCGTATTGCTATTCTCTCTCGTAATGAGAATTTATATTCAACCATGCGCCTAAAACAGGCGGGTGAAGAACGTGGGCATCAAATCGATGTGATCGACACGCTTCACTGTTATATGGACATTACGAGCAACAACCCTAAGATCCGCTACAAGGGTGAAGAATTACCGCAATACGATGCTGTTATTCCGCGTATTGGGGCATCTATTACGTTTTACGGCACTGCTGTTGTACGTCAGTTTGAAATGATGGGTACATTTTGTGTCAACGAATCTGTCGCGATCAGCCGCTCTCGTGACAAATTGCGCTCATTACAACTGCTATCACGTAAAGGCATCGGTTTGCCACGCACTGGCTTTGCTCACCATCCTGACAACATTCAGGACGTGATCAAAAACGTTGGTGGCGCACCTCTAGTGATTAAATTGCTAGAAGGCACTCAAGGCATTGGTGTTGTACTTGCTGAAACAAATAAAGCGGCAGAAAGCGTGATTGAAGCTTTCATGGGTTTGAAAGCTAACATCATGGTGCAAGAATTTATCGAAGAAGCAAAAGGCGCGGACATCCGTTGTTTTGTTGTCGGAAATAAGGTGATTGCCGCAATGAAGCGCCAAGCAAAAGAAGGCGAATTCCGTTCTAACCTTCACCGTGGTGGCTCTGCACAACTCGTGCGTTTGAGCAAAGAAGAGCGTGCGACCGCTGTAAATGCAGCGAAAGTGATGGGCTTGAACCTTTGTGGTGTGGATATCCTTCAATCTAAAAATGGCCCAGTGGTAATGGAAGTGAACTCTTCCCCTGGTCTAGAAGGCATCGAACTAGCAACGGGTAAAAACATTGCAGGTATGATCTTCGATTTTATCGAGAAAAACGCTAAGCCAAATTCAAACCGTACTCGCGGTAAAGGTTGATTTTTGTTTAACGCACAAGAGAGCCAAAAACCGGCTCTCTTGTTACTCGTCGCTAGGATGACACTATGAATCAGAAAATGATCATTGGGAATGCCGAAGCTATTTGCTTGCCAGAGTTAGGGATTACTCACCTTGAAGCGCGTATTGATACAGGCGCTCAAACCTCTTCATTACATGTAGACAATATTGATTGCTTTGAAAAAGATGGTCAGTCTTATGTTGCATTCGATTTGCACCCAGATGTATACCATTTAGAACAAGTGGTTCGCTGCACAGCGAAACTAAAAGCAAACCGTAAGGTTAAATCTTCTAACGGTACTTTTGAGCACCGCTGCGTGATCACAACGATGCTGCGTATGGGCGACCAACAATGGCCAATCGACATTACGTTGACTAACCGTGAAAAAATGACTTACATGATGTTGTTAGGTCGTCAGGGCATGGCAGACAAAGTGCTCGTTGATCCTAGCCAATCTCACTTATTGGCATCTTAACCCCGTAGCTTCAGATGAGTGATCGAACGTTTTTGTTGAGCATCACTCGTCTGACTTTATCTTCGCCTACTTCCTACGAAATAACGCAAACAACAATCCCTTCGCTTTAACTTTTGTCACTCGCCAGTGCGTCATTGGCTTAGTCGGCGCTGTATTCAAAATGTGCTGATACGCTTTTTCATCCAAAGTTACCTCTCCCCCATGTGCCAAAAGCAAACATTGCGGATTCATCTCAAACACACGCTTTAATGATTGCCGATATTGATTCGGATGAAATATGGGAAACGGCGCAATCAGATGCTTTTTCACCTGCACCATTAAATCCGCCACATACAGCACATCTTGTTCAGAATGATAAACCGACAGATCTCGGTCGGTATGCCCAAGCGTTTCTAGCACCTGCCAATCATCAAATCCAGGAATAAACTCTCCATCAATAAGTTCAATATCTGGCTTTAGCTTGCGGGAATACCACAGGTTTTGCTTTGGTTTACGCATCCGATTCGCCATCCAGCGTGCTAACATCAAATCGGTCAAATGCATTAGCCAACCGTCTACACCGCTATACCACTGGTTCTCTCGCTTTGCGGCCAATAGCTTGCATCCTGTTAAATCACGTAGTTTGTGCGCACCACCAGCATGGTCTGGATGCATGTGGGTCACAACAACCAACTTTAGGTCAGAAAAAGGACGATGGAGTTGATGTTCAATAAAGTCTTTAAGATGAGGGATGTCTGCTCGACTGGCACCATCAAGCAACAATAATTTATCGGGATATTCGGCGAGATACATGGTCTGAATGTACCCCTGAATTCTGTGCAGCTGCAAAATATGTCCTTATTTTAGTGAGATGCTTCATGACCGAATCCTTACTGGTCAGACCAACTATAACAGCAGAATGGACGCTTCGGTAAACAAATATTCACACGTAGCGACGACAACAAATCATAATCGAGATGATAGATTTTAATCATTAGACTCAAGGGCCCTTTTATCCGTTAATGCGCGCACACGGAGTTCGTGTCAGGGTATGAGGTAAATACCTCATGATTTGCTTTTTTGTACTTTTCCTTCTAATTAATTAAGGAGTTAAGTACATTTTTGTGAGAATCGAGTTGGAAAAAGCAACTAAATTAGACCGCATCCGCGCGGACTACAACGTTCACTACTGGAGCCAAGGTTTCTACGGCATTGATGACCAAGGCGAAGTATATGTATCACCACGTAGTGATCGTGCACATCAAATCCCTTTCAGCGCTATTGTAAATGAGCTAGAAGCGAAGCAGTTAAATCTGCCTGTATTAGTACGCTTCCCGCAAATCGTGCACCAACGTGTGCATGGTATTTGCCACGCATTCAACCAAGCAATTGAAGAATACCAATATCCAAACAAATACTTGTTGGTGTACCCAATTAAAGTAAACCAACAACGTGAAGTGGTGGATGAAATTCTAGCGAGCCAAGCTCAACTAGAAACCAAGCAGCTTGGTCTTGAAGCGGGTAGTAAGCCAGAATTGTTGGCGGTACTTGCATTGGCTCAACAAGGTAGCTCCGTGATCGTGTGTAATGGCTACAAAGACCGTGAGTATGTGCGTCTTGCACTGATCGGTGAAAAGCTGGGTCACAAGGTATTCATCGTACTAGAGAAGCTTTCTGAGCTGGATCTGGTACTAGAAGAAGCGAAAAGTTTGGGCGTAAAACCGCGCCTTGGTTTACGCATTCGCCTCGCCTCTCAAGGCGCAGGGAAATGGCAAGCAAGTGGCGGTGAAAAATCGAAGTTTGGTTTATCAGCATCGCAAGTGCTTAGCGTTATTGAACGTCTTAAACGCGAAGGCAACCTAGACGCGATGCAACTGGTTCACTTCCACCTTGGTTCACAGATGGCAAACATCCGTGATGTACGCAATGGTGTGAACGAGTCTGCACGTTTCTACTGCGAACTACGCGCACTCGGTGCAAACATCGAGTACTTCGATGTGGGCGGCGGCTTGGCAGTGGATTATGACGGCACACGCAGCCAATCATCGAATTCGATGAACTACGGCCTTGCAGAATACGCACGTAATATCGTGAACACAGTGGGCGATGTGTGTCTGCAATACGAACAACCAATGCCAGTGATCATTTCGGAATCGGGTCGCTCGCTAACAGCGCACCACGCTGTATTGATTTCTAACGTAATTGGTACCGAGTCGTACCTACCGGAAGAAGTACATGAGCTTGATGATGACGCTCCGCTTTTGCTACAAAACATGTGGCGAAACTGGGAAAACTTACAAGATGGTACAGACGCTCGTGCGTTAATTGAGATTTACAATGATACCCAAAGTGATTTGGCAGAAGTGCACTCTCAATTTGCTACAGGCGTGCTTAACTTGGAACAACGTGCGTGGGCAGAACAATTGTCACTACGCATTTACTTCGAATTAAGCCGAAAGATGAGCACTAAGAATCGCTTCCACCGTCCGATTCTGGACGAGTTGAGCGAACGTCTTGCAGATAAGTTCTTCGTGAACTTCTCTCTCTTCCAATCTCTACCAGATGCTTGGGGTATTGATCAGGTGTTCCCTGTTCTGCCACTTTCTGGTCTTGGCGAGGCGGAAGAACGTCGTGCAGTGATGTTGGACATCACATGTGACTCTGATGGCGCGATCGATCACTACGTTGATGGTCAAGGCATCGAGAGCACGCTACCTGTACCAGCTTGGAGCAAAGACAAACCGTACCTAATGGGCTTTTTCCTAGTAGGCGCATACCAAGAAATCCTTGGTGACATGCACAACCTATTTGGTGATACCCACAGTGCTGTAGTCAATGTTGATGAACATGGTCAATTTGAGATCAGTTACATCAACGAAGGTGATAGTGTAGAAGACATGATGCGCTACGTTCATATCGACGTGGATGCGATTCGTGACAATTATAAACAATTGGTTTCACAGCGAGTTGAAGCCAATGAACAAGCACAAATCCTAGCAGAACTAGAACAAGGTCTAGCAGGATATACCTATTTAGAGGACTTCTGATATGAATGATTTGTTTACTAAAACTGATTATTCGCTTTACTCCAACTCTATGTCGTTTTTACGTCTGCCGTACATTCGTAACCCGGTATCGGCAGACGCAGACGTTGTGGTGTTGGGAGTCCCTCTGGACATGGCAACATCTGGTCGTCCAGGTGCGCGTATGGGTCCAGATGCAATTCGCCGTGCCTCAGTCAACTTGGCATGGGAAGGTAAGAAGTTCCCGTGGAGCTTCAACGTATTGGATAAACTGAAAGTGATCGACGCAGGTGATCTCGTGTTCGATTGCGGTGATGCGGAAGATTTTACTTACCGCCTTGAAGCGGCAACCAGTGAAATTCTAAAAAGTGGTAAAACCATGTTGGGATTGGGCGGTGACCACTTCATTACGCTACCTATCCTGCGTGCCTATGCGAAGCATCATGGCCAAATGGCGTTGATTCACTTTGATGCTCATACGGACACCTATGCAAATGGCAGTTCATACGACCACGGTACGATGTTCTACCATGCGCCGAAAGAAGGTTTGATCTCAGCAAAGAACTCAATACAAATCGGCATTCGTACGGAGTACAAACAGCAAGATCACGGCTTCAATGTGATTAATGCGATGCAAGCGAATGACATGTCGGTGAACGAGATCCTAGAAGAAATTCGTCGCACCGTCGCAGACAAGCCAGTATATGTCACTTTTGACATCGACTGCTTAGACCCGGCCTTCGCACCGGGAACTGGTACACCAGTTTGTGGTGGCTTGAACTCAGACAAAGCGCTGAAAATTATTCGTGGTTTAGCCGGCATGAATATCGTGGGTATGGATGTTGTCGAAGTATCGCCTCCATACGATCACAGTGATGTTACCGCACTAGCGGGAGCAACCATCGCACTAGAAATGCTTTACGCATATGCATCTGAGCGCGAATAGACATAATCATTTCTAAGGGAGCTTCGGCTCCCTTTTCTTTCTGATGCTTTCCTCTACCTTTTATTCACTCGTTTCATCGTGAACTCAGCTCAACCGAGCAGACGCTTTATTTTTGCACTTTAACCATTAAAACCAGTTACCTATAAGGCTCATTCTATTCACGAAAAGTAAAAAATTTAACGTAATTAGACAAAGAAATGCACCGCTTTTTGAAAACAAAATCGGATTAGTTTTTCTAATTGAAATCATAGATTTTTATCTTGCTCAACTTCACACTTTTCGATTGCTAATTATACAAGCAAGCACTATTATCTCGCGCAAATACCCCCGCAACACAAGAATTCAGTTGGCACTCTGTAAAAGAGCGCTAAGGGTTTTTACGTCTTAAATTTTTTGGAGAGATACGCAAATGTCTGCTTCGTTTCCATTAGCGAAACTTACCTTTTTAATCGCTATATTGACTGCCGTGGGTCAAATGACCCAGACAATGTACGTGCCTTCAATCGGTCATATGGCGGGCGAGTTTTTGGTATCTGCGTCATCACTTCAAGCTGTGATGGCTTGTTACCTAATCCCATATGGCTTGTCGCAATTTGCGTATGGCACACTATCGGACCGCTTGGGACGCAAACCGATCATCATCGTCGGGCTGCTTATCTACATCGCGGGTACACTGGTAGCATTATTTGCACATCAATTTGAATGGTTCTTGATTGGTAGCTTTATCCAAGGCTTAGGTATTGGCTGCGGCGGTGCGATGTCACGCACTCTGACTCGCGATTGCTTTGAAGGCTCTGATCTACACAGAGCAAACAGCTTAATTAGCATGTGTGTGATTTTCTCACCATTAATGGCACCAGTATTAGGCGGTTACCTAACAGAAGCTTTCGGATGGCGGTCGAGCTACTTGTTCTTAGCGCTATTTGCTATCGCGGTTGTGATCACCATGATGACAAGCATGATGGAGACGCTACCAAAAGAGAAACGCAAATTCGAACCAGTAGCCAAAAGCTACAAACACGTTTTGTCTGACCGTCGCTTTCAAGGCTTTTTGATTTGCCTGGTTGCAACATTCGCTGGTGTGGGTGTATTCGAAGCGGCGGCTGGGGTGTTGTTAGGTGGGGTATTAGAATTACCAGCAACAACGGTAAGTTTGCTGTTTATATTGCCGATCCCAGGTTACTTGGTGGGTGCAGGCTTATCTAGCTACATCGCAAGACATCGCTCTGAGCGTCGTGCTCTAAATGTAGGCTTGGTCTCTATTTTTGTAGGCTCTGCTATTGTGCTCATCCCAGGCTTGTTTGGTTTAACCACGGCATTAACGCTGGTTGGAGGCGCAACCGTGTATTTTTTGGGTGCGGGTATTCTCTTCCCAGCAGCAACAACTGGAGCGATTGCGCCATTCCCATACCATGCAGGAACAGCAGGCGCGACATTGGGTGGCATGCAAAACTTGGGGGCAGGTGTCGCAACTTTGCTCGCGTCACTATTTCCAGCGCATAACCAGATGCCTTTGGGCATTTTGATGATGGTAATGTCGGTAATTGCAATGCTTGGGTTAATGTGGGTGAATCGAGCACACAATCACTCAAACGAAGTACCGCAAGTTATCTGATCATTATCAGCTTACTTTCAAAATCCAAAAGGGACACACTCAACAAGTGTGTCCCTTTTTTCATATCACACTATATCGATTTCCCGATGAGAATGATTTAACTTTCGAATTGATATTTGTTAAAAATAACAGCTGCTTACACAATGTGTTTTCAGCTTCCTTCAAATTGAGTATCCAACTCGGAAATATTGAGGATTCTCACTTTTTCGGTATACCCCATAACAAAGAATGGACAACTGAAAACCACTAACAAAATGAAAGCCCAGCCCTCAGGATGAGGCCACTTGGGTGTACAATAAGGATAAAATCAGATGCGTTTCACTTTAACTACGTTGGCCGTCTCGGTCGCGCTTGTCGCCGGATGCAGCAATCAAGGAATCCCCAGCATGACTCAATACTCCCAAGCACAGATCGTTGCTCAACAAACTCAAGCTCCGGTTGCGAAAAAAGTCCCTCACGCGATGACTATTCATGGCGATACCCGCGTTGATAACTACTACTGGATGCGTGACGACGAACGTAAAGACCCTGAAATTTTACAGCACCTAGAGAAAGAAAATCTGTACGCAGAAACCGTTCTAAAGCACACTGAAACATTTCAAGATACGCTATTTGAAGAAATTAAAGGGCGTATCGCAAAAGACGACAACTCAGTACCTGTTCGTAAAGGAAACTACTTCTACTCAAGTGAAGTGACCGGAGATAACGAGTACGAAGTCCATTTGCGAGCTAAAGACTTTGCAGGCAAAGACAAACAAATCATTTTAGATGTCAATGAACTAGCAAAAGAACATGAATTTTTCAGTATCGGCGGCCTATACGTTAGTCCGAATGAAAACTTATTGGCGTATGGCGAAGATACATTAAGCCGCCGCGTGTACACCCTTAAGATCAAAGACCTGACAACAGGCAATTACCTACAAGATGAAATCGAAGGGGCCTCAAGCGCTGTCGCATGGCAGAACGATAACAACGCCTTTTACTACATCAAAAAAGATCCACAGACCTTATTGGGCTACCAAGTTTATCGTCATGTATTGGGCACACCACAAAGCAGCGATGAGCTGATTTTTGAGGAAACCGACAGCGCCTATTACACCTCACTAAGCAAAAGCAAAGATGGCGAAGATATTTATATCTGGCATTCGAGTACAGAAACCAGTGGGGTCTCTATTATTGATGCGAACAACCCTAAAGCAAAGGCGAAACCGTTCTATCCTCGTGAAGATGGCATTGAATACAGTATTTCTAAGCTAGGCGATTGGTACTACATTTATACTAACTATCAAGCCGTCAACTTCCGTTTGATGAAAGTTCATCAAAATGACATGCATGACCGCTCTAAATGGCAAGATGTGATTGCCGCAGACGACAACACTCAACTTGTCGACTTCGAGTTATTCGATGATCACATCGTCTATGAGCAGCGCTCTAACGGCCTAGCAAGCGTCACTGTACGTCAGCTTTCAACAGGAAAAGAACTCCCCCTCACATTTAATGACGATGCGTTTGCTGCCTATTTGACAGGTAACCTAGAGCTGGATAACGAGAAAGTTCGTATTTATTACAGCAGTTTAACCACTCCAGGAACCTACTACGATTTCGATCTAAAAACGGGCGGGTCAGAAATCATGAAGCAAACACCTGTACTTGGTGATTTTAATCCTGACAATTACCAATCAGAACGCATCATGGTCACAGCCCGTGACGGTAAAGAAGTACCCGTTTCTTTGGTGTATCGTAAAGACTTATTTAAGAAAGATGGTACGAATCCACTCTACCAATATGGTTATGGATCTTATGGCGCAACCATTGAGCCAACTTTCCGCTCGACACGTTTGAGTCTATTGGATCGCGGCTTTGTTTACGCCATTGCTCATATTCGTGGATCTGAAATGCTTGGCCGCCCTTGGTATGAAGACGGTAAAAAACTAACCAAGCAAAACACATTCAACGACTTTATTGATGTGACTAAAGGTTTTGTTGAACAAGGCTACGGCGCGAAAGATAAAGTCTTCGCTGTTGGTGGCTCTGCAGGAGGTCTCTTAATGGGGGCTATCATCAACCAAGCACCAGAACTGTACCGCGGTATCGGTGCACATGTTCCGTTTGTGGACGTGGTAACCACCATGCTCGATGAATCGATTCCATTGACCACCAATGAGTATGATGAATGGGGTAACCCAAATAACAAAACATACTATGACTATATGTTGAGTTACTCGCCTTACGACAACATCAAGGCGCAAAACTACCCGAACATGTTGGTAACGACTGGCTTGCACGACTCTCAAGTACAGTACTTTGAACCAATGAAGTGGGTCGCCAAACTTCGTGAAATGAAGACAGACGATAACGTCTTGTTGTTCAAAACCGATATGGAAGCCGGACACGGCGGCGCATCTGGTCGATTTAAACGCTTAAAAGAAGATGCGCTAGAGTATGCCTTCTTCCTCGATTTACTCGATAAAAAATAAGCGTATTAATAGAACTGCATCTCTTCTAACAACAAAAATGCCCGCAAGTTGCGGGCATTTTTTATAGACGCACTCTCTAAACAAAGAGTGGGGTTACCTAAGCACAGAATGACTAGCGTCTCTTATAGCCAAAGGATAGCAGAAAGAAAAACGCCTACTCACAACGAGTAGGCGTTAACACAATAAATGTGTTTAGGCAGTAGAAACTGGCCTATTTATTAGAAGTAGTAACGAGCACCTAGAGTCCAGTAGTCGTTCTCTTCATTGTTGTAGTCGTTACCTAGATCAAACTGGTAAGCTGCAAACGTTACGAAAGCAGGAGTTACAGCGTACTCTGCTTGTAGCGCAGTTTCGCTTGAAACTGTCTTATTGTCTTCTTCGTCTTCTACGCCTTCGTAGTTAACGCTGAATGTCCAATCGTTTACGCCGTATGCCAAAAGAGCTTCAAGTTGAGAAGTGTCTTTACGCATTTGGTAGAAGTACTCGTTCATACCGTATACTACTGCTGCGTATAGACCTGAACCGTACTGACCGTAGTTTACAGAGAATAGGTGTGATTCAGCGTTCTTAGTACCTAGAGTCGCGTTTTTAACATCACCACCGCTGTATACGTAGCCTAGACCAAAGCCAGCTACAGAACCGCTCAATGCAACTTGACCACGTTGCTCGTATGTTGTTGCATCTGAAGTTTGCTCACCTTGCCAACCTAGACCTAGGTTGAAAGCAAAACCTTCACCAAATTCAAAACCTTTACGGTAGCTAAGCATTTTATCAGCACGAGCTGAGCCTAGGTTGCCGTGGTTGTCGTACAAAAAGTCGTTCGCAAACGCGATTGGTAGATCCGCAACGCCAGCGACATCGTAGTAAGGTGACCATTGAGTACCTGCTACTAAACGGCCAAACTGCTCATGAGTAGCACCGATGTAACCTAGACGAGTTTTGAACGATTGCTCACCACCATTTAGGTAGTTAAGCGCCCATTCACCTTTAGCGTCGATAGTAATACCGTTGCCAATGTCTTTCTTACCCGCAACGTTAATACGTGGAGACACTTGGTGAACTTTTACATCTTCTTCGAAATACTCACCCACGCCAACTGAAACGTGACCGCCGATCGATAAAGATGTACCATCGCTGTTGTAAACTTCTGCTGCGAAGGCCTGTGAACCACATGCTAGTGCCGCCACTGCAACGGCTAGAGTTTTCATTTTCATTGTTAACATCCGTATAGTTGTTTGTACCGGTTCGCTTAGAAACAGATTAAATCCGAATCAATCGCAACGAACACATAACAAAGTAGTAATGAAATAGAAATGAAACAAACACTTTCTTATGCAACCAGTGGTATTAATGTTCACATTTTGAACTGGATCACAAAAAAATAGGGAACTTTTCATTCCCCATCATAAAATCTGTGGCTTTTTACGTGTCACATCTCCCAACGTGCGAGTGGCTTCTCAGTTTTGATACCCTTACCGCCCCAGCGGTCAATAACATCAATTTGCAGTATGCGGCTCGGTTTAATAAGCGATGTCAAGGTTTTCGACGGTCGTTTATCCGTCACTAACCATAGCGTTTTATCTTGCTCAAACTGAGCTTTTAAAGATAATTTGTCTTCTTCTGTCCACTCAAATTCCGGCTTAAATTCGCGCCCAACCACAAACAATTGGTTGCCAGAGGCAAAGTCCTCTAATGACTCACTCATCAGTACCACTGAATCGATGCCTTTATCGAAGATATCTGCCTGTTGTTGGTTGATCAGTTCACGCACATTAATCATAAGAGCCTGTTGATTCGTTTGAATCGCCTTTTGGTGTTCAGGATATACACGTTGTAGATCCTCTCCGACAATACCCGCCATTCGGATTAAGTTTGTAGGGTTCAGCCATGCGTACTTCGATGTTGACCCGTTTTCCAATGTCAGTACTGCAACTCCTTGAGCTCTAGGAGAAATGGCCTGCGATGCATCGATTTCAATCAAGTGAATGTTGCCCTGTCGAGCGTAAACATAAGTCGGGTCTTGTTTCCAAATCGCACCAAGAGTAATAGCAACCGTCGCGGCTTGCCCCGCTTGCTTAACTTGCTCTGTACCTTTATTTGCGAACCAGTTCTCAAGACGCTCAACGCCGTAACGCTTTGGAGGCAGATACTGAGTCTCTATCCCTGTACCTTTCATGAGTTGCTCAGACAACATGTACGTGACGGGAGTGCTGGTTAAAATATCTTTGGCGCTTGCCAACGATGGAAGTGTTGTCGCTATAACCAAACCAAAAGTTATCGCTAATTTTTTTATCTTCATGTTCATTACTTTATAAAAAGGGTTACGCTTTTTGGATAATTCGGTAAACCGTTGCTGTTAGGAAAAATGCCGCAGAAACAATGATGATGGATGCGCCTGATGGCACTGGTAGCTCAAGCTCCATCGGCAGTATGGTTCCTATTAAACACGCAATGGTTGCCAATAAAGAAGAAAGGAGAACAAAACTGCCCATGCGTTTAGTCAATAACCGAGCCGTTGCACCAGGAATCAGTAGCAATGCACCAACCAATACAGCGCCAATAATCTTTACCGCGGCGATGGTGACCAAGGTGATCATCATGACAAATAAGTAATCATAAAAGCTGGTATTAAAGCCGCGTACACGTGCAATATCCGGGCTGATACAAGTTAGCAAAATGCGGTTAAACGTTGGAATAAGAAGCAGTAATATGATCAAACAACTGATCGCTAAAATAAGGATATCGTTGTCCGTCACAGTCAAGATCGAGCCAAACAACACGTTCTCCAACATGTGAATGTTGATCTTACGAGCAACGTACATTAACAGCGCAGCACCAACCGCTAACGCTAATGCAAGAAAAACTCCAACCAGTGTGTCGTAAGGTACATTCGTACGATTACGAACAAAGTGAAGCAACAGCGCAAAAATCATACAAAAGCTAAACAATCCGATGATCGGATTCTCTGGCGGCTCACCGAGCAACACACCAATCGCAATTCCGGTAAGCGCAGCATGCCCAACCGCTTCAGAGAAAAAAGCCAGTCGCTTGGCGATGACTAATGTACCAAGACCACCAAGTAATGGTCCTAATATCAGCGCTGCCACAATTGCGTTCACCATGAAGGCATAAGAAAAGCTATCGCTTAACCATCCAGCTTCAACGCCGCTAACCGCTAACTCTCGCAACCAATCCATTATGCAGCCTCCACTTTTGCTGTGTAGTGCTTGAATAATGTTTCTATACGATCAGGACTTAACACATCTGAGTGGTGCCCTGACGCCACAATTTGACGATTTACGACATGGACCTGCGCGTCTAAACGGCGCACTGCGGTCACGTCATGGTGTACTGCCAGTACCGTTTTGCCTTCTCCAACGACTTCATGAATCAAACCTTCAAGGTACCGAACACCTTGCTCGTCCATCCCAGTTGTAGGTTCGTCTAAAACCAATAAATTGGGCTCATCCAGTAAAGCTTGCGCAAACAAAACACGTTGTTGCTCACCGCCAGAGAGTTGCCCCATACGACGGTCGCTACGCGTTGCCATACCCACGCGATCCAGCTGGGCCAGGGCATGTTGAGTTTGTTTCGTTTTACGTCGCCAAAATAGAGGGATACGAGTTTGGTTAAGCAGTACAAAATCCATCACGGTTAACGGGAGGCTTGCTTCAAACATCGCTTTTTGTGGCACATACCCTATCTTCCCCGATGCAGCTGATGGTTCTGGCCAATTGAGCGCTATGTTTCCCGAAAATGGCGTGAGTCCAAGTACCGAACGAAGCAAAGAGGTTTTACCACCGCCGTTCGGTCCCATAATCACGTGACATTTCGCGTTCTCGAATTCGGCGCTGATGTTCTGCAAAATGATATTGTCGGCGTATTTTAGGCCCACGTTACTTAAGGAAACGGAAGGTCCAGTCATTACGCCTTTTCCCCTGCTCGCTTACTCGCCACAAATTTCATGGCTTCGATTAGTGTTTCCACATTATCTCGCATCTCAACCTCGACTTTATCAGCCTCATACTCACCGTGAGTCATGTGAGAAAAGCGATAAAGCTGCACCCCAGTCGCCTCTTCGATGGTATCAACAAAGCGATTCGGCATATTGAGCTCATAAAACAGAACATCAATGCCCGATTCACGAATTTTCTCTATCGTTTCCTGTAGCTGACTTGCACTTGGTTCAACGCCATGAGCAGGCTCAATGACAGCGGCAACGTCAACACCAAACTCCTGAAGGATATATCCGTAAGCATTGTGGGTTGTCGCCACCTTCATACCAGCCGTGTCCAACTCACCAAGAGACAACATTGCATCACGCTTCATCAGGCGAAATGTTTTCGCGTATTTACGAGCATTTTGGCGATAGAACGTAGCATTGTCTGGGTCCAATTGGCTTAGCTCACTCGCGATGGTGTAAACCTTTTGAATGGTTGTTGATAGACCGACAAAGGTGTGAGGGTTCACTGCTCCTTGACCAACAGACTGCCCCATAGCGGGCAATAAAGGCACTTCTTTGTTCGCTTCGATAACCACGAGATCATCACGCTGAGAAGCCTTGATCACTTTCAGTGCAAAATCGTCATGACCAATACCATTGATCACTATTACGTCCATTTCATTTAAGCGCTTAAGATCATTAGGTTGTGGCAAATAGTTGTGAGGATTAAAACCAGCATCAACCAAAGGAACGATGTCCGCCTTCTCACCAACAACGGCTTTAACATAGCTGTAATAAGGTTGAAGCGTAATACCAATACTGAGTTTATCGGCAGCAAAGCCAGTAGAAGACACCGTCAATAACGCGGTGGCTGTAAGAATACGACGTAAAAGAGAGCGTTTGATCATAGTACTTATCAATTATGTTGTCTTAATGGGCGTGAGAATGAGAGGAAGAGTCTGACAGAACGATTTGTTTCCACCCGAAATCGTGGCGTTTAGCTAGATCGCTTAGTCCCTCCACATTTAACGAACGGCTAGAATCATTAAACCAAATATCAGCTTGAGAACTGCGGCTATCCAACAGCATGGAAGCAGAGCCTTGGGCACTGGTCTTCACGCCAATGTAGACACCGTCATCAATTCGTTGCCACTGATGAGAACCTTTACGCTTCCAGTTTTGGTCTTTCACGAACGGAGCAATCCAAAGCACCTCCATATCAGAGATCTCAGGCCAAGTTCCGGTATCTAACTGCAAATCACGAATCTCTTCATGAGCGAGCTTAAGCTCAGCGATCAACCCCAACTCATTTTGATGTAAATCCGTGATTAACACTTGATGAGACTGCATGTCTGGCTTTTCAGTCGCGACCTGATGGTAGGGCATAAGTATGGCTGCTGAACTGAGAATTGCTGCGATTGTCAGTGCGACCCACTTTCCTTCTCGGTTACCATCATCAGGGCGAACTTTCTTTACACTCATTTCTCTTTCAGCTCAACGATATCCACTTCCACCGGGCTTTCATGTCCGGCATCAAATACCAAATAGAAATCTGTTTCAGGGTGAGTAAATTCTGCGATGGAACGCTTATCTGTTTTTTCTTTGGCGATCAGATTGTCGTCGTAATCGTACATTTCGATATCGTAGTCGACCGCTGTCGATCCATCCGAGTAGCCCGCTTCACAAATCACTTTATCTTGCGCCAAGTGACAGCTCATCAGAGGAAAATGTGCAGCAGCGTGAAAGGACGCAAATCCAGAAAAAAGCAAAACCGCTTTTAGAAGAGAAGTGTTATTCATGATAATTCCAAAATGGCCCAGCAATTGCTGAGCCTAATTCGATTAGTTAAGTTGAGTTTCAAACGTAAGGTGAACATTGGCACTCGCTTTATCCGCCAATGGATTATCTTTCAATTCACCTTTGTAGTTCGCTTTCATTAAGTAGCGCCCGGCGACTTCTGGCGTGAAAATCACTTTGCCATCTTTATCGCTCACCACATCGATTTGTTCTTGATGGTTTCGGTACATGGTCCCTTCACGTGTAATCTCAGCAGTAACGCCCTCTTGTGGCTCTCCGTTAAAGAAAAACTGGAAAGTCACAGGCTCACCTTCAATGATGTCCGATGGATGCGTGATCGGTTTCATCTCTAGCATTTTGCCTTCAATCTCCAACGCTTTGTCCGTTGGCATACCAACCGTAATGTAGCTTTCTGCTCGGGTGTAACTTAGTTGAGTAACCACATCACGCGCTTGCTCGGGAAGCACATCACCACGCTCAGCTTTGCTTGCTCGCGCCCATTTCACCGTATCACGACGGCCCGCTTTGTATTGTGTGTAGTAGCTCGGCTGATTATTAATCGCAACTTTGTGCGTGCCTTCTTCTGTAAAAAAGAAATCAAACATAGAGCGACGCTTGCCACGAACAACAAAGTTAGGACGCTCAGAGCGGCCATCCGGCATCACCACAAATGCCTGATCACTACCCGCAGGCTTATCAAAAACAAACGTTCCGTGAGAGGCAGTAACATCAAATGTCAGCCAGTCACCGCCTTCTTTAGAAACCGTAAAGTGAGAGGGCAGAACCCAACGTGGATGTGCTTGCGCGGTGGTGGTTACAGCCAATCCCATTGCCATTACACTCGCCAATGCCACTGCTTTCATTTTGGTTTTCATTGTTGTGTCCTTTAATCACTTAACTTGATAATTGACGGTGATGACACCCGTCTCTTGTGTTGGTTTAAGCTCATAGCGCACGTCACTGTCCGCTAGCGTTATTTTTTGACGTAAGTAGTTTCGCCCACCGTGTTCACGAACGACCTCGACGTACAACGTGTAATTTCCTTGTTCCAAACGCTCCCCTGCGTCATTGGTTCCATCCCAGACAAAGCGGTATTGACCAGCAGAACGTGTTGCAGAAGTCACCGCATCAACAAGTTCACGATCATAACGACCCGCTTTTCTCCACCAGCTGCGTAGATCTTTTAACCATTCGTCTTTCCCTACCCATAACTGGATGGTTTTAACCGGTTTACGCTGATCGTTTTCAACCCAAACCGCCACATAAGGGCGTGCATACATTGAGGTATCTATCTTTGGAAGTTCGAGTTCGAAGTCGACCTTCGCGTTATCTGGTAGAGGCGCCGCGGAAAGAGAGAAAGGAGTAAAAGCCGCGATCAAAGCGGCTTTACAAAAGTGATTACGGCGGAAAAATCTTCCTGTGTTCAACATAAGTGTTCTCTAAAAAAGCTGTTATGGAACAGCAACAAAATAAATTACGAGCGACAGTAACGTACCAAAGCTCATCCATTGCATTGACGTTCTGAGCGTCTTCTTCTTAGGCAGTAACAAGCACACGCCTGTAAGAACAAAAAACACCATCAAAAGCGCAGTGACGTCGATAAACCACTTCCAAATCCCACCACTGTTGCGTCCTTTATGTAGATCGTTCAGCAGCGCAACAATACCGTAGTGCGTCGTTTCGACGTCTGCTGCACCAGTAGTCATATCAATAAAGACCGTAGCGTTATAACCCGGGCCTTTAAAATCCATAGAAAGCTCTCCGAGTAACAACTCACCTTGCTCAACTTCGGTATACACATCTAGTGCGGAGGGAGTGCCGCGAAGCTCGGTTTCTTTAGTCAAGAAAGCTACCAGTTCTTCACGATTAGGTTGAAAGGTATCTGAATGTGAGAATAGAACTGAGTGCGGAACCGTCAGAGTATGTTGTTGAATGATAGGTTCACTGCGTTCAAACAATTCGGGGCGATTGAGGGTAATACCAGTTACTGCAAAAAACAGCGTAACTAAGAGAAGAGCCATCGAAATATAGATATGTAGGCGGCGAGCCCAAGTTTGAACACCTTTGCTTTTAAGCAACATAGAAACAATCATCACCAATAAATGTGGGGCATAATTTAGGTGATAATCATTCGTATTGGCATTTAATTTACATTGTTTACTTTAAACAAAAAAATACCCGAGACTGAGCTCGGGTATTTAATAAAAATGTTCGCTATGAGTTCTGCGTCGATTCTACTTTGCGTAGCTGTGATAGATACTTAACCCAACTTTTTGCCTGATTCGATGGCTTAATCTCATTCGCTCTTTTGGCATTAGCGAGCGCATCGTCAAACCGCTTAAGTTTGTAGTAAGCGCGAGTTTTGATAAGTGCAACATCCGCTTTACGACCTCTGACCTTATCGAGCGCGGCAATGGCATCTTTATAATGGCCTTCTTGCACCAACAGTTGAGAATAGTTCCAGTAATACTGCCTATCTAGCTGAGCTGCAATACGCCAGCTATCAATAGACTCTTCCCACTCTTTTGCCATTTGCCAATATGTTGCTTGCTGAGCTTTTAGCTTACTATTCGAGTTTACATCCTCTAGCTCGTTCATCACCAACGCAGCTATCTCAGGAATACCTCGTTTCGCGTACAATTGTGCCAGCAGCTTTAAGTCATCTTGGCTAAGTTGTAACCCTTTCAGTTTTGCCAACGCCAAAGAGTCTAGGGCACGTTTGTTGTCATCAACCCGTAGGTATAGAGCAACAAGCTGACGCCACCATTCAATTCGTTCAGGTTCAATCACGATTAAGCGTTTGATGGTCGAGATTGCCGGCTTCCACTTTTTCAGTTCTAGCTCAGCAGAAAGCTTTATCGACAATGCGCCAAGCTTGTCTGGCTGACCAAATTTCTCATAACGAGCCATTGCTGAAAGCACTTTTTGCCACTGACTCAGTTGATAATGAGATTGGGAAATACGCAGCCATAGCTCATGCGCTTTTTGACCTTTAGGAATGTTTTGGCTCAAGGCATAGTAATGAGGTAACGCCTTAGAAAAACGTTGCTCGTTCAGCAGTATATCAGCCAACATTTTTCGGGTTTGCCATGCTTGCTCATCTTGTAGCAAACCACTATTGACTGCCAACTCAAGTTGCTTAATCGCCGCTTGAGTTTGCTCATTCTGCCAGTAAAAAATACCCAACATTCGAGCGACATAAGCTTGATCATATCCACGAGAAAGCTCCATAGCTTCAAGAGATGAAATCGCTTCTTTCAGTTTCTCTTCTTGAGCCAAATTATGTGCTCGTTGAACTCTCGCTGCGGTGTATTGGCTTAACTCACTGGCAATGGTTGAGAGTGCACTCAGGCTTAATACCGTACCGATTAAGAATTTTTTCATCATTTGGCTAACTTGAACTCCACTTTAGCGGTTTGTCCGAACTGCTCAATTGACACACCATCCTCAACTTTTGGCTGATACTTCCATTTTTTAAGCGCACGGATTGCTTCCCTTTCAAACATGCGCTCGGGCTCAGCCTCGATCACTTCAATATCTTTTGGTCGTCCAGTTGCATCGATCGTGAAACGCATAATGACATAACCTTCCACTCTACGTTTCAGCGCCTTACTTGGATAGCGAGGATCAACACGATACAACGGCAGTGCTTGCTGGTTGCCCATTGTTCCCTTCAAGTTTGGGGCGCTAATCGCGATGCCTTCAAGGGCTGTGTTTAAACCTAAAGCACTGACTGGCGTCATCTGACTCATTGGTTCCATTTGAGTGTCAGCTTGAGACAGATCCATTGGCTCCGGCGCTTGAGGTGGCTCTGGTTGCTCCGGCACTGAACGTTGACGACGCTGCACGTCTGCTTCATTCTCTACCATCACCATATCAAAACGAACGGCTTCTGAAGCTTCTGGTGCACGCTGGTTGCCTTTATCAACCATCCACGCCATAAAGCTAAACAAGCTCACAGAAATTAACAGTGATGCTGGTAGTGCAAGTAACAGCCTGCCCATTAAGGTTTCTCCGCCGCCAATGCAATGTTCTTCACACCCGCCGCCTTTGCAGCGTCCATCACTTTCACGACAGTGCCATTGTAAGCATGCTCGTCAGCTTGGATAACTAACGAGGCATCAGGCTGATCAAGTAACAGGTGCTCAATAGAGGCCTCAACACGCTCAATATCAACCACTCGTTTGTCGATGTACACATCATTCGCTGCCGTTACTGCGATAAAAATGCCCGCATCTTTTTGGCTTACTACATTAGAAGCCTGAGGGCGATTCACTTCTACACCGGATTCACGTACAAACGAACTGGTCACAATGAAGAAGATCAACATGATGAAGACGATATCAAGCATCGAGGTTAAATCGACTTGAGCTTCATCTTGTTGGTTAGGTCTGCGTCCGAGTCTCACTTTTGACTCCTTAAAGATTGTTCTAACTGGATAGCTTTTCGTTCACACACTTTGCTAAGACGAGCATGAATAAACATGCCCGCAAGCGCTGCTACCATACCTGCCATGGTTGGCAGCGTAGCAAGTGAGATACCAGAAGCCATCAATTTCGGATTGCTGCTGCCTTGCGATGCCATTACGTCAAACACCGTAATCATGCCTGTCACCGTCCCTAACAACCCTAGCATTGGGCAAACCGCCACAAGTAGCTTAATAGTCGATAGGTTTTGGCGCAGTTCGATTTGCGCTTTTGCAATCCATCCTTCACGGATTTGATGCGCGTACCAAGAGTGGTGCTCTGATCTTGCTTGCCACTGCTCACAAAGCTGTTTTTTTACCCCAGGGAAAACCGTTGTGAGATAAATAACTCGCTCCATAACCAACAGCCAGCACACCGCCACGACGGCGGCCAGCCACCATAGGATTTGACCACCTTGCTGCATAAAGCTCATCAATGTTGTGGCCCAATCCTCACTGATCAAACCCAATGTGCTGAGTAGGATCTGCTCCATTACGCTGCGTTCTCCGCTAAGGTGTTAGAGTGACTTTTGTTACTCGGCATATCACGCTCAGCTTGTTCTGCAACTAAACCGATGCCTTGTTTTTCTAAGATACTGCGAATATTTTCTGCTTGAGAGCTCAATACGTTGTGCGCTAATAGCAAAGGCATGGCTGAAACAAGGCCAAGTACGGTAGTCACAAGTGCCATTGAAATACCACCCGCCATTACTTTCGGATCACCATTACCAAATTGAGTGATGACTTGGAAGGTTTCGATCATACCCGTTACCGTGCCTAGTAGGCCAAGCATAGGAGCTAGAGCAGCAAGAAGCTTAAGCATCGACAACCCTTTTTCTAGGTGGGTTTGCTCATCAACAACAGCTTCCAAAAGACGTAGTTCTAACGCTTCTACGCTGCGATGCTTGTCTTTCTGGTATACCGCAAGCACGCGACCCAAAGGGTTGTCTCCTGGCTGCACTGGGGTTTTCAGTTGCTTCATGATTTTCTGGCGCGAAATCATCAGTGATGCACCACGTACGAGCGCAATCAATAGGCCGATAGCCAATAAACCAAGGATGATTTTACCGACAACGCCACCCGCATTTAGGCGATCAGCCAAAGTCGGTGAGTTTGCAAGCTGTTCAAGAAGAATGCCACGTGACGGATCAATGACAAGTGCATCAATGTCACCAGAGGAAATAGTATTCGCTGTTGGACCGTTCTCAGGCTGACGAAGATAGTTTACCGCGTCTCCGCGTTGACCATTCCACTTAACGTAGCCAGTCTTATCCAGCAGCGCCATAGAACCAAGACGAACACCATTAACCGTTTGTTCACGACCTTCGCCATTTAGCAGTGTGAAAGAGACGTTTGCCATTTCACCGCTTGCTTTGATTTGTTCTTCCATGCTGCGCCACATCGCCTGAAGTTGGGTCAACGTTGGCAGTGATTTAGCCGCAACAATAGCATCGATATCTTTCTGATATGAGTTTGCATCAACACCGGTTACTGAGCTTTTTAGCTCAGACTCTAGCTCTTTTGCGTTCTGGCGAACGACGCCAAATAACTCACCTAGGCTCCCGGTTTCTAGACGCAACTTTTCTTCTAGCTGTGCCAGTTCTGCTTCATTTTCACCGAAGGTAACACTTAATGAGTCCGCTTCTGCTTGAAGAGCAGCCCGCTCTGCCACCAATTTATTCTTTATAGCCTGTAGCTCTTGCTCTGTTTGCTTAAAACCTGATTCACGCGCGACATTGTGCGATTGCTGTTGACGATTTTCTTGCTGCGCCTTTTGTAACAACGCATCACTAGCAAAAGTTGTATGAGGCATTAATGCGGCTGTCGAGATTAATGCAACCGATAACCATTTTTTCATCATTTATTTGCCCTCCGCAGCGGTTAACGACACTGGCAGAGTTAACATACTCGGCGCGATCTGTTTATTCGCCATAGCGAACGCTTTGTCTAGCTCTGATTTTTGCTCAGAACCCACTTGTTGCCATGCTTGTTGTTGCTGTGACCAGCTCCAAAATGAGTCACCAGATAAGCTACGCGCTACCAAAGACAAACGCCCTAAATAGAGAATGTCCGCCTCCACAGCTTCATTGTCACCTAGGTTAATCTTGCCTTGGTAAACGCCAAGCTTGGTGCCATAATCCATTTCAATTTGGTACGCTTCTAAAATACGACGAAACTTCTCTGCATCTGCAACGTCTGCACGCGTCATCATGGAATCCAGCTTTGCAATTCGCTCCTCACGCTGCGTTTTGCGTATAGGCTTGTCGTTAGCGACGAGCACTTTTAAGCCCTCAAGCATGTGATACATCAAAGGCACGACACCTTGACGAGTTTGAGCAATCTGCTCAATTTGCTCGTTCAAGCTATCAACTTCTTGATTTTGGCTCTCAACAAGGCTTGCAAGATGATCGCGATAAATCTTCAAGTTACCGACTTCCTCTTGCAGCTGCTCAATTTCAGCTTCTAGAGTAAGTGATTTTTCTGCGCTTGCATCAATACGTTTTTGGCTTACCGCCGACGACTGGTTTGTTTTACTCTGCACAGCTTGTGCATCGTTTAAGTTCGCCGCGTGAGCGGGAATCAAAACCGATGATATCAACAGAGCGATACTTGATTTCATTAGATTCATACGAGTTATATTTCTGTGCTCCAAAAACGACCAAAGGGGAAGACTACCCTTCCCCTCTAATAATCAAATTGTTATCAGTACTTGAACTGGATTGTTGCCATGTAGTTGCGGCTTTCTCCAACCACAACCCCACTCGCACCTTTTTGCTCGCTATTCGTGCTACCACCACCTGCGAAGTAGTCGGTATCGAATAAGTTTTCGACATTGAATCGAGCAATAATATCCAAGTTTTCATCGTACTTATGTTTGTATGACACGCCCATATCAACGCGAGCGTAGCCATCTTTCTTGAAGGTGTTCTTTGCATCACCGTAGCGATCACCTTCATAAATCAAACCAAGGTTTAAGTTAGTGTTGTCTTGAACCTTGTAGCTAGACCATAGACTTGCCGAGAACTCTGGCACGTCTACAGGGCGGTTACCCTCGAATTTTTTATCCGCTTTCGTCAACTCTGCATCCAAATACATTGCAGAAGCCGTTAGCGACAACTCTGGGGTCACAAAACCTTGAGCCATTAACTCAGCACCTTTGTGAACTTGCTCACCACCTTGCGTTTTCTTGTGTAGGAGATTGCCGCCCGCGTCTTTGCCGCTTTCAACATCCAGCGAGATGTTCTCTAACGTGATATCAAACACTGCACCAGATACAAATAAGCGCTGATCAAACAGTTCCCACTTAGTTCCGATCTCGTAAGAGATACCACGCTCTGCGTCTAGCTTCTCACCATCATTGATATACTTTTTGCCACGACCACTGCTGACTTCACCTTGCGGCATAAAGCTTTCAGAGTACTGAACGTAAACCGAGCCATTCGTCGCTGGGTGGAAAATTACACCAAATTTTGGAGAAACCTGGTTTTCGGTCAGGTCATCATCACGCTTTTCGTCATAACGAACACCTGCAAGCACTTGCCAGTAATCATTAATCGTCATCATATTTTGCGCGTAGATACCCCAAGTATCGTGCTCGCTTGTGGACTGTTTAACTTTCCCTGAGTAGCCAGGACGAGGCACTGTCTGACCGGCTTCTATACTTATAGGGTTGTAATACTTTTGGAAACGGTCATAGGTATACTCTAGATAGTTCGCACCTACCAAAAACGTGTTATCTGTACCAAACAGAGAAAAGTCCGTCGTCACATCTATATATGCAGTATCAAACACCCAATTATCTTTGCGTTCGTTACCAGAATGGTCGATCTTAGTATCTTGGTCATAAGTTTCGAAACCTGGGTAAGACTCCACATCAAAACGCTTAAAGTCTTGACGGTTGTAACCTGCTTTTACGTTCACGTTATCCGTGACTTGCGCATTAATATCGACACCGTAGTTTTCTACTTCGTTATCAATTTCAGACCACTGCGCATCCCAAATGTACTTATCACCGCGAACCGCTTTGCCATCAACAATGTATGCGCCAGAGTCCACGCTACCATCGTCTTTCGTGCGATCGTAATGAGCCGATACCATAAAGTTGTCGGTGATGTCGTACTCAACCACTAGGCCCGCTACCGTACGATCTGTTTCTGGCTCTGTACCATCGCCGTATCTGCGCCAAGAGCCGTAGCTTTCTTTGGCAAAAATTGCGCGCGCACGCAGTGTCTCTGCATCATTTAGTGCGCCACTCACATCAAGCACAGTGCGTGAGTGATCGTTCGAACCTAGATCTTGACTCAAACTTGCTTGTGTTTGAGTTGTTGGTTTTTTCGAAACCATGTTTACCAAGCCACCCGGCTCAGATTTGCCGTATAGCAGACCTGATGGACCTTTAAGCACTTCAACACGCTCTAAAAGCTCAATTGGCTGACGGTAATGTGACCAGTGTTGACGACCATCACGAAGAAAACCGTCTGAACTGCTAAGTTCAAAACCACGTAGAGAGAAACGTTCGCGGTTACGGCTTGTACCACCCGCGCTAACACTTGCATCGTTACGTAGCACTTCACCAAGTGTACTTGCACGCTGCTCATCAATTACCGTTTCATCGATAACCGCTACTTGTCCCGGCGTTTCCAGCTGCGTCATTTCCATGCGCATTGCTGTACTGTTTGTATCTGCCTTGTAGCCGAACTCTCGACCTTCTACAACTACATGTTCGTCTGTTTGAACTTCCGCCACTGCAGGTGTTGCTAACACTGCACCGATCACTAACGCCAAATGGCTCTTAGTAAACATATCCTTTCACTCCGATTATTATTTTTCGGGTCACATACTTGTTGAATGCGATTCCCTCTTAATTATTTCGCGGGTGAATATAAGTGATAAGTATTACCATTTGCATTAAATTTACATTCTTTGCATTTGCAAACTTTTGTAAAGTACTCTCTGATGATGCGCCATGATAATGTGACGTTAATCACAAAAATTACGACTTAATCATACTTATTGCTTGAACACTAAAGTAACCCTCAGACCACCTTGCTCACGGTTTTTCGCCGTAACTGCTCCACCCATAATACGCATGGATTCTTTGACAATCGCAAGACCTAAACCGTAGCCACCAAGCTTTTTATCTCTAGAAGCATCTAAGCGTGTAAACGGATCAAAAATATCGACCAGCTTGTTCTCTGGAATACCAGGCCCATTATCAGATACTGACATGATGGTGAACTGCTGCCCTTCTTTGACATAATTTTCCAGAGAAACTTCTATCTGAGATGCTTGTCCTGAATATTTAATGGCATTACCAATAAGATTGTTCAAACAACGAATGACCAGCGTTTCTTCACAAATGGCTTTAGCACATACAGCTTCTGAGCGGAAAGACAACGTCTGTTCTGACTTCAAATCTATTTTGCAACGTTCTACTTGCGGGGAGAGCAAAACTTCTAAATCACAGCGTTTCGTGGCTTTGTCGAAGCGCGCATTTTCCAAGCGACTGAACTCCAATATATCGCTGATCAAATGGTTTAGCTCTTTTGCTTCATCTTCTAGCCTTGTCACTAGGCTTTGCTCACTTTCTCCAACACGCTTTCGCAAAAGATGCAGAACCAAGTTCTGCCTCGCTAACGGCGTTCTCAATTCGTGAGAGACATCTCTTATAAGCAGTCGCTGCTTTTCAGCGAGAGAATGAATCTGTTGCGTCATGTGATCGAAGTCTTGCGCTAACTCGTTAAACTCACGCGTGCTCGACTTCAGCTCTTTCACGACACTAACATTAAAATCGCCATTAGATAGCTTTTTGCTTGCTTCTCTCAATCGATCCAATGGTTGCTGTAAGTTACGTGCCATTAGCAGCGAAAAGAGCGCCAAAATAACCACTGCAATCACGACTTTGAGAATAGAGAAATACAGAATGAAGTCATTTGCAGGGTGCAGTCGATGTGGCAATTGAATCACTAAAGTATTGCCATGAACTAAAGGAATATTGATGATGGGGCGATTCACTTTCCCCTCAAGTTGATCATCGATGCTTCTCTTAAATTGAAGTTTGAACTCGAAGTGCGGATGCATCAGACGGTGCGTAACTGGTTGCTGATGTTCATTCAACACAAATAAATAAAAGTTTTGCGCATTTGCCCAGTCAGCAAGTTCGTCCATGTCTCCGTGCTCAATCAATACGTTAGCTTGATGTGCAAGGTCTAGCATTTCTTCTCGCACACTATCGGGCACTTTCAACATGGCTTTCACCAGAGCTTGTTCCGCTAAGGATTGCACGACCAAAATGCTAATGACAATTGCGGTCATGCAACTAAATAACTTGAACGCTAAGCTGTCTTTACGTTTTGCAATAAAAGGTGGACACCGGAGCTTCATTAACGGTTTACAGCCTCTAAATAACTGTAACCTTTGCCACGGAAGGTTTTGATATGTTGCTTGGAAAGCCCCGCCTCAACTAACTTGCGACGTATGTTACTGATGTGCATATCAAGGTTGCGATCAAAAGGACTCAGCTCTTTCTTTAACACTTCGGTTTGAAGCTCTGCTTTTGAAATCACGACTCCTTGGTTTTTTACCAAGTAGCTCAATAGTTCAGCTTCCGTACTTGTGAGGGGTAAGCTATTAAGCTGGTCACTGATCGTTTGAACGGTACTACACATCGTCTGACGTTGACGTTCCAAGCCAACACGACGAAGAATCGCTTTGATGCGCATTAGAAGCTCAGCGACATTAAAAGGCTTTCCGATATACTGATCGGCCCCCGCTTGGTAACCATCAAGCATCGAGTTTTCATCGTTGAGAGCGGTAAGCATTAGAATAGGTGTCGCGAAGCGCTGACAGATCCTACGAGCAACTTGCATGCCGTTAAGGTTTGGTAACATGACATCAAGCAATACAAGATCTACAGGCGTTTTTTCCATATATTGCAGCGCACTTTCACCGCAATGCACAGAAGAGACGATGTAGCCCTCCTCTTGCAAAACCGCTTCTAACAGCTCACACAAAGGAACGTCATCATCGACTATCAAAACTCGTGACATTACCACTCACCATTCAAATAAAAATGGTTCGCATTTTATTACTCATTTACCAATTAAACAACTAACACTCTAATGCTTTAAGTCCACAGGACTCAGTCCAAGAAGCAACAACGTGCCATTAGAGTTTAATGTTCACTTTTACTAAAGGTTCCTAACAATATGCACCTAGATATATCTTCATAGAAAAAACGAGTACAATCTGGCAACCGCAAAGCAAAAGATAAAGCGAATGGAAACGTTATTAATTGGTCACCGTGGCGTGGCAGGTTCATACCCTGAGAATACAAAAATAAGCATTCAGGCAGCCATTGACCTGGGGTTGAGGTGGGTGGAAGTGGATATACAGCCTACCAAAGATAATGTTTTAGTGGTTTGCCATGATCATACCGTCAATCGATGCAGCAATGGACAAGGCCGTGTTGATGAGCTCACCCTGGAAGAGTTAAAAGCATTAGATTTCGGTAGTTGGTTTAGCACAGACTTTTCAGGCGAGAAGATCGTGACACTAGATGAACTGCTCACTTTAGCTACTGAGAATAAGCTTAACTTGAATATCGAAGTTAAAGTAGACAACCATCCAGCGGAAGAAGTGGCGCAGACTCTCGCCAATGCGTTAACAAAAAGTCCAATGCCGCAAGAGAATGTACTCCTATCGAGCTTTAGTCATGACGTCATTAGAGCGATGCACAAATACTGCAGTGGCTACCGATTGGGTGTGTTAAGTGAATTCTTTACGAGAAAAGATAAACGCCTTTTGGAAGAAGTTAGTGCCTATAGCTGCAACCTAAACATTAACTGGGTTCGTACTCGCCAGATAAACAAACTCCAACAAGCCGGTTACAAAGTGATGTGCTATACGGTGAACAATCCAAATAAACTGAAATACCTGCCTCAGTTAGACGGTATTTTTAGTGATCATCCACAGCGCTTTATGCCATAGCCTATAAGAGCCAGAACATTAAAGGGGACCTTTTGTTACCACTCAATCTGAATTGGTGTCCCCATCTCGACAAGCTGGATAAATTCGTCCATCTCCTCGTTGGTAATCGCAATACACCCATTAGTCCAATCAAAACTTTGGATGTAAATCGGCAACTGACTCTCACCGTTTTTTAAGCCATGAATTTTGATGTTCCCTCCAGGGGACACACCTCGGCGCTTCGCTTCCAACGTATCAATCGCATCAGGGTAACTGATATGCACAGAACGATAAAAAGCAGAGTCCTCTATAACATAATCTAGAGTGTATTCGCCCTCTGGTGTGCGATTGTCTCCCTCTTCTTGTTTATGTCCTTGAGGGTTCGCTCCTAAAGCAATTCGGTATTCTTTTAGCACTGCTCCTTGTTCCATCAAATACATTCGACGCTTAGACTTGTCGACTTTAACGAGGTCAACAGCTGCGTGAGTGCCAGAAGCAAACATACAACACAAGAACATAGAGCACCATTTTACTGACATTGTCGTAACGCCTAAGCTAATAAAGTGAACAAGAAAAGAGCGATAATGCTAGTCAGTTAATGCTCGTAAAGCAAACAGTATCTAATGCGGAACCGTAAGATAGCACTCGCTGAAAGGCGTACTTCTTATTGTTATGTGATACAACAAAAGTCAAAGAGAAGATTTCTCTATTCATTGCGGCTAAGTTGCATTACTTTATAAGCATATTTATTTATAAAGTCCGCACTTTTTGAGAGGGAACCATGATTAACATTGCTTTTTTTAGTGCAAAATCCTACGACGAAGCCTCTTTTAATAAAATTAAAAATAACCGCGATTTTGAATTCCACTATCACGACTTCCGACTAACCGAAAAAACAGCCAAGATGGCGCACGGCAGTGATGTTGTATGTGCGTTCGTTAATGATGATCTTTCAGCTCCCGTTCTTAAACAGCTTTCTCTGGGCGGGACCAAGCTTATTGCTATGCGCTGCGCGGGATTTGATAAAGTTGATCAACAAGCAGCCAAAGAACTAGGCTTACAAGTGGTTCGAGTTCCTGCTTACTCACCAGAAGCAGTGGCAGAGCACACGGTTGGTTTAATGATGTGCCTAAACCGCCGTCTTCACAAGGCCTACCAACGCACACGTGACGCCAACTTCTCGCTAGAGGGTCTTGTTGGCTTTAACTTTTACGGAAAAACTGTTGGTGTTATTGGTACGGGTAAGATTGGTATCGCGACGATGCGTATCTTCAAAGGGCTTGGCATGGAGCTGCTTTGCTACGACCCCTACGAAAACCCATTAGCGCTAGAAATGGGAGCCCGTTACTGTTCGCTTGAAGAAATCTACGCTAATGCGGATGTTATCTCTCTCCATTGTCCAATGAGTGAAGAAAACTATCACTTATTGAACGAAAAAGCCTTCGCGCAAATGAAAGATGGTGTAATGATCATTAACACCAGTCGAGGCGAGTTGCTAGATTCACTAGCGGCGATAGAAGCGTTGAAACAAGGTAAGATTGGTGCGCTTGGCCTAGACGTGTATGACAATGAAAAAGACTTATTCTTCCAAGATAAATCTAACGATGTCATTGTAGATGATGTTTTCCGCCGTTTATCGGCTTGTCATAACGTGCTGTTTACTGGCCACCAAGCATTCTTGACTCACGAAGCACTTAATAACATTGCCTCTGTGACGCTTGATAACGTCGAAGCCTTCTTCGATGGTAACGTATCGGGCAATGAACTGATTAACTAAAGCCAGGCAATCGAGAAGTATAGTAGAGCGTGTGATCTCAGCTATGCTATACTTCTCGACTATTTAAAATTTGAGCCAAATTACCATGAGCATAAAAACTGATATTCAAAAGCTGCACAACCGTTTAGATACATGCCAACGTAAACTTGATGCGGCACGTTCTCGTGGTGATCACGAAATGATTACAAAGTTCACGGATGAAGTAGAACAGCTTACCAAAAAGCTTAACCAGTTAAAGCACAAGCAAAACTATGAGCTGAACAAAGAACGTAAAAGCTTACTTGATATGCCTTTCTCTCGTGAAATCACCAAAGCAGAACAAGCGGACATCGGCAAACTGAAAAAACGCGTACGCGGCTTAGTAATCGTTCACCCATTAACAAAAGTTGGTAAAGAACTTCGCCTTGATGTGATGACAGGCTTTGCACCAAAAGAGTTTTAAAACTCGCATTAACATTTATGGAGCCCAAGCATTTGCTTGGGCTTTTTATTTTGTACTGCTTCATTAGATTTCATCGACATATCAATCCATAAGCTATTAAAAAGGCCAGCGACAAAAGCCACTGACCTATTTCGACCAATATCGTCCGCATTACATCTCAACGTTACGACAGTTGCTGCAACTTGTGCTCCACAACAGGATCATTCGGAACCAACTGCTGAGCGACTTCCAAAAGCTGTACTGCATCTTTCGGGTTGTCATACTCTTGCTTAAGTGCAATATCAACAAGTGGCCGAATATCGATTTGCGCTTGATGCTCCTTCACATGTTCTTTCTTTTCTTCAATTAGTACATTATGAGCGGTACTCAGTAAGTTTAAACGATGCTGTGAGCTCGCATTCGCCTTGTTAAGGCACTGATAGTAATCTTCTTTTAAGCGCAGCGTTTTGGTCTGATGACGAAACTGCGCTATATCTATCTTCTGATAACGTATAAAGTCTACGGCCACTTGCTTGTAAAAACCGAATTTATTCAAATACGTCGCGTGGGTACCATGTCCCATCCCGAAGACTCTTAAGTGAGTGAGCTCTGGGTAGCGTTTGGCGTGAAGGCGGTCGATTTCATTAGTTGGATCATAAATGATGTAGCCTTTTGCATCGCCAAGGTCAAGGTCATGATACTTTCCTTCCCAATCAAATTGTTGGGCTAGTTCAGTACTTGGCCTATCATCCCATGGCACCAAAACTTTGTTTTTTGTGCTGACCGGGTGAAACATCAATACTTGATCCAATTTTAATAGATTAGAAAATGCACCAATAGCAAAACCACCGCGGCTAAGTCCATAGCCTAAACGACATTCAAAGGGCTCAAGTAAAGTCGACAGTTGCTCTAGAAAGAAAATCAAATTACGGCTGCGAAACCAGTTACTTTTCCCAAGATGCTGAAATGAAATAATATTTACTTTTTGTTTCTGGGCTAAGCGATAACCCCAAGGCGCAAAGTCTGAGTGTAAGTCCTGTACTTGTAGATTCGTACCAGCAGGGGAAAAGGTGAACAACAACGGTTTATTACGGTCGACAAACTCATACTTAACAAACACATCATCAAGTAAGTCCTCCCCGGACATCGGTAGCCTGGTTTGCTGTTCTTCAACAGAAAGAGCCTGCCATTCATCCAACCAGTACAGTAACTTCATTAATCCTCCATCTAAATTGCGCCTAGCAATTGTGTTAAAAATCTAGTTTTTAGTGTGTGATCATCTCCCCCTGGTTACAGGGGACTCTGATATCAGTCCTCTTTTAAAACAAAGCGTGAATTTGCTTATTAAATTGGTCAATATCTAAGGTTTGATGGCGAACAAACTCCTGCGCCACCAGATTAAAAAATTCTAATTTATCTAATTGTGTGGATTGAGTGCCGTGTCCCATACCGACGACTTTTAAATGGGTAAGCTCTGGATAACGTTCAGCATGAAGACGATCAATGCGATTGGATGGGTCATAAATAATATAACCTTTGGCATTGCCCAAATCTCGATCATGGTAGCCGCTTTCCCAAGCAAACTGCTGAGCAAGCTCAGTACTCGGCCGATCATCCCAAGGCACCAACGCTTTATTTTTTGTGCTAACAGGATAAAACAACAAAAGATGTTCTAATTTCAGCAAGTTAGCGAACGCGCCAATTGCAAAGCCACCTTGACTTTGCCCATAACCCAAACGACATTTGAAGGGATGAAGTAACTCAGATATCTGCTCCAGAAAGAAAATCAAATTCCGACTACGGAACCAATTACTTTGTCCTAAATGTTGAAAGGCAATAATGTTTACTTGTTGTTGTATTCCGAGCTCGTAGCCCCAAGGAGAAAAATCCGGAGTTAAGTCTTGTACCTGCACATCAGTACCGGAAGGAGAAAATGTGAATAACAATGGCTTGTTAAGATCGACGAGTTCATACTTCACAAATACATCATCAAGTAAATCGTAGCCAGAGATAGGTAAAGCCATCTCTTGTTCTTGCTGAGTAAGAGCTTGCCATTCATCTAACCAGTAAAGTAGCTTCATTTTTTCTCCAAGTGCATCCGCAGTATTTAGACTGGAACTCTATCAAAATGCGTTTAAGCATCCCACGTTGAGACTTAAAAAAGCTCTATTTGAAGCCCAAATGGCGTATGGAAATGTCTTCGATTGAAGGTATTACTGCGTAAACTAAACCCAAAGTAGGTACGCAAAAACTTGAAGAAAGAGCTAGAGAAAAACCAATTAGAAGTTTCGATAACAGCGGTTAAAAAACAGCAGATACAAAAAAACCGCTGTAAGAACAGCGGTTTTTTAAAAGTGGCGGAGAGATAGGGATTTGAACCCTAGATACGCTATTAACGTATGCCGGTTTTCAAGACCGGTGCTTTC
>NZ_JAWOQR010000050.1:0-1932 GCF_033337445.1 Vibrio sp. YT-15
TAACAGGAAGTCTTTTTCAGCTTGAGGCCCTGACGTATAAATACCCACACACATTTGCCCATCATTAATTGTCCTGCATGTCATGTGAGTGGAATAATGTTTAATAGGCTGTAGGTAATATTAATTATTAACATTAATATTAATTAATATTATTACATGCGGGGCGGCACGGTGGTGTGGTGGTTAGCACTCTCGCCTCACAGCAAGAGGGTTGCCGGTTCGATCCCGGGCGTGGGAGCCCTTCTGTGCGGAGTTTGCATGTTCTCCCCGTGTCAGCGTGGGTTCTCTCCGGGCACTCCGGCTTCCTCCCACAGTCCAAAGACATGCAGGTTAATTGGTGACTCTAAATTGTCCGTAGGTGTGAATGTGAGTGTGAATGGTTGTCTGTCTCTATGTGTCAGCCCTGTGATAGTCTGGTGACCTGTCCAGGGTGTACCCTGCCTCTCGCCCGATGTCAGCTGGGATAGGCTCCAGCCCCCCCGCGACCCTCAAGAGGATGAAGCGGTTAGAAGATGAATGAATGAATGAATGAACATTAGAAGTGGTTCAACCGCAGTCCCGCCGGCTGTTGTGGTCACACTGAGATTACATTTGTTTTTTATTACAAACAAAATGTTTTATATTGACCGTATGAATGGTTTCGTTTTCAAATAAATATTTGGAAACGAAAATATGCTTTGGTGTACTTTTACAGAGTTTTGCAATATGTATATAGCCTACCTGTATCAAAATGTATAATTTTCAGCAGCGGTTTGTGTGACAGCTGCCACGGTCGGAGGTATAACCAGCAGGGCAGCCGCTGGTTCTGTGGCGCTGGCCTGGGGTCCGCTCTCCCCTGGTGGAGTGGAGGGTGACCGGCTTGCCAGGGGCAGACGGCTCCATGTGATGGTGTTTCCTCTCTGGTTCTTCCGTGCTCAGCCTTATTTTTATCTTCTTCTTTATTTATTTATTAGTGGCGTTTGGATTCAGTTACGGCAGACGGATGGCAATCTGAAATGGCATTAAGCCCACATACAGCGGAGAGCAGCTACAAAACATAGTGGAACGCGCCCCATCCGCCCACAGCACAATGGTCTTAAAGCTCTACGCTATCAAAAGCTGGCAAAATACATTCATTTTATTTCATGGCCTTGACATTAACCTGTCATATTGTTGAGTTATCAGGGACACTTCCGCGTTTTTGTGTGTATACAGGAATGTTAAAGATATCATTGAGGAAAACGAGGTTGACGTGACGTGATTGAATCAGGGAATCCGTGTGTCCACCACGGGAGAGGATCCTAATTGACTTTACATTGGCATTGTTTTCGTGGTGGCAGCACGTAATTTCAACCCATTACGTGCTGCCACCACGGAATGCGGTGTTAAGAGTTCGTGGTCATTTCACGTATTTCTGTGAGATCAGGTTGCACACAGAGCTTGTGTTGCGTTCAGGCGTTGTCACGTAAATAACAACTTCCAACACTTAAATAGGTCATAGCACAAAACAGCAGCATGTCAAGTGACTTTTTACTTTATTATTAGTGCTGCACAATTAATCTAATCGCAATCGCAATCGCGATATCAGGCTGTGCCATTACATAACCGCATAAAAGGCTGCGATTTGCGATTTAATGTAGGCTAAATAAATGTTAACGTGTGTGCCTTTGAACGTCACTGCCTCTCCTGTAGTGTGTGGACTTTGTTGACATCACGCCCACAAGCTATCCTGGTGCGTGCAGCCGGCGTGCAGCAGTGACCAACACAGACTGAA
The DNA here is from genome assembly GCF_033337445.1 of Vibrio sp. YT-15. NCBI lineage: Bacteria > Pseudomonadati > Pseudomonadota > Gammaproteobacteria > Vibrionales > Vibrionaceae > Vibrio > Vibrio sp. YT-15. Next base: position 1,754 of record NZ_JAWOQR010000050.1, read on the forward strand.
GAAGCGCATGAGCTCGACTATGAACAGGCTGAATTAGTAGCGGAAAAAAATGTCTGTTACATGGCGATACTTTGGATTCAGGTACGGCGACGCTGAACAGAAAGACGTACTGTGTAAGTGTAAAAGTTAAAGTCGCCACGTCCCGCGGCAACACGACCAATCTGTATCAGCACTTGAGA
>NZ_JAWOQR010000051.1:0-1921 GCF_033337445.1 Vibrio sp. YT-15
GCCTTAACGAACTTTGCTAGGAATGCATCCTTACGCTCATTAAAGCGGTGTACAAGGTCGTCAACGGCTTCTTGATCGTATGGCTTCAAACCACTCGCTACCATGCGTTTAATGCCTTTACCGACCACTTCACCATCTTCTTTGAATGCGAAGTTCAAAGTCACCACGCCGCGCTTACCATCTACATCAAACGTCGCACCAGTGAAATCCACTTCAGGATGTGTAAGGTCTAAGCGTGAAAATTCCACTTCCATGCTTTCATAAATAACCAGTGGACGCTGACAGTTGATCATCATTTGTTTCTCTTCCATCAGAGGAACCATGATGTGCGGGAAGTTCATTCCAGAAAACTGCACGTAATTTGTTACCACATGCTCAATAAAAGCCGGGTTGTGGTTGGTTTCGCCTTCACGAGACATGTGCAAGTATTCTTTGCCTGCCTCATCTACGACTGCGCTTTCTTTTTCACACTTATTTTCAATATGCAGCTCAATGCCATCATTTACCATGCCAGAGAAACGAAAGCGCATTTTTTGGCTGATGCCTTCTTTACTTAGTAGAACGGCAAATAGCAGGTCGCCAGGCACACAAAAGCGTTTGTTATCTTCATCATGAATAGGGTTGTAATCACCAGCCACGCGCTTAGCAAAGTGACTTGCTTGTTCACGAGTGAATTGAAATTGATGATTATTGTTTGAAAAATAAGGTGTTAGAAACATAATTATTAAGTAGTAACCAAAACTGTAAGGGATTATATGCGAATATCTGCGTAGCAATGGTCCATCCAGTAGAAAGTTCACTGCATTTTGACAATGCGCACCCAAATCAGCAGATAAACGTTTAAAAACACATGCTTGAATGGCTTATCCATTTATGATGCAAATAAGTGCGTCGCGCGACTCTGATATCACTCACGAATTGTTAAGAGTATAGACACAAAAAAGGCTCCACGAAGAGGTGGAGCCTAGACTGGAGTTTGCTTCTATAGATTAATGTACGCTTGGCAGAAGGTTCTCTGGCATCAGTGCGTTATGTAGAGCGAGTTTCAACAATGTGTTTGCTTGCTCGATATCGGGTGCAAAGTAACGGTCTTTATCGTAGAACGACACTTTTTCACGCAGCATCTGTTTTGCAATTTCGATTCGCTCTGACGATTTATTTGGCGCTCTGAAATCCAAACCTTGCGCCGCCGATAGATATTCGACAGCCAGAATGCCGCGAGTGTTTTCACCCATTTCTTTCAGTCTGCGAGCCGCGAATGTCGCCATTGACACGTGGTCTTCTTGGTTTGCTGATGTTGGTAAGCTGTCTACTGAGGCTGGGTGAGCAAGGGTCTTATTTTCACTTGCTAATGCCGCAGAGGTTACTTGAGCAATCATGAAGCCAGAGTTCACGCCACCATTATCCACTAAGAATGGCGGCAGTTTTGATAGCGCGCTGTCGATGAGAAGTGCCATACGACGCTCGGACAAACTGCCGATTTCTGCAATGGCGAGAGCTAAGTTATCGGCTGCCATCGCAACAGGTTCTGCATGGAAGTTACCGCCAGAGATGATGTCGTTATCTTCTGCAAATACTAATGGGTTATCAGAAACGGAGTTCGCTTCTACTTGCAATACTTCAGCGGAGTTGCGGATTTGCTGCAAACACGCGCCCATCACTTGCGGCTGACAACGCAGTGAGTATGGGTCTTGCACTTTTTCACAGTTGGTGTGCGATTCACCAATTTCACTCGATGTATCCAGTAGGTGACGATATGCCATTGCCGCATCCATTTGGCTACGATGGCCACGTACGCGGTGGATTCGAGGGTCACATGGGCGACGGCTGCCTAGTGCGGCTTCTACAGACATGGCACCACACACGGTTGCTGACGCGAAAAGATCCTCGGCAATAAACAGACCTTCTAGCGCGAATGCTG
>NZ_JAWOQR010000052.1:0-1883 GCF_033337445.1 Vibrio sp. YT-15
AGGAGATTTAGAAATGCTGTGACGTTTGCTGTCAATTAAAATTGTCTTGTATTCCTCTTATTAATGAGGCAGAATATGTTTTGTAGTACTCCAGCTGCCTGAGGAAAAGATTTAGCTTCAAATGATTGAATTTTTAACCATCATTGGATTATATCTAATGCATCCTATCTGTGTACTATATAAGGGTGCTTTCACATCTGCTCTGTTTGGTTGAGGTTAATCGAACTCAAGTTTGTTTGCCCCCTAAGTGCGGTTTGTTTGGGCAGGTGTGAACACAGCAATCACACTCAGGTGTGCACCAAAACAACCGGACTGAGACCTTCTTGAAGAGGTGGTCTCAGTCCGGTTCCAAAGGAACTCTGGTGCGGTTGGTTTGTGGTGAGAAGGTGTTCCGACCTGGACGTGAAGCAACTGCAGTCACATGACACATTGTTTGGGTTAAACATGAGCATGTTACAGTCCTGGAGGATTATTAATGTGCACCTCCTCCTGTACTGCCTTAATATGCACATTCAGCACATCCAATGCATCAAAACATTGTTTTCTAGTTGGAGCCGCGCCTCGTTTTCAAACTGTATGGTTTGACTCAAATGAACAATGACAGCAATGTAGTCCACGATGACCAGCGCTAAAATCAACCTGCGTAGTTGTCCCTCCATTGTGACATTAGAAAGTGTCACATTTATCTTGCAAGTGTACTCTTCTTCAACGTTTGCTTTACTTCCTGGATTTTTCCCACATGGAAATTCTGACCAATCAAGAGCAGCTTTCTCACACAAGGCTTTTGATCTGGTCCGCGTGTAAATAGGGATGCACCGAAATGAAAATTTGTGGCCGAAGCTGAATATTATGAAACGCTTGACCGAATACCGAGTACCGAATACAGAATATCATTGTTTATTTTTTCATTAGTTTTTGCAGATGAACCCCCTCCAGATTAGTGTTGTCATGGTACCAAAATTGGGACCCACTGTGCGATACCAATGAAAATATCATGGTTCTGAGTAGTATCACGATACCACAGCAAAAATGAGGCAGATGTGCCTTTTGTCATTTATAAAAAGATAAATCACTTTTCTATAATACATCAATGATATTTCAGTGGAATAAATTACTTATTGACTTATTCATACTTCAAAAACAGCATCAATAAGTGATTAACATAGGGGGGATCAAAATAAAATAAATAAATAAAATAAGAATCAACCAGCCACCCTCCTTCCCGACAAGTCCCTTCATAAGTAAAGAACAGTCCCTAAAGTGCGGCGAAGTTTGTGGGCCGTGAACGGCTTGTTTCTCCTCAGACACGTCACATACCTGTGTTCGGCTGGCTCGGCTGTTCAGGTACTTCTGGGCAGTCATGACACCAAGAAGAGGATATTATTGGAGCCGACTTCTCCGTCGCCGGGTAAGCCGATGGCCGCTGTATTTGACAGGAATACATTAACATTACATTCTGTGTCTGTGACCCCTGTTCAACCCACAACCGATGGGATTCGCCTTTCGTTTCTGCTGCTGGTTGAAATATGTAGGCTGCTCGCACAGTGTGCTGAATGATTTAAGCCTATTTTGCTCGCTCAAAACTATTTTTAGTCGCAAATGCGAGTAAAATGCTGGCACTGTAGAGCTCTGTGGAAAACAAATCACTGTAGCATAAACAAATCTAGCCTACAAGTAAAAAGAAATAAATAATAACTTTCACTGCTTAAAGATACTCAGTAGCTCAGCTAACACCTGAAATGTCACTGCAAAACAAACCACTACAGCATGGACACTCACCCTCTTGTGACTGGATTTTGAACTTATCCCACAGCAGTGGTGCCGTGAGGTATCGTAGTACTTTGGTACTCCAACATTACGGTATCATATGTACCGTGGTGTTT
>NZ_JAWOQR010000053.1:0-1848 GCF_033337445.1 Vibrio sp. YT-15
GCAAAAATCCTAAGCGGCACATGCGAGAGCATGTGCCGCTTTTTTGTCTTGTGCTAAGCGTGATGGAGCGCTCAAGCGCCTTCGCCAGTAAGTTGCTTTCATGACAAAAATGTCATGTTGTTGAAAGGGTGGTGTCAGAGGCGGTGTTCAATAATGACCTCATTGAAAACAAGCACTCAAAGGTTAACAACATGAACGCAATCAAAACTGCTCTTTTTGTAACGGTAATGGCAATGACTAGCGCATCTGCATTCGCTCAACCACTTTTCACTGGTGGCAACTACGTGAGCCGCGAAGAGATGAAAACCATCTCAGTTACCCCGACGGCAACGTCAGATGAGGCTTATCAACAGGCACTGTCTGAACTCAATTCACTTAAAACCATGTCGGCTCGTGAACTGAATAAAGAGCTCAATATCCTGACATTTAATGTGAAGTCTCGCAGTACGCATTTAAAAGATGGAGGCTTCGTGACCGTGCAAGAACGCATGAATGAAGATGGTCAGTTGGAATATTTGGGCAAAGTGAATGTCAAAGTGCATTATGCCGAACGCGATAACAATCGATAATGGTTTGCCAATGGGGAAGAGTATGGTGTGGTTCACATCATGCTCTTTTTCGAGCTTTATACTGGGTTCTCATCCTCCCGCTAACACACTAGGTAAGTAAAGTTGAAAATATTGATCGTCGAAGATGAGCACAAAGCCGGAGAATATCTGCAAAAAGGTTTGATTGAATCTGGGTATGTGGTGGATTTAGTGCATGATGGGGTCGATGGGCTTTATCACGCTACCAGTGAAGAATATGACTTAATCCTCCTCGACATTATGTTGCCTAAACTCGATGGTTGGCAGGTGCTTAACACATTGCGCAGTAGTGGGATTCACACCCCAGTGATCATGCTGACAGCGAAGGAGCAAGTGGAAGATCGCGTGCGCGGTTTTGAGCTGGGTGCCAATGACTATGTGGTAAAACCTTACGCGTTTGCAGAGCTACTGGCGCGTGTTCAAAACGTATTTCGTCATCATATTGCCGCGCAAGTGGTCGCATCGCCGCAAACATTACGTGTGGCAGATTTAGAACTTGATATGATCAAGCGCGTTGCCACGCGCGCGGGGCAGTCGATGTTGCTTACCGCCAAAGAATATGCCCTGCTTGAGTTGTTGATGCGCAAAACTGGCCAAGTGCTTTCACGTACCACCATTGCGTCGTTAGTGTGGGATATGAACTTTGACAGCGATACCAATGTGATTGATGTGGCGGTCAAACGTCTGCGTAGCAAAGTGGACAAACCGTTCGATAAACCACTGATTCACACTGTCAGAGGGATGGGCTACAAACTCGAAGAGAGTCGTGATGCCTAAGTTCTCGCTGCCTTTTTCCATGAAAAACAAGCTCGTGCTGATGTTTGTTAGCATGACGTTTGTGACCTATTTTTCTTTGGCTTTCATCCTACAGTACGCCATTGAACGCCACTTTTATTCGCAAGATTTCAGCTATATTTCCAGTAAGTTCAATGCCATTGAGAACGAGTTAAAACGCTCGCCAGAGGATGTGTTCAAGCAAGCGAATAACAGCACGCTCTATATGTGGGTGTTTGAAGGCAAGCAGAGCGTGTATCAGAACTCGAGCCTGACGATTCCTCAGAACCGAGCCTACAGCATTAGCTCGCCTCAGGTTTTAAATCACGAGCGTGCCATCGAATGGAGTGAGGACTCGCTGAATATTCGCGCGTTTGCGTTTCAAGCTGGGGAGTATCAGGTGGTGCTCGGCATGAGTATCAACCACCATATTTTGTTTTTGGATAAGCTCGACTGGATTTTGTTTTGGGCGCTCGGTTTGGCGTTT
>NZ_JAWOQR010000054.1:0-1837 GCF_033337445.1 Vibrio sp. YT-15
ATGGCGCTGATCGGAGCTATCACACTAACCGGGATGATCATCAAAAATGGCATCGTACTAATGGATCAAATTGAGCTCGAACGCACAAATGGCAAGAGCTTGTCTGACGCGATCAAAGAAGCCACGGTCAACCGTACTATGGCCATTTCTATGGGTGCGTTAACGACCGCGCTCGGCATGATCCCGCTGCTGTCAGATCTGCTGTTTGACCAAATGGCGGCAACCATCATCGGAGGCTTGGCAGCCGCAACCATATTGTCACTGTTTGTCATGCCTGCGCTGTATCGCCTTGCTTACAAAGAAAAAGCACCATCCACACAAACCAACGCTGAGCTAGAGGAGGCGTCATCGTGAAAAAATTCATTCTAACGCCTGTCGTTCTAACCCTAAGTTTAGCGGGCTGTGCAGTGGGGCCAGACTACCAAGCACCGACCACCAGCATGGCAGAAACCTACTTGAACGCCGAAAATGCAGGGTTGAGTACCGATTCACAACACGTTGAGTTTTGGTGGACTAAGTTTCACGATCCGGTGTTGAATCAAATGGTTCAAGACATGCAGAGCCAAAACATTCCGCTGAAAGTGGCGGCCGAGCGGGTGAAAATGGCCAACAACTATAAAACCATGGTGGAGTCATTCAAGGTACCGACAATTAATCTCGGTGCGGGTTACATGAACTATCAGTTCAGTAAAAATGACTCTTCACTCAGTCCGATATTGAATCCACTCAGTGATTCCGTGTCGTGTCTGCCACCTCAAATTGGTAACGTCACCCTAATGGATAATCAGCACGATGGCGTATTTGCAGGCGCGAGTATCGCTTGGGAAGTTGATCTGTTTGGGCGCATTGACCGCCAAGCAAACGCGGCGCAAATTCGTCTCGAACAAGCTCAGATTTATCAAAGCGGCTTGAACACGGTGATCACGGCGGATTTGATTCACAACTACTTGCAATACCAAGGTGCGAGTGAGCGCCTTGAATTGGCAAAGTCGAACTTAGAAGATCAAAGACGCACACTCGACCTCGTCGGAAAAGTCGTGCGCAGCGGCTACGGTTCTGATCTCGATTTAGCCCAAGCGAAGGCCACACTTGCGGCGATGGAATCGCTCGTTCCGCAGTTAGAGATTGCACAACAAGCGCACAAACATCGTTTAGCGGTGCTGCTTGGCGAGCCGCTAACGCAAGTCGAAATCCGCCTATCTAAGCAGCATAGTGTACCTGTCATGCAGGACATGGTGCCGGTCGGTTTACCTTCCGATCTGTTGAAACGTCGTACCGATATTCGCTTAGCCGAGCGCGAAATGGCCGCGCTCAATGAAGAGTTAGCAGCAAGCGTTGCTGATCAATATCCGAAGTTCTTTTTGACGGGCGCTCCGGGGTTGTCGGCGTCAAGCTTTGACGATCTTTTCAGTAGCGATTCTTTCGGTTGGATGGGCGCGGCAGGCGTAAGCTGGAACTTGTTCGATGGGGGGCGTGGCGAGGCAATTGAAGCCATCAACCAAGCGCGTTTTGATTCGGCGACATTGTCTTATCAACATACGGTCGATGCGGCTTTGGCAGAAACCGAATCCTCGCTGTTTGCTTATGGTCGCAGCCAAGAAAATCAGCGTCGAATCGATGAGGCATTGAAAGCCACCAATAACGCCGTCAACAAAGCTAAGTCACTGTACCGAGCTGGCTTGATTGATCACTTATCGGTTTTAGATGCGCAGCGTCAGCAACGCATGATGCAAGATGAGCGAGTCGCAGCAAAGTTACAAACCGCACAAGCCACGATTGCGCTCTATAAATCACTTGGTGGTGATTGGACGCTACAACCAGAAGCACAACCCGAAAC
>NZ_JAWOQR010000055.1:0-1829 GCF_033337445.1 Vibrio sp. YT-15
CGCTGCTCTCGGTAATTGTGATCACGCTTGAAAATGTTAATACGCTCGCGATAAATCGTGCATTTCCAGTACTTCTCTCCTACTAAGTCGGTTAATCTGCAATCACTACAAAAATAAATAGCCATATATTTATCCGGCAAATCGATTGAATTTTGCCTTTTCGTAACGCTGCGCCGAGAAGTAAGGAAGTCTCTATGAATCTAACCATAAGAAAGCGACTGTATATTCTTTCCATCATTCCAGTACTCACCATTGCACTAGGTATGATGTGGTTCACCTATCTGCAAACTAACGCTTATAACCAACAGCAAATTGATCAGACCCACACCACCATGATGGCGATGAAAAAAGCCGAGCTGAAAAACTATGTTCAGATGGCTCGCTCGGCGATTGAACCGCTACTCAAGAAAAATGCGACATTAGAAGAAGCTCTTCCCGTTTTACGAGAGCTGGAATTTGGTGAGACGGGCTACATCTTCGGTTACAACTCCAAAGGCGTCCGTGTTGTGGTCGGCAAGAACGACAAAGGCATCGGTGAAAACTTCTATAACCTGCAAGACAAGAAAGGTAATTACCTGATTCAAGATTTGCTGAAAAACGCCAAAACGGGTGAATTCACTACCTATTACTTCCCGAAACTAGGACAAACAGAGGCGCTACCGAAATTGAGCTACTCAATGTTCATTCCTGAGTGGAATTTAATGATCGGTACCGGCTTTTACACCGATGACATTGATGCCGTCATTGCAGAAATGGAAGCTTCAGCCCATGACGCGCTCAACACGACTCTAGTGGCCATCGCGCTGTTCTGCGTTTCTATCGCTGCCGTAGTTGCTATCTTCGCCGTGTTTGTGAATCGTAGCATCATGCGACCAATCGAACAGTTTGATGCCTCGATCCAATCCTTCGCGCAAGGCGATGCCGACCTTACGGCGCGCATGCACGAATCCAACGTACCTGAGTTCAAACAGTTAGCGCACAACTTCAATATCTTTGTTGAAAGCCTGCAGGGCATCATCAAGAGCGTGACTCAAGTTGGTGAAGAAGTCGTCGCAGAAACCAACAACATGTCACAACGCGCCTCTCAAGTCGACGAACTCGCTGGCGGTCAACGTGAAGAAACCGAGCAAGTTGCCGCAGCGATGACGGAAATGACAGCCACCGCGCATGAGATTTCGAACAACGCTAACCAAGCAGCAGAATCAGCACGACACGCCGATGAAAACGCTCAACAAGCGAAACACATCGTCGATTCCGCTGCGAATTCTGTCGAAGCGCTGGCAAGCAAAGTTTCAGAGGCGAGCACTGTGATTGCCCGTTTAGAAAGCGACGTTCAAAACATCTCATCATCTTTAGAAGTGATTCAAGATATTGCCGAGCAAACTAATTTGCTTGCGCTAAACGCCGCGATTGAAGCTGCGCGAGCTGGCGATCAAGGACGTGGATTCGCGGTAGTAGCAGATGAAGTCCGCAAGCTGGCAAGCCGCACTCAAGACAGCACGGGCGATATCCATAAAATGATTGAGCAACTAAAATCTGGCTCAGATGCCGCTGTACGTGCGATGGAATCAAGCCAAGCGCGCGGTGAAGCAACGGTAGAAGAGGCGCGCGCCGCCTCGGTTGCGTTGCAAGACATTCAAGCAGCGATTGCCAACATTATGGACATGAATACGCTGATCGCCACAGCAACCGAAGAACAGAGCCAAGTGGGACAAGAAATCTCTCAACGTGTTGAGGTCATTTCGCAGCAAAGTAGTCAATCGGCAAGCCTTGCCAACCAAAACCGCTCTGGAAGCCAAAACCTCAATCACAAAGCCAACGAGCTCTAC
>NZ_JAWOQR010000056.1:0-1804 GCF_033337445.1 Vibrio sp. YT-15
ACTTAGTAGCATCGAATTGCTTGAAGCAAGAATACCAAGACGACATTACACGCTTGCACGATAAAAGTCGTGAGGCTTGCTGTTAACAGCGAACAAAGATTCAAGGTTGAAGATTAAAGGGTAAGACTATGACGATTAAAGTAGGGATTAACGGGTTTGGGCGCATTGGACGTTTGGCGCTGCGCGCGGCATTCGACTGGCCAGAATTGGAATTTGTGCAAATCAATGATGTTGCGGGCGATGCAGCAACGTTGGGCCACTTATTGGAGTTCGACTCTGTTCAAGGCCGTTGGCACCATGAAGTGCAGGTTGAGGGAAATGAACTCGTCATCAATGGCAAGCGCATCGCGACGACACAGCATCGCGACATCGATGCTGTGAATTGGTCTGGTTGTGATGTTGTGATTGAAGCGACAGGCGTGCACCGCAAAACATCGTACCTTGACCAATATCTCGATCAGGGCGTGAAGCGAGTGGTGGTTAGCGCACCAGTGAAAGAAGAAGGTATTGCGAACATCGTTGTTGGCGTGAACGACCACATTTTCGATCCTGACAAACATCGTATCGTGACAGCGGCTTCGTGCACGACCAACTGCATCGCACCAGTAGTAAAAGTCATTCATGAGAAATTGGGCATTGAGCAATCCTCTTTCACGACGATTCATGATTTGACCAATACGCAAACCATTTTGGATGCACCGCACAAAGATCTGCGTCGTGCTCGTGCGTGTGGCATGAGTCTTATCCCGACCACCACGGGCAGTGCGACTGCGATTGTGGAAATTTTCCCTGATTTAAAAGGCAAGATTAACGGCCACGCAGTGCGTGTACCGTTGGCGAATGCGTCACTGACAGACATCATCTTCGATGTGAAACGCGATACCACCGCAGAAGAAGTGAATGCTTTGCTGAAAGAAGCGTCAGAAGGTGAGCTAAAAGGCATTCTTGGCTTTGAAGAGCGTCCGTTGGTGTCGATCGATTACAAAGGCGATCAACGCTCAACCATCGTTGATGCACTCTCAACAATGGTCGTTGGCTCTCGCATGGTGAAGATTTACGCGTGGTACGACAATGAAATGGGTTACGCAACGCGTACCGCAGAATTGGTTCGTAACGTTGGTTTGGCTTAATAGGAGTTCACAATGTCTCATCCTACATGGCAATTAGATTTGGACTCTGGTGCATTAGTCCTAACACCGTGCCCGGGTACGAAAGGCGTCGATTTGCAAACGTCTTTACAGCAATTAAAAGAGCAGGGTGTTCAAGCCGTGGTTACGGCATTGGACAATGCTGAGCTAGCATCGAAAGACGTCGCGGATTTGGGTGAAGTTACCCAACAACTGGGTATGAAATGGTTCCAGATCAAGATTGAAGATGATTGCGCACCCAGTGAGGATTTCGCGATGAAGTGGCAACAAGCTAGCCCAGAACTGCATGCGATTCTTGCTCAAGATGGCAAAGTCGCGATGCACTGCATGGGCGGCTCGGGTCGCACTGGTTTGTTCGCAGCTCACTTACTGCTAGAAAAAGAATGGACGCTGGACGATATCGTGCGAGAAGTTCAGGCACTGCGCCCAGGCGCGTTTACCAAACCAGTGCAGCTTGAGTACATCGAACGGGTGGCAAAAGACGCGTGATCAGCTTAAATAGCTTTTGGAATATCATGATCCAAAAGCTATTGTCTGGTTTTTATAATGGAATATAGCTCAGAGATAAAACGGAAGGAAATATGTTAACCTTTTGTTTTTATTGATTATTAATTTTCAATTATAAATGCCAGCGTGTTTGTAAACTCGAACTAAGG
>NZ_JAWOQR010000057.1:0-1701 GCF_033337445.1 Vibrio sp. YT-15
CCGACATCGCCCGCCCCAGTTCATGGGAAAACTCTGCCAATAATGCTTGGTAGTGCGTCATGCCAACTTCGGAATCTTTATCCATGGTCGACAGCTTTTGCGCAATTTCGGTTACTTGCGCTTTGCTCAGTGGCAATTCAAACAGTTGTTTTTCAATGGCTTGTAGCGAACGTTGTTTCTCTGGTTTTCCATCGGCGAGTCGATTCAATTTAATGAGCGAGAGCCAAGCATCTTGAAGCTCCGGAAGACGCTTGGTGATCGCGGTATCAAAAATCAAGTTGATTAACGCGTCACGTGGCATTACCTGTTCTAGGTCGAGAACGGGATTTTCTCCACCGTATCGAGCCGTATCGTCAAGCGCTGTTTTGGAGAAGGTGCTGCTTTCCATCTGCTCTTGTACTTCTTTCGAAAGCAAATGAGCAATAAAGGACTCTGCCAACTTATCACTCTTACCCCGATTGATTTGTGCAATATAGGTAGGCATTAGCGTAAAGTCTTGATCATAAGCAAAGCCAACGTAGTCGAACTTGCGTTGCGCAATCAGTGCGTAGCTGTCGATCGTTGGCCCAATACCAAACTTACCTTTGGCGATGTAATCCGCCACTCCAAAACTGCGAGAAGAGATCGTCGCGAGGTTCGCTCCCACATTGAGTAAAATCCGCCAGCCCTCTTGCCAACCATATTGACTAAGCACACTCTCGACCATCAATTGCGTGGTTCCAGAGCGGCTTGGCGTGCTCATGGTGACGTGACCAAAGTACAGCGGATTGGTCAGATCTTGAAAACGCTTCGGTTCTGGTAAATGGTTCGCGGCCAAATAATCTTTGTTCCAAACAATCCCGGCGCCTGAGTATCCAAACGCCACGACTTGATCGTTATTAGGTAATAGATAAGGCGACAACCATTTCGGCACTTGCACACGCGACGACATATCAGCCAAACGATGTTCATTAGACAGCTCTTGCATCAGAAACGGCGACGAGCTCAACACCAAGTCGATATCCTTCATGTAGCTTTTGCTAAGCAATTGCAGTCTTGATTGAGTGCGTCGGTGAACCACTCGGACTTCAGCATCAGGATAGTGCTGCGTAAAGTCATCCACCAAAGCAGTGATTGGTGCCTGAGAGAAGGTCGTGAGTATCACCAACTCTTTTTCTGCTGCCATTGTGAGTGGTGCATAAAGCGCCGCACCAAGAAGTAAACGACGCCCAAATTGCTTGAAATCAACCATCAAATTAACCAAAAACCTTAAATAGTGTGCGGTAACTCAAATCTATGAAAGATTGTCAAAAAATCTTACAGAGTATGTTTGAGTCACTATTGACGCACTTCAACCAGAACTAAGCATATTCTATCAGTAACAAGTGTCAGCCTAACGTTCTAAATTCCCGTTTTTGACTCAACCTAAATATCAATATGGGTCAATTCTGTCTCAAATTCATGCCTTTGTACTGTGCAATCTGTCACTTCAAGATAGCCCTGCAACAAAACATTTGTGATTAAAACTTGGAGTGCAAGATGTTTAATTTCTTTAAAACACGCCCTGACCTCCCTCTTTCAGATGGCTCGAAAGAGGAAATGCAAGCGCGTTTCAAACGCTACCAATGGCATGTATTTTTAGGCTTGGTTTTCGGTTACGCCGTCTTCTACGTAGTTCGTATGAGTTTAGGTGTTGTTAAAAAACCAATGCTGGATGCAGGC
>NZ_JAWOQR010000058.1:0-1686 GCF_033337445.1 Vibrio sp. YT-15
ATTTATCACAAACCGATGCCCAATGGCTTAATGTCCTTTCTTCTTACATTGATTTAGTCAGCGACCATTTTAAAACGCTTACTCATATTCATACCAAGAGGAAAGTGCTTGTTCAACTGAATGAACTCTGTTTACTCACGCAAAAGCAGTTGGGTAAAGAGCAGCAAGTCAATCTATTAGCTTTTAAGCAGCTCATGCAGTGCAAGCTACTTCTCGTCGAGTCTCGCGCGGCAGAAGCGCACCTAAAATTGCTAGAGTCATTGAGTTACTTTTACGATATTCCAACACAAATGCCGATAGCATTATTGAAACAAGCCCTTCCGCTATTAGCATTTTTTGGTGAGTTTTCTATCAGACGCAGCTTGCTCGGAGTCATCAATCAATCGTGTTCATCAGTCCGACTTCAAGAGTGCAATATCGTACCACACGAATACGATTATCCATTTTCAGTAGAGACAAAACTGAACGCTCTGGCAGCGCCGGACCAACAATACCATTCTAATTCGGAGTCGGTGGTTAACTTCCTAAAACAAAGGGCATTGCCACCAAATTGGTCGCGATGGTTAAGCGATTATCTCTCTGGTTCTTTTTCTAGCCAGATACCCGAACCGTTTAGCTATCACATAACCGATAGAGAGTGAAAATGATCAACTTCGAATTGCTCAATCAATATATGGACAATGACGTAGACATCATCATTGCTGTCTTTTCAACGTACTTGGAGGATTACTCTGATGCGACAGAACAACTAAATGAAATGTTCGTACAACAAAATTGGCCAGAGCTGTATCTGATGGCACACAGCTTGAAAGGTATTCTAGAAGGCTTTGGAGAAAATACCGCAGTTGTTGCGCTGGAGAAGATAGAAACAAGCACAAGAAACAATACTGCACCAGAATGCGAAGATATAACTATAGTTAATAACGAGCTGGTGACAATTAAAAAGCAGATTTTCACTTACTTAGAAAACTTAAAATAAAACACCTTAAGGCTTAGAACGGGGAAATTATGAACATGGACAACAACCATTTCAAGGAGTTGATTGAGTCGCTCAAGGACTTAACTCCTACTCAAAAGCGATATTTGATCAGCAGAACCAAAATGTCTTTGGACGACGAGAGCGGGATGCTAAATCCGCAAGACTTGTTGACCAGAGAAGAACTAGAAGCGCTTCTGTCATCGGCTTCCACCACCGATCACAAATAAAGAAAGCTAATTCGTCATGGACGAAAACTAAGAACCAGGTAAAGTGACAGAACTTTGCTTGGTTGTTAGGCGTCCCTCCCTTTTAATCAATACAAACGTGTTTTTTCGACCACTTCTCAATACCTGAAAACTGTCAACTAGATTACTTATTAACATTAATCCTCTTCCTGACGACATCCAGCTGTCTTCATCAAACAAGCTTGGTGCTTTTATTTCTTTATTCGTGTGCTCTTGGAAAACCGATTTTTTAATAGGACGACCGTAATCAGAAATACGCATTTCGATGTGAGTAGACTTAGAGTCAGATAAGATTGCACATTCGAGCTCAATCGGCTCGCCTTCCTGCTCATCGTAGGAGTGTATAAAGGCATTGTTCATCACCTCAACTACGCACAATTCGAGGTGTTGGACATCACTTACCAATACCTGATGTTGAAAGAGAAACTCGGCAAGCTGCTTACTCGCCTCACGGGAAGATTT
>NZ_JAWOQR010000059.1:0-1634 GCF_033337445.1 Vibrio sp. YT-15
CTAACATCAGCTTCTTCATCAATTTGGTATCTGTACCTTTTTTGAAGATGTAATCCTGATGGAAGACGTAACACATGAAGTGCCCGTAATAGAGCGACTGAACCAGATTTTTGCTCACCTCTTCAGGCAAAGTTTCCAACCATTCTTCATCATTTCTGCGCAATGCGATATCGAGCGCAACAATGTCTTCAACCTCGTTGCGATGAATCGTTTCGTAGCGAATCGCAGCCCCAGCCGCCGCAAAACGATGTAAGTAAGCTTTTTTACCTTCATCTGGCGTACATTCGAAGAAATCGCAATCATCTTCAACAGCCCATACTTCTTTCAGGTATTTTTGTGCCTCTTCAATTCCGCCATCACTCATTTTTAGCACTAAGTGATGCTCGTATTTATCGCAGAATTCCAGCATTCGCTCAGGCAAATGCTGCGGGAACAATTTGCTTGCGTAGTACAAAATGGTGTCTGGCAAATATTTGCTGACAAATGGCACTCGCTCTAAAAAGTTCTCTACTTTTGCTTTCAATGCGAACATCTTAGGCAGTTTGTCCGTACCCAATAAGTCGATCGATAAAAACACGTCTTTGCCGTATTTCTCTGCCATATTGAAGATATCGCGATGCAGATACTCCCCCATTTCTGGCAGGTTATCGAATTGAGTCAGAAAATCTTTTCTCAATTTGGTTAACTTGTTTGCGTCGTTCGTACCCAAGTAAAACACTTGCTCTTTGTTTGGCACTGGGTAGCTATCAACACGCACTGCAAACACGCCCAATTTGCCCGCACAGCCGCTCGCTTCAAACAAGCGACGCTCGTCAGCATTAAAACGTGAAGGGATGTCAGATGTTACGTCACGAACTCGTTCATCATATTCTTTGTCTGATGCCATGCGATCATCGTGAACAATCTTGCTTGGGTCGAAATTGCCCTCTTGCAGGTTGTGAAGAATTTCTTCCGGCGTCTCACCCAAGCCATCAATACCAAGATGGTTAACCAGATGGAGGTTGCCCTGCTTATCGACCTGCGCGTAGATGGCAAGCTCAGTATACGCCGGACCGCGTTTCACTAACGCACCGCCTGAGTTATTGGCAATGCCACCGACAACCGTCGCTCCTAGCGATGAAGATCCAATAATAGAATGCGGCGCGCGGTTAACGGCTCTGAGTTCTTTTTCTAGTGAATGTAGACTTGCACCGGGTAAGCACACCGCCTGTTTGCCACCATCCAGCAGGTGAATTTTTTTGATTTTGGTAATGTTGATCACCACGACATCGCGGTCATAGTCGTTACCACTTGGTGCAGAGCCTTCTGTGAGACCTGTTTTCGCAGCCTGCATGATGATGATGCAGTTCGCCTCGACACACTGTTTAATGATCTTCCATTGTTCTAACAAAGTGTTAGGAAACACGACGGCAAGCGCTGTACCACTACCAGAGCGAAAACCTGAGCGGTAGTATTTGGTTTTAACCTGATCGGTCAGGACATTCTCTTCCCCGACTATCGTTTTAAATTCTTCTATCAGCTGCTTTTGTTTCATATCCGTATCTCTAGTTATTTTGCATCACTCACATCCAACCAGACACGGTGTGGATTTGAGTTTGGCTCACTATAAGCAGTCAATTTCCCTGCGTCCATCA
>NZ_JAWOQR010000005.1:0-311992 GCF_033337445.1 Vibrio sp. YT-15
TGGTGATTTCTCCAATTGATTTTCCGGTGTAGCGGTTTCCGACGTCTCGGAAAACCAAGTAGTTCTCTCAAAGTTACTTTTATTAACGGCGCATGCCCTGTTTTCTTTAGAGAAAATTTTAGATTTTTTTGAAAATAATTCGTTTGGAGGGGTAATCGTGACAAAGCGGATAAAAAAGCAAAAAAACTTTCATTTTTCGCTAAAGCTTCTTTTCGAATTGTCGATACAGGCAGGTTTTGCGTTAAATTCGGGCAAGGCCGTTCATCAGCCAAGCAAGGTCAATGCTAGGTTTGGCGCTTGTTTTGCTTGCGCCAGAATAGAAGTACTGACCTGTTGTAAAATCTGCTGCTTCACCATTTGCGTAGTTTCTTTGGCATAGTCAGTGTCTTGGATACGACTGTTGGAAGCGGCTAAGTTTTCGTGGATATTATCTAGATTATTGATCGCATGATTGAAGCGATTTTGATATGCACCTAACTCCGCACGACTGCCATCTACCGTTTTCAAAGCATCATCTAAAATGCCGACCGCCATCTGAGCGCCACCGACCGTGCTAATATCAATACTATCTACCGTTCTATTTACGGTGACATACTTGCCAAGTTCTAACTCATCAGCCAGGCCACCACTGAAGGTTGGTCCAGGGTATTTTATGGCGTCCTTGTGGGACATGAGTAACTGCAGTTGCCCCTCTTCATTAACAGACGCTTTCACTTTATCGGTTTGCCCATTAATGTAAGTCGCGAGTTCTTCTATATCGTCGCCAGCTTTAGCTTCAATACGGATCTCCTGTTCTTCAAAATTGTTATCACGGTAGCTGATAACAATTTCATTATTTCCGTTTTGAACCGTCCAATCTGAACTGACTCTTTGATATGAGCTCATTGAAAAGCTACCTAAAGATTCCGGCTGCATGGTCCGCAGGCCAATTTGTACCGCTTCACCAGCCGTTGCACCGATTTGAAAAGACGATGTACCGAATGTGCCATTCAGCAATTTACGTCCGCCAAAGGAGGTCGTTTCTGCAATACGACTTAACTCATCATTTAAAGCAGAGACTTCTTCTTGCAGTGCAGTACGCTCCGCTTTGCTGTTTGAACCGTTAGCTGATTGAAGCGACAAATCACGCATACGTTGCATAATGTTAGTCACTTCATTCATCGCCCCTTCGGCGGTTTGCATTATAGAAATGCCGTCATTCGCGTTACGTACCGCGACATCCAAACCACGCATTTGCGATTGCAGACGGTTGGAGATTTGCAGACCCGCAGCGTCATCCTTTGCGCTATTAATACGCATCCCTGAAGACAAACGCTCCATGGATTGGTTCAGCATATCCGTTGCACTGGTCAAATGACGTTGTGCGACAAGTGCTGCAACATTGGTATTAACGGTGATCGCCACGAATAAAGAGT
Source organism: Vibrio sp. YT-15 (assembly GCF_033337445.1). Classification (NCBI taxonomy): domain Bacteria; kingdom Pseudomonadati; phylum Pseudomonadota; class Gammaproteobacteria; order Vibrionales; family Vibrionaceae; genus Vibrio; species Vibrio sp. YT-15. Next base: position 1,416 of record NZ_JAWOQR010000005.1, read on the forward strand.
CCTAAAATTAAGGCTTTGAGTACTTATCGACCAAGTAACAGAAAAGTTTAGTGTTTTTTGAAAAGAGATTGGAATAGAAATAGAAAACAAAAGCCCTCCAATTGGAGGGCTTAAGAAATAAAGTCTGAGAACTTACTTGATGGCTAGCTCTGCGAGCATTTCTTGTGAAGGAGCGAAGAAGTACGCACCAGTTACCGCTTTTGTGAAACGAAGCATTTGGTCTGTTTTACCATCTGTCACGCCGTACATACTTTCTAGCATCACTTTAATGTTATGAAGTGTATTGCAGTAAGAAATAAACAGCAGGCCATGAGGCCCTGTTACCGTCCCGTATGGCAAGCTATGACGGACAATCTTGAGACCTTTTCCTTCTTCTTTAATATCAACGCGACCAACGTGTGATGCAGCAGGAACGTCTTCTAGCTCTATAGAGTCTGGTTTGGTACGACCAATCACTTTTTCTTGCGCTTTGACATTCAAGCGATTCCAAGCGGCAAGGTTATGTTCGAAGCGTTGAGCCATGACATAACTACCTCCAGCAAATGGGCCCTCTTTTACTAGAGCCACATCAGCGCGAGCCTCCCCTTTCGGGTTTTCTGTGCCATCAATGAAGTCTGTCATATCACGAGCATCAAGGTAACGGTACCCATATGTTTCGTCCACAATGGTGACATCTTGTGCCGTCTCTTCTAGGAACTTACGCAACACGTAAAAATGCAAGTCGTGACGAGTCGAGTGACAGTGAATCAGTACATCTACGTCTGTTGCTGGAGCAACGATGTCACCTTCGCCAAGTTGAGTAAAATCAATAAGCTCTTCTGGCGCGTCTACATTAAGGTGTTCCCAAAACGATTTTGTGAATGCGATAGAAAGCGTCAGCGCTGCACCCGGCTGGGTAATGTTTAACTCTTCCACCAACTTTGGCAGTGCTTTCAGTTTTTCTAATACGTTTTCACGGTTTTGGTTCACTTTGAGTTGAGTGTACAGTGCAAATGGCCCGGCTTCTGGCACGATCGCCGTTTGAGCTTGTGACATTGAGGTTTCCTCTATTACTTTGCCCCAGAGTGGGAAGTTATTGTTTTTAATTCTTTGAATGCTGCTGTTCATCGTGCGCTAATTGTGGCACATGAAAACAGTCTTTTACCCATCTTCCATTTAGAAGATAGATCATAAACCAAGCTAATAAGGTAATGGTAAGGGCGTTTGCCCAATTAAACACTCCATGTTCTAGGTACACATGATACATGGTCTGAGCAAGTTGAATACCGCACAAGATCAAAGTGATCTCGCGACCATAGCGAGTAATTCTGTTTACCCATCCTCTGTCGGGATGACGAAGCCCCATTAACCACATAAGAAGCAAACTTGGAATGCCCATCGCCAAACCTAAATACAACGTACTTGAATCTGGGTAAACAATAGCGAGTAGCTTACTGCCACTATCACGACTTACACCAGCCATGGCAAACACCACCCATGAACGCACAAGAAACATCCATCCCACCCATAAAATGATCGGCGCCTTTAAAAATCCATGGGCGTCATATTGGTCAAACGAATAGCGCACAACATCTTCTTCTTTATGTGATAAAAACGTCACTTTAACCTATCGTTTCAGAGTTGCAAGCCAACAAAGATGAGAACTGAAGTTCATTTCAGCACCTTACACAGGTAAACTAAACAAAGATTTACAGCGACGTTGATGAGAAACATGAAAAAAAGAACTCCTGCCACCCCTGTGCCTTCTCAAGAAACTCAAGCCGAAGCGATGAGAATTGCCAAATCTACGCAGAAACCGGGGCAAACCAAAGAGCAAACCAAGCTCATCGCTCAAGGTATCGAAAAAGGCATCGCGCAATATAAGAAACAACAAAAAGAGCGCAACCGCCAAGCCGATAAAGCGAAGAAAAAACAGCAACGTGAAAAACAACGTCAGCATGAAGAGATTATCGAACAAGACAATATCACCGACGATGCGCCAAACCATTCATCAAGCAAACTGCCTTGGACACTACTTGTCCTGAGCTGGATTGGCTTTGCTGCTTACATAGTATTGGGGAAATAGCTAATGAAACGCCTGTTACTTGGACTTTTTGTCGTGCTTCTAACGGGTTGCACGATGCCTTCTCACCTTACTCATGCTCAAAGTCAAGATGTTCATATTCGCATTGACGCGCAATTCGACCCTGAGCGATGCGAATACAAAGGCGAAGTCACCGGAAGTGAAGGCCATTGGTATAACTACATTTTCATGACTAATGACGCGATGATGCAAGGCGCGATGAACGATTTAAAAAACAATGCAGCGGCTATCGATGCGGACACCGTTTTTATGGTTTCCCCACAAGATTTTATCACTTCATTTAGCGTGCTGGGTTCCGCCTACCGCTGCAATGGATGAGGCCTGAATATGAAAAAAGCCAGCAATTGCTGGCTTATGCACGAAATCCAAGACTGCTAGCGATATCTCTCTCCCGCTCTAGAACCCATTGGCTATCAAAAGGCCCCCAATCTGAAAGTTGATAATAGCCGTCATTATGACGTCGGCCATCTTGAACGAATATGAGTTCAATGCCGATCCCAGGTAACGCCTTGAGTACATCTTGAATAGTACGACGAGGCCACCCCGTTTTTTCGATCAACTTTGGCACATTCGGCCTTTCTAGGTTTTCCACCAACAAGGCCAAATATAGCCGCCTTGCAAAAACAGGACTCAATTCCATTGACACCTCCTAAAATTGTGCTGATTCATTATTTCGTTTTTGCTCAGCGAGGTGTTGCGTTTGATCAATAACTCGACTTTTCCATTTGATTTAGACGAATTTTTATTCGATTTATAGCGCATTCATCGTAAATAAGTTATGTGACATTAGTTATCTCAATCTATCTGAAAATATTTTCCACCGCATTTTGTCAGTTTGATTGCTTCTTGATAGGATGCTTTAACAGCCCAAATCACTTAAGTGCGTCTTAACCGCGCCAGTGAAAAATAGAACAAAGAAAAAGGAAACACTATGTCGATTACCATGTTTGGTATTCCCAACTGCGATACGATCAAAAAAGCCAAGAAATGGTTAGAAGCCGAGGATATTGCTTACGACTTCCATGACTACCGTAAGCAAGGCATTGATGCAGAAATGGTAAGTGAATTTTGTCGCGCTTTAGGTTGGGAACAGGTGCTCAATAAACGTGGCACAACCTACCGCCAATTAGCGCAAGAGCAGAAAGACACACTTAACGAGGAAAACGCCATCGCTCTTTTGGTAGAAAACCCTGCGATGATTAAACGCCCAATTTTAAAAGTGAATGATCAACTTCATATCGGTTTTAAAGCTGATCAATACGCTAGCATTTTCAACTCTTAAATAAAGGAATACTCAAGGATGACAGACAGTCCAGTATTGGCACTTGCTAAAGATCTGATCAGTAGACAGTCCGTAACGCCGGAAGACGCAGGTTGTCAGGATTTGATGATCGAGCGCTTAAAAGCACTCGGGTTTGAAATTGAAGTGATGGTATTTGAAGACACCACGAACTTCTGGGCTCGACGTGGTTCAGAAGCGCCGCTATTTGCGTTTGCTGGCCACACCGATGTGGTACCAGCTGGCAAATTGGAACACTGGAATACACATCCGTTTGAACCGACCATTATTGATGGTTACTTGCATGGCCGCGGCGCAGCTGACATGAAAGGGTCGCTAGCTGCTATGGTCGTTGCTGTCGAACGCTTCATTGAAGAAAACCCAGACCACAAAGGCTCAATTGGCTTTTTGATTACGTCAGATGAAGAAGGGCCATTTATCAATGGTACCGTTCGCGTTGTAGAAACGTTGATGGAACGTGGTGAGAACATCGATATGTGTATTGTTGGTGAACCATCCAGCACCGACGTGGTTGGCGATGTAGTGAAAAATGGACGCCGTGGATCCATCACTGGTGATTTAACGGTAAAAGGAACACAAGGCCACGTGGCCTACCCTCACCTAGCCAGCAATCCAGTGCACGAGTCTCTACTCGCGATTCATGAACTCGCGACGACGGAATGGGACAAAGGGAATGATTACTTCCCACCGACCAGTTTCCAGATCCCGAATGTATCGGCTGGCACTGGTGCGTCTAACGTTATTCCTGGCGAGTTCCATGTTCAGTTCAACCTACGTTTTAGTACTGAGCTTAACAATGACGCAATTGTTCAGCGTGTTACCGAAACATTGGACAAGCATGAGCTGGACTACGACCTAAAATGGACATTCAACGGTGACCCATTCCTGACCGATACGGGCGCACTGCTAGACGCGGTTGTAGCTGCTGTGGCCGAAGTCAATGATACGAAGCCAGCGCTACTTACAACTGGCGGTACTTCTGATGGTCGTTTTATTGCTCGAATGGGAGGTCAAGTCGTAGAGTTAGGCCCTGTTAACGCTACGATTCATAAAGTGAACGAGTGTGTGAAAGTCGACGATCTTGAAAAGTTGACGGACATGTACGAAAACACGTTGAAACACCTATTGGCGAAGTAATCAGCGAGAACACAATGACACCAGAGCAACTCACCGGAATCACTGATTCTCATCTTCAATCCACACTAGTGGGGCAAAAAGCGTTTCTACTCCACCCTGAAGTGTCTGACGATCTGCTAAAGATGATTGAAGCGGCAACAGAAGCAGGTTTCAAAATGGAAATCGCCAGTGGTTTTCGTGACTTTAATCGCCAAAAAGCCATCTGGAACGGGAAGTTTTCTGGTGAGTTGCCAATTCTCGACATCAACTCCCGCCCTTTGAATAAAGCAGAGTTAAATGACGAAGAGAAATTGATGGCCATTTTGCGCTGGTCGGCATTGCCCGGAGGAAGTCGTCATCATTGGGGTTGTGATTTTGATGTCTATGCGCGCAATTTATTGCCTGCTGACACAAAACTCAAGTTGGAACCTTGGGAGTATCTCGAAGGCCACCAGCAGGCGTTCTACCAATGGTTAAAAGCCAACCTTGGTCGGTTCGGTTTCTTCTTTCCTTATCAGCACGATTTAGGTGGCGTTTCGATTGAGCCTTGGCACATTAGTCACCGCGCTGTCGGGCAGCAATGCCTCGAGCAGTTGACGCTTGATGTACTCAGAAGCCAGTTGATTAAACAAAATCAGACCGACAACATTGCAGGGATTGACGTCATACTGAATAATTTGGATAACGTCGTTGCCAAATTTATTCACAATATCACGCCGCCGGAGGCTCTATGATAGAAATACTAACCAATCCTTGGGTCATTATTATTGTAGTGTTGAGCGTGGTCATTGGTAATATTGCCGCACTCAAATATACCGCAAAAATGAAGTTTGGTCAGATGGATAAAAGCCGTAAGAACGATTTAGATAAGCTGAACACATTGGATAAACAGCGCTACGCTGAAGAAGATAAAAACAAAAACGAGCCTCGTTAGTTACTCACCAGCTTCATCTCGACACATTTAATCTAAACATCAAAAAAGGGACCACTAGGTCCCTTTTCTATCATTAAGTAAACACGCCGCGTTAAGCTCGCTTTGTTTACTGCTTCACTGTTGCAGCCAATACAGGCGCTAGTGATTTCAAAAACTCTTCTTCTACTGGCTTGCCAGAGGAGTCGGTGATATTGATAGACGTACGGTTGCCTAAATCACCAAGTAAGAATGTGTACTTACCAGCGGCTAACTCCACTGGTTTAACGCCGATATCGTTCCAGAATTCATCATCCGGAGATGCATATTTCGCAGTGATTGTGCCCTGAGACTGGCTACGCTCTTCAATCTTAAAGCCCATCTTAGGTAGAATATTAGGCAGACGCTGCCAAAGCATGTTGTATTGCGCACGCGCGATAATCACTGGAAGTCCGCTGCGGTCTTTACCCATTGTGATTGGGATCTGTTTAACCAACTCTTGCGCTTTACGCTGTGCTTCTTCACGCACTTCTTGGTCGTAGCGAGCGGTGACCAAGTTCGTCATGAACACATTGTAGCGCTCACGGTTGGTCGCCGTTACTTCTTTCACTTGATTGCCTTCACGCCAGTCAATAAGGCTCACCTTAAAGCCGTGTCGACCATTTGCTTCAGCGCGTACGATTTCATATCGGCTGCCAATTTCTAGCTCTTCATCTGGCGAATCCCAAGTCACCCATCCTGTCTCGATGCGAGAGTCTGTTTGGCTTTCAACTGGAATCTCGTTAGCCGCGACCATGTTTTGCACCGTTTGCCAAACTTTATCTAGTTCATCTTTACGAAGTAGCCAAAGTGTCACTTCACCATCACTACTGCGGTCTAGACGTGCACCGGGAATAAGCTCTAGGACTTGTTGAGGTGGACGAATGTCGACATCTTTACCGACACCACCAGCGTAGTTACCCTGAGGGATCTCGTAGTTAGGGTAAAACTGAGGCTGTGCACCCTGTGGGACATTCCACTCACCCAAATTTGGGGAGTTCAAATACTCGAAGTCATCTTTTGCTTGACGACGTTGATTGGCACCACCTGAACAGGCAGTCAATACGAATACAGCTAATGAACTTAACACTAACTGGCTTGAAAGCTTCATCTATACTCCTAAAACACCGAGGGCGCTTTGGCCCCCAGTATGAACTTCAATCCTAGTAACTCAATCTTAATAGCTCAATCTTAATAAATATGGGCGTCTGTTAGCGCCTGCTCGACGATCGGCTGCGATTTTTCAGAAAGCGTAGTTAAAGGAAGACGCAAACCACCTTCTTCAATCAAACCAAGCTTTTGCGCTGCCCATTTTACTGGGATAGGGCTTGCTTCGATGAAAAGGTTTTTGTGTAGAGTCATCAAGCGTTGGTTAATCGCTTCTGCTTCTTCGTACTTACCTTCACTTGCCAAATGGAACATGTCTGCCATGTCTTTAGCTGCAATATTGTTCGTTACCGAGATAACACCATTGCCGCCAAGTTTCACAAAATCCAGCCCTGTCGCATCATCGCCACTTAGTAAGATAAAATCTTCGCCACAAAGTTCACGATGAATTGCAATTCGTTCCAAATCGCCCGTTGCATCTTTTAGAGCCACGATATTATCAAGCTTTGACAAGCGTGCCACTGTTTCTGGCTGCATATCAACAGCAGTACGGCCTGGTACGTTGTACAAAATTAGAGGCACATCACTCGCTTCGGCAATTGCCTTGTAATGTAGAAACAAACCCTCTTGAGTTGGTTTGTTGTAATACGGTGTCACACTCAGGAAGCCAGCAATACCAGAATCAGCCAGTAATTTGCTAAATGTTACTGCCTCATGGGTTGCATTTGCACCCGTGCCAGCAATCACAGGGATGCGACCGTCGGCAAACTCAACAGTTTTATTAACGACCTTTACATGCTCTTCAATGGTCAGTGTCGCTGACTCACCTGTTGTGCCTACTGCCACAATACCGTCTGTACCCGCTTCAACGTGGTACTCTACTAGCTTTTGCAGACCGTCAAAGTCTACTTCGCCATCTGCTTTGAATGGCGTAATCAGCGCTACGATACTTCCTGAAAACATGTTTATCTCCCTCATTTAACTCTTTCTGCATGGTACTTTAATGCGATTGAAAAACACAAGAGCGTAAACTCGCTTACAAAGTACAAATGAATGAATAATTACCAGTTGTTAGAGGTCTAGCAACTTAATTGCTCTATTTGGTTTGATTAACGGCAATATTGATAATCGTGTTGGGCTTTCGAGTGACTTTAGAATCTATCAGTGATTTGGAAAATACTGAAGAGCACAAGCAAGGAAAATATACTCTTTGGTCTTGTTAGCCAAGTCAGCTCTAAGTGAATAAAACGGCCAGACAATAGGCGAGCGCATCATGCAAACGTTTTGTTTATCCTACAGCCTGCATTTACTGTTTATTTCCCACCACTCCCCTCAACATCCTCCTGCTTTTTATAGACTAAAAAAGAACTGGCTCGATATTTCTTCGCAATATCTGTGCTAACATCTCTCTATTGAAGAAAGGACAAGAAGCTCATTTATGAAGCAACATCTGGTACTTACAGCAGTTGGAACGGACCGTCCAGGCATTTGTAACCAAGTCGTACAGCTCGTTACTCAAGCTGGTTGTAACATAGTCGATAGCCGTATCGCTATCTTTGGCAGCGAATTTACGCTGATCATGCTCCTGACTGGGAACGCCAGCAGCGTGACTCGAGTTGAAACGCAATTGCCCCTGCTTGGCCAAGAACATGACCTTATTACGATCATGAAACGCACAGCGGCGCACGAACTGCTCGATAACAGCTACACCATGGAAGTGTTTATTGAGTCTGAAGACCGCCCTGGGCTAACTGAAAAATTTACTAAGTTCTTCGCTGATCAGCAGATTGGTTTAGACTCTCTTAGCGCGCAAACCATCAGCAAGTCGAAAATTCAACTCGATTCTGACCAGTTTCATATTGCGATTACTGCATCTGTAAGCGCGGATTTTAATTTGATGCAGTTACAAGAAGACTTCGATGAACTTTGTAAGTCGCTCAACGTACAAGGTTCTCTGAATTTCATTAAAAACACACTATAAAGTAAAGGAAATCAAAATGAATACGCTGACAGCAGGCTCGCCAGCGCCAGCCTTCTCTTTGCTCGACCAAGACGGAAATACCGTTTCTCTTGAAGACTTTAAAGGCAAGAAAGTACTTTTCTACTTTTACCCTAAGGCGATGACGCCGGGTTGTACTACACAAGCAAAAGGCCTTCGTGACATCAAAGCTGAACTCGATGCACATAACGTGGTGGTACTCGGCGTAAGCATCGACCCTGTAAAGCGCCTAGGCAAGTTCATCGAGCGCGATAATTTAAACTTCACTCTGCTTTCAGATGAAGATCATGCCGTTGCAGACCAGTTCGGCGTTTGGGGCGAAAAGAAATTCATGGGCAAAGTATACGACGGTCTTCACCGCATTAGCTTTCTGATCAATGAAGAAGGCGTGATCGAACACGTGTTTAACAAGTTCAAAACCAAAGATCACCACGAAGTCGTATTAAACTACTTAAACGAAAACGCTTAAACGCTATTGTTTTTCTACAAACAAAAAGCCCAGCAAACTGCTGGGCTTTCTTTTAACCATCGTACCTTTGGTAACAACTACTCTTGTTCGACAGGTTCGTTTTCTTCCGTGCTTGGTAATGCATGCCATACGGCTTTGACTAATGTCGCTAAAGGAATGGCAAAGAACACCCCCCAAAAACCCCACAGCCCACCAAAGACTAATACAGCCACAATGATAGCAACTGGGTGTAAGTTTACTGCCTCGGAAAACAGAACAGGAACCAAGACATTACCATCAAGCGCCTGGATAATACCGTAAGCAAGCAACAACCAATAAAACGGAGGCGTTAAACCCCATTGAAACAAACCAACGATGGCAACAGGCACAGTAACAGCCGCCGCACCGATATAAGGAATCAAAACCGATAGACCAACGGCTACGGCAAGCAACGCCGAGTAACGAAGATCTAAAAGGGCAAAAGTTACGTAGCTCACACCGCCCACGATTAAAATCTCTAACACTTTACCGCGAATGTAATTTGATATCTGCTCGTTCATTTCATGCCAAACTTTATTCGCCAATTTACGGTTTTTCGGCAGAATACCGCTTGCGATTCGCAGCATTTCTTCTTTGTCTTTAAGCAAAAAGAAGATCAGAAGTGGCACTAAGATCAAATATACCGCTAGCGTTGCAATGCTAACTAATGAAGCAAGCGACCCTTTGACGACACTTTCACCCAGCCCCAATGCTTGGTTTTTGGCGTTCGTCACCACGGTTTCTACTATTTCTAAATTGGCTAGTTCAGGGTGGCGCTCTGGCAATGTGACAATAAATTTTTGTAGCCCGTTGTACATGTTCGGAATATCGTTAATTAGATTACCGACCTGAGTCCAAATCGTCGGAACCAAGCCAAACAACGCAATTAACATTAACCCGACAAAGACCAAGATCACGATAATAACCGACAAAGTGCGCGGCACGCCCATACGACACATTTTGACAACTGGCCATTCAAGTAGATAAGCCAAAACGATCGCGACAAGTAATGGCGCAATCAAGTGTCCAAAGAAGTAAATGGTGATAAAGCCAAACAGCAAGATCGCGACGAGACTTACTGCGTGAGGGTCAGAGAAACGTCGTTTATACCAACGACTAACCATTTCAAACATCTTATGCGGATTCCTTATTGAAGACAGTCAATGTGTAGTGCTCTGATGTAGATTGGCAATCAACTGAGTACCCTTGGGCACTAAGATAGTTCACAATGTCTCGTTTAGAGCTGTTGTCCACCACTTGAATGACAAGTTGATGATACTGCTTTGCTTCTCCTTGAAAGACCTCAGCAGCATGACGCTTTGCAAGTAACAGTGCCATAGGACAACGTTGCTCACGCAAATCAAGTAACATGGATTCCATTGTATTGCTCTGCACTTATGATAGGGTTGTATTGTAACGGCTTTTTGAGCTGGTGCTAGCACTTCTGACATGATTTAACCACATGCTGAAATAGCTCGGATATAAAATAATTTACGAAACCAATTCATTTATTTCCGGTCTTACTGTTAGCTTATATCCTCACGGATAACCAAAACGTATGTGGCGCTGTTAATAGGCTCTCGACCTGTAACCACATGCTTATGTATTTTGGAGAACCTTTTAAACGTATGTTAAAACGCACTCGCTCGCTAGTTTGCTTATGTCTTGCTGCTGCCATCAGTTCGCCGACAACTTATGCCAATAGCATTGACTTGCCAGACATTGGCACAGCTGCTGGTGGTACGCTTTCAATAGACCAAGAGTTGATTTATGGCGACGCCTATATGCGTATGCTCAGAGCCAGTAAACCTATCGTTAATGACCCTGTCATCAATGAATATATTGACTCTCTTGGGCACAAATTAGTGGCCAATGCGAATGATGTAAAAACGCCGTTCCACTTCTTTATGATTCGCGACCGTAATATCAACGCATTCGCGTTTTTTGGTGGCTATGTAGCGCTGCATTCTGGGTTGTTTCTTCATGCTCGTTCAGAAAGTGAGCTGGCCTCTGTTGTCGCTCACGAGATAGCGCACGTCACACAACGTCACCTTGCTCGGAGTATGGAAGAACAAGCACGCCGCTCTCCGGCCACATTAGCCGCACTTGCGGGGGCACTACTGCTTTCAATTGCCTCACCCGAAGCGGGGATGGCTGCAATTACAGCAGCAACCGCGGGCAACATGCAAAGTCAAATCAACTACACTCGCGCGAATGAAAAAGAAGCGGATCGCTTTGGTATTTCGACACTAGCAAAAGCCGGTTTTGATGTTCAAGCAATGCCAAGGTTTTTTGGCCGTCTTGCTGATGAGTATCGTTATGCAAGTAAACCGCCACCAATGCTCCTGACTCACCCTCTGCCTGAAGATCGAATTACCGATAGCCGTGCGCGAGCAAGAACCTATCCTCCAATGCGTGTTGTGCCTTCAATAGACTATCATCTAGCTCGCGCGCGCATTGTGGCTCGTTACGCTGGCATTGATGGACAAGCCGCCCTGAGCTGGTTTGAGAGAACCCAAAAGAAAGCCTCTGCGGACATTACACCTGCTTTTGATTATGGTCGAGCACTCGTGCATTTAGACAATAAACGCCTATCTCAAGCGGAACCAATTTTGAAAAAGTTACTGGAACAAGACCCAAGTAACCCGTTTTACTTGGACGCTATGACGGATTTATATATCGAGAAGAAGCAGCCAGAAAAAGCGACCGAGATGCTCCGTAAAGCGTTATCTCGTAACCCTCAAAATAAAGTATTAACCATTAACTACGCCAATGCGCTACTTGAGGACAATAAAAACGATCAAGCCACGCGAGTTCTTCAAAGGTACACTCATGACTATCCTGAAGATACAAATGGCTGGCACCTAATATCGAAGAGCTACCACGCGCTAGGGCGTAGCGATGAAGAATTGGCTGCTCGAGCGGAAATTTTGGCATTGCGAGCAAATTGGAATAAAGCGATTCAATATTATAGTGAAGCAAGTAAAATGGCCAAGTTGGGCAGCTTAGAGCAAGCGCGATACGATGCCCGTATCGACCAACTCATGATCCAAAGAGATCGATTCATGGCATTACAATAACGAAATGGAGAAAACCATGTCAGTCGTGATTTATCACAACCCTCGTTGCTCAAAGAGCCGTCAAACACTTGAACTACTTGAGCAAAATGGTGTTACACCGGAAGTCGTCAAATACCTAGACACACCACTTAACGTGGATGAACTAAAAGCGCTGTACGCCCAGCTTGGCTTTTCATCTGTACGTGAAATGATGCGCACTAAAGAAAGTGAATATAAAGAGCTTGGCTTAGGCGAAGACTCCGTCAGCGATGAGCAATTATTCGAAGCTATGGCGAAAAATCCAAAGTTGTTTGAGCGTCCGGTTGTCGTTGCTAACGGCAAAGCAAAAATTGGTCGCCCACCAGAGCAAGTGTTGGATATTTTATAAATGGATTGCCAGATCCTTATTTTGTATTTCAGCCGTCATGGCTCGACAAAACAACTGGCAAGACAAATAGCAAGAGGAGTCGAATCGACTCCTCAATGCCAAGCAATTTTGCGTACAGTTGAAGAATTGTCACCTCACTCACACTCCCCTTCTGATCCAATTGTTACTCTAGAGGAACTAAAAACGTGCGACGGTCTAGCGTTTGGCAGTCCCGTCTGGTTTGGCAACATGGCTGCGCCTTTAAAGCACTTCTGGGATCAGACTACATCTTTATGGGTCAGTGGTGACTTAATCGATAAGCCTGCTTGTGTCTTTACCTCTTCGTCCTCAATGCATGGTGGTCAAGAAACAACGTTACAAAGCATGATGACCCCTTTATTGCATCACGGGATGATGGTTTTGGGCATTCCTTATTCCGAGCCAGAGTTACACACTACGCAGTCCGGAGGCACTCCGTATGGCGCCAGCAGTGTAGGCCATGAGGCAACCCTAAGCAGTGAAGAGATTCGCCTGGCACAACAATTAGGCAAAAGGCTGGCAACTGCAGCGTTAAAACTAAAAGTCTGTTAGTAAAATCAAGGATAGTTAATCGATGTCTGACTCTTTAGACCAAACACCACTCGGTACACAGGCTAAAACCTATCGTTACCTGGCTTTATTTGGCAACTTAGCCTTATTAGCCTGGGTCGCTATTTGGCAGCTTGCGTTATCCCCTCACCCTCACCTCAGCAGCACAACACTTGCTATTGCTTGGTGTATTCCGCTACTACTTCCGTTACCTGGTATTTTAGCTGGTAAGCCTTACACTCATGCTTGGGCTAACTTTGTTCTTATGCTGTATTTCTTGCATGCGCTGACCATCCTTTATGTGGATGGGGGTGAACGCTGGCTTGCGGCAGTGGAACTGATACTGACTTCACTCGGTTTCGCTGGCAATATTTTGTTTGCTAGAGCGAGAGGCAAAGAGCTAGGTCTTAAGTTGAAACGCCTCTCTCAAGTAGAAAAAGAAGAAAAAGCGAAATTCAATAAATAACGCCAATTGCAGTCAATCACTGATCATTGGTTCGAATACGAATTTAGAAAACAAAAAGAGTCGCTATTGCGACTCTTTTTTATGCTTACCACATTGGTCTTTGATCCTTGCGTTTCACGCCTGGAACGCTACGAAGGCGATTACGATGCCGAGCGCCACTCGTAGATCAAGTCATACTGTTCTCGGACAGGCTCCACAATCATCGGCTGAGTTGGCTGTGTTTCGTCACTTGCTTCTGCCACAACATTTACTGGTACTTCAGGCTGCGCTTCTTTTGGCGTCGCGGCGTCTTTTGCTTCATTACTCTGAACCAATGGCTCTTCTTCTTGAGTTGAAGCTGGGGCATCAACTTCACCTAAAGGATCTTCAAAAACCATTAATTGAGAAATAGAAGAAGCTTCTTTCTCAAAAGCTTGTTGTGATGCCAAAAGGTGGATGTTGAGCGTTAACTCGTCCCCTTGAACACGCTTAATCTCTGTACCCGCAACCGAATTAAGTTGTTTTAGCGCATTCTCTAAACGGAAGAAGTCCGTGGCAGAGGTTACATTAAGGACTTTCACTGCTAGCGCTTTTGAAGACTTTCCTGAAACCACAACTGCACTCTTACTTGCATAGTAGTCTGCGATGCCATCCACCATTTCTGCAATAGCATTAGCACCTGATGCAGACCCGCTACGCGGAGAACGTTGCGCCTCTACAATTCTCGTTGGCGACTGGTCGTAGAGTGTCCAACGAATTTGTTCACCTTGAGCTCGTACAACCAAAACGGCGTCAGCTGGGTAGCGCTGGCTAGCTTGACCAATTGGCTCAATAAAGCCGCCCCAAAGATCAGAGACATTAACACCGGTTACATCATCAAAATCCCCAACCGGGATAGTGATTGGTAGGCCTCTTAGTTTCGCTGCGCTACGAAGTGCTGCAACATTTGAAGATTCAGAATGTTCCCACGCAATGTTACGATCGTAACCCTGTTCTTCAACCATCCAAACTAAAATATTGGCACGATTTGGCGACCAAGATGGCAATTGTGCTTGTGTTAAAAGAGAGCTGATTTGGTCGTTGTTAAACAACATTTTTAAGCTCGCTTTTCCATCAACCTGCCCATAGCTCAGTTGAGAAATGTAACGCGCACTTGAGCTAAGTGCCTTTTTAATCACTGGATTGCTTAAAGAGGATTGAGAACCGGTCGCTCGAACAATCACATCCTGCATACCTTGTTGACGAGCCAAAGACTCACCGTCGTTCTGCTCACTGTCGATAACCACTTCGGCACGATAGATATCCACCTGAGTTAATGCATATACTGGTAGGGACAACCAACCTATCAGTAAGAGAGCTAAATAGCGCATAGTTTTTATAATCCTCTGAACAAGAACCCGAATAATAAGCAACTATCAAATCTTGAGCAAGGTAAGTACTGAGTAAATTGTCTGTATTATGACCAGCTTTGTTAACTCGGGCCTCAACCAGCGCTTCAGTGCTATTTTTTATAATAAACTCATTGCTTATTAAGCTATCTCAACAAGTTAGGCTGTCCATTTTTCATCTTCACGCAAGACACGTAAAAGAGGACAATTTGCAAGCAAGCAACTCTCAAAAGTGCTATTTATGGGAAAAATTCAATCGAAAGTTTGATCTATGCAACATTGCAAACGATTGCAAGATGATAGTATTCGCCGGATTTGTCTGCGTATCTTGAAAATAGGGAATTATTATGAAAAACGCGTTACAAGGCGCTCAAATGCTCTTTGTCGCTTTTGGTGCTTTGGTGCTTGTGCCGCTCCTAACTGGCCTTGATCCAAACGTAGCCCTCTTTGGTGCCGGTGTCGGTACTCTCCTCTTCCAATTAATGACTAAACGTTCTGTTCCCATCTTCCTTGCCTCTTCTTTTGCGTTTATTGCTCCTATTATGTTCGGTATCCAAACTTGGGGTATCGGTGCAACGATGGGCGGCTTGATGGCAGCGGGCTTAGTTTATGTGGCTCTAGGGGCGATGATCAAAGTGCGCGGTGTTGGATTTATCCATAAAATTCTCCCGCCTGTTGTCGTTGGCCCTGTGATCATGGTTATCGGCCTTGGCCTTGCCCCAACAGCAGTGAACATGGCGGTAGGTAAAACTGGTGATGGATCTGCACAGCTAGTTAATGGTGATGCTGCGATCATTATCTCGGCGGTCTCACTGCTCACAACCATTGTACTTAGCGTTTTTGCAAAAGGCTTTTTGAAGCTCGTTCCTATTGTTGGTGGTATTCTTGCTGGTTACTCTGTTTCTCTATTCTACGGTGTGGTTGATTTCACTCCCGTAGAACAAGCGGCTTGGCTAGCCATGCCAAACTTCACCGCGCCAGAGTTCAATATCAACGCAATTTTGTTCATGATTCCTGTCGCTATCGCACCTGCGGTTGAGCACGTAGGTGACATGCTTGCTATCTCAAACGTTACAGGTAAAAACTACCTGAAAAAACCAGGCCTTCACCGCACAATCGCAGGTGACGGGGTGGCAACTATCGCAGCTTCGATGGTGGGTGCTCCACCAAACACCACTTACAGTGAAGTAACAGGAGCGGTAATGCTAACCAAAGCATTTAACCCTGTGATCATGACTTGGGCAGCAATCACCGCAATCGTACTTGCATTGGTAGGTAAGCTAGGTGCGGTTCTTCAAACGATTCCAGTTCCTGTCATGGGCGGCATCATGATTCTGCTGTTCGGCTCCATCGCAACGGTAGGCCTCAACACACTGATCAAGAATAACGTTGATTTACATAAGTCTCGTAACCTAGTGATTGTTGCCGTCACACTTGTGTTTGGCATTGGTGGTATGGCTTTCGGTATTGGTGAGTTCAGTCTACAGGGTGTGAGCCTATGCGGTATCGTGGCAATTATTCTTAACCTTGTGCTACCAAACGATTTAGGTGAAAACCACGTTGTGGATAACGCACAAATGGAAGAAGAAAGCGCGAAATAGTTCGTTTGCGCCGCTTTATTAGGTGGCGTGTCTTACTCTTCTCCTCTTGTAGATACAAAAAAGGCTTGGTTTTCACCAAGCCTTTTTCTGTTCAGTCATAGTAATACATCAAAGAATTACTTAGTACCGAAGATCTTATCACCTGCATCGCCTAGACCCGGAACGATGTAGCCTTTGTCATTAAGCTTCTCATCGATTGCCGCAGTGTATAGCTCAACATCTGGGTGTGCTTTTTCTAGCGCTTCAATACCTTCTGGTGCAGCAACAAGTACCAGCACTTTGATTTGGTTACAACCTTTCTCTTTTAGGAGATCGATCGTAGCAATCATAGAACCACCTGTTGCAAGCATTGGGTCAACAACAAGCGCAATACGCTCCTCGATGTTTGAAGCAAGCTTGTTGAAGTAAGGAACTGGCTCAAGCGTTTCTTCATCACGGTAAATACCCACAACACTGATACGTGCGCTTGGCATGTGCTCAAGAACTCCATCCATCATGCCTAGACCTGCACGTAGGATTGGCACTACGGTTACTTTTTTACCTTTAATCTGGTCTACTTCTACCGGACCGTTCCAACCATCAATGGTCACTTTTTCTGTTTCAAAGTCTGACGTTGCTTCGTAAGTAAGTAGGCTACCGACCTCAGTCGCTAACTCACGAAAACGTTTTGTGCTGATGTCACCTTCTCTCATTAGACCAATTTTATGTTTTACTAGAGGGTGCTTTACTTCAACAACTTTCATGTCCATCTCCGGCTATAGTTGGCAATATTTAAACAAACCTTCAGATTATACATGATTTTCACAGGGATATCAGGATAAATCACTAAAGAAAAAAACAGACGCAAACGTTTGCCATCTATGTTTAAGCACTGTTAGAATAGCGCCGTTTTCATATCCAACTTAATACCGAGGACTTCCCTGTGAGTGGTAACAACTCTTCTCTTAGCTATAAAGACGCTGGTGTAGATATTGATGCAGGCAACGCGCTTGTGGATCGTATTAAGGGTGCGGTAAAACGTACTCGTCGCCCTGAAGTTATGGGTGGTATCGGTGGTTTTGGCGCGCTATGCGAATTGCCAACTAAATACAAACAACCTGTACTGGTTTCCGGTACTGATGGCGTTGGCACAAAACTTCGCCTAGCACTGGATATGAACAAGCACGACACGATCGGCATCGACCTAGTGGCAATGTGTGTAAATGATCTTATCGTGCAAGGCGCAGAGCCACTGTTTTTCCTAGATTACTACGCAACAGGCAAACTAGACGTTGATACCGCAGCGGATGTTGTTTCAGGTATCGCAGAAGGGTGTGTTCAAGCAGGTTGTGCCCTAATTGGTGGCGAAACTGCGGAGATGCCGGGCATGTATGAAGGCGAAGACTACGACGTAGCTGGTTTCTGTGTTGGCGTAGTAGAAAAAGAAGACGTGATTGACGGCACGAAAGTCGCTGCTGGTGATGCACTTATCGCTGTTGGCTCAAGCGGCCCACACTCAAACGGTTACTCCCTTATCCGTAAGATCCTAGAAGTATCTGGTGCAGATAAGAGCGAAGAGCTAGCAGGCCGCACTATTGGTGAGCACCTACTAGAACCAACAAAAATTTACATCAAGTCAGCACTTAAGATGATTGAGAAACACGACATCCATGCGATTTCTCATATCACTGGTGGTGGTTTCTGGGAAAACATCCCACGCGTACTGCCTGAAGGCACGAAAGCAGTTATCGATGGTAACAGTTGGGAATGGCCAGTTATCTTCAAGTGGCTACAAGAGAAAGGCAACGTCGACACACACGAAATGTACCGCACATTCAACTGTGGTGTAGGTCTAATCGTCGCACTACCGAAAGACCAGGCAGATGCAGCAGTTGCTCTTCTTAAAGAAGAAGGCGAAAACGCGTGGGTGATTGGTCAAATCGCACAAGCAGACGCGAACGAAGAGCAAGTTGAAATCCAATAATTTGCAAATCGAGCTCAAAAGATAAGAAGAATGAGGACACTAGATGACTAGGTCCTCATTTTGCTATCTAGAACACTAAAAACCATTCTATTAGTAGGTAGTTTAGAAGCTACATAACTCCAACCTACAATACCAAGGCGCTCTCGACATCATGAAAAACCATACCCTAAAAAACATTGTGGTCCTCATCTCGGGTAACGGAAGTAACCTGCAAGCTATCTTGGAAGCTTGCGAAGACAGCATGCCAAACGCACGAGTGGCAGCCGTGTTCTCTAACAAAGCAGATGCTTTTGGTTTAGAACGTGCAAAAAAGTTTGATGTGGACGGTCACTTTGTCGACCCTAAAGCATTCAGCTCGCGTGAAAGCTTTGATGCAGAGCTAATGAGTCAAATAGATGAATACCAACCAGACGTGATTATTCTTGCTGGTTACATGCGCATTCTGAGCAGCGCATTTGTTTCTCATTACATGGGTAAGATGATCAATATCCACCCTTCTCTTCTACCAAAATATCCTGGGCTACACACACACCAGAGAGCAATTGATGCTGGCGATAAAGAACATGGTACGAGTGTGCACTTTGTAACGGAAGAGCTTGATGGTGGCCCTGTCATACTGCAAGCAAAAGTTCCTGTGTTCGAAGACGATGATGCTAGTGTACTTGCGGCACGTGTTCAGGCGCAGGAGCACCGAATCTACCCTATGGTGGCTAAGTGGCTGGTAGACGAGCGGTTGATCATGAAAGATGGTAAAGCCTATTTAGATGGCGCAGAACTTGGCGCACACGGCTACGCCTCCGATGAGTAGTCCTGAATACCAAATTCCAAA
The DNA here is from genome assembly GCF_033337445.1 of Vibrio sp. YT-15. Taxonomy (NCBI): domain Bacteria; kingdom Pseudomonadati; phylum Pseudomonadota; class Gammaproteobacteria; order Vibrionales; family Vibrionaceae; genus Vibrio; species Vibrio sp. YT-15. The sequence continues at coordinate 20,697 of NZ_JAWOQR010000005.1, forward strand.
CACAAAAGAGCAGCCTGAAAGCTGCCTTTTGTTATTTTGAAACATATAAAACTGATTCAAGAAAACCATGGTGAGACTAGAAACCTAAAACCCAACATTCTAAAAAGTCCCATAACCACTTGAGTAACATAACACTCGGAAAGTAGATTCTGAATCTGGTTCGTTCTTCACCGTTCAGACTGACGAGGTGTTTTATGAGAAATTTCTATCAGTTACGTCTTTACAGCAAGCCTTAGCGAGACTAGGACTCTACTACCAGCACTCTAGAAAGTAAGAATGCTCATCCGTATCCGCCCTCGGTTTAAAACGCATAAAAATAAAGCTCGCGATTAAGCGAGCTTTATTTTTATATTCAGAGTAAGAGACCATCACTCTAACGGTTCGGTTGGCGCTTGATTGCCCGGCTTAGCCGCCGCAAAAGGCACATTTACCAGTTCAGAGGCATTATTTTTGACTAGTTCACCTAGGTGAAACAAGCCGTATTCGCCAGGTTTCATACGCTGCCAAGCTTCGTTGCCCGTCAAAGGTTGAGTTGCGATCACAGAAACGATGTCATGTGGCGTGGTTTCTTCTTGGAAGTTAATTTCCACATCTTCATCAAGCAAAGCAGCTTTTCCAAACGGTGCGCGTCTTGTGATCCAATACAAATGATTGGTGCAATACGTCATTACATACTCACCATCACTCAGAAGCATGTTAAATACACCCTTCTCTCTTAGCTCATCACAACATTTAGCAACATATAAGAATACCGACTCCATATCCTTTGGTGGCTCAGGATATCGATCTTCCATTTGCTTCAATAACCAGCAAAATGCCAGTTCACTATCTGTTTCACCGACAGGTCGATGTCGACCTGTATGCAAGTCTTGATAGCCAGAGAGTTGACCGTTATGCGCAAACGTCCAATACCTACCCCACAGCTCACGTGTAAAGGGATGAGTATTTTCTAAATTAACACCACCACGATTCGCCTGTCGGATATGACTAACGACCGCACGACTTTTGATGGGATAATTTTGTACCAACTCTGCTATTTTAGACTCACAACTTGGCTTGGGATCTTTGAAGGTTCGAAAGCCCTTCCCTTCGTAGAAGGTGATCCCCCATCCGTCACGGTGTGGGCCAGTTCGACCTCCACGCTGCATGAGCCCAGTAAAACTGAAACAAATATCTGTTGGAACATTGGCGCTCATACCGAGCAATTCACACATGGTTTAAAAAACTCCCTAACAACACAGCTCGAAACGGTGGCCGTAAAACGATTATTCCATCTCTTTTTCAATCAACTGGATGATGATATGAATAATCTTAATATGAATTTCCTGAATGCGGTCTGCATAACCAAAGTGTGGCACGCGAATTTCAATATCTGCAAGGCCTGCCATTTTGCCGCCATCTTTGCCTGTTAGCGCAATCGTCTTCATGCCTTTCGCTTGTGCTGCTTCAATCGCTTTCAGGATGTTACCTGAGTTACCTGACGTCGACAGACCAAACAGTACGTCACCTTTTCGACCAACCGCTTCTACATAGCGTGAAAACACGAAGTCATAACCAAAGTCATTACTCACACAAGAAAGGTGGCTTGGATCTGAAATAGCAATACCAGCATAGCCAGGACGATTTTCTCGGTAACGGCCTGTTAGCTCTTCGGCAAAGTGCATTGAATCACAGTGAGAACCACCGTTACCACATGACAATACTTTACCATCTTGCTTGAATGAGTCAGCAATCATTTTCGCCGCTGCTTCGATTTGCGCAATGTTATGGTCATCGCTTAAAAATTTGTTGAGCACTTCAGCAGCTTCGTTTAATTCACTTCTAATCAGATCATGGTACATAAGACGTTCTCTTTATTATTTCGGCTTCAGTCAGCTCTTGACTCACTGAGCAAATTGTTCTGATACCAATTTGGTATCGGACATTTCATAAACCTGAACTCGGGTTTGATTACTCTGAGTTTACCCACAAACGAGAATTAGTGTCGATAGTGAACCAACAGATTTAGATTAGTGATGGTAATAAACTTGTCAACTTGCTCATGAAACCATCACTCAAATCTCAACTTTAGAATTTTAACTCTACTTAGATCACTTTTTATCCAATCTTATGTTTTACATTTCCTTAATATTTTGATTACACTTAAACCAACTGGTTAGACCTCTTACCTAACATACAGACGTACAAAACTTATAAAGTCTGAAAAGGAAAATACATATGGACATCTTGCTCTCAATCATCACGATGGCGATCGTGCTAGGCATTACGCTCTACCACCGCATGTCTCTCGTGAAATCTATTAGCTTACTCACCGCAGCCATGCTGGCTCTTACAGTAGCTGGTACTGTCGGCGTTATTGGTTGGGCTATTTACGTTCTCGCCGCAGCTGTGCTCGCGGTTCCTGGCGTACGTCAGTCTTTAATTAGCCGCAAAGCGTTAGTACTTTTCAAGAAAGTGCTGCCAGCTATGTCTCAAACCGAAAAAGAAGCGTTAGACGCAGGTACCGTCTGGTGGGAAGCCGAACTATTTAAAGGCAAACCAGAGTGGCAAAAGCTACACGCAATTCAAGCACCTAAGTTAAGTGCGGAAGAACAAGCCTTTTTAGACGGCCCTGTGAATGAAGTGTGCGCCATGGTGAGTGATTTCCAAGTGACCCATGAACTCGCGGACTTACCGCCAGAAGTTTGGCAATACCTGAAAGATCATAAGTTCTTCGCCATGATCATTAAGAAAAAGTACGGTGGTCTGGAATTCTCAGCATACGCGCAATCACTAGTACTACAAAAACTAACGGGTGTTTCTGGCGTTCTATCGTCTACCGTTGGTGTTCCTAACTCTTTGGGCCCAGGTGAGCTACTGCAACACTACGGTACTGAAGATCAGAAAAATCATTACTTACCGCGTCTAGCTGAAGGTAAGGAAATCCCTTGTTTCGCCCTAACAAGTCCAGAAGCGGGTTCTGACGCTGGATCTATTCCAGATTACGGTGTGGTCTGTAAAGGCGAATGGGAAGGAAAAGAAGTACTGGGTATGCGCCTGACTTGGAACAAGCGCTACATCACCCTAGCGCCAGTCGCAACGGTACTAGGCTTAGCATTCAAACTTCGCGATCCTGAAGGTTTGCTAGGCGACAAAGAAGATCTTGGCATCACTTGTGCGCTTATCCCAACTGATGTCAAAGGTGTTGAGATTGGTAACCGACACTTCCCACTCAATGTGCCATTCCAAAATGGTCCAACGCGCGGTAAAGACATCTTTGTTCCTATCGATTTCATTATCGGTGGCGAAAAAATGGCGGGCCAAGGTTGGCGTATGCTGGTTGAGTGTCTGTCGGTTGGACGTGGTATCACGCTACCTTCAAACTCAACAGGTGGCATCAAAACTGCGGCAATGGCAACCGGTGCTTACTCACGTATTCGCCGTCAGTTCAAACAGCCGATCGGCCATATGGAAGGAGTTGAAGAACCATTAGCACGCTTGGGTGGTAATGCTTACGTGATGGATGCAGCAAGCAACTTAACCGTTGCGGGTATCGACTTAGGTGAAAAGCCATCAGTAATCTCAGCTATCGTGAAGTATCACTGTACGCACCGCGGCCAGCAAAGCATCATCGATGCAATGGACATCGTAGGCGGTAAAGGTATCTGTATGGGACCTTCTAACTTCCTAGCTCGTGGTTACCAAGGTGCGCCAATCGCGGTAACGGTTGAGGGTGCTAACATTCTAACACGCTCAATGATCATCTTTGGCCAAGGCGCAATCCGTTGCCATCCGTACGTTCTTGAAGAAATGAACGCGGCGTATTCTGAAGCAAGTAATGCTGTCGAGAAATTTGACAAAGCGCTTGCTGGTCACGTGAGCTTTACAATGAGTAACCTAGTGCGCAGTATCTGGTTTGGTTTGAGCGATGGTCTGGGCTCTTCATCACCAACCAAAGATGCAACCAAGCGTTACTACCAACAATTGAACCGTTACAGTGCAAACCTTGCTCTGCTATCGGATATCTCAATGGCAGTGCTAGGTGGCTCTTTGAAGCGTAAAGAGCGTCTATCAGCGCGTCTTGGTGACATTCTAAGCCAGCTATATTTGAGCTCTGCGACGTTGAAACGCTTTGAGCAAGATGGCCGTCCTGTTGAAGATTTGCCATTAGTACAGTGGGGCTTGCAAGACAGCTTGAAGCAAACTGAAGCGGCAGTTGATGAGTTCCTAGCGAACTTCCCGAACAAAGTGATTGGTCGTGCACTGCGCGTGTTAATCATGCCATTTGGCCGCGTACGTAAAGCACCAAGCGACAAGCTAGACAGCAAAGTCGCTCGTATTCTACAAACGCCAAGTGCAACGCGCTCGCGCATTGGTCGCGGTCAATACCTTGAACCAACCGAGCACAACGCAGCAGGTAAGATTGAGCTTGCGCTGTCAGTCATTCTTCAAGCTGAACCTGTGTTTGACAAAGTATGTAAAGCGCAAGGTAAGCGTCGCCCATTCTTACGTTTGGATATGATTGCTCAGGAAGGGCTAGAGCAAGGCTTTATCACGCAAGAAGAAGCCGATCTACTCAGAGAAGCGGAACAGCATCGTCTAGATACAATCAACGTTGACGATTTTGAGCCGGAACTGCTTGCCGCAAAGCCGCTATACCCTCAGATGGATAGTGTCGCGTAACTCTAGAATCTGAGACCACAAACGGGAGTATCAGCTCCCGTTTTTTATTGCTTCCAGAATCGCATTCATAACACCTCACACCACGAAGCCCCTGCGCAATCGCAATAAAAGCCACGCACTCCAATCTTTCCCCCGATTTCCAGTGATAACTAACTCACAGACGTTCCAACTAAGCGGTGTATACTTTAAGTAACTCACTCACATATATGGTAAATCCGTTGGCTAAAATATTACTCGCACAGTGGTTCCCAGGGCTTGTTCAGCTTAAGCATTATCAAAAAGAATGGTTTGTTAACGACTTTAGAGCCGCCTTTTCTGTTGTCGCGGTTGCACTGCCAGTTGCCATAGCTTACGCACAGTTAACTGGTGTATCCGCAATTGTCGGTCTGTATTCGTGTGTACTGCCAATGTTGGTTTACGCCATGATGGGCACATCTCGACAACTCATTGTCGGACCCGATGCAGCAACCTGTGCAGTGATTGCTGCTGTTGTGACACCACTTGCCGCAGGTGACCCCACAAAACATTGGCAGTTGGTTATGACCATGACAGCGATGACGGGGATTTGGTGTGTACTGGCAAGTCGTTTCAAGCTAGGGGTGTTTGCAGATTTCCTTTCTCGTCCGATTCTTTTGGGTCTACTCAACGGTGTTGCTCTCACAATTATCGTTGGTCAGTTTGCGAAAGTAGTCGGTTTGAAATACGAGCAACGTTATTTACTGGAACGTTTATGGGAAGCTCCACAACGATTAACCGAGCTTCATTGGCCTACTGTAACTCTGAGTATCGTGACAGTTGTCGTTTATTTGCTCACCAAACGCTACCGACCAACTTGGCCTGCTGCCATGCTGGCGATCCTCGTAACTACGGCGTCAGTTTGGTTTTTCCATTTACAAGAGATGGGCGTATCGGTTGTCGGACTCACTCAAGGTGGCTTCCCTCAGTTTCAAACTCCGGAATTTGAGCTAGGTGAAGTCCGTGAACTAGTGGTCCCGGCGCTCAACCTTGCGATTGTCAGTTTTGTTAGCATGATGCTCACCGCCCGCAGTTTCGCGGCTAAAAACGGTTATGATATTGATGCTAATAAAGAGTTTCAGGCGTTGGGTTTTGCCAACATTGCCTCAGCGTTTTCGCAAGGTTTCGCGATAAGCGGCGCTGACTCACGCACAGCCGTCAATGATGCAAATGGCGGTAAATCTCAATTAGTTTCGATTGTCGCCGCAATCACCATTGCCATTATTGCGGTATTTATTTACGAGCCTTTACAGTTCATCCCTATCGCTTCACTTGGTGTTGTATTGATCATTGCGTCCCTATCGCTGCTCGATCTTAAAGCAATTTGGAAATTAAAATCTCGTGACAAAGATGCATTTTATCTGGCCATCATTACTTTTATTTCTGTGTTGATCGTGGGTGTAATACCGGGGATCACTTTGGCGGTATTGCTAGGGCTGTTTCAATTTTTACGTATTGTCATGCGGCCGAGTGATCAGCTACTTGGCTTGGATGAAAAAGGCACCATTCGGACCATCGACGACTCAGGAAAAGCTTCGCCTATTCCTGGAATGGTGATTTACCGCTTTAACTCACCGCTAACTTACTTCAATGCTCCTTACTTTAAACGTAGAGTGTTAAAGCAGGCAGAGCATCACAAAGACGCAAGTTGCGTTGTCATCGACGCCGTATCGAGCTTTACTCACTTGGATCTCAGTGTGATGGCCACTCTGGCAGATATTCACAATACTTTGAAAAAGAGAGGCGTACGCTTAATCCTCGCAGGAAGGAAACGACGTCTTCGTCAATGGTGTGAGCTTACTGGTATCAGCACCAGTGAAGGAGGCATCTTACTGCGAGCTGATATGTACCTTGCCATTAAACTTAGTGGCTGTTACATCAGTGCTGTGGGTGAGGGACAAATTCCTACTGTTCAAAAAGAGCCTGATTTAGAGCAGCCACCCAAACCAATTCCAGAAGTGGCTTAAATACAAATTTAATATAGAAAACAGGAAATTAAACTCCTGTTTTCTAGTGCTTATCTTCACAGCTGAATACGTGTTACGCCTTTGGCTTAAACTTTTTTGTCATCCCTTGGCTTTTAGGAGCCACCAGCCTATAACCAAGCTTTTCGTAAAAAACTGGTTCATCAGCAATCATAGAAACGTAAGAGCCTTCAAGTGCAACAGAAGAAAGATAACCGTCGATGTATTCCATGACTTTTCTACCTAAACCGTTGCCTTGATAATCAGAATCAACGGCAACGTCGACAATTTCGAAGTTACACGCCCCGTCACCAACAACCCGACCCATTGCAATGAGCTTTCCTTCATCCCGAACAGATACGCCATATAACGAATTGGGTAGACCAATTTCAGCAGCTTTCAACGATTTGGGTGATAGCCCGGCTTTGACACGCATATCACAGTATTCTTTCGGGCTTGGCACATGCTCTTCATATCTTATTGTCATTATGTACTACTCCTTTGTATCACCTTGGAGCTTACATAACTAAACTGTATGAATAAACAGTTAAACGTTGGAAAGATGTTCCCATTAAGCACACAAAGTATCAGGTCTAGAAAAGAAGCCACCGACAACTCTGACGCCATAATAGATATAAGTTGCTCTGAAGCTAGACATTCCTTTTTCTAAACATGTTTCTCTCAACAACGTATCCGCATGCTTTCGAGCACTTTGTGGCAACACCTCTTCCCTCATGAGTTGGTAAAGAGCATCATGCACTAAAGAAGCTTTCATAATGTTTTTTGTGTCTAACGCTGGCCCACTCGCTCCATCCCATGCATAGCCCTTTTTAATCGTTAACACGCCTTGTTTGGACAAACTAAGAAAAGGGCTGTCATACGCGTTACTCACTGAAATGTGAGTCTCAATCTTTTCTTCAGAATGGAGAGTGTATTTATACTTCTGACGCTTTTTGTATTTCATAACCTAACCGCCTAACTAACTTCAGTGGGAGGAACGGAGATGACTCTCAAATTAGAGTTTCTCAGAGAGTTTTTTCAAGTAGGACTTAGCAAGCTCATGGTTATCTCTGCTCAACCACTTAATACAATCAAAGAGTTCCCAGATCAGGCCTTGATCACCACTGGTATAAACTGGGAAATCTTCATGCTTTGGCGCAGGTTCATCAGTAACCATGCCCGCAATCACATCAGCTTTATCAAATAAAGTCTTAAATGGCTTAGAAAGTTTGAAGGGGTCACAGAGATCTAAACAATGAATCTCTGCACTGGTTAGGTCATTAAAAATGTATTTTTTGAAACACGCATTTTCGTTGTGCTCTCCCTCAAAGCGATAAAAAATGTCTTTATTAGCTTCAAACTGGGTAAAGCAAGGCTCTGAGGCTTTATGGAAGTTGTTTTGAGTAAATACAACAACATCAGCGTCCGAAATACGGTCACCTTGTCCTGATGACAAGGAGCCAAGCAATACCGCGGCAACAACGTCTTTTTCAGAATAAAAGGCATCATAAGCTGACTCAACCAAGGCCTTTTGTCGTGGTAAATGTTCTAGTCCTAACTCTCCAATTGTCATAACTCACTCCGTCTATACGCACTAAAATCAAGTCGAAACGTAAAGAGTATCATGCGAGCTTTATTATGATTAATCAACGTTAAATCATGGTGTTACTTTAAAATAAAATGATTAATGACCATGAGAAATATCAAATTTTGTCTCAAACTTAAACTGAAAAAAACGGAGCCGATTGGCTCCGTTTCTCGCTTTATGTGTTACTACTATTTCTTTGGCACTTCTAACTGCATCTCTGGCATGGCATCGCGCTTCGCTTTAATTTTGCGCCAGACTATCCATGCAATGATCACAATCAGCAGCATTATCACGTTACCCACCGCGATAATAATCATGCTGCGCTTACGCTCAGCCTCCCGCTCAGCGATAATTTGCTTTTCCATTTCAATACGGCGCTGCTCGGCTAATTCAGCTTCTTTTGCAATTCGAGCAGCTTCTAGATCAACTTCATCAACAACACTGAAGGTTTGCTCTGGAATAGGAAACACCAACGGACGCTGGGTTGCAAAATCAGTGGCAAAGATCTCGCCGCGCCATGCGTACTTACCAAGCTCAGCATCGTTATTGAGGTTCAACGTAACTCTCATTCCATCTTTAGAGACCTGTCCTTGGCGGTAACTAATGAAACCATCGGGAGCGTCCTTTTTCACTGTGACTGCAATAGAGCCTGGTGCAATCATACCTTGCTCGCCACTCACCACTAATTGGTGTGGCTTATCGGGATTACGAGCCTGAATAAAAGTACGAGAAATTGGGTTCGGATAAACCAAGATGACTTGTTCTTGCGCTCGTAAGAATACGCCATTGCCAGACGTGATGCGCGCGCGGTACTTACCAGGCTCAACGTCTATTGGGAGCTGAACCGTAAACACACCATCCCCTGCTTTTTCATCCAAGCCGCGGCCGTCATCAGAAAACTCACCCACAACCATCGGCACTGGACGAGCTTCTTTGATCAGCTCATCTTCATTTTCGACAAACTTGGTAAATGTCACGCGCAGATTCACGCGATCAAGGAAGTCGCGCAGTACAAGAGGTTTGCCGTCGGAGGTCAGGCGAGCTGTAAACTTAAGCGCTTCCCCATTATATAATCGGTTTGGGAACAGGTCCGTACTGAGCTTTAGGTGAGAAATTAAGCGGATGTTATTTTTAGGCGTAACTTTCCCCACAGCCTGCCATGGACCTGGCATCGGGTTATCAACGGAAATAATATCGAGTGAGGCTTCTTGATACCAACGTACATTGTCGTAAGAGCCCCAAGCATAGTATTTTTTACCGTCAGGACGGACTAAAACAACTGGCTGAGAACTTTGCTCACGATAAACCAAAAACGTGATCTGCTCGATGGTTGGATCAACTCGAAAGCGATTGTCTAACAAAGACATTGTAGATTCACTAGCAGCACTCGAGAGACTACTCCATATCGCTAAAAACGCGACCAACAAAGCCCTCAACATAGCTTCTCCTATTGATGCCAAATACAGTCGTTCACCAACTCTAATCTTTTTTGGTGAGCTTCTAGTTCATCGGCACTTGCGCGCAAAACCTTTAGCGCTTTTCTTCCTTCAATACGACGAATGGTTTCTACCCCACCCTCTTGTTTATTCGCGTTAAATTCTAGACTCGTTTGACCACCCGTCATAAAGAGGTAAACGTCGGCTAGAATCTCCGCATCAAGCAAAGCTCCGTGGAGTGTACGGTGCGAGTTATCAATACCGTAACGTTCACATAAGATATCAAGGTTGTTTCGCTTACCAGGGAAGATTTTCTTCGCCATAGCAAGGGTATCGGTCACCTTGCAGTAGTCGTCCGTTTTGCCGATGTTAGGATCGAGCATGCCAAACTCGTAATCCATAAAGCCGGTATCGAAGGGCGCATTGTGGGCAACAAGTTCGGCGCCTTTAATAAACTCAAGAAACTCTTGGTGCACGCTCGCGTATTCCGGCTTATCAACCAAGAATTCATCCGTAATACCGTGAACTTCAACCGCTTCTGGTTGGATTTCACGATCGGGTTTTAAATAGACGTGGAAGTGACGACCAGTCAGCTTACGGTTGATGATCTCCACGGCACCGATTTCAATAATGCGGTGTCCCATGTAGTGAGGACCACCCTCGCGGTTCATACCTGTGGTTTCGGTATCGAGAACGACAATGCGGTTATATTCAGAATTGCTGCTGGTATTCATAAGGTTATGTATGTCAGACTATGCTTTATTAAATGTTTCGGCTAATAGTACCAAAAAATATGACCAAACACGTTGAGATTTTCACTGACGGTTCTTGTTTAGGTAACCCAGGACCAGGTGGTTACGGCATTGTATTGCGTTACAAAGACGTAGAAAAGACGCTTTCCAAAGGCTACACGTTAACCACCAACAACCGCATGGAAATGTTGGCGGCTGTCGTCGCGCTACAGACGTTAAAACAACCTTGCAAAGTCACTTTAACGACTGACAGTCAATATGTGCGCCAAGGTATTACTCAGTGGATCCATAACTGGAAGAAGCGTGGCTGGAAAACAGCGGATAAAAAACCCGTGAAGAATGCCGATCTATGGCAAGCTCTAGACAAAGAAGCCGCACGCCATCAAGTTGAATGGCACTGGGTAAAAGGCCACGCTGGTCATCGTGAGAATGAAATTTGTGATGAGCTAGCCCGTACCGCCGCAGAAAACCCAACCGAGGAAGATACTGGTTACCAACCCTCTTAACGAGATTCTTTCCTCATAGTATTGCCCTCTCGATTCATCACCCCTAGTGGTGTGAGCTTTTTCTTCAAACGCCAATGCGGTTTGATAGGCTTGAGAGGGTATGTTCGTTTCCGTGCCACAATGTAATACAAACTCCCTGCAGGTGACGCCCAATCACCGAGACTGTTTTCCAACCATGTCCACATCGTGCGGTAGCGCTTCATCGGAAACAGCGCGTAACGATCGCAATGAATCACTTGATAATTAAGTAACCCTAACCAGTCGTTGATGCGGTTCGACGTAAACATTCGTCCACTCCAAGGCAAATTATGTTTACGCCAAGGAAGCAAACTCGCTAATCCAGTCAAACTTAGTGGGTTAAATCCAGTGATTATCAAATAACCATCATCCATCATCACTCTATCGACTTCCCGTAGCAAACGGTGTGGATCGCTTGCATAGTCGAGCTGATGAGCGAGAATCACAACATCAAAGCTTTTTTCCAAAAAGGGTAATTCGTAACCATCTGCAATCACATTATGCAACGGGTTCTGGATATCTACGTTGACTTGGTGTTGAATGTTACAATTACAGCTGGTTAGCTCACAGCTCAACCCGCCCAGTTTGAGCATATGGTAACCGAAGAGTTTCGGACACCATTCATCAAGTCGGGTCTGGATTGACTCAAGCACCCACGGACCGTTGTTCATTGCTGACCAAGTCGACGGGTGTGGTATAGTTTTGTTGCTGAGTGCTGGTTTCATTAACCACCTGACTAAAATGGGTGACGGAGAACGAATCGTGTTAGAGATCAAAAGCATACCCGCATTTAATGATAATTACATCTGGCTGATACAAAATAGCGATAAGCGTTGCGCAGTCGTTGATCCGGGCGATGCGAAGCCAGTATTAGAATTTCTGCAGGCTAACGAATTAACTTTAGAAGCGATTTTAATTACGCACCACCACAACGATCACATTGGTGGCGTTCCAGACTTAGTGCGTGCATTTCCTAACGTCGCCGTTGTGGGCCCAAAATCAGAGCCAATTCCAACCCTAACGACACCAATGGAAGAAGGCGACAAGCTAGAGTTGTTTGGTGAGATTTTCTTAGTACTTGGGTTACCCGGTCATACTTTGGGCCATATCGGTTACGTTGGAGACGGAAAACTGTTTTGCGGTGATGTGCTCTTTTCCGCTGGCTGTGGTCGTATTTTTGAAGGTACGCCTGAGCAAATGTTTGAATCACTGAGTAAACTAACGTCTCTACCAGAAGAAACTCAAGTCTTCTGCGCACATGAATACACGGCGAGTAACGTGGCGTTTGCTCTAGCGGTTGAACCTGACAATGAGCAACTTCGCCAATATCGCGACGATGTAAACCGACTGCGAGCACTCAACATTCCGACACTTCCAACAACAATACGCAAAGAAAAGTGGATTAATCCGTTCTTGCGAACCTCTAACCCTGACGTGGTTCAATCTGTTGCTAGTCGCATTAAAAATAGCGATCCATGCTCGGTTTTTACTGCTTTACGCGAGTGGAAGAACGAATTTTAACCATTTTCTGCTTGTAAGTTTGCAAGACCCCAGTATTATCAGGGGCTGATTTTTCGAGAAGCGCCACTGGCGCTTCTCTTACGTTTGGGGTTGATATAAATCTATTTGAATTTCTCCCCATTGCATAATTAGAAGCTCTTTGCCTCTATAAATTAGTTAGTGTTTAAAAGATGTCTATTATCTTGCGACTGCCACGCACATTACGTTGCGCGACAGGCAGGTGAAGATAAACAGGCCCTAAATAGGCTGAATCCATGCGTTTGAAGTATACTTGGGCGTTGGCGTTGTTATTATCTGGCTGTCAATTGACTCAGTCAGATTCAACGTCTTCTACACCAGAAACCAATAAATCTGAGCAGACTGCAAAGCAAAATGCAGTAAAAGCTCAACCGGGCAATAAATCGTCACTAGCAAAAAAATCCGCTAACGACGCGCCTAAAGTTCTCTCCCCCCAAGAACAAGAAGATGTGTGGCAACGTATCGCCATGCAGCTGGACATGGATATCCCAAACCACAAGAAAGTGGACTACTACCGTACGTGGTATTTAAAGCACCCAAATCACCTTTACACGGTATCTAAGCGTGCGACTCCTTTTCTATACATGATCACAAAACGTATCGAAGAGCGCGGACTCCCAATGGAGCTTGCATTACTTCCTGTAGTGGAAAGTTCATTCGATGCCTTTGCCTACTCACATGGTAGCGCGGCTGGGTTGTGGCAATTTGTCCCAGGCACCGGAAAAATGATGGGATTAGAGCAAAACTACTGGTATGACGGTCGCAGAGATGTGGCAGCAGCAACGGATGCAGCGCTGGACTACCTAGTACAACTAAACGAGCGTTTTGATGGTAACTGGGAACATGCAATCGCCGCTTATAACAGCGGTGGAGGCCGAGTTTCTAGCGCAATTCGTAAGAATAAAAAGCTCGGTAAACCTATCGATTTCTTCTCATTAGACTTACCAAAAGAGACCAGCAGTTACGTTCCTAAGCTATTGGCCTTGGCTGACGTTATCGCAAACCAAGACAAGTACGGACTTAATATTCCTGCAATTCCAAACAAGCCTGTTCTAACGCTTGTTGATCCAGAAGAGCAGTTAGATCTGGCTATTGCCGCAGATTATGCCGGCATTAGCGTAAAAGAGTTGCAGAGTTACAACCCAGCATACAACCAGTGGTCGACAGCGCCTGAGGGGCCGCACCAACTTTTGATTCCCGTAGAGAAAAAAGAGACTTTTCTCACCAAGGTGGAGAAAAATCGCGGTAAAGGGATGAAGGTCGCTCGCTACAAGGTGAAATCTGGCGACTCTTTAAGCGTGCTAGCTAATAAATACGGCACAACCACGAAAGTCATTCGACGTGCCAACGGCCTATCGAATAACAATATTCGTATTGGTCAATACCTGTTGATTCCGACATCAACAAAAGACGATGCAAAATACGCATTAACGGCACAAAACCGATTAAACAAGACTCAATCTCGTGCTCGTGGTCAACTCAAGCTCACCCATGTCGTTCAGTCTGGAGAAAGTTTGTGGTCAATCGCACGTAACAATAAAGTGTCGTATAAATCGTTAGCTAAATGGAATGGTATGAGCCCTAAAGATCCATTGCGTGTGGGTCAAAAGCTAGTGATATGGAAGGACTCAGACAAAGGTTCTGTGATCCGTACCGTTTTCTACAACGTTCGCTCTGGCGACACCATTAGCGGCATTGCAAGCAAGTTCAAAGTAAAAACGAACGACATCGTGAAATGGAACTCGCTACACAAGAAAAAATACTTACAACCAGGTCAAAAGCTTAAGTTGTACGTTGACGTAACGAAGGTAAGTGTATGAACCCATCAAGCAATCCACTTGTGATGCTGTTGGACATTTTTCGTTCTCCAACATCTTGTTTTCTCGCGCTTTATCAACGCGGTGGATGGGGATGGCAACCGTTCATCTTCCTGATGCTTAGTCCGTTTTTATTCTGGGGTGCTTACTTTTCGAATGTCGATTTCACGTGGCTCAGTGACCAACTTGCTGCGCAATTTCAGCAAATCGACCCGAAGCAGATTGAGCTATTAGAACCAAACACGCTAATGGCAAGCGCGATCATCAATGATGTATTCAACCGCTTTGCCACCTTACTATTGCTCGCGCTTTGGTTCTTTCTTGCAACAAAGGCAAGCAAACAACAATACGGTTACTGGAAATGGTTTGCCGCATCGTGTGCTATCTTATTCCCAGCAGTATTGGGCGATGTAGCAAGTTACGCGAGCTTGCTACTCAAGCATGGTCAGGTAATGACTTACGCTGCCGATTTAAATAGCCTCAATGGTCTATTAAAGCTGCCTCTTACTAACGAATGGTCTCATTTCGCTAGCTCGTTACCTTTGCTTCTGCCTTGGTACATTGTGCTCGGCTACGGCGTTGTACTGACGTGGACGGAGTTTGAACGTGGCCAAGCTTTGGTGATTGCAAGCCTGCCATGGGTATTCTTCTACGTTATTTGGGCACTTTATATTGTGGTAACCTAAGCTAGTCATTTAACGTAAATGACAATAACAATGGGTTATGATCGGAAGCGTCGCTCTGCGGCGCTTTTGCGTACTTAAGCGTCAGACCTCGGTAAAACACATGGTCCAGTGGTAACCCTGTTATAAATTGGACTCGATGATCCGGCAAGAACGTCACCTCTTGTAAGTCCGCAGCCTTTAAGGCCTGCCTCATCGCATTAACGCGAGATTTACTCCAGCTATTGAAGTCTCCAGCAAATAGAATTGGCCCCACATGATGCTTTAAAAGCATTTCAAGCGCCGTTAACTGAGATATATACTCTTTTGTACCTACGGTGAAGTTAATCGCATGTACATTCACCACTGCGAGTTTCTCGCCATTACTCAAGTGATACTGGCTATATAATGCAGACTTAGGTAAGCGAAGCCACGGCTCTTTAGAGGTGTAAGCGCAGGCTTTTTCTGGTTGCCCTTGAGCAATACTAATTACACCGGCACCGCTACCCAGCGCCTTAAAAGCACTCACTTGATTACTAACCCAGCGACCATCCACCAACCACTGTTTAAATGATGGTGTCATGCTGGCTTCTTGCAATAACAGCAGCTGCTTATCAGCAGAGAATTCATTGAGTGCACTTTGCCAATTCGTTCGGTTCTGTTTGTAGATATTCCAGACAAGTACATTGATTTCACCGCCCTGATCCAGAGCTTTTGAGCCGCTAAATTCGATACACCTAATATCCTGCGTCAACTCTGAGCCTGTTTGAGTAATGATTTGCGGCTGATCTGGTACGGTGAAAATAACCTGGAAGCCGACCAATACCGCCATAATAAGAAAAGCTAACGCCAGAAAAAAACGCTTAAACATACGACAAACCTGAATGTAGGCACCCGAAATCTAGAACAACCAATCTCGGGTTAAATGATTTCACTAATAAGCAAACAACAAAAAAGGAGCCACTTGGCTCCCTTTTAGCATAATAAATACGAAACAGGTGACAAGAAACCTTAGATCGCGTCTTCGTCTTCTTCACCAGTACGAATACGAACCACACGCTCAATATCAGTGACGAATATTTTACCATCACCAATCTTACCAGTTTGCGCGGTTTCAATGATTGTCTCTACGCATTTATCAGCCACATCTTCCGTTACAACGATTTCGAGCTTCACTTTAGGTAGAAAGTCCACCATATACTCTGCACCACGGTAAAGCTCTGTGTGACCTTTTTGGCGACCAAAACCTTTCACTTCAGAGACGGTCATCCCTGTAATGCCAACTTCAGCTAGCGCTTCTCGAACATCATCCAGTTTAAATGGCTTGATAATCGCTTCAATTTTTTTCATGTTCATCCCTTAAGCTTCAATCGATTGCGCTTATTATCGTTTAGCGTTTCGCAACATTCAATGTTTGTCTCTGCTCCACCAGCGAAAATCCAGGCTGAGCAAATTAACATAGCGAATATCGTGAGTTGATAAAACCCAATGAGGACTGCTCAATGCCCAATCGTCCAAGCTTTACTTCAGGCTCACGTTTACTTCAAACTTGCGTAGTAAGCCGCTAGGTTAGCGATGTCTTCATCAGACAACAATGAAGCTTGAGCTTGCATCACAGCAGCAAGTCCACCTGTTCGCTCTTTATTTTTATAAGCTTTAATTGAACTGATAATATATTGCTCATTTTGCCCTTTCAGATTTGGGTAACCCGGAATGACAGCAATACCATCAGCGCCATGACACGCAGCGCATACTCCCGACTTTGCTTGACCTGCTGCAGCATCTCCCGCAGCTAGAGCTTGCCCACTGAACATGGTTAGCGCCACCATTGCGCCCATGATTGTTTTCTTCATTGCTTCACCTAATCAATTATTATTTAAGGATTTTTATATTTTATAATCGACATTGTGGCATGAATTTTCATTACCTGCGCCAAATAAGTTCACAATCTTGACCATTAAACGCCTGATCAACGAACAGATCTGCCACAGCAACGACTCGGTCTTGATACATCAAAATCGGAATTTGACGACGCAGCCAGCTTGGCACATTGTATTCTTGGAACAACTTCTTCAGTTTTCGACTGTGATTACGCGTGGTTGGATGCGCTGATAAGCCTTCCGGATTAAAGGTCACGCGAAGCAATTCTGGCTGACTCGGAAGCGCAATCGTTGCGTTGCTAGAACTCGTCGTTAAGGTCAGCTCCCCTAGCCGCTCTGGAAGCGATAAAACGGTATCGACTTGAATCGTACTTTGCCACTCAGTGACGTCAGCGATTTCCGTTACCCAATAGAGACGATTTCGAAAACGGCGCACTTCACCTTGTTTAAGTTGTAGTTTGGGGTTGGCATCTTGCTGAGCTAATGCGACTTCATTCCAGATAAGATTGAGTTGTACCTGAGTCGGCATACTAGTATTAAGCTTAGCCAGCCACATACGAATCAAGCGCGCACGCGCTAATCCACTGTGCTTAGCCAGTTCTTCAATACTCAAACTTAGATCCGTTTGTAAAGCGCGTTCAAACACCGCGCTCAATAGTTCATCCAATAGCGCTTCTTGTTGAGCACATAAACTTGCACTGCGCTGAACCGCTTGATGGATACTCGGCCAGCGACCAGACAATTCAGGAATAACACAATGACGAAGAAAGTTACGATCATAACGGGTATCTTGATTGCTTTCGTCTTCCACCCACTCCAAGCCTAATTTAGTAGCGGCTTCTTCGATGGTCTTCCGCTTGATAGTAAGCAATGGTCGAACTAGAGATCCGCAAGAAAACGGCATACTCTCCGCCATCGAAGATAACCCTTTAGGCCCGCTGCCGCGCTTAAGCGCAAGGAGAAAAGTCTCTATTTGATCGTCGGCATGTTGACCAGTCAACAGTATATCGCCTTCTTGAATGTACTTAGTTAAGGCTTGGTAGCGAGCTTCACGAGCAAGAAGTTCAATACTTTCACCATTGCTGATGTCTAAGCTCACTCGCTCGATCGAGCACGATATCCCCACTTGTTGTGCCCAAAGTAAGCATTTATCGGCCCAATTATCGGCATTCGAGCTTAAACCATGGTGCACATACACAGCGTGACACTCTACAGGGTGCGCTTGTTGGTAGCGACTGAGTAATTCGAGTAAAAGACGTGAATCCACTCCTCCGCTAAACGCCAAGACAACCTTAGTGCCTAATTGATAGTAGCGGCCGAGAACTTGAACAAAATGCGGGTAAAGCGATTCCATAAGCGATCCGATAGGTACAAAAAAAGGGCTGGACTCTCATCCAACCCTTTCTATTTTAACTGTTATCACTTGAGATATCAGCTAACGCTTAATAGCAATCACCGAAATTAACAGTAACCGTAGCTCATTAGACGCTGGTAACGACGCTCACGTAGCGTCTCTTCATCCAGTTGTTCTAGATCTTCTAGCTGACGAAGTAGTGTCGCTTTCATATTCGCTGCCATTTGAACATGATCGCGATGAGCGCCGCCTAGTGGCTCTTCAATGATTTCGTCGATCAGTTCAAGCTCTTTAAGACGCGGAGCAGTTAGACCCATTGCCTCTGCCGCTTGTGGCGCTTTGTCTGAATCACGCCATAAGATTGAAGCACAACCCTCAGGAGAAATTACTGAGTACGTAGAGTACTGAAGCATGTTCACGTAGTCGCCTACACCGATTGCTAGTGCACCACCAGAACCGCCTTCACCGACAACGTTACAGATTACTGGTACTTTAAGACCAGACATCACTTTTAGGTTTTTCGCGATAGCTTCAGATTGACCACGTTCTTCTGCGCCCACACCTGGGTATGCGCCAGCCGTGTCAATAAATGTGATGATCGGCATGTTGAAACGCTCTGCCATTTCCATCAAGCGTAGAGCCTTACGGTAGCCTTCTGGTTTCGGCATACCAAAGTTACGTTTCACCTTTTCTTTGGTCTCACGACCTTTTTGGTGACCAATGATCATCACAGGGCGGCCTTCAAGGCGAGCCATGCCACCCACAATCGCTTTGTCGTCTGCAAACGCGCGGTCACCCGCTAATTCATCAAACTCCTCAAAAGCGTGTTGGATGTAATCCAGCGTGTAAGGACGTAGTGGGTGACGAGCCAGTTGAGCTGTTTCCCATGCGCCTAGGTCACTGAAGGTTTTTTTCTTCAGTTCTAAGCTTTTCTTCTCAAGCTGTTCGATTTCTTTATCCAGGTCAATCGCAGAATCACCACCGTGACGAGAGACATCACGTAATGCTTCAATTTTCGCTTCTAGTTCTGCAATTGGCTTTTCAAATTCAAGAAAGTTTAGGCTCATCTATGAATCCTTGTTTACTCAGCGTCTAACATATTGCGCTGAATTTTTAGTTAAATTCGAGTTCTACCTGGCTTTTGCCAAGCAACTGTTTTAAATCGTCGAGTAATGTATCACTTGGCGTAACTCGCCACTCGGTGCCCAATGTTAACCGCGCTCTGGCGTCGGCACGCTGGTAGTATACATTGACGGGTACGGTTCCGGCTTTGTGCGGTTCTAAAATACGGCTGAACTGCTCAAAAAACTGATCGTTGATCTGATTTGCATCTATCGATACCGACAAACCACGAGCGTATTTCTCGCGCGCACTGCCGAGATCCATAACTTCACGCGCCGACATTTTAAGGCCACCGTTGAAGTCATCAAAGCTGACCTGTCCAGAAACGACCAAAATTCTGTCTTTTTCGAGAAGTTCAGCATATCGATCCAGCGCATCAGAGAACAACATCACTTCCATGCGGCCACTTCGGTCATCCAGTGTCATAATACCAATTCGTGTACCACGCTTGGTCGTCATTACACGAGCGGCAATAACCAGTCCGGCTACCGTGACAGATTGATCACGGCGAGTGGGCGTTGCGTCTTTTAGTCGACAACTGGTGTATTTGTTTAGTTCCTTTACGTAGGCGTTAATTGGGTGCCCTGTCAAATATAGACCTAGGGTATCACGCTCGCCCTCTAACCACACTTTTTCTGGCCAAGGCGGAACCTGCGTATACTTATGCTCTACTTCTTCAGGCGCATCCGTTAGCACACCAAACATATCCGTTTGACCAAACGCTTCAGCTTGGTGATGTTGACTTGCTGCTTTTACCGCATCATTGAGTGACGCCATCATCGCCGCGCGGTGTGGGCCTAGTCGATCCAACGCGCCCGCGTAAATCAGCTTCTCTATCACTCGTTTATTGACGCGTTTTAGATCAACTCGAGCACAGAAATCAAACAGGTCTTTAAAGTGACCACCTTTATTTCTCGCCTCAAGAATCGCATCGATAGGGCCCTCACCAACCCCTTTTATCGCACCAATACCGTAAACAATTGCGCCATTTTCATCAACATTAAAGCGATATAGGCCAGAGTTGATGTCTGGTGGCAGCACGGTAAGCTTCATACGGAAACACTCATCGACCAAGCCAACGACTTTTTCCGTGTTATCCATATCGGCTGTCATTACCGCAGCCATAAATTCGGCAGGATAATGTGTTTTCAGCCAAAGAGTTTGATAAGAAACCAATGCATAAGCAGCAGAGTGCGATTTGTTAAAACCATAACCGGCGAACTTTTCTACCAAGTCGAAGATTTTCATCGCCAACTCGCCATCGATACCGTTCTTTATCGCACCTTCTTCAAAGATAGCACGTTGTTTTGCCATCTCTTCTGGCTTTTTCTTACCCATTGCACGACGGAGCATGTCCGCACCACCTAGCGTATAACCCGCTAAGATCTGCGCAATCTGCATTACCTGCTCTTGGTACAGGATGATGCCGTAGGTTGGATCAAGCGTCTCTTTTAGCGACTCGTGTTGCCACTTTTCATCTGGATAAGAGATCGCTTCTCGACCATGTTTACGGTCGATAAAGTTATCTACCATGCCCGATTGCAAAGGACCCGGACGGAAGAGTGCTACCAATGCGATAATGTCTTCGAAACAGTCTGGCTGAAGTCGTTTGATCAGCTCTTTCATGCCTCGAGATTCAAGCTGGAATACTGCTGTCGTTTCAGAGTTTTGCAACAAACGGAAAGAGGCAGGGTCTTCTAACGGTATGGATTCAATTTGAACCGGTTCTTTCCCTTCTCGCTCTAGGCGTGGGTTAATCAGTCCTAACGCCCAGTCAATAATGGTTAAGGTACGTAAACCCAAGAAGTCAAACTTAACTAGGCCAGCGGTCTCAACATCGTTTTTATCAAATTGAGTAACCGGAAAGTGACCTTCAGCGTCTGCATAAATTGGCGCAAAATCGGTAATTGTCGTAGGTGAAATTACAACACCACCAGCGTGTTTACCGGCGTTTCGCGTACAGCCTTCCAAAATATGACACATGTCGATGAGTTCTTTAACTTCCTCATCGGCCTCATACAATTCAGGTAGTGCAGGTTCAGCTTTAAACGCTTTATCTAGCGTCATACCTGGATCGGGCGGGATCAGCTTTGAAATACGATCAACAAAACCAAATGGGTGGCCCAATACGCGGCCAACGTCACGGATTACCGCTTTTGCCGCCATGGTACCAAACGTGATGATCTGAGACACCGCGTCACGACCGTACATTTCCGCAACGTGGTCAATAACCTGGTCACGTTTATCCATACAGAAATCGACGTCGAAATCGGGCATCGAAACACGTTCTGGGTTCAAGAAACGTTCGAACAGCAAGTCGTATTCTAGTGGATCCAGATCGGTGATTTTTAGTGCGTAAGCCACCAAAGAACCAGCACCGGAACCACGTCCAGGACCGACAGGAATTCCATTATCTTTTGACCACTGGATGAACTCCATTACGATCAAGAAGTAACCAGGAAATCCCATTTGGTTGATAACATCTAGCTCTATCTGAAGACGTTCATCATATTCAGGGCGGCGACGTTTTCTCTCTTCCTCATCTGGAAATAGGAACTCTAAACGCTCTTCCAACCCCTCTCGGGATTTCATGACTAGGAACTCAGTCTCTTTCATCCCTTCGGTTGGGAAAGCTGGTAGGAAGTACTCACCTAAGCGCACAGTCACGTTACAACGCTTCGCTATCTCGACACTGTTTTCTAACGCTTCAGGAATATCAGCAAACAGCTCACACATTTCTTCTTCTGTACGAAGATATTGCTGCGGACTGTAGTTTTTTGGCCTACGCGGATCTTCTAATGTGTAACCATCGTGAATCGCTACGCGTATTTCATGAGCATCAAATAGGTCTGGACTCAGGAATACAACTTCATTGGTCGCCACTACTGGCAAGTCTTGCTGCTCTGCCAATTCAACCGCAAAGTGAAGATAAGTTTCTTCATCTGGACGACCGGTACGAAGTAGCTCAAGATAAAAGCGATCTGGAAAATGCTGTTTATAAAAATCAACACACCCCTGCACTATTTGACGGTTGCCTTTCAAAAGGCCGCGACCAATTTCCCCGCTTTTACCGCCGGATAATACAATCAAGCCTTC
The DNA here is from genome assembly GCF_033337445.1 of Vibrio sp. YT-15. Classification (NCBI taxonomy): domain Bacteria; kingdom Pseudomonadati; phylum Pseudomonadota; class Gammaproteobacteria; order Vibrionales; family Vibrionaceae; genus Vibrio; species Vibrio sp. YT-15. The sequence goes on from NZ_JAWOQR010000005.1 coordinate 43,108, forward strand.
AGACATTTCAGCCAACCAGGCTTTATCAATCACTGGGTGGTGTTGAACATGTCCACGTAAGTACGCTTTTGATATCAATAACGTCAGGTTCTTATAACCTACATTATCCGCCGCAAGCAAAGTCACTTGTGTCAGCTCTTCACCAAACTCGTCCGACTGCATTTTAAAGTCAGCACCAATGATCGGTTTAACACCACTGCCATGCGCCGCACCGTAAAACTTCACCAAACCACATAGGTTGGTAAAGTCGGTCAACGCCATTGCGGGCATACCGAGCTCAGCAACTTTCTTTACGATTGGCGGAACTTTGTTGAGGCCATCCACCATCGAGAAGTCACTATGAACACGCAGGTGGATGAATTTGGGATCTGACATTAACAGGTACCGTGTAACTCTATTTTGTTGGGGATTCTAACCTAAAGAGGTTGGGTTTATAACACCAATTAGATCGTTTGATTATTCTATGCCTAACGCTTTTTTTACTGGCTTGAAACTCTTGCGGTGTTCACTGATCACTCCGTGTTGCTCAATCGCTTCAAAGTGCGCTTTAGTTGGGTAACCTTTGTGCTTCGCGAAGCCAAATTGTGGATGAAGTTTATCCAACTCTTCCATCTCTTGGTCACGCACGACTTTGGCAATAATTGAAGCCGCACTGATTTCGGCAACACGTAGATCGCCTTTTACTACAGCTTGAGTATCCATAGGCAGCTCCGGACAACGGTTACCATCAATCAACACCAAATCAGGTTGAACCTGTAACCCCGCCACTGCACGCTGCATCGCAACCATAGTCGCCTGCAAAATATTTAGTTGATCGATTTCTTCAGGAGAACAACGCCCGACCGCCCACGCCAATGCTTTTTCTTTGATTTCAGGAAGCAGCGCCATACGTTTCTTTTCGGTCAATTTTTTCGAATCGTTCAACCCTTCAATAGGATTGTTAGGATCAAGGATAACCGCAGCGGTGACGACGTCTCCTACCAAAGGGCCACGTCCTACCTCGTCGACTCCGGCCACAAGCTGATAACCTTGCGGATATTCAAACGGAGGGAGTTCAACTTTGGTTTTGGTCGCTTTTGGTTTAACAGCCATGATAAATCTCTATTTCTCAATCAGTTTTAGAACCGCGTTTGCGGCTTGTTGGTCCGCATCTTTACGAATCCAATGATGCATTTCCGTAAACTTATCTAACATCGGTTTATTGTCGCTTTCCAATAAGCGAGAAACCTCAGTAAACAAATTTTCTGGTGTGCACTCATCTTGTAGATATTCTTTGACGAGCTCATCATCCGCCAAGATATTCGGCAATGACACATACTTCGTTTTCAATAGACGTTTAGCTAAAAAAGCAGTAAATGCATTCACACGATAACCCACCACCATTGGACGCTTGAGAAGCATACACTCCAACGCTACGGTACCGGAGGCCAACATCACGGCATCGGATGCGGTGATGACGTTGCGTGCGGTATCATCAACTAACTTGAAGTCCAACTCTGGCGCTAGCTCTTTCCATGCATGTTCAAACTGCTCACGGCGTTTTTGATTAACAAGCGCGACAACAAACCCCAGCTCTGGAAATTTTTTATGGAGTAACTTGCAGGTTTCAATAAATGGCTCTGAGAGCATTTTTAACTCGCTACCACGACTGCCTGGCAGGGCAGCAAGCCACTTTTTATCTTGTTCTAAACCAAGCAACTCACGTGCAGGCGCTTGTTCTGATTCTAGTGGGATGGCATCAGCCAAGGTATGACCAATGAACTCGCAAGGTACATTAAATTTGTCGTAGAATGCTTTCTCAAACGGAAGAAATGCTAGCACCAAGTTCGTTGCCGCTTCTATTTTAAAGATGCGCTTCTGACGCCAAGCCCAAACAGACGGACTCACGTAATGAACGGTTTTAATGCCCGCTTGCTTGAGGTCAAGCTCCAAGCGTAAGTTGAAGTCAGGAGCATCGATCCCTATGAAAACATCAGGCGGATTCTGAGTAAAATACTGAACGAGCTCAGCTTTCACTTTAAGAAGTCTCGGTAAGCGGCCTAAAACCTCGACTAATCCCATCACCGCAAGCTCTTCCATATCAAACAGAGACTCGCAACCTTGGGCTATCATTTTCGGACCGCCAATGCCTACGAACTCTGCGTCTGGATATTGCTGCTTTACTGCTTTGATAAAGCCTTCACCTAGCGTATCGCCAGACAATTCTCCGGCAATGATGCCAATACGTAATGGTCTTTCCATATCTACTTCGCTATTTTTCCTGTGCGCTATGGATAACGGTTTGCCTTATCCATAAAACACAAAAAGATCGTAACCTCAAATTCGGTCACGATCTTTTTATTTATTGGTTCATTCGCCAATTAACGAATAATGCCACGTTCCGTCGTTTCCAGAATATCTGAGAAACGCTTCACTGCTGGCCACTCTTGAGCCATTTCAGCTAGAATAGGCTTCACTTCTTCTAGCGTCTTACCTGAACGGTAGATTTCTTTATACGCTTTTTGTAGCGCACGAATCTCTGGTTTCTCAAAGCCATTACGCTTCAAGCCAACAAGGTTCAAGCCGAAAGGTGTGGCGTGGTTACCTTGCGCGAGTACGTAAGCTGGGACATCTTGCACCACTGCTGAACAGCCGCCAATGTACGCGTAAGCGCCCACTGTACAAAACGGATGAATCGCAGACAGTGCCATCACACCGGCATAATCATCAACAGTAACGTGACCACCAAGAATAGAGTTATTACCGATATGAGTGTGGTTACCAATAACAACATCATGCGCAACGTGTGCATTCACACACAATAAGTTGTCATCACCAATGATCGTGGTTGCTTTGTCTTGCACTGTGCCGCGGTGAACTTGGACCGCTTCACGAATGACGTTACGGTCACCGATAACCACAGTTGTGTCTTCACCACCGTATTTTTTGTCTTGGTTTTCTTCACCAATGACAGCATGTGGGAAAATACGGTTATCTTTGCCAATAGTTGTGTGACCTTTGATCACAACGTGAGACATCACTTCTGTGCCTTCACCAATTTCAACCGTAGAGGTGATGTACGTAAAAGGACCTACTGTTACGTTAGCACCAATTTTGGCGCCCTCTTCTACCACCGCTGCCGGGTGGATTTTAGCGGTTTCATGAATCATATTAAAACTCTCGACGAGCACACTTCAGTTCTGCAGAACATACCACTTCGCCGTCAACTTTTGCTACACCGCTAAATGCAGCAATGCCGCGACGTTCTTTCAGAAATTCTACCTCAATAACCAATTGGTCGCCCGGAACCACTGGTTTACGGAATTTCGCGCCGTCTACGCTTGCAAAGTAGTACAGTTCATTTTCTGTTGGTGCACCAAATGATTTAAATGCAAGTAAGCCTGTTGCCTGAGCCATTGCTTCTAAAATCAAAACACCTGGGAATACTGGTAGTTGAGGAAAGTGACCTGTGAACTGAGGTTCGTTAACCGACACGTTTTTAATCGCGTGAAGGTACTTCTCTTCTTGGAAGTCTATCACTCGGTCGATCAATAAGAATGGGTAGCGATGAGGTAGTAGCTCTTGAATTTCAGAGATGTTCATCGTTTTCTTTTCAGTAGTCAAAGTCGTCTTCCTATATCAATTTTTTGCCGCCAAGATGGCAAACGTGGCAACAGGTCGTAAAGCCGAATCGCTTTGCAATATACTAGCAAAATACGCACCATCTTGGAGTTAAATCTACTTAGAGCGCGTCATTATAGAAGAAAAAGACCCGCATTTCGCGAGTCTTCGTACAGAATATGGAACTAGAGCCTGTTAGCTTTCACGTTAAATACAGAGCGAAAGATAACTTGTTCTAAATTTCTTCTTTCTGTTCCAGCTGTTTTTCAACCGCTTTCAGGCGCTTATTCATCTCATCAATACGGTGAACTCGAGTTGCAGTTTTACGCCACTCTCTGTTCGTTTGTAGTGGAATACCTGATGAGTAAAGGCCTTTTTCTTCGATACTGCGCATTACCATGCCCATACCTGTAATCGCCACACCATCTGCGATAGTGATATGGCCATTCAGAACAGACGCGCCGCCAATCTGGCAGTACTTACCAATTTTTGTACTGCCCGCGACAATAGTACCACCAGGCATCACGGTACCATATCCGATCTGCACGTTGTGCGCGATTTGAAGTTGGTTATCCAGAATGACATTGTCTTCAATGATAGTATCTTCGAGTGCACCGCGGTCAATCGTAGTACAAGCACCAATCTCAACGCGGTTACCGATACGCACTGAACCAAGCTGAGGAATTTTAATCCACTCGCCTTTGTCATTCGCGTAACCGAAGCCATCAGAGCCAATGACGGTACCCGATTGAACGAGACAGTAATCACCCAATGACACTTCATGGTAGATAGTGACATTAGCCCAAAGCTTGGTGTTATTCCCTAGCTTGGCGTTCTTACCGATAAAACAACCAGCACCAACACTTACGTTGTCGCCGAGTTCCACGCCCGTTTCAATCACAGCGTTAGCGCCGATTGTAACGTTCTCACCCATCTTAACGTCAGCGGCAATCACAGCACTTGGTGCAATATCGTCTGCCGGTTTTGGTGTGGTATCCATCGCTTGGACCACACGAGCAAATGCGACATAAGGGTCTGAAACCACTAGCGCATTTCCAACGCATTGATCTTTATGCTCAGCCTTTACCATAACAACGGTAGCTTGGCACTCAGAAAGGTGTTTTGCGTATTTTGGGTTAGACAAGAAGGTTACGTCACCTTCTTGTGCTTTATCCATTGGAGCAACACGGCTTACAACGAGAGACTCGTCACCAAACAGCTCACCCCCGGTAATTGTCGCCAATTCGGCTAATGTTAATGTCTTCATAACTTCTTATTTTAGAGCTTTAATTACGTCTTCAGAGATATTGTATTCTGGCTTGCCGTACTGCAAAGCAGAGATATCAATCACAAGATCGTAACCATTTTTGTCTGCGACTTTCTTAACTGCATCTTGAATCGTTTTGAAAAGCTTCGCTTTTTCTTCAGCTTCACGACGCGCACTTGCTTTTTCAAGTGCTTGTGCTTTCACTTTGTACTCGCTGTCGAGCTTCGCGATATCGATACGTAGCTTTTCAACTTCGTCTTGACCCAAAAGCTCGCCGTCACGTTGTAGCTTCTCAATCTTTGTTTTAGCTTGTGCTTGGATTGACTTCAGTTCATCAGCTTTGCTTTTGAAGTCTTTCTGCATTTTTTGTAGTACAACTTCACGTTGAGGAAGAGCTTGAAAAACTTGAGCTGTATTTACGTAAGCAATTTTCTGTGCAGCTTCTGCCGCATTTGCAAACATTGAAGAGCTCAGTACAAGAAGGCCAATCCCAGCCGCTTTGATCATTTTATTCAAAATATTTTCCTCTTTAGAAAGTTCTACCGATAGTGAATGTGAAGAACTCTTCATCATCGCCATCAAATTTCTTAATTGGTTTCGCTAGTGAGAATACTAGTGGCCCCATTGGAGACATCCACTGCAACGCCGCACCGTAAGAAGAGCGGTAGTTGGTTGGGTCTGAGTAATCGTAGTAGTAACGGTCACCATATTCCGCACCTGAATCGCGGTAGTCAAACTCCGTATCCCAAACACTTGCCATATCAAAGAAGATACTGGTACGAATTTGGTTTTGTACTTCTTCTGATGCAAATGGTGTTGGGACAATCAACTCAACACTTGCTAGCGCTACGGCGTTACCACCAACAGAGTCATCTGTTGCTGTATCTGCGCCATTGTTTGAACCAGATGTATCACGGTAAACCGCTTTAGGACCAACAGAGTTTGAGCCAAAGCCACGAAGCGATGTAAAGCCACCTGCGTAGTAGTTTTCGTAGAATGGGAACAAGTTATCGTTACCATCCGTTTGACCGTAACCATTACCGTAACCTAAGCGGCCACGGAACAAGAGGGTAAACTCGTGCTTTTTAGTCAATGGCACATACTGGCGAACATCGTACTGCATTTTGAAGTATTGAACGTCAGAGCCAGGTACGGTCATTTTATAGAATGCACGCTGATGGTTACCTGCCGTTGGGAAGTAGCCACGGTTTAAGTTATTACGTGTCCAAGAGATATTGAAGTCGAAGTCGTTTGTGTTCAACGCTCCACTAGAATCAATGTTGTCTGCTTGTGCTCGTAAGAACTGCTCTACCTGCAAGTAAGGCGATAAGTTACCGATCTTGTTGTGCGTATAACCGACACCGAATTCAAAACGGTTCAACTCATCGAATGGGAAGCCCCACGTTAAGCTCGCGCCATAGCTTTCGTTGGTATAGTCAACGATATTGGCTTCTTTCGCTTCAAATTCGTTATAGAAAACCTTACCACCCAAGCTTACACCGTCTAAGTTCCAGTACGGATCACGGTAATCAAGACTGATGTTTTTCTGGTAGTCATTCATCATCGCGTTGATACCAACACGGTTACCACTACCAATGAAGTTATCTTGTTGCAGGCCAACCTGGAAGCTCACACCCGATTCTGTGCCGTAGCCAACACCGAAGTTAACGCTACCAGAGTTTGCTTCTTTGACAGAGTAAACTAGGTCAACTTGATCATCACTACCAGGAACTCGAACCGTCTGTACTTCAACATTTTCAAAGTAGCCCAACCGATTTAGACGAGTTTTACCCGTTTCAATCGATTTCGAGTTCAACCAACTGCCTTCCATCTGACGCATTTCACGACGAAGGACTTCATCTTTGGTTGAGTTATTACCCGTGAAGCGAATGTCACGAACATAAATTCGGTTACCCGGATCTACGTTAACGACCAAAGAAACTTCTTGATTCTCGTCGTCAAACTCAGGAATGGTATTCACTTGAGGATAAGCATAACCGGACTCACCAAGCACACGCTTAATCCCTTCTTCCATTGAAGTAACCAACGAGCCGTTGTATGTCTCATTGTCTTCAAATGGAACAAGTCTTTCGAACGTCGCTTCCTCACCAATCAAATCACCGCGGAACTTCACGTCCTTAACGGTGTAAACCTCGCCCTCTTCTAGACCAAGAGTAATGTATACCCCTTTCTTGTCAGGAGAGATTGCAACTTGTGTCGAATCAACGTTAAATTTTAAGTAACCACGATCCAGGTAGAATGATTTGAGTGCTTCAATATCACCTGCAAGGACTTGCTTTTGATACTTTTCATCAGAAAGGAAATTCCACCACGGCACATCAACATTTAAGTTAAAGCGCGAAAGCAGCTCTTCATCACTGAACACTTCATTACCGATAAAGTTGATTTGCTGAATTTTTGCCGACACACCTTCAGTAAAGACAAACTTAAGGTCAGAACGATTACGTGGTAGTGGAGTAACCACCGCTTTTACTGTTGCGTTGTATTTACCTACGCTGTAGTAAAAGTCTTCTAAGCCTTTTTCAATGTTGCTTAGCGTGGTGCGGTCAAGCGCTTCACCTTCACGAACACCAGACGCGTTCAGGTTTTCTTGTAGCTGCTCGTCCTTGATTGCTTTGTTACCTGAAAAAGAGATGCTTGCAATGGTAGGACGTTCTTTGACTTGAACCATCAGAACACCACCGTCACGCAACACTTTCACATCTTCAAAGTTACCAGATGCATACAGGGCGCGGATAATTTCTGCAACATCGCCTTGGCCAATGGTATCACCGACACGTACAGGCATTTTCAACAATGCAGCACCCAGTGCTACACGCTGCAATCCATCGATTTCAATATCTTGAACTACGAAGTTCTCTGCTCCATTTGCAGATACACTGGTCGCCAGTAAACTTGCAAATAGAATTCGCTTAATCGCCATACTTGTTCTAATTATTCCTTGCTACTGCTTTTGTCTCTGAACTATCACAGACGAGTAAAATCATTAAATAGCGCTAACGCCATGAGCGAGAAGATGATCGCACCACCAATTCTAAAGCCCATTTCCTGCACTTTCTCAGGAACAGGGCGTCGAATGACTGCTTCAATTGCAAAAAACAACAAATGACCGCCATCCAACATTGGTAAAGGAACGAGATTAATAATACCTAGGTTAACACTAATTAGAGCGAGAAAACCTAAAAAGTAGACCAAACCATAATCTGCTGTCGCGCCTGCGCCTTTGGCTATTGATATTGGTCCACTCAGATTATTCAGACCAACGTCTCCAACAATCAGCTTCTTAAGCATGCTGATTGTCAAACCAATGACTTGGCCAGTTTTGTCTACTGCTTTACCTATTGACTCGAATACACCAAACTGAAGATCGAAGCGATAACTTTCTGGCCATTCTGCGACTTTAGGTGCAATACCTGCAAAACCAACGACTTCTTTGTTAGCTAGCTCACGGCTACCGGGCGTCAGCGTCAATGTTTGCTCATAACCCTGACGCAACACCGTCAATTCAAGCGGTGTATCAGGATTAGAACGAACCGCTTCAACCACTTGCTTCCATTCGGTCACGCGTTGTTGACCAATTGCGACAACCTCATCACCTGGAAGCACACCGGCTTTTTCCGCCGCTCCACCTTGCGAGACCTGCTCGATAACTCGATACACCTCCGGTGTATACGGAGCAAAACCTAACGATTGCATCGCTGACTGAGTTTCTGGGTCGAACTTCCACTCACGTAAATCGAGCGTTTTCGTTACTTCTGAACCAACTTCATTCGCTGACGTTAGTGTTACCGTCATCAAATCATCGCCAATATGAGAAATCAATCCCATATTTACTGATTCCCAATCCGGAGTTTTGATACCAGATATCGATTTAAGTTCCATTCCAGATTCAATTCCAGCTTCCGCAACAATCGAATTGGGCGTAACTTCACCAATTACAGGCTTAACAGCCGGGATACCAATTAGAAATACCAGCCAATAGGCAAAAATTGCGAAAAGAAAATTAAAGATGGGGCCAGCCGCAACAATAGAGGTTCGCTTCCATAACGGCTTCTTATCAAACGCTAGGTGCTTCTCATGTTCTGGCACCTCATCGACACGGCTATCAACCATTTTCACATAGCCGCCGAGAGGGATCATTGAGATGCTGTACTCCGTTCCGTCTTTGCCTACTTTACTCCAAATAGACTTGCCGAAACCGATTGAAAACTTTTCAACTTTAACGCCGCAACGGCGAGCAACCCAAAAATGCCCAAATTCGTGCACGGCAACAAGAATGCCCAGTGCGACGATAAAAGAAATGAGATTCCACAATATACCAGTCATCAGCTACGCTCGCGTATGGTTTCTAGGGCAATAGTTCGTGCCATTCTATCTAGCTCGAGCAAGCTTTCCAAGCTATTCGCATTCTCAGCTTTGCAGCTTGCGTTGATTTTATTCAACACAGACTCATTGATGCGAGCAATATCGGTAAAACCTAGTCTGTTATTTAAAAATGCATCAACAGCGACTTCATTAGCTGCATTCAATGCTGTTGTTGCGTGTTGACCTTCATAACAGGCATCAATTGCGAGTTTTAAACATGGGTAACGAGCAAAATCAGGCTGCAAAAACGTCAGCTCACCAACTTTCGTGAAGTCTAGCGGCTTAACCCCAGCTTCCACTCTTGACGGGTATGACATGGTGAGCGCAATTGGCGTCGCCATATCCGCTTCTCCCATTTGTGCCAAGACCGAACCATCACGATACTGAACCATAGAATGAATTACCGATTGAGGATGAATAACCACCTTCAGTTGTTCGCGAGCAGCATTAAATAGCCACTTAGCTTCGATATACTCAAGGCCTTTGTTCATCATCGTGGCAGAATCAACAGAAATTTTTGGCCCCATCGACCAGTTTGGATGAGCAATCGCCTGCGCGGGTGTCACCTGCTCCAGTTCTGCGATGTCAGTGTAACGGAAAGGACCACCAGATCCAGTCAACAAAATATGAGAAATGCCATGTTCTTGTAAATTGCAACGACCTAGATTGGTTTGTACTTGCTGTGGTAAACATTGGAAAATGGCGTTGTGTTCACTGTCGACGGGAAGTAGCTCTGCGCCAAATTCTTCTACAGCATCAATAAATAGCTGGCCTGACATTACAAGTGCTTCTTTATTTGCCAACAAGACTCGCTTACCTGCTTTCACGGCAGCCATAGTAGGCAATAAGCCGGCTGCTCCTACAATAGCAGCCATTACACTGTCGACCTCGTCCAGCGAAGCAATATGGCATAGCGCATCAACACCACCTAGCACTTCGGTACTTGGTGAAACCGAGTGTAGCTCAGCTTGAAGTTGAGATGCCGCAGCTTTATCTGCCATGACCGCATACTTAGGTTGCCAATGACGACATAAACCGATCATCTTTTCAACGTTAGTGCTTGCCGCTAAGGCAACGACAGAAAACAGATCTGGGTTTTGTTCGACCACTTTAAGCGTGCTTGCACCAATTGATCCAGTAGCACCAAGAATCGTTAACTTTTGCATGTTGTAAGACCGTTAGAAAGCTCAGGAGCGACGACGCCGCTCCTGATAAATTAGAATACGTAGTAAAGAAGAGCAAAAACTGGGAATGCTGCGGTTAGGCTGTCGATACGATCTAGCACACCACCGTGCCCTGGGATAATGTTACTGCTGTCTTTAATGCCTGAGACACGTTTGAACATACTTTCAACCAGATCACCAAGCACTGAAATAACGACAGTAACCAGCGTAATTAGCACCATATGGACAGGGCTAGTGAACTGGATATCGAACCAATCAGCAAATGCCCACGCTACGATTAATGCCGTGATAATGCCACCAATTAGCCCTTCAATGGTTTTATTGGGGCTTACATGAGGAGCCATCTTACGTTTGCCTAAGCTTTTACCTGCAAAGTAGGCGCCGCTATCTGCAGCCCATACCAAGAAACAAACGTACAACACAAGCTTTGCGCCGTGGTATGGATCTACAGTGATGTCATACGCTCTGAGAATAATCACACTCCAAAGGAATGGGATTAATGTCAGAAAACCAAATACATGACGTAAAACAAGATTACTTTGCCAAGATTTCGTCGTTTTGGGGTAAGTAATCGCCATTAAGCTAGCAATAATCCACCAAACAAAACCAATACCCAAGACGACATAATGAGGTGTCGTTAAGTGATTGAGGCTATATGCATCAGGCGAGATGTATAGAAAACTAAGTCCGGTAATAATGATTGCCGGCACAAGGGCAGCAATGCGAGAGTTGCTTCCTGTAAACTGAGTCCACTCCCAAAAACCTAATAGCGTTATTGCAGTTAAAGCGGCAATAAAGCCCATTAGCGGTAATTTAAAAATGCCTAAAATAACCAGGGGAGCTAAAATTAGTGCTGTTATTATTCTCTGTTTCAAACTAACTAGTCCTTATTGAGCTGCCATCAATGCCTTTATTTGTTCACCTGTACAGCCAAAACGACGTTCTCGGTTGATAAACCAAGTCACAGCTTCTACCAAACTGTCTTCATCGAATTCTGGCCAGTACTCTGGTGTAAAGTACATTTCTGCATAAGCCATTTGCCACAACATAAAGTTGCTGATGCGGCACTCTCCACTGGTGCGAATTAAAAGATCCACTTCCGGTAGGTCTGCCATGGTCAAATGCTCAGTGATTAGCTGCTCATTGATATCCTCTACACGAATTTCACCGTTACGTGCTTTTAGCGCTAACGTTTTAGCAGCTTCTGTGATGTCCCATTTACCGCCATAGTTGGCTGCAATGTTGATCACCATACCCGTGTTATCTGCCGTTAGGTTTTCTGCTTCTACAATTTTCTTTTGTAGACGCTCACTAAATCGACTGGTATCACCGATCACGCGCAACCGTAAGTTATTTTTGTGTAGTTTTTTTACTTCACTAGACAGGACCGTGATAAACAGTTCCATCAAAAGACCCACTTCTTCCTCCGGACGACGCCAGTTTTCACTACTAAAAGCAAACAGCGTCATGGCTCTAATGCCTAGTTTTGAAGCAGCAGCCACGGTCTTACGAACGGCACTAACGCCTTTTTTATGACCAAATACGCGAGGTTTTCCTTTGGACTTAGCCCAACGGCCATTACCGTCCATAATGATGGCAATATGCTTAGGAAGGGAATCAGAGAAGGCTTGAGAATTTTGCATAGGGAGTTAATTGAGTTCCATCAGTTGGATAGACTAACATAAAAAAACGCTGAGCTGTGAGCACAGCGTTTTCCAACAGTGATGTGTGTGGGAGTATTAAACTTCCATCAACTCTTTTTCTTTTGCAGCAAGAACTTCATCGATCTTCTTAACTGCAACGTCAGTTAGCTTTTGAATTTCGTCTTGTGCTTTACGGTCTTCATCTTCAGAGATTTCTTTATCTTTTAGAAGCGCTTTAAGATCGTTGTTTGCGTCACGACGGATGTTACGAACAGCAACACGACCACCTTCAGCTTCACCACGAACGATCTTAACTAGGTCTTTACGACGCTCTTCCGTTAGCGGTGGAAGTGGAACGCGGATGATAGTGCCAGCTGACATAGGGTTTAGACCAAGGTCAGACGTCATGATCGCTTTTTCTACTTTCGGCGTCAGCTCTTTATCAAAAACCGTGATTGCAAGTGTACGCGCATCTTCAGCAATAACGTTTGCTACTTGGTTTAGAGGTGTTGCTGCACCGTAGTATTCTACAGAAATACCAGATAGTAGGCTTGGGTGTGCACGACCTGTACGAATTTTAGAAAGGTTGTTCTTAAGCGCTTCAACGCTTTTATCCATGCGCTCTTGCGCGTCTTTTTTGATTTCGTTAATCACAGTTTCACCTTAAAAATGTCATCTTTCCTGAAGAAAGCCTAAAACGGTTGAGCAAAGCAAGCACCACCCTAACGCTTTGGAGTGGCACCTTAAGCCAAGCTTATTCGTTGATGAGCGTGCCTTCTGCTTCGCCCATTACCACGCGACGTAGTGCGCCTGGCTTGTTCATATTAAATACGCGGATTGGCATTTTGTGGTCACGAGCTAGCGTAAACGCCGCCAAGTCCATAACTTTCAGCTCTTTATCCAGAACTTCTGCATAAGATAGCTTATCATACAGCTCTGCGTCTGGGTTTGCTACAGGGTCAGCAGTAAATACACCATCAACTTTCGTCGCTTTTAGTACAACATCCGCTTCAATTTCGATACCACGTAAACAAGCAGCAGAATCCGTTGTAAAGAACGGGTTACCAGTACCAGCAGAGAAGATGACAACTCGGCCTTGGCGAAGCTCACGGATCGCATCAGCCCAATTATAGTCGTCACATACGCCTTTTAGAGGAATGGCAGACATAACGCGCGCATTCACGTATGCACGGTGAAGAGCATCGCGCATCGCTAGGCCATTCATTACTGTAGCAAGCATACCCATGTGGTCACCAACTACGCGGTTCATACCAGCTTCAGCAAGGCCTGCACCACGGAACAAGTTACCGCCACCGATAACTACACCAACCTGAACACCCAGTTCAACCAGTTCTTTAACTTCTTGTGCCATGCGATCAAGGACCGCAGGATCAATACCAAAACCGTCTTCACCTTGAAGAGCTTCACCACTCAGTTTTAATAGAATACGTTGATACGCTGGTTTAGGGTTCGTAGTCATGGAGTTTACCTTCCAAAGAGAGTTGTTGATTAACAGTCATGAATAGACACAACTTCAGTTATGGCTATTCATCACGGCTAATCGTTCACTGCTCATAAAAAGACCGCAGCCTTGGCTACGGTCTAATCTTTATACAGTCTCTAAGGATTAACCTTTTTGAGCTGCTGCAACTTCTTCAGCGAAGCTCATTTCTTCTTTCTTCTCGATACCTTCACCTACTTCTAGGCGAACGAACGTAGAAACTGAAGCGCCTTTTTCTTTCAGCATTTCGCCTACAGTTTTCTTAGGCTCCATGATGAAAGCTTGACCTGTTAGAGAGATCTCGCCAGTGAATTTCTTCATGCGGCCAACAACCATCTTCTCAGCGATTTCAGCAGGCTTGCCTTCGTTCATTGCGATTTCAACTTGAACCGCTTTCTCTTTTTCTACTACGTCAGCTGGTACGTCTTCTGGGTTAACGAACTCTGGCTTAGAAGCAGCAACGTGCATTGCAACGTGCTTAAGAGTTTCTGCGTCGCCTTCACCAGCAACAACAACACCGATTTTCTCACCGTGACGGTAAGAAGCGATTGCAGTGCCTTGAACGTATTCTACGCGACGGATAGTGATGTTTTCACCGATTTTAGCTACTAGAGCTACACGTGCGTCTTCGAATTGTGCTTGTAGTTCTTCAACAGAAGCTTTTGAAGCTAGAGCTGCAGCTGCAACTTCTTCTGCGAATGCAGTGAAGTTACCGTCTTTAGCAACGAAGTCAGTTTGGCAGTTAACTTCAAGAAGAACAGCAACGCCGTTTTCTTCTTTGATGATGATTGCGCCTTCAGCTGCAACGTTACCAGCTTTCTTAGCTGCTTTCGCTGCGCCAGATTTACGCATGTTTTCAATTGCTAGTTCGATGTCAGCGTTTGCTTCTACAAGCGCTTTCTTACATTCCATCATGCCAGCGCCAGTACGCTCGCGAAGTTCTTTAACTAGAGCAGCAGTTACAGTTGCCATTCTGTCTTCCTCGTTTGATTCGAAATAAGGTAAAAAACAGGGGCCTAACATTGTCGGCCCCCATTGCTAACTATAACTTAGTTTATGCTACACAAAGGTTTCACATAGACCAAGTGTGACACAGAGCCGCTATTATTCAGCTTCTACGAAACCGTCTTTTTCAGCAACTGCAGCTACGTCTTTGTTACGACCTTCAGATACTGCTGAAGCAGCAGCGTTCAGGTATAGCTGTACAGCGCGGATCGCGTCGTCGTTACCTGGGATTACGTAGTCAACGCCGTCTGGGTTAGAGTTAGTATCTACCACAGCGTATACTGGAATACCTAGGTTGTTAGCTTCTTTAATTGCAATGTGTTCGTGATCAGCGTCGATTACGAATAGAGCGTCTGGTAGGCCGCCCATGTCTTTGATACCACCAAGAGATTTCTCTAGCTTCTCCATTTCGCGAGTACGCATTAGAGCTTCTTTCTTAGTTAGTTTGTCAAAAGTACCGTCTTGAGATTGAGTCTCTAGTTCTTTTAGACGCTTGATAGACTGACGAACTGTTTTGTAGTTTGTAAGCATACCGCCTAACCAGCGGTTGTTTACGTAAAACTGGTTGCTTGCGATTGCAGCTTCTTTAACAGCTTCAGATGCAGCGCGCTTAGTACCTACGAATAGAACCTTACCTTTCTTCTCGCCAACTTTAGCTAGTTCAGCTAGAGCGTCGTTGAACATTGGTACAGTTTTTTCTAGGTTGATGATATGAACTTTGTTACGAGCGCCAAAGATGAATGGCTTCATTTTTGGGTTCCAGTAACGAGTCTGGTGACCGAAGTGAACACCAGCTTTTAGCATATCGCGCATTGATACAGTTGCCATTTTAAAATCCTCTATGGGGTTAGGCCTCCACATTCCCCATAACTCCGACCAAGCTTCTGCTCAGCACCCCGGAATATGTGACGGAATGTGTGTGATTTAAAGATAAAAGGTTATTCGGATGAAGCTTGCTTCGCCGCTCAACTTTGCTAAGCGAAGAGAACAGTCCTCTATTCCGGCGCGCTTTATACCATATTTTAGCTCACTGTGGCTAGTAAAAATTATTTCTTCACCGTGCCACTTTCTCTTATTTTATAAGCAAAACTTTAAACATATGATCGAATTAAGAATGATGCATATTCCTATCTAACTTGGGTTAACGCCCCGATGTCTGATAGAATGCGGCCATTCGCACGTTTACGTGCTTAGGAATAAGTAGAGAAAGCCAATGTCAATCAAGATTAAAACTGCTGAAGAAATAGAACGCATGCGCATTGCGGGCAAGCTAGCCGCAGAGATTCTAGAAATGATCGAACCACACATCAAAGTTGGTGTGACGACAGAAGAGTTAAACAAAATCTGTCATGAGTACGCTCTAGAAAAAGGCGCATACTCTGCTCCGCTTGATTACCATGGTTTCCCTAAGTCGATCTGTACTTCAATCAACCATATCGTATGCCACGGTATTCCAGCGGAAAAAGACGAAATCGGTAGCAACGGCCAAATGAAGCCAGCGGTACTAAAAGATGGTGACATCTTAAACGTTGATATTACCGTAATCGTTCCAAATGATGAGAATGCCGATCTGAGCGTGCGTCCTCAGGGTTACCATGGTGACACTTCTAAGATGTTCCTAGTCGGTGATGTTTCGCCTGCAAACAAACGTCTATGCATGGTAGCTCAAGAAGCACTGTATGTTGGTATGCGTACCGTTAAGCCAGGTTCAACAGTTGGCGACATCGGTACAGCTATCGAGAAGTACATCAAAGAGAACAACAAGAACAATCCTCGCAACAAGTTTTCTATTGTGAAAGACTTCTGTGGTCACGGTATCGGCGATGAGTTCCATGAAGAACCACAAGTGGTTCATTACAAGAACAAAGACCGCCGCGTACTAAAAGAAGGCATGTGCTTTACTATTGAGCCGATGATTAACGCTGGAAAATTTGGTTGCTCTGTTGATGCACAAGATGACTGGACTGTTTACACGGGCGACGGCAAGAACTCTGCGCAATGGGAACATACCATTGTTGTAACAAAAGAAGGTTGTGAAGTACTGACGCTTCGTAGCGACGATACGATTCCTCGCCTAATGAAAAACGCGTAAAGCTGACGACCACTCGTTGTTTACTATATCCCTGCTTCGGCGGGGATATTTTTTATCTGCCGCAAATTTGTTAGATTGTTATTAGATTAGCTTGCACGGATGGCAAATATGACACTTCAGTCCCCTCTTACCTTTTCCGATGAACAAATCAATATCGGTGAACTCAAACGAGAATTAGAGAAGTTTAGCTCTAATCAAAACCAAGAGTTTCTCAATCATCATCCGGTAACAAGCTTGGTTTTAGCCAGAGCTGAATATATGGATCTGCTTCTCAATCGTTTGTGGCAACATTTTGGTTTCAAGGATATTTACAACATTTCCCTAGTTGCCGTTGGTGGCTACGGACGCGGTGAGCTGCATCCACTCTCCGATATCGATATTTTGATTCTGTCGAACAATAAACTGCCAACCGCGTTAGAAGCAAAAATCAGCGAATTCATTACGCTGTTGTGGGATTTAAAACTCGAGGTCGGACACGCTGTTCGCACCGTTACTGAATGTGCTGAAATTGGTAAAGCCGATCTAACGGTCGCGACAAACCTGCAAGAAGCGCGACTGCTGTGTGGAAGCGAGGACACCTTTCAGGCACTGAAGAAAGTCGTGTTATCAGACTCCTTCTGGCCAAGTGAGACGTTTTACCGCGCTAAAATTCAAGAGCAGCGCGAACGCCATGCACGTTACCACGACACGACCTACAACTTGGAACCGGACATTAAATCAACCCCTGGCGGGCTACGCGATATTCATACATTAAGCTGGGTCGCTCGACGTCACTTTGGTGCGACTTCATTGTTGGAAATGAGCCGATACGGATTTTTAACTGACGCAGAATACCGAGAACTGGTTGAATGTCAGGACTTCCTTTGGCGAGTACGTTTCGCTCTGCACATGGAGCTTCGCCGCTATGACAACCGCTTGACCTTTGCTCATCAAGCACAAGTTGCGGAAAATCTAGGCTACGTCGGAGAAGGCAACCGAGGCGTAGAAATGATGATGAAAGAGTTCTACCGCACGCTTCGTCGTGTGGCAGAGCTCAATAAAATGCTACTCAAACTCTTTGACCAAGCGATCATTAATGGTGGGGCGACAGAAAGTGCCGAGATTCTCGATACGGACTTTCAACGTCGCGGTTCTTTAATTGAAGCGCGGAAACCCGCATTGTTCCAAGCTCGCCCAGAAACTATTCTGGATATGTTCTTACATATTGCTAACGACTCAACTATTGAAGGGGTGAGCCCACCAACGCTGCGTCAACTGCGCACCGCTCGCCGTCGGCTCAACAAGTTTTTGCACACCATTCCTGCTGCGCGTGAAAAGTTCATGGCGTTATGTCGTCACCCTAATGCTCTTCACAAAGCATTCAGCCTCATGCACCGATTAGGGGTTATGGCGGCCTATTTACCGCAATGGAGTCAGATTGTTGGTCAAATGCAGTTTGACTTATTCCATGCCTACACCGTTGATGAACACAGTATTCGCTTACTTAAACACATCAACACTTTTAGTGACCCAGAAAATCATGCGAAGCACCCTATTTGCTGTGACGTCTACCCTCGGATGCAAAAGAAAGAGCTGCTGATTATTGCCGCTATTTTCCACGATATCGGGAAAGGTCGTGGCGGCGATCACTCGATTATCGGTGAAGGAGAAGCGTACGACTTCTGCATTGAGCATGGTTTATCGAAGCCCGAAGCGAAACTTGTCGCTTGGTTGGTAAGACATCATCTATTAATGTCTGTCACCGCACAGCGCCGAGATATTTATGATCCTGATGTCATTACCGAGTTTGCCAAAAAAGTCAGAGACGAAGAATCTCTCGATTATCTTGTATGCCTGACAGTTGCAGATATTTGTGCAACCAACCCAGAACTTTGGAATGCTTGGAAACGAACTTTACTTGCGGAGCTGTATTACTCCACACAACGTGCTTTACGTAGAGGCCTAGAGAACCCTGTCGATGTGCGTGAGCGAATTCGCCACAATCAACAAATGGCCTCCGCAATGCTGCGCAAAGAGGGGTTTGCCGCGCGCGAAATTGAAGTATTGTGGCAACGCTTCAAAGCTGACTACTTCCTTCGTCATACCCATACGCAAATCGCGTGGCACTGCGAACACTTACTTCGCATGGAAGATCCGACTAAGCCTTTGGTGTTGATCAGTAAAAAAGCCACTCGTGGCGGCACTGAGGTGTTTGTATATACGAAAGACCAGCCTGCTTTATTTGCGACAGTCGTGGCGGAGTTAGATAGGCGTAATTTTAATGTACACGACGCGCAAATCATGACCAGCAAAGATGGGCACGTGATTGATACCTTTATGGTACTCGATCAACATGGCGAAGCGATCGATGAGTCTCGTCACGCCGCGGTGATTAAACACCTCACTCATGTACTGGAGGCAGGCCGACCAACCAAGATTAAAACGCGCCGTACTCCGAACAAACTTCAGCACTTTAACGTGAAAACCAAAGTCGACTTCTTACCAACCAAAGGTAAAAAACACACTTTAATGGAGTTTGTCGCGCTAGACACACCAGGGCTGTTGGCCAAAGTAGGCCGTACGTTTGCTGATTTAAATATCAACCTTCATGGTGCAAAAATCACCACCATTGGTGAGCGAGCAGAAGACTTGTTTATTTTAACCAGTGATGCAGGGGGAAGATTAAGTGAAGAACAACAGGATGAGCTAAGAGAGAGATTGATCGAAAAGTTATCTGATGAGGTCGCAGCTTAGATCAAACCTGCCAATCTTTTCGGTTCAGGGCGAGAGCGATCTTGCCCACAAGTTAAGCATTTTGGCTAAATATCAGCTATCTAGCTCATACATAGGCTGCTACAGTTATATCAATATCAATTCGATGTAATAGAGGTAGCCTATGTATCCCCACCTCACTGGTTTGGGTATTCACGACCCTAAGCAGATTGAACGTTATTCCCTACGCCAAGAAGCACACAAAGACGTACTCAAGATCTATTTCCACAAGCAAAAAGGCGAACTGTTCGCTAAAAGCGTTAAATTCAAATACCCGCGCCAAATCAAAAATGTTCTTGTGGACAGTGGCAGTCACAAATATAAAGAAGTAACGGAAATCAACCGTAACCTCACATTAGTCATTGATGAACTGAATAAAATCACTAAGCCAACGAAACAACCTGAGGTTGATGTAAAAGAGAAAATTCTTTCAGACCTTCGTCATTTAGAAAAAGTCGTTTCGAGCAAGATCGCAGAGATCGAAGCGGATCTTGAAAAACTAAAGTAAAACGTTAAGTCTTAAATATTAAAAAGGGTTAGCATTGATGCTAACCCTTTTTATTTGTACTCAATCATTATCTAGATCTAACTACGCCGATTGTCGGTTGATCATCGATTCATCCCACTCAAATCGAGTAAACAATTGCTGCCAAGTTTCATCAAGATTGGCCGTCATGACAATCTCTTGATCGGTAAATGGATGGACAAACCGTAACTCTGAAGCATGCAGTAGCAAACGATGAGAATCAAACTCTGTGCGATACAGCTTGTTGTGCTTTCCATCCCCGTGCGTTGTATCACCCACGATCGGATGGCGTAGATGTGCCATATGACGACGAAGTTGGTGCTTACGCCCCGTTTTAGGTTTCATCTCAACTAAGCAATAACGCGTTGTAGGAAATTTACCCGTCGAATAGGGAACCTCCACTTTAGCCAACGGCTTATATTCCGTCACCGCTTCTTGCGCTTCTTTTTCTTGTGAAGCGAACTTATCAGCAATCTTGTCTAACTCCACTTTGAGTGCGTAATCCAAGACGCCCTCTTCCTCAATCCAACCGCGTACTATCGCGTGGTATGTCTTTTCCATTTTATGTTCAGCAAACATCGGCATGACTTGTGATGCGACTTCACTCGACAACGCAAACACGAGCACACCAGATGTTGGACGATCCAGACGATGCAATGGGAACACATGCTGACCAATTTGGTCGCGCAAAGTTTGCATGACAAATTGAGTTTCGTGTTTATCTAACCAACTGCGATGCACTAACATGCCGGCAGGCTTGTTGACCGCTACAAAATATTCATCCTGATAAACGATCTCCAGCTCAACTGGTTCTGAAGATCGCGCTATTTCTTGTTCTAGCATTCGTTTACTTACACAGTTCGTCAATGGTTCGGATTGTAACAAGCAGCTCTGCGAACTGCGGTTCCTGCTTCCACGCTTCTGAAAAATAGGGCTCGAGAGAAAACCCTCTTGGCAATGGTTGGTTGTTTTCCACTAGCACGTGCATTCTGTCTATAAAGACCCACTGCAACCACTCATGAGGATGCAATGTATCAATCGCAAATGGCTCCACGCTTTGTAAGGCTTGCTCTGAAGGCCTAGTGTGTTGCCACAACTTATGTTCTTTAAGCTGCGTTTCAAGTTGGTGAAGTAAGTCGACCAATTGAGTATTTGTTACCATTAATTCTATCTCGAACCTTGAATTAGCCGAGAATGATACCATTTCTTGTGAAAAGAACGTTAGGACGTCGTATTTAATGGAAAACATTCAAACCCTCACTCAACTGTTGAACAACAGCCGCTGTGATTATCAAATCTTCGATCTTGGTCGTCGTATCAAAACCATCGCTAAGAAAGAGTTTGCCGATGTAGAAAAAGGTCAAGCACCGTACCCATTCCCAATGCAGCGTAAAGCACACCTTGCCATCGCTTATTGGAATGAACAAAAGCAACCTTGGATTTGGTTTCTAAAGTTTGAATTGGACGAGCGCGGTTTGTTAAAGCAAGCGGATATCGGCAATTTCATTAAATACGTAGTGGAGGCTATGGGAACACGCCTCAATGATGATATCACTGAAGAGCAACAGCAAAAGCTGTCTAACAACCCATACACTTTCAAACCTTCCGAAGATAAAATGGCCGTGTTTCATAGCCAGGTCCGCGCAAACCTTAATCTTCCTACCAGCCAATATTACGAGCATACCCAGCATTACTTCTCTGGAGGTTTAGGCTGGGATAATTGGCAAACTGTAGGTCTGCAAGGTATCACAGACATAGCCGCTCGCCTGGACAAAGAACAAAACGGAGTAATGATACGCAAAGCGTTGAACCACCTACCAAATGAGCCACTTTATGCCCTATTAGGTGCGCTTGAGCATGTAGAGCTACAAGAGCGTTTAGCAGAACGTATCGCAGAAAAGGCACAGCAAGAAATCGCAAGTAGCGAACCTGATCTCTTCCTACTTTCAGCACTTATCCGAGCCCTTGCTGGTGCACCAACAGAAGTCGCCTCTCCAGTATTAGATGCGATATTGCATAGCCCTCGTTTAAGCCATCAGGAGGTATTGATTGGTGTGGCGGGTCGCGCTTGGCACTTACTCGCCAATGAAAAGGTAGCAGAACAGTTTTTGCTGCGTTTAGCTCAAACCGGTAATCAAGCCCTATTTAATCAGTTATTTGCCGATTTAGTGATGCTGCCAGAGTTAAGGATGGTGTTATTGCCTTTACTGCATTCAAATCCATCAGAGGAACTAGCAAATGCGCTAGTAAGCTTACAACAAACAACAAAAAGCTAAGAAAGGTTCAGGAATGATTGGTGATCTTTTAGCAATTTTAGGGCTCTGCTTTTTCTGTTACCTGTTTTGGCAACAGCGTCGCCAAGCCGAACTCGCAAAAGCGGCCATCACGCGTAAATGTGAGCAATTGGATCTCCAATTAATCAGCATCGCCTTTGGTGCCCATAAACTAAAAACGCCAGACGGAGTCTGGCGTTGGCATACGGTGTATCAATTTGAGTTTTCATCTCTTGGTGACGATTGCTACCAAGGAGAGTTAACCATGGTCGGTTTCAGGCCGCAGAACTTTCACCTACCACCGCATCGCTTGTAAATTCCATTTCAAAGTAAGGACCATATATATCCTTACTTTCTTTTGTTTCAACAAATCCCAGCTTTTTCAGTACTGCCATAGAAGCTTGATGATTGCTATTCACGTTAGCTTTCACCTTATTCAAGCCCAATTCACGGCACGCTTTGGGGAAAAATGCTTTTAGTGCTTCTGTTGCTAACCCTTTACCCCAATATGATTTATCAAAAATAAACCCTAATTCAGGTTCGGAATCGAGATTAGCAATGAACACGTGCCCCATATAGTCACGACTGGTGCTCTCTAGCACTGCCATACTATAAATGTTCTCATCATCCAGTATTTTCTCAAACATCTGTTTGGCAGACGCAACTGTATACGGACCATTCAATTCAGCACGGTTTTTCGCACAGCAATTCAGCATGACGAATTCTAGTTGCAACGACTCATTGTAGGGTAGAAGAAGCATTCTTCTGGTTACTATGGCCACATCTGTTCCTTGATTACAACAAACTTAATCTATCCGCAGATCACAAACTCGATGAGCTGAACATGCTCAATGATTGCGGGCATAACACCTTGTAGAGAAGCCGAAAGTTAAACCAACTGGTTGGAAAGGATATTGATCTGAGTTGTTTTTTATTAAGTGTTATTAGGAATTTATATATTTTGTGATATTGATATCCCCAAGTAACATCGAGATGCTTAATTCAATGAGAACACTGGATATCGTTTTTATATAAGAAAGACCCCGACACATAAGTATCGGGGTCATGGTCTTACTCGCAGCAGTCCGGCTACTAAAAGTGCTCCATGCATCATCCATAATAGTGGCTGATTCCGTCAGCTTATTCCTTACGTCGCCGTCCTAGCGGTGTCCTTATCATCCTGACTGCTAACATTCCTCGTTAGCACACGTCACTTGTTCCTTGAGCGGTGTCCCTTGCATCTTCCTGATGCTGTCCATAGCCTCAATCCTAGAGGGGTCCATTGTCTATCCTTAGTCATCAACATCCTATTGATGATCGTATCCTTACAATGTCCTACGCTCCATGCTTGATTAATCATCCTGACCAACCAAATCGTCTTCCTGACGATAACCAAATCCTTGGTGCTTTCCTGTTCCATGTCTGCTTCCTGCTGACAACTCTCAATTTACGCCTTTTCCAAAAATAGACAATCTATCTAAGATAAATATTTGGCTCTCACATTGGTTAACAAGTTGTTAAATCATTATTTATCAGAAACTTAAGCTCTTCAGCTTCTCTTTTTCCGCTTACGAAATCGTTTTCTCTCACAACCTATGTAAGAGATCTCTCACACTACACTCTCCAAAATGCCATTCGCCAAATTAGCGCACTCAACGTATGATGATAGATATATCGTTGTTAAGGATTAAAAATGTTAACTCAAGACGTTACTAAAGAATTAGAAGCGGCAATGGAACAGTTGCAACAACAAGGAAAAGAGCCAACCGTAGCGTTAGTGAAAGCACGCTTGAAAACGCCAGTTCCAATGCCAGCATTAATCACCGCAATAAAAAGTTGGAAGAGTGCTCAACGCGTACCCAAGGTTGAAATCGCAGCACAACACCACACCGATAATGATCGTCTTGAAGCCCTAGAGCGCACCGTAAAAATGCTAGCCATTCGTATTGAAGAGTTAGAAGCGAAACTCAGTGAGAAATCATCATGAAGTTATGGGTAGATGCAGACGCGTGTCCGAAAGTTATTCGCGAAACCATTGTGCGTGCCGCCGAGCGTACAGGGATTGAATGTACGTTTGTCGCTAACCACGTTGTCCCTGTGCCGAAAAGAGACAACATCCACTCGCTGCAAGTCCCTGCGGGATTTGACATCGCAGACAACGAAATCGTCAAGCGTGTGGAAGCCAACGATTTGGTGATCACGTCAGATATTCCGCTTGCAGATGAGGTTATCTCTAAAGGCGCTCAAGCCCTCAGTTCTCGTGGCGAGCTCTATACAAAAGACACCATCAAAGCTCGCCTAAATATCCGCGACTTTATGGAAACCATGCGTTCAAGCGGAATTCAGACTGGTGGGCCCGCCGCGCTTTCTCAAACCGATCGACGCGAATTTGCAAACCATTTGGATCGTATTTTGGCGAAATTTAAGAAGTAACCCTCACTCTATTCAAATTGAGCCAGCAAATCAAAGCCTGGCTCATTCCTGAAAATTCATTCTCAGCATTGCACCCAAAGCGTGCTCTTACTCCCATTTGTTTTGTTCTGTTTGTTTTTCATCTCGCTCGCCATAGCTTCAATATGCAACGTGGTTTATTTTGAACGACGTTTTTAATAAGTGTATAGAGAATAATGGGCTTTAACATCGTTTCCAGTGGAAGCTACCTGCCAACGAATCAATGGTCTGATCGAGAGATGGATCGCTTCCTAAAATTAGCGCCAGGGACCTGCCGAAATAAATTCGACGTTGAATATCGTCATGTAGCCAATACAAAAGAGACCGCTATTTACATGGCAATGCAGGCAATAGAGCAGTGTTTAGGAAACACACATACCTTAAGCTCCGTTGATCTTCTTATCTACGCTAGCGGCACACACCACCAGTCTCTACCCTACGACGCCTCAGCGGTTCTCGCCGCGTTAGACGCTCCAACATGGCTAGAAAGCTTTGATTTGAACAGCACCTGTTTATCCTTTCTCTCTGCGCTTGATCTTGCTCAGAGTCTATTCTTAGCAAAACGGTACCGTCGGATTCTTATTGTCACCAGCGAACTCGCCACTGGCATCACACTGAATCGAAATTTTACGCTCAAACCAGAAGTTGCAACCTTATTCGCGGACGGTGCCGCCGCATTTTTGCTCGAAGAACACGACGATGATGGATTGCTCACCAGTCACTTTGAAACGCATCATACCGGGTATTCATTTTGTCAAATTAAGGGCGGAGGTAGTCATATCAACCCGCATACCTCCGAGCATCAAGCCTATTTAAAAAGTTGCCAGTTTGAAATGGAGGGCAAAGCACTCTTTAAACATGTGCGTAAAGCCTTACCAGCGTTTCTAAAAAAAGGGTTTGACGCCTCTCCGGTAACACTCGGCGATATTGATTATTTTCTTCCTCATCAAGCCAGCGCGCATGGATTAAAAAAACTGCCTTCACTCACCGGGCTACCAACAGAGAAAACCGTTAATCACTTTTCGACTTTGGGAAACCAAGTCGCCGCCTCACTCCCAATTAACTTACACTGGCTGCGTAATCAGCCAGAAACCGCAGGAAAACATGTGTTATTAGCTGGCACCGCCGCAGGGTTGTCGCTAGGGATGGGAGTGCTAAAACTATGAAGATATTGGTCACTGGTGGCAGCGGGATGTTGGGTAGCGCAATTCTGAGAATGTTTCACCAGCAGCATGAACTGCATTTTATAGCACGAAATACAGTCATCGCTAAACAACTCGCCGAGCAATTCGATGTTATCCCCCATATAGTCGATTTAAGAGACCACTCAGCAGTTCATGCGGTATGCCAAGGTATGGATGCAGTCATCCATTGTGCCGCTCTCTCAAGCCCATGGGGAAAGTGGCAGGCGTTTTATCAAGCCAATGTAGATGCCACCAAAAACCTCGTCAATGCGGCTAATACGCATCAAATCTCGCGTTTTATCCATATTTCGTCCACCAGCGTCTACTTTGACCATCAAGACCGTTGGAATATTCGAGAAACCGACGCCATAGCTTCATACTGGTGTAATGATTACGCACACACAAAATATCTATCAGAAATTGAAGCCGTAAAAGGTCGAAGTAAAGCGATCATTTTAAGACCGCGTGGCATTTTTGGACCCAATGATCGCGCGATTATCCCAAGAGTGCTTAAGGCGATAAAAAACAACACTCTGCTTCTGCCATCGGGTAGAAATCCTGTGGTTGATCTGACCTATGTCGACAACGTTGCCCATGCAGCGATGCTCGCTTGCACTCAGGCAGACCGACTTCAGCATGGTGATGTGTTCAACATTTCCAACAACGAACCAATGCCAATTGAGACTGTTCTGCAAGCTTTATGTGAGGGGTTAAACCTAAAAGTAACGTTACAATCATTACCATACGGTGTGGTATCACCATTATTAAAGCTCAGTGAGCAAATACGAAGGCACTTACCACATCAGCCAGAACCAAGGCTCACCTCATACAGCGCAGGATTGTTTAACTATCATCAAACTCTGGATATCAGCAAGGCGAAACAAACACTGAATTACCAACCGCTTTTTTCAATTCAAGAAGGAATACAGCAGTATGCAAACTGGTCTAAAAATAAAAATCTTTGAGGCTGGACACTGCGTACACCCAGGCTTTGTTGTCAAACCAGGTTCTGGTATCAAGCCTAGAGCATTTCCGGCAGCCGTTGCGTTAATTCAGCACCCAACGCAAGGCAACATCCTGTTCGACACGGGATATCACGAGCATTTTTTTAGCGCGACTCGTCCCTTCCCTGAACGTTTTTATGCTTGGACAACACCTTGTCGCTATAAAAAAGAACACGGAATTGTTGCGCAGTTAGCAAAAGAAAGTCTCAAACGTCATGATATTGAACACTTAGTGCTCTCCCACTTCCATGCTGATCACATTGCTGCCGTGTCTGAGTTTTCCCACTCTCAATTGCATTGCCAACAAAAAGGGGTAGATGCAATTACTAAAAGTGGTCGAATTGGAGGCGTAAGAAAAGGATACCTAAAAGCTCTACTTCCTCCACAGCTTGAACCTAACTTATTCATTCATAGTGATTTTTCTGTACCAATCAGCCAAATTCTTCCTCAGTGCCAAGGTGTTAATTTGCTCTGTAAAGACATGTTCGACGACGGATTCATTTATATGGTTAGCTTGCCAGGCCATGCAGCTGGCCAAGTGGGCTTGCTGGTTAAAAGAGACCAAGGTTGGCTATTCTTACTCGCCGATGCATGCTGGTTAATCGAGAGCTTGAGTGAAAATATTGATCAGCATTGGCTGGCGAACATGCTTTGCGATGACACAAATGCCTATAAAAACACCCTCTCCGAATTGAGAAGTTGCTACCAACAAACCCACCACTTTGTTCGCTTCGTGCCTTCACATTGTCAGGAAACTATCCGGCAGCTAATCAAAGAAGGGTGGATGAAGTGATAACGCTTATCTCAGAATTCTGGCGAACCCGCTACCGCCCTTTCGGTTCAAGGGAACAAGTCGAAGCGTGGCAGCAACAACATTTAACGCAACACCTGGAATGGGTATGCTGTCATTCACCGTATTACCGCTCACTTCAAGGTGCAGCACTCAGTGATTTCCCTATCATGAATAAGCAAACCATGATGGAGAACCTCTCGGAGTTGAATACGAAAGGCTTAGAGGCTGAACAGCTAATGCAACAAGCACTCGACGCAGAACAGTCACGCAACTTCGCCGCTTCGAAAGTTGGCGATGTTACTGTTGGGCTTTCCTCGGGCACATCAGGCATGCGCGGGTTGTTTCTTGCTGACAAACAGGAAACGCAACTGTGGGCTGGCAATATATTGGCTCGCCTGTTGCCCAACCTATGGCAAAAGCACCGAATTGCGCTAGCCTTGCGCGCCAACAGCCCACTGTATAAATCCGTCGCGAAAGGCCCTGTCACATTCTTTTATGCAGATTTAACTAAACCTTACCAAGAATGGATAAAAGAGTTGGATGAGTTCCAACCCACGCTTTTGGTTGGTAGTGCGCAAGCTCTTCAGCTCTGCGCCCAGCTCAGCGGTCAATTTGGTCAACCCGCAATTCAACCACAGCGGATCATTTCTGGGGCAGAGGTTCTAACCGAGAGTGACCGTCACTATATTTCTCAACGGTTCGACAGCGAACTCCATGAAGTCTATCAATGTACCGAAGGTTTTCTTGCATGTACTGATCAGCATGGACAAATGCGCTGGAATCAGGATGTTATTTACATCGAAAAACATTGGCTGAATACCGAACGTACTCATTACAGCCCAATTATCACCGATTTTCGTCGTAAAACTCAGCCCATTATTCGTTATCAGCTCGACGATATTATTGAGAATAAACAGGATAATGGCGTATTTGAACCTCTTGGCACGATTGCCGGACGATGTGGTGATCGCCTCACGCTAAACGCAAACCACGTCCCAGTTACGGTGTTACCAGATCTCATCTACCGCGCTATAACACTATCTGCCAAAGGTCGCGTGGATTACCGAATCACCCAAACAGGGTCACAAGCCATTCAAATTGAAGCGGATGTTCACCACCATCGGGTTATACACCAAGCCTTGATAAAGTTGTTTGACCAATTGCGGCTTGATCCTGTCAGATTTAGTTACCGCCCTGCGCCTATTTGGACGCCAATGAATAAACAACGACGTGTGGTGAACATATGCGGGTCTTAATCACCGGAGCCCGAGCACCAGTTGCACTAGAGTGGGCAACCATGTGTATGCATCATGGGCATGAAGTAATTCTCACCGATTCGCTAAAAAAGCCTCTGGGATCGTTTTTGCGAGGTATCGAGTCTTATATACCCACCGCTTCACCTCGATTTGCGTTTCCCACCTATCAACAGCAGATTCTAAAAATCATTACTCAGATGCGTATTGATATGGTGATACCCACTTGTGAAGAAGTGTATTACTTGGCTCATGTTGCCAAACAATGCCCGGAAGTAGATTTTTTTCTGCCCCATGTAGGACTACTCAATGCCCTGCATAACAAGTTGACCGTCTATGAACAGCTTCAAGGTTTGCCAGAAATTACACTTCCCAAAACTCGTTTGGTCGCTGATAAAAGTGAGATTGAAATTAATAAGAGAACCGTTCTAAAGCCCGTTTACTCTCGGTTTGGCGGGCAAGTCATAAGAGATGTGACGACTCAGTCTATTTCTGCCGCCACGATATCGCCCCTTTACCCTTGGGTTCAGCAACAAAAAATCCATGGGACTCCGGTGTGTAACTATGCCATTTTTGAACATGGTGACCTTAAAGCACACCAAGCTTATGTGCCGAAATACTGTGTAAACGGCTCGGCCGCCAGTGCTTTTCAGCCGATCTCGTGCGAACGACTAGATAGATTTATCGCAACTTTTGGTAAACGTCATACTTATCATGGGCAAGTGTCGTTTGACTTCATCAAATCACAAGATGAACTCTACGTGATTGAATGTAACCCAAGAGCCACCAGTGGTTTGCACCTACTCTCGTCTCGATGCAACCAACTGCTTCCTAATATGGATTTTACCAGTCCTTCCAAGCAGCGATTGCATCATTTAGGGCCAATAACACTCATCGCTGAAGGTGGATTATCCCTGTTCAAGGCTCGAACTTGGCAAGATTGGTGGTCTGGAGTGAATGTGATGCAACAGCATAACTTGCCGGTAGGGAGCCAAATCCGGAGTGTGTTTGAATTACTCCGGTTAGCTAGGCAGAACAAGACGAAGTGGAGCAACTCTTCTACCGTTGATATTGAGTGGAATGGAGAGGCATTGAACTCATGACGTTTTCCTCTCAAGAATGGCATCAAACCTTTATCACTCTTATGCAGTCAAATCCTATTGATGAATGCACAGCAAGCTTTGGTTGCTACTATATCGATGATGTTGCCATTCCTTACTCCGTAACACCAAAAATACCAAACAACTGTTATGCAGTCTCCCCTATGACACTGCTTAGTGGCTACGCGGAAGAAGAGCTTCACAAAGTCAAAAATGTGGCTGTTCGATGGGTATGTAAGTTACTTATTAATATGACTAAACCAATCTTATCATTGGCTGGATTGGATCAAGTCCAAACGCTCAACAATCAGTGCTTGTCCACCAATATGTATAGCGAACAATGGGCAGCCTTAAATCTCGATGAACTGCGTCGCGTCGCACTCGATCAATACCCCACCTTTCCCTTGGTGCTTCGCTCCCTCAACCAGCGTCAGCATTCACACTTAATTCAGCGATTGAAGCAGCCAAAATGGCAAAGCTTGGTAACACGACAAGTGTATTTACTTGATGATTGGCAAGCGTTCAGCTTCAACCGAGATTTAACGAAAGACTTCAAACTGCTTAATGATAAAGATTGGCAGTTTAGGCCACTGACCACTGATGAAGAGTTTCAGCGTGCCAAAGAGTTATATGACATGCTTTACCTTGATAAATACAGCCTCAATAACATCCAGTTTTCAACCCAATATTTAAAACAGGCGAGCCAGAACAAATTAGTAAAGTTAGTGGGACTGTTTTATCAAGAAGAGATGCTGGCTACGTTAGGCATTGTAGAAATTGATAATGATATGACTTGCCCAATTTTTGGCTACGATACCAATAAGCCACAACGCCTCGCATTGTATCGTCGAATATCGGCCTATACCATCCGCCACGCAATGATATTCCAGCGTCGTTTTAATATGAGCTCAGGTGCTCCGGCTTTTAAACGCAACAGAAAAGCCCGGCCAGAAATTGAATTTAGCTATGTTTATATTGCGCACTTACCTTGGTACAAACGCATAATTTGGAAAAGCTTATGCTGGCTCACTCAGCACTTTTATCGCCCTTTGTTGATGCGTTTTCAGCTATAAACCGACATCTATAATCAGGTAAGCCTGCGTACACAGTCTCAATCGATAAAAAAGCCTGCGACGTTCGCAGGCTTTTTATAATGGAGCTGTGTGAGGTAACCGTTTTCTACGGTGTGTAGTATGTTGCTGCGCCAGGGCCTACTGGTAAACCAAATACGAATACCCATAGGTAGAAGAGCACACTCCAACCTACTATGAAGCAGATTGAGTAAGGTAGCATGGTCGCGATCAGCGTACCGATACCTAAGTTCTTCATGTAACGAGTCGCTACGGCAAGAATCAAACCAAAGTAGCTCATCATTGGAGTAATGATGTTTGTCGTCGAGTCACCAATTCGGTAAGCAGCCTGAATCGTTTCCGGTGCATAACCAACAAGCATCAACATAGGAACAAAAATCGGAGCCGTTACTGCCCACTGTGCCGATGCCGAACCAATCATTAGGTTGATAAAGCCACACATCAGGATGAAGGCAAAGAACAACATTGGACCAGTTAAGCCAATTTCTTGCAGGAAGCTAGCGCCAGCAACCGCGAATACCTGACCGAAGTTAGTCCATTTAAAGAAAGCAACGAACTGAGCCGCAAAGAAAACTAATACAATGTACATGCCCATAGAAGACATAGATTTCGCCATTGCATCAATTACATCGCGATCCGTCTTCATCGTGCCAACAACTTTACCAAACACAAAGCCTGGAATAGCAAAGAACACAAAGATGAATGCCACGATACTTTTCAGGAATGGTGAACCTGCAATTGTACCTGCATCAGAACGTAGAATGCCGTCTTCTGGAACAACCGTCCAAGCAAGCAGCGCTGAAACAACCAGTACAGCAACACCTGCTAGTTTTAGGCCTTTCTTCTCAATGTCTGTTAAGCCACCCATTTTGTCGTTCGACAAATCTTCTGAGGCTTCTTCTTCACTGTATTTGCCAAGCTTTGGCTCAACAATTTTTTCAGTAACAAACGCACCTGTGATTGCAATGAAGAATGTCGACACAAACATGAAGTACCAGTTAACTTCTGGACCAACAGTGTAAGTTGGGTCGATCATTTGCGCCGCCGTTTCAGTAATGCCTGACAACAGCGGGTCAACCGTACCAATAAGTAGGTTTGCTGAGTAACCACCAGATACACCAGCGAACGCCGCAGCAAGACCGGCAAGTGGGTGACGACCTAAAGAATGGAACAGCATTGCAGCCAGTGGAATAAGTACCACATAGCCAAGCTCTGATGCCGTATTTGAAATGATACCCGCGAAAACGACCGTCACTGTTACCATGCGTTGAGATGCACCCATTACTAAGCCACGCATTGCTGCAGATAGCAAGCCTGAGTATTCAGCAATAGCAACACCCAACATCGCAACCAATACCGTACCCAAAGGTGCAAAGCCGACAAAGTTTTTCACTAGATTGGTAACGATTAGTTCAAGGCCATCAGCGTTAAGCAAGCTAACGACATGAATCATGCCATCCGCGGCACGACCTTTTGCACCCTCAGGACGAGGATCAACTACGGAAACTTCGAAGTATCCTGCAATACCCGACATCACCAGAATGGCTAAACAGAAAATGGCAAATAGTGTGATCGGGTGGGGTAATAAGTTCCCCAAATATTCGACAGTATCCAAAAAGCGCGTAAACAGCGGCTTCTTAGGCGAGTTTTGTTTAATTGAATCAGATGAACTCATCTGTTCCCTCCTTGTTTTTATTCCTATGCAAATGTGACAAAAATGTCAAAAAGCGTGCGAAGGGTACTTGAGTAGAAGGTCAAATAAAAGCCCTAAATGTTACAAACTGTGACAAACAGAGGCATTTATAACCAACATTAAATAAAAATGTAGATATTTCATCCATGTAAGATAATTAACTCAACATTATCAATTAAACAAAACCATAAGTTAGATATATGCAGGTTGATTACTTTTGCACAGCTTTGAATCTCGGGTTCGTTTTACAAATGACATAAAGACGCCCTCTCCGTTTTACAATCTGGCAATCCGGATGACGACTTTTTGCACTTTTTAATGATTTTACTACCTTCATGATTTATTCCTTTTCGCTCTTAAATTGACCAAAACGACGGTTGAAGTTCGCAATGCGACCTTCGGTTTGTACAACGCGCTGTTTACCGGTGTAGTACGGGTGAGAAGCTGACGACACATCTAACGTAAAGTAAGGGTAAGTTTTGCCATCTTTCCATTCTATGGTTCTCTCCGTTTTCAACGTAGAACCAACGACAAAGTACTTATCTACACTGGTGTCGTGGAACACCACAGGACGATATTCAGGGTGGATTCCTGGTTTCATAATACTTTTCCTTTCAATTAAATTGTTATGTTATAACATTTTAATTAATAATCATTATCAACAAGAAAAGCAAGAGAAATTTGTGATACTTTTCATCTCAATGAATTCTTAAAGATGTCCACCATGTATTCCATCGAACCCATCGGCGTCATTGAGACACCGTACAAAGAAAAGTTTGCAGTTCCGCGCCAACCACGCTTAGTACCAGAGGCTAAAGCACGCGTAAAACTGTTAGGTGCAGCAAATAGCCCTGAAGCAGTGCGTGGGCTAGAACAGTTCTCTCACGTTTGGTTGTTGTTTCTATTTGATCAGAATCTGGAAGCTGGTTGGAAACCAACTGTACGTCCGCCACGATTAGGCGGCAATGAACGAATTGGTGTCTTTGCCTCGCGCTCGACTTTCCGTCCAAACGGAATCGGAATGTCAGCCGTTGAAGTGAAAGGAGTCACTAAGCAAGGCGATCAAATCTATCTTGATTTAGGCAGTGTAGATCTCGTGGATGGGACACCGATTGTGGATATTAAGCCTTATATTCCCTATTCGGATTCTATTTCGGAAGCACAAGGCGGATACGCAGACCAAGAGCCAGAAAAGTCACAAGTCACCTTTTCTGCTCAAGCATTAGCAACGATAGAAAATCGATCCGATACTGACTATGTAAGATCAGTCATTGAACAAGTTCTGGCACAAGATCCTCGCCCTGCATATAAGAAAAACAAGCCGGACGACAAAGAATATGCGGTAAATTTGTTCGACTTGAACGTAAAGTTCACAGCAACAAGCAACTTAATAACGGTTACCGCTATTGAAAGCTTTTGACAAACGCAATTGGCTGATATTATAGACGGCTAACAAATTTCCCTTTCGGGAACTCCCATACTCCTGCTTATTCAAGCTTGAGTATCTAACTTAAATAAACGGATAAATTTAATGCGTACCAGTAATTATCTTCTTTCTACTCTGAAGGAGACTCCAAACGACGCAGAAGTAGTGAGCCACCAGCTCATGCTACGTGCAGGTATGATCCGTAAGCTGGCTTCAGGTTTATACACCTGGCTACCTACTGGTCTACGTGTACTGCGTAAAGTCGAAAACATCGTTCGTCAAGAAATCGACAATGCAGGCGCAGTCGAAACTTTGATGCCCGTTGTTCAGCCGTTTGAACTATGGGAAGAGACAGGCCGCAGCGAAAAGATGGGCCCTGAGCTACTTCGCTTTACTGACCGTCATGTTCGTCCGTTTGTACTTAGCCCAACCGCTGAAGAAGTGATCACTAGCCTTGTTCGCAATGAAGTGAGCTCTTACAAACAGCTTCCGCTAAACCTGTACCAAATCCAAACTAAATTTCGTGACGAACGACGCCCACGTTTTGGCGTAATGCGTTCACGTGAATTCTCAATGATGGATGCGTACAGCTTTGACATTGATAAAGACGGACTACAAAAGTCATACGACGCAATGCACGATGCTTACTGTAAAGCATTCGATCGCATGGGTCTGGATTACCGTCCTGTACTTGCAGATAGCGGTGCTATCGGTGGTAGCGGCTCTCAAGAGTTCCACGTACTGGCTGAAAGCGGCGAAGATATCATCGCATTTTCTAGCGAGTCAGATTACGCGGCAAACATTGAAAAAGCAGAAGCACTAGCTCCAGCCTCTGAGGCTGCGGCACCAACACAAGAAATGACGTTGGTTGATACGCCAAACGCGAAAACAATCGCTGAATTGGTTGAGCAGTTCGAACTACCAATTGAAAAAACAGTGAAAACACTGTTTGTGAAAGCATCTGACGAAGTTGATACGCCAATCATCGCGCTTATTATTCGTGGTGATCATGAACTGAACGAAGTGAAAGCAGAAAACCTTCCTCAGGTTGCAGCTCCATTGGAAATGGCATCTGAAGAAGAAATTCGTGAGCTTATCGGTGCAGGCCCTGGTTCACTAGGCCCTGTTGGCCTTAAACTGCCGTTCATTGTTGACCGCAGCGTTGCGGTAATGAGCGACTTCGGTGCGGGCGCGAACATCGATGGCAAACACTACTTCGGTATTAACTGGGGTCGTGATGTAGAGCTTGGTCAAGTTGAAGACCTACGTAACGTTGTGGAAGGTGACCCAAGCCCATGTGGCAAGGGCATTATCCAGCTTAAGCGTGGTATCGAAGTTGGCCATATCTTCCAACTAGGTAACGCTTACTCCGCAGCGATGAACTGTGGTGTACTGGGTCCTGATGGTAAGAACGTCATCCTAGAAATGGGTTGTTACGGTATCGGTATCACTCGCGTAGTAGCGGCTGCTATTGAACAAAACCACGACAAATACGGCATCATCTGGCCAGATGCAATCGCACCATTCCAGGTAGCGATCGTTCCAATGAACATGCACAAGTCAGAAGAAGTTAAAGAAGCCGCTGAGAAATTGTACGCTGAGCTAACGGCAATGGGCATCGAAGTGCTATTTGACGACCGTAAAGAACGCCCAGGCGTAATGTTCTCTGACATGGAGCTTATTGGTGTACCGCATACAATTATTATCGGTGACCGCTCAATGAAAGAAGGCAACTTCGAATACAAGAACCGTGCTACTGGTGAGAAAACAGCAGTCGCAATGACTGACATTGTTGAGCACGTAAAAGCTCAACTAAAGTAAGCACTCGACGAGTTCGCATTTGAAGTAGTTTCAAATAGTTAAAAAGGGTTGGCTTCGGTCAGCCCTTTTTTATTACAGCTCAACATCCTCCCTCCACCTTTTTCGAACTATTCACTTTGTTAATCTTTGGTTCAGCTTCTTACTATTAAACTGATTTCATCATCTAAAGGAGGTCAGTTATGGATTTAAAAAGTCTTCTAAACCAAGCACTCAAATCAGACTTACTTAAGCAAGGTGCAGATGCATTGGGCAAACAAACCAACAACATCAAATCCTCATCAAATTCAAGTAGCCTAAAAACGCTAGGAGCAGGTGCTGTAGGCGGAGGCCTCATCGGTATGCTGATGGGCTCAAAGAAAAGTAAAAAAATGACTAAAAAAGTAGGGTCAAGCGCATTAAAAGTCGGTGGCGCAGCTGCGCTTGGAGCCTTGGCCTACAAAGTGTATAACGACTGGCAAGCCAAGCAATCCGGTCAAGGTGTTCAAGAAACCTTTGACCCCGATGACAGTAAACACAGTGTCTTAATTTTAAAAGCAATGATTGGAGCTGCAAAAGCTGATGGTCACGTTGATGAAGAGGAAATGGCGCGCATTGAACAAGCTCTCGCGGATATGGGCGCAGATGAGCACGTTCGTCACCTCGTTCAGCAAGAGTTAAACAAACCGCTTGATCCTGCTGAAATTGCTAATCAGGCGACCTCTCCTCAACAAGCGTCAGAAATTTACCTGGCGTCTTTGATCGTCGCTGATGAACAAAACTTTATGGAAAAAGCGTATCTGCAAGAACTAGCAAAACAACTTCAACTTTCACCAGAAGTCACCCAGCAGTTAGAAGCACAAATGCAGTGATTAAATCTCGCTCAAGCAAACCTTCAACTTGAGCCAAAACAACTCTGTACTTTGAGTTTCAAATCCGCTGTGTGTATATTGAGATAAGTTATCATTTAGTGGAAAGAAAACATGCAAGTATACGGCTGTTGTGAACTGGTTCGTGAGCTTTATGCTCAGATTGGTAGTGGCGATCAAGCTTATATTCCCCAAGCAATTTCATGTGCAGTTAAAGCACTGAACGATGTTGCAGCGGATGAGTCCCTGCCTAAAGAAGTGCGTGAAAAAGCGGCATTTGCTGCGGCAAACCTACTGATTTCAGATTTTGAGGATAAGTAATGAATCTAGCGAACTTTGAATCCATGGATCCTGTCATGCTGATGAGCATTGTGAATATGAAGCTACGCGACGACTTCGGTGGTGACTTAGATAAACTGGTGGCTTTCTTCGATATCGAACGCACAGCACTTGAGACAAAACTGGCTTCTGCTGGTTTTGACTTTCTTCCAGAAGCAGGACAATTCCGTTAATCAACACCATTCTTGGCGGATAACCGAAACGAGAATAACCAATATGAAAAAGGGCTTGATGAGTTACCATCAAGCCCTTTTCTTTTATTCGATAGGCGTCTCGGTTAGCCAAATGAAGCCCAGATGACTGTCGCCACAAGAATTGGACATACAAACTTCACATACGCAGGCCATAACTTACCAAACCAACCTTGCGTAAACTCCGGGCAACCTTGCTCAAGCTCTTTGATTTTTGAGTTGCGATTCCATACCCAACCACCAAATAAGCAGAATAAGAGCGCAGCGGTTGGTTGTAGATACTGAGTAGCAACCGTCGCGACCATACCAAATAGAGCACCAAAATTATAAACAATCACCACACTGAACAAGGCAATGAGACCACCTAAAACCCAGCTCGTTGCGCTGCGCTTAGTATTGAAGCGCTCACTCACTAAAGCCACTGGACACTCTAACATTGAAATGGAGGACGTTAACGCCGCAATCGTCAGTAATAAGAAGAACACAATAGAGAACAATTGACCAAGCAAACCTAAGCTATCAAACATCAATGGCAATACGGTAAATACCAACGTATCAGAGCTTAATAGAGAGCCATCTTCTGCATAGATCTGAACGCCCTTTTGCATTGCCACAAACATCGCTGGCATCACCACTAATCCTGCAATGAAAGCAACGGCAGTATCTACCATGGTCACGTTCATCGCCATCTTTGGTAGGCTCTCTTTCTTACTCAAGTAAGAGCCATAAATCAGCATTGAACAGCCACCGATCGTAAGCGAGAAGAAGCCCTGCCCCATTGCGGCAAGAATCAACTTGCGGTCCCATACCTTTTCGAAATCCGGTACCAAGTAATGCTTTAGCCCTTCCATCGCACCGTTTTGCGTCATGATGTAAGCAAACAGTAGAGCAAACAAAACAAACAATGCTGGCATCAAACGTGTGGACCACTTCTCAATACCTTGTTTTACGCCACCTTGTACGATGAGAATCGTCAGTACATAAAAAGTAATGGTTCCGAACAAGTTACGTTCAACACTAAAGCCCTTTAGCCATTGAGTTGCAGCTTCTAACCCCATTAGATCTGTGATTGCACCCAGTAAAAAGCAGATCAACCAACCACCAACAATTGAATAAAACGCTAAGACAGCGCTTGGTACGCTTAAACCAATCCAACCCACAATGCCGCCGAGCTTTTTACCGGTAGGGTTATCTGTGATTGCACGCATACTGTCTACAGGGTTGGCTTGACCATGGCGACCAATCGCCATTTCAACCACCAGCATCGGAAATGCGACGATAAGAATCATCACCAAATAAACTAATAGGAAAGCACCGCCACCATTACTGGCTGCTTGAGTTGGGAAGCCCCAAATATTGCCAAGGCCAACTGCGGCACCTGCGGCAGCTAAGATGAACCCGAGACGAGAGCCAAAATGCTCGCGAGGCTGAGAAGAGGTTTGCTGTGTCATACTACTCACACAAAAATATCATTGAACTAGCTAACTAGTACACTATAGCAATATTCACTATTCAACAAGAGCACCTCGGTTAAATCCTCGACAGTTGAAGTAATTTGTAGTCATTCAGCTTGTAAATTTTAACGTACATCTCATATTCATCGCTCAAAAGCCTCGCGACTGTTGTTCGTTTTACGTGGCTGAATTTTACCAATCCTTCTGCCGTGAAGTGAGCCGAAAAATAATGAGCTCTGGTGTAAGGGACGAACTGTTCCTCGTGATACTGTGTCGAAAAGCAGAATATTGTGCTTCGCTTTTTCCCCCTAATGTCTATTTATCAGCTAGTTATTACTCTGTTCTCATTTATACCCATGATTCAAGGAGAGGAAAATGAAGGTCACCCTACTTCACGGAGCGATGGTTGTAGCACTCAGCGCCAGCTACCAAGCTCAAGCCTATAACTGTCAAAGTCTACCCGACTGGGACAGCACTGCGACTTATACATCGGGCGCTTTAGTAAAAACGCAAGGAGCCGCTTATGAGGCTGCATATTGGACGCAAGGCAATGATCCCGTGACCAACTCAGGATCTTGGGAAGCATGGAAAGCGTTAGGGCAATGTGATGGTGGAAGCAACAATTTATCACCAACGGTGTCGTTCTCCTCTCCAATAAACAACGCACAAATTCCCGAAGGCAGTGCGATCACTTTGTTAGCCAACGCAGCTGACGAAGATGGCCAAATCACACAAATTGAGTTTGTTGCAGGCAACCAAACCGTTGCTGTGGTAACTCAAGCACCATTCGAAGCTTCTTGGACAGCTATTGAAGGGATCTCACAATTGACCGCAATTGCGACAGATAATGAGGGAGCTGTTAGCACCACGACGATTTCTATCCAAGTTCAACCACAAGTCGAATTACCGCCACCAAGCATTTCATTGACAAGCCCAGTAGGCACAGAAGTGCTTAATGTAGGCGATAACCTAACCGTAGCCGCTCAAGCTGACGATATTGATGGTGTGGTCACACAAGTTGAGTTCTTCGTAAACAATCAATCTGTCGCCATTGATACTAGCGCACCTTACGAATATCAATGGACCGCTAGTCCAGGTACATACTCGTTCAAAGCACAAGCGACTGATGATACAAACCTCGCAACGATGAGCCAAGAAGTAGCGCTGGTTATTAGTAATTCAGAAACCGGAACGGGCGGATGTGCAGATGCAGTACCTTATGTGGCAGGCACAAGTTATCAAGCTGGCGACCTGGTTTCTCACTTCAACCAAAAATATCGTTGTGATGTTGCTGGTTGGTGCTCCTCGGATGCGACATGGGCTTACGAGCCTGGTGAAGGGCTATACTGGCAAGATGCTTGGAGTGGCCTAGGTGCTTGTTCGACACCACCGCAAGTTACCATTACGGCACCAACGGATGGACAAGTCGTGCTCGCTGGCAGCAATAACGAAATCACGGCAAACGCAAGCGATGCTGATGGCACAGTCACGCAAGTTGAGTTTTTTGCGAACAACACCAGCTTAGGGGTCACCACTCAAGCGCCATATTCCGTTACTTGGAACGCCACACTTATTGGCGCTAACCAGCTTAAAGCCGTCGCAACCGATAATGATAACAACACGTCAGAGTCCCTGGTTGGTGTGGAAGTCAGCGATAAAGATTTGGTCGT
Organism: Vibrio sp. YT-15; assembly: GCF_033337445.1. NCBI lineage: Bacteria > Pseudomonadati > Pseudomonadota > Gammaproteobacteria > Vibrionales > Vibrionaceae > Vibrio > Vibrio sp. YT-15. The sequence continues at coordinate 83,651 of NZ_JAWOQR010000005.1, forward strand.
CTCTCTGACTTCACCAAGCAGCGGTCAGACCACCGGATTAGGCAAAAGCCTCGCATTAAGCGCCGATGCAACGTCTTTAACTTCAGGCATTAAACACGTTGATTTCATGATCAACGGCTCTATTGTTGCAACCGATACCACCGCACCTTACACAGCCAACTGGACACCAACTGCAATTGGTAACTTTACAGTTAGCGCCCAAGCTGTGGATTTGTCAGGAAGCAATGCATTGTCTGACGCCGCAGCAATAACGGTGGTTGAGCAAGTAGATAAACGCCATAAACTCATCGGTTACTGGCACAATTTTGTAAATGGAGCGGGCTGTCCAATTCGTCTAGCAGATATGGCAGATGCTTGGGATGTGATTGATATTGCCTTTGCTGAAAATGATCGCAACAGTGATGGCACCGTGCACTTTAATCTATATTCAGGCGATATTTACAGCGATTGTCCAGCACTCGATCCAACACAATTCAAGCAGGACATGGCAGCGCTTCAAGCTAAAGGTAAGAAGTTTGTTCTCTCTCTTGGCGGCGCAGAAGGCACGATTACGCTGAATACCGACCAAGATGAAGCCAACTTTGTCTCTAGCCTAACAGGTCTTATCGCTGAGTGGGGCTTTGATGGTCTAGATGTGGATTTAGAGAGTGGTTCTAACTTAGTTCATGGCTCGCAAATTCAAGCTCGCCTTGGTCGTGCTTTGCTTCAAATAGAGCAAAACATGGGTGGCGATATGTACCTAACCATGGCGCCTGAGCACCCTTATGTTCAAGGTGGTTATGTGGCTTACAGCGGTATTTGGGGGGCGTACATCCCTGTGATTAACGAGACACGCAGCACGCTCGACTTGCTTCACGTCCAGTTATATAACAACGGTGGTTTGCCAAACCCATACTTGCCAAGCAGTGCACCAGAAGGCTCTGTGGATATGATGGTAGCGCAATCTAAAATGCTTATCGAAGGCTTTGAATTGGCCGACGGCACTCAGTTTGCACCACTACGTGATGATCAAGTCGCAATCGGCTTACCTTCAGGTCCTAGCTCGGCAAATTCAGGGCAGGCTCCGACACAGAATATTATCAGCGCACTAGATTGTTTAACCAAAGGCACTTCATGTGGCACCGTCAAGCCAGCGTTCAATTACCCGAATTATGCAGGAGTAATGACATGGTCTATCAACTGGGATCAGCATGATGGTTTTAACTTCTCAAAACCTGTCGGCGATAAGCTCACCGAGATGAACGCGCAATAAGCAACCAAAGAACAAGCGAGTAAAACGCAAAGAGAGCACAATAGTGCTCTCTTTCTTTATCTCATCGAGTTTTTACTTTTTAATGAGTAATTAAATCGTAAATACTCGGTAATCTTTTAGCTCAGGGATTTTCTTCAACAAATCGTCTTCTTGCCCTGCCATGTCATCCAACGAGTCACACAAGTCTTCTGCTTGTTGCTCTACCTCTTTCGAATGCTCAGCTAAACGCTCTTCTACTTTCGCGCTGAGTTCAGCCATACTCTCCGATAATGCAGTGAGGTTTATTCCCCCCTCTTCCTTCATTTTTTTCGATAAAGCATCCAACGAACTCGCTAAAAACTCTTTATTGAAGATCTCTTGTGCTTTTGCAAAGTCTTCAGTCCACCCTTGTGTCATGGACTCAAAACTTTCCGCTGGTAGAATGAAATCGCCATCTTTGTAGTAACGTGATTCAACATCAGCGAAAAAGTCCTGTACTGCGACTTTGACGTTATCAAACGCGCCAGGTGCGTCTAGGCTTTCCGCGACATCATCGATGATGTCATTTGCAAGCGCTAAACCATCACTCGCCAACTGCTTTGCTTGTGGAATATACGCGTTCATTTTTTCGCGATAGTCTTCAATTGCCGCTTTTTGGTCGGCATTGAGTTCAATTAACTCACCTTTGATGAAAAGGTTGTTATCCTCATCCACGACAGCTTTATCACCTGTCGTTTGGCGAATTTCCAAGCTTTGCCCATCCATACGGACTTCATTATTGATGTCCACACGACACTGCGCTGCATAACCAGTAGCACTGACCATCAGCAATGAGAGTGTAAAAAGCTTTTTCATGTCATTCTCTTTTATTTAACATTACTCGTGTTAAACATAACACTGAGTGATACATGAGATGTCAGCAAACCGTCACGACTTCGTAACAAGTTGTTTTTTCTCCTATTTTCACATCAATCTCATCGCCTTCTTCTTTCCCGAATAACGCTCGACCAAGAGGAGATTTTGCTGTTAAGACAAAGACTTCCTGAGCCTGATATTTAACAGTCAGACCACCAGAGCAAGGGCCTACAAAGAAGTGCTTTTCAAGCAAATTCTCATCTGCGAGAACAACGTAAGCACCAACACCAACAGGCGCATTCTTAAAGTTGCGAGTCACTAAAGAACGATATTGACGCAATTCCTCTTCACTATCTTGAATTCGCATGGCTTGTCCATGAGCAAGATACGCGGCTTCAAGTGCCAATGTATCGTACTTGTGCTCGGGAACAGTTTCTTCATCTGTCGCGGCATCGATAGCTCGCTGAGCCGATGCATGGGCAACTTGAAGTTTTTCTTCCAGATGTTGGATGATAATTGGGACTAAGTCAGCTTTGTTCATACTTTTAGGACGCGCGTTTAGTATTCGGGGTGTGTTAATGTAGCCAAGTTTACCATCAAAGAAAGGTTTCCCTATTATGCAAAGTGACTCGCTGCATCAAACACTTCAATCTGTATTTGGTTTTGACTCATTACGCCAAGGTCAGCAACCCGTTATTGAAGCCGTTATGAATGGTTACTCTGCTGCGGCAATCTTTCCTACAGGCTCGGGGAAGTCACTCTGTTATCAACTACCTGCAACCATATTACCCAACCTTACGTTGGTGATCTCTCCGTTGTTGGCGTTAATGAAGGATCAACTGAGCTTTTTACAAAGTAAAGGAATAGCGGCCGCTTCTATCGATAGCAGTCAAAGTAGAGAAGAAGCACAAAAGGTCATGGCTGGCGTGAAGAATGGACAAATCAAAATCTTGATGATTTCTGTTGAGCGGCTAAAAAACGAGCGTTTTCGTGAATTCATTCGCCAAGTACCGATTTCTTTGATGGTCATTGATGAAGCGCACTGTATTTCCGAATGGGGGCATAACTTTCGTCCAGATTATCTCAAACTACCGCAATATCAACGTGAACTGAACATCCCACAGTCTTTACTTCTCACCGCAACGGCAACGCCTGCAGTTATTGAAGACATGCAAAAAAAGTTCGATATTGCCAGTGAACATATTACCGTTACAGGCTTCTACCGCCCCAATCTGGATATATCGGTGATCCCGTGTGAGGAAACAAAGAAACAAGAACAGCTCAGTGAGATCATCGCCTCTTCACCTAAGCTTCCGACCATCATATACGTGACGCAACAGCAAACAGCAGAACGAGTAGCAAAGTCATTAATCCATATTGGCATTAACGCTCACGCATACCACGCTGGCATGAAAAGCGACGTTCGTGCACAAATCCAACAGCAGTTCATGGATGGCCAAATTGACTGTATTGTTGCAACGATTGCATTTGGTATGGGGGTCGATAAATCTGATATTCGACGCGTCATTCACTTCGACTTACCCAAATCAATCGAGAACTACGCACAAGAGATTGGACGTGCAGGCAGGGACGGGCAACGCTCTGAGTGCATTCTGCTAGGCAATACGTCCGGCTTAACGGTGTTGGAGAATTTTGTCTATGGTGACACACCAGAATTTGCGTCAATTAACTATGTAGTCGAGCAAGCGAAAGAACATGCTCCACAATGGGAGGTAGTGCCACTGCGTTTGTCGCGTGAAAGTAATATCCGCCAATTGCCACTCAAAACCTTGTTGGTTTATTTGGAGCTACATAACGTCATTGAAGCAAAGTACAGTTACTTTGCAGAATATCGGTTTAAGTTTTTGCACGATCAGCAATTTATTGTGAATCAATTTCAAGGCGAGCGACGTCAATTTGTGGAGGCTATTTTTTCCTGCTCACAAAAAGCCAAAGTGTGGTGCCAAGTTGATCTAGAAGCGCTATGGATGAACTATCAATCGGAACGCAGCCGAGTTGTCGCAGCGCTCGACTATTTTCACCAGAACGGCTGGATAGAACTAGAGAGCAAACAACTGACGGACGTGTACTCAGTTATGCCAACCAAACAGAGCTCGGATGTTTTAATCCAACAACTGTATGAACTGTTCCAATCCAAAGAAAGCAAAGATATCGAAAGAATCCACACCATGCTGCACTTGTTCCAGTCCGAGCACTGTTTGAGCTCACAATTGGCGAACTACTTTGCGGATCACGATGCACCAAAGCAATGTGGTCACTGCTCCGTGTGTCGTGGTCACGTCGCCACATTCACAGCACCAGAATCTGAAGATATTGAACAATCTCAAGTATCGATATGGGCGCAGGAGTTTATTCAGCTTTCCCCATCGGCCATCAGTAATGATGCCGTTGCTCGCTTCTTGTGCGGAATCAGCACTCCTTTGATTAGCCAGCTAAAAGCCTCAAAGCTAGCAGGTTATGGTGCAATGGCAAACGTAAGTTTTGAGCAGGTATTAACGCAGGTAGAAACGGGAAGGGCCTAAAAAAAGCTCAATTGACGCGCTTGGTCTTCGGGCTTGAGCATCACGTTCAAGCCTAAAAGGCGAATTTCCCGTCCATTTTGGCGTTTAAGAATATCTCTTAGCAAGATCTTGAAGTCCTCAAGCTCTAATTGCGGATGGATGTGCTCAATTGTTGTCAGTTGAAAATCGGCAAATTTGACTTTAATACCTTGTTTAATAATCGACTTATCTGGGCTTGCACGCTCTAAACGTTTCTCGAGTTCAGGATAAAGTTTCTCCTCAATCACTTGCCAACATTCATCATAGGTTGCGATGTTCTGGCTGAATGTCCTTTCCACACCGACGGACTTTCTCTCGCGCTCAACAACGACTTCTCGATTATCAATTCCATGGCTTCGCTGCCATAAGGAGGCACCCTGGCGACCAAACTGCCTCAACAACTCTCGATAGTCACTGTTTTTAATGTCCTCACATCGATAAAAACCGGCTTGGTGGAGCTTCTCAAGACTCACTTTTCCCACACCAGGAATGTTCTCTAGCGGAAGACTATCGATAACCTCTTGGACTTTCTCTGGCGGAATCACAAACTGACCGTTGGGCTTGTTCATGTCTGACGCGACCTTGGCAAGAAACTTAATCGGAGCAATGCCCGCCGATGCCGTCAACCCAAGTTCACTCCAGATATCACGGCGAATTGACTCTGCGATCAACGTTGCGGAGCCACGGCAAGCTGTCGAGTCCGTGACATCGAGGTATGCTTCATCCAATGAGAGAGGTTCAATGATAGGCGTATAACGCTCAAAAATAGCACGAATTTGCTGAGAGACTTGTTTGTATACATGCATTCTACCGGGCACAACCAACAAATGAGGACAGAGTTGCAGCGCGCGCGCCGTTGACATTGCACTGCGAACACCATATTTACGCGCATCATAATTACAGGTGCTAATCACTCCACGCTGCTTTTCATGTCCGCCAACAGCGAGTGCAATGCCACGGTAACTGGGGTTATCTCTCATCTCTACGGCAGCATAAAAACAATCCATATCGACATGAATAATTTTTCTAATTCGATCTGACATAGCCATCAAAGCACTGTTCAAAAAAACAGTATAAATCAAATCTACCTGAAGAGAAATGGGCGTGTTTAAACGAACGTCAATCTCGAAGCATTACGTCCAATTGATCGACCAATTCGGCCCAATCTGCATCTTCTTCGATGGCTTGTTTTAGAAAGTTCGCCTGTGACATCGTCCAAAAGCTAGCTTCATGTAAAGGCGCAGAATCTCTTTTGTGTCGATGTTGATTAATAAAATCTTTCATTTCTTGAGGAGAGCTACCGAGGCCCAGTTGTTGAAATAGCTCAGCCATACCATGTTGATGCATTTCCATACTACTTTCTCCCTACGTTAGCTAAACATAATTATATAACTAAGACAGGAATAATGATGTGATGTTAACGGATGCGTGTCAAACATTTGAGTAGTTGTTCTACTTTTGGTTGACATGTGTTTTTTGATGGCGATAAGTTTAATTTTAGTTATCATTGATTTTAAACAATTAATTTTGGGGACTGCGCTTGAGTAATAAGATTCTGGTTGTTGAAGATAGTCGTGCATTTAAAAACTTTCTTTGCCAAACAATAAGCCAAGCTGGTTATGAGGTCATCGCAGCGGAAAGCTACGCGGAGGCAAAGAACTTGTTATCTTCAGCACAGGACCTCTTCTGTGCGGTTTTAGACTATTGTTTACCGGATGCTCAAGATGGCGAGATTATTGATCTCGTTTTGGAACATGGTCATCGTGTCATTGTTTTAACGGCTCGATTTCAAGAAGACACTCGCGAAAAGATGCTTGCAAAAGGTGTCCTCGACTATATTTTGAAAGACAGCATGGCGTCCGTTTCCTATCTATTACCACTCCTCAAGCGACTAACCAACAATCAACAACACAAATGTTTAGTCGTTGATGATTCACACACCGTAAGAAGACACATTGCCCAACTTTTGGAGCATCAATATATTCAGACGTTGGAAGCTGACAATGGGCAAAAAGCCCTAGAGCTTGTCGAGCAAAATCCAGATATCACTCTCGTTTTAACCGACCATGATATGCCCGTTAAAGATGGCATTACTATGGTGCGTGAATTACGTCGGAAGTGGGATAAAAATCAATTAGCCATTCTCGGCTTGTCGGGTAGTAACTCTAAGACCATGACGGCTAGGTTTCTAAAAGCAGGGGCCAATGACTTTTTATACAAGCCATTTAATCAAGAAGAATTTTTTTGCCGTATTCACCAACTGTTAGATATCAAAGACGCAACATCTGAACTGTTTAAAATGGCAAATCAAGATGCGCTAACGGGCTTATGGAACCGCCGCTTTCTGTTTGAGCAGCCCCATGTAGAAAACGCTCAAAGAAACATCGCGATGCTTGATATCGATTTCTTTAAGCAAGTAAATGATACACACGGACATGAGGGCGGCGATGCAGTGCTAGTCATGATAGCGAATATTCTAAAAATCTATTTTCCAAATGATATTGTCGCTAGGCTTGGTGGTGAGGAGTTTTGTATTCAAGCCAGTGGCGACTATGACGGCTTTCTAACACGCTTAGAACAAATGAGACAGCGCATAGAAAAAACGCCAATAACTTATTTGGACAAAAACATTCTTGTGACCGCGAGTATTGGTGTAAGCAACATCGTGGGGGAGCTAGAACAACAAATAAAAGTGGCGGATGAGCGACTTTACATGGCCAAAGAGAACGGACGTAACCAAATCATTGCTTCGTCCTAATGATTATCGATGTAGTCTTGCTCTATAACATGAGAGAAAGAAACAACAAAACACGGTATTGAGCTCTTTCTCGGACATCTGAGTTTTGGTTAGCCGCCTAAAAATAAAGCTCAGCAGAACGCTGAGCTTTATCACTTTCTTAGTACGATTAACCAATACTAAGCAATTCTATCTTTTTCCCACGCCGCCAATTTCTCAGCACGCGCAGCCTCTCGCGCTTCACGTTTTTTACGCGCATCGCAGGGTTCTGGACAATTACACACTTTTTCGATGCCAACTGCCCCTAAGCCACCACAGCTACCTTTCACGACTTTCTTTTGGAAAATGTATCCGACAGCCATTGCAGTGATTACCGCGACAAACACAGCAAAGGTAATTAGAAATGTATTCATAAAAACATGCTCACTTCTGTTGTTATTTCTTCATGAATGGCTTGTATGCTTCCGAAGCCAACTCTTTAAAACCATCTTCCGTTTTCACAATCATGAAAACAGGAATATTATTTTCGTTCGCAATTGCCATGCCTTTGTCTTCACCTAGCACCATAAGACCAGTTGCAAGACCATCAGCAGTCATCGACGATTTATCTAATACCGTTACAGACACCACTTTATGATGAATTGGTTTGCCTGTTCGTGGATTAATAATATGAGAGTATCTCACACCATTACTCTCAAAGTAATTACGATAGTCACCACTTGTTGCAATTGCCATGTCGCCTGGTTCAATAATTTCTTGAATTGAACGTTCATCAACGGTCGGTTTTTCAATTGCGATACGCCAAGGCACACCTTCACGATTGACACCTTTGAGACGCATTTCACCGCCAACTTCGACCATAAAGTTCTGTACCCCTTCAGATTGAAGGTAGTCAGCAACCACGTCAACCCCCCAACCTTTCGCAATCGTCGATAGGTCGACGTACAAGTTAGGAAGATCTTTGGACAGTTTATTACCATCAACAGATAGGTGGTGAATACCGGTATTTGCTTTGCGAGCAGCGAGTTCTTCATCGGTTGGAACTACATCTGGACGAGCTTCTGGACCAAACCCCCACAGATTAACTAGAGGGCCGACCGTCACATCCAACGCGCCTAAAGTAAGACCGTTAAGACGAATTGCTTCTTTCACTACCGTTGCTGTTTGTGTCGAAACTGTAAATGGCTCGCTCGTTTGATGCTGGTTAAAACGACTTAACTCTGAGTCGTCACGATAGGTCGACATTTGGTCATTAACCTCTTCCAATAAGCGATCAATTTCTATCTGCATCTCTTTTGGCGTTGGAATACCATCTTGCTCGATATACTTGATGTTGTAAGAAGTCCCCATGGTAGGACCACTTAAATGAATTTGATCTGCAGGCTGCTCACAGCCAGCCAAAATCAATAGAGAAGCGAATGCAACAAGCCACTTTTTCACTTGTTAACTCCCAATGTTGTTGAATTGATATGGGAAATAGGACCAATCCTTTCAATCCGATTACCTATATCAACTGTTGAGTATCAGTTTTATGTCTATAAAAAATAATGGCTAGCTCTTGGAGAGCTAGCCATAGATTCAATCACTTGGAGGAATTAACCACCGAAGTCATCTAGTAGGATGTTTTCATCCTCTACACCTAGATCTTTCAGCATGCCGATTACAGCAGCGTTCATCATAGGTGGACCACACATGTAGTATTCACAGTCTTCTGGCGCTTCGTGATCACGTAGGTAGTTCTCGTAAAGAACGTTGTGAATAAAGCCAGTGTAACCATCCCAGTTATCTTCTGGAAGTGGATCAGACAGTGCACAGTGCCATACGAAGTTGTCATTCTCAGCTTGTAGCATATCGAAATCTTCTACGTAGAACATTTCACGCTTAGAACGTGCGCCGTACCAGAAAGACATCTTACGCTTAGAGTGCAGACGCTTAAGTTGGTCGAAGATGTGTGAGCGCATTGGAGCCATACCAGCACCACCACCAACGAATACCATTTCTGCATCTGTATCTTTCGCAAAGAACTCACCAAATGGACCAGAAATAGTACACTTGTCGCCTTCTTTTAGAGACCAGATGTACGAAGACATGATGCCTGGTGGTACGTCTGGGTTGTTCGGCGGCGGAGTTGCGATACGAACGTTAAGCATGATGATACCGTGCTCTTCTGGGTAGTTAGCCATAGAGTATGCACGAATGGTATCTTCATTAACTTTAGACTCGTAACGGAAAAGGTTGAACTTCTCCCAGTCTTCACGGTATTCCTCAGGAATATCGTAGTCTGCGTATTTCACGTGGTGAGCAGGAGCTTCAATCTGGATGTAACCACCAGCACGGAAAGGTACTGATTCGCCATCTGGAATTTGCAGCTTAAGCTCTTTGATGAATGTCGCTTTGTTATCGTTAGAGATAACAGTACATTCCCACTTCTTAACGCCGAAGATTTCTTCAGGAAGCTCGATATCCATGTCAGTTTTCATTGCAACCTGACACGCTAGACGCTCACCTTCACGCGCTTCACCTTTAGTAATATGGTCAAGCTCGGTTGGTAGGATGTCGCCACCACCTGATTTAACTTTTACGCGACACTGACCACATGAGCCACCGCCACCACAAGCAGAAGATACGAATACGCCAGCACCTGCTAGAGCACTCAGTAGCTTACCACCTGGTTGTGTAACGATCGCCAGAGAAGGGTCATCGTTCACAGAAATTGTAATGTCACCTGTTGGTACAAGCTTAGACTTAGCGAAAAGAATCACTAGTACTAGTGCAAGTACGATCAGAGTAAACATCACTACACCAAGAATAATGTCCATTGACTATTCCTTAATTGTTGCGGTTTACCCGACTTACAGTTGAACACCAGAGAAAGACATAAAGCCTAACGCCATAAGACCTACAGTGATAAATGTGATACCAAGACCACGTAGACCTGGAGGTACGTCAGAGTACTTCATCTTCTCACGGATACCTGCAAGAGCAACGATTGCTAGCATCCAGCCCACACCAGAGCCGAAACCGTAAACGATCGATTCAGCAAAGTTGTAGTCACGTTGTACCATGAAAGATACACCACCGAAGATTGCACAGTTTACTGTGATCAGCGGTAGGAAGATGCCTAGCGCGTTGTACAAAGGTGGGAAGAAACGGTCTAGGACCATCTCTAGAATCTGTACAAGTGCTGCAATTACACCGATAAAGGTGATGAAGTTTAGGAAGCTAAGGTCCACGCCCTCAACTAACGCGTTCTCTCTCAGAACTAGGTTGTATACCAGGTTGTTCACAGGAACAGCGATAGTCAGAACTACCACAACTGCAACACCTAGGCCGAAAGAGGTCTTAACCTTCTTAGATACGGCAAGGAAAGTACACATACCTAGGAAGAAAGACAGAGCCATGTTTTCGATGAAAATCGATTTAACTAACAGACTAATGTAATGTTCCATGACGTCCTTACTCCTTCGCTTCTACTTGTTCTGGTTTCAGAATACGGATTACCCAGATAAGGAAGCCGATTAGGAAGAATGCTGATGGTGCTAGTAGCATTAGGCCGTTAGGCTGGTACCAACCACCGTTGCTCACTAGAGGTAGAACTTCTAGACCAAATAGTTTGCCTGAGCCAAATAGCTCGCGGAAGAAACCTACAGTGATAAGAACGAAGCCGTAACCTAGACCGTTACCAATACCGTCAATAAGAGATGGTACTGGCGCAGACTTCATTGCGAATGCTTCAGCACGACCCATTACGATACAGTTAGTGATAATCAGACCAACGAATACAGATAGCTGTTTAGAGATATCGTATAGGTAAGCTTTTAGCACTTGGTCTACCACGATTACTAACGATGCGATGATTGCCATCTGAACGATGATACGCACACTGTTAGGAATGTGGTTACGGATCAATGAAACAGAGAAGTTAGACAACGCAGTTACAAATGTTACCGCTAGTGTCATTACAAAAGCTGTTTCTAGTTTAGTTGTTACTGCAAGAGCAGAACATACACCAAGAACTTGTAGCGCGATTGGGTTGTTATCCAACACTGGCGCTAGGATGCTCTTTTTAACGTTTTGTGCACTAGACATTAGTTAAGTTCTCCGTCACGAACTTTTGCTAGGAAAGGACCAAAGCCCATATCACCTAACCAGAAGTCAAATGTGTGTTGAACACCATTACTAGTGAGCGTCGCTCCTGATAGGCCATCAACACCGTGCTCAGAACCTTGCGGTGCGCCGCCTTTCACGACCTTAATCGCTGGCTGGTGATCTTCATTGTACAATTTCTTGCCAATGAATTGATCGCGCCATGAAGGGTTCTCTACTTCACCACCAAGTCCAGGAGTTTCACCTTGCTCGTAGTAAGTAATAGCAGACACAGTGTTACCATCAGTTTCAACGGCTACAAAGGCATACATCATCGACCATAGTCCTTTACCGTGCATAGGCAGGATAACTTTTTGGACTTCATCTTGATCTTTTACAAGGTACACTACTGCTGTATTCGCGCGACGACGGATATCAGCTACGTCTTCTTCTGGTGTCAATGCGATTGAACGTTCTGCATCTTTTGATGCTTCACGTTGATCGTACGTAGATGCATTACCCTCAGTAAAGTTACCTGTTTCAAGGTCTACTAGACGAGGTTCGATGTACTCAGCAAATAGCTCTGGTACTTTCTTACCGTTTGCGTCAATGCCTGCAACTTCAACGATCTTTGATTGCTTATCTAGGACAGCGTTAGCTTTTTGCTTATCACGCAGACCTACTGCTGCTGTTGATACGATGATTGAACAAACAAGGCTCAACCCGATAACAACACCCAGCGTCTTTTTAATGCTGTCGTTATTACTTGCCATAGCGTGCTAGTCTCCGCTTGATGTTCTTCTCAATCACTACATGGTCGAACAGAGGTGCGAATAGGTTCGCGAATAGAATCGCCAGCATCATACCTTCTGGGTACGCTGGGTTAACTACACGGATCATCACACACATTGCACCAATCAGGATGCCGTACCACCATTTACCTTTGCTAGTAAATGACGCTGATACTGGGTCCGTTGCCATGAAGAACATACCGAATGCAAAACCACCTAGAACTAGGTGCCAGTGCCATGGCATATTAAACATTGGATTAGTGTCAGAACCGATCACGTTAAACAGAGTCGATACTGCGATCATACCGATCATTACACCCGCAATGATGCGCCATGAAGCGATTCGCATGTAAACGATCATCGCTGCACCGATCATTAGAGCTAGAGTCGATACTTCACCAATTGAACCAGGGATGTTACCGATGAACGCATCCATCCAAGTGATAGGAGCGCCAGTTACTGTGTTAACTAGAGCACCGTTACCACCTTGAGCCCATTGGCTAAGAGCAGTTGCACCAGAGAAGCCGTCAGCTGCAGTCCATACTACGTCACCCGAAATTTGCGCTGGGTAAGCGAAGAATAGAAATGCACGACCTGCAAGTGCAGGGTTAAGGAAGTTACGACCTGTACCACCGAAGATCTCTTTTGCTACAACAACACCAAATGTGATACCTAGCGCCGCTTGCCATAGAGGTAGCGTTGGTGGAACGATAAGTGCGAATAAGATAGAAGTTACAAAGAAACCTTCGTTAACTTCGTGCTTACGCACCATACAGAACAACACTTCCCAGAAACCACCAACAATAAATACTGTTGCGTAGATTGGCAGGAAGTAAGTCGCACCTAGTAGCATCTTACTGCCAACACCCGCTTCCGCACCGATAGTGCCGCCAAGCATTTCTGTTAGCCAGTAGTGCCAGTTACCTGCGATAACTGTCGCTAGTTGGTCACCAGCGTACATGTGGTTAAGTGCTGCAATAGCTTGGCCACCTGCGTTGTACATACCCCAGAACATTGCTGGGAATACCGCAAACCAAACCATGATCATGATACGTTTTAGGTCAACGCTATCACGAACGTGCGAGCTTTTATTTGTTACGATACCTGGCGTGTAAAAAACTGTTGCTACAGCTTCGTACAGGGCAAACCATTTTTCGTGTTTGCCACCAGGCTCAAAATGATGCTCGATGTCTTCAAGAAACTTTTTAAGAGCCATGAAAATTACCCTTCCTTCTCGATAGTATCTAGGCATTCACGAAGTAACGTACCGTACTCGTACTTACCTGGACATACAAAGGTACACAATGCTAGATCTTCTTCATCCAGTTCAAGCGCACCCAGTGCTTGAGCACTGTCTGTGTCGCCGGCACATAGATCACGAAGCAGCAAAGTAGGCTCCATATCTAGAGGCATTACGCGTTCGTAGTTGCCAATTGGAACCATTGAACGATCACTACCATTGGTCGTCGTTGTCATATTGAACAACTGACCTTTGAATACGTGACCAAGGAAAGAGCGAGTTACCGAGAACTTATTCTTACCAGGCATTGCCCAGCCAAATAGTTCTTTTTCACGGCCTTCACGTAATACAGAAACCTGTTGATGGTAACGGCCAAGGTATGCGTGTGGACCAGTTGCATGTGTACCTGTTAGTACTGAACCAGAGATCACACGAACTTCGCCAGGCATCAGCTCGTTATCTGTTAGGTCATCTAAGCTTGCACCCATTACGGTACGAACTAGACGAGGGTTATTCACAACTGGGCCAGCTAGAGAAACAACACGATCTGTGCATAGCTCACCAGTTAGGAACAGCTTACCGAACGCGATAACGTCTTGGTAGTTGATGCTCCACGCCACATTCTCTGCATTTACTGGGTATAGGAAATGCATGTGGGTGCCAGCAAGACCTGCTGGGTGAGGGCCATCGAAGACGTGTTCTTCTACGTTAGACTGTGAAGAGCGTGGCAAGCTAGTGCCAGATTTACATACGTAAACCTTGCCTTCTGTCAGGGCTGAAAGAATGTCTAGACCAGCAATGAATGCTTCTTGTTGCTCATTAATGATCAACTCAGGCTTAGCTGCTAGTGGATTAGTATCCATTGCAGTTACGAAAATAGCCTTAGTAGAAGACTCGATTGCAGGAACCTTGCTAAACGGACGAGTACGTAAAGCGGTCCATAAGCCAGAGTCAACCAACTGAGTCTTGATCACTTCACGATCTAGACCTGAAAGTTGAGCGGCTTCGAACTTATCAAATGTCACCTGCTCTTCACCTGCCACTTCAATCACTACAGATTGAAGGACACGTTTAGCGCCACGGTTAACTTCGATCACTTTACCGGCTGCTGGTGCAGTAAATTTCACGCCTGGGTTCTTTTTATCTTCAAAAAGAACTTGCGCTTTTTTCACTTCATCACCAACGCGGACATGCATGGTAGGTCGCATGCCAACGTACTCTTCGCCAAGCAAGGCGACTTTTTTGATGGTCTTACCATCATTAATCACCTGGGATGGAGTTCCTGCGATAGGAAGATCCAAGCCCTTCTTTATTGTAATCATACGCACTTGCACTACTTTTATCGGGAAAAAGATTCTTTTGATTGCGTAACTTTTAGACACGACATCAGTGTCCGGTTTTGATGTTGTTTTAAACATCAAAATCGCAACATCCTATTAAAAATCTCGTCACAAGGAATACGCGAGATTTATCAGGTGCCGTAGTCTAGCATTTTTTAGGAACTTGATGCCATGATCAATCATTAGAATAGAGGGGTTATTTCGGTAGAATCAGGTCTAAAAGGTCAAAGAATAGTCATAACTTTGACCCATCGCACAAATGCCATATTCCATACATATCTTATGGAAAAGTGATATTCATCGCCTGAAATATTCTGCAATTTCCATTCATTTGTTGAAACACTGTTAACACATTTTTTAACCAGAATTTGTGCCACGTTAACGTCCCTAAAGAATGTAAAACGAAAAAAGATGGCCTTAAGCCACCTTTCTCTGCACCTTTATATCTTGCGTTTTTAGTGACCGCCACCCATACACATCGGGCTATCAGGGGCGCCATCTTGTTCACGCTTCCACTCTTCATCAGTGTATGTATGAATAGCTAATGCATGAATGTGGTTATCCAGTTCATCTGCCAAAATTTGATGAACTTGACGATGGCGCCCAATCAAACGCTGTCCCGCGAACGAATCACTCACAACAATCACTTTGAAATGACTCTCTGAGCCTGGTGGCACATTATGCATGTAGCTCTCATTAATGACTTTGAGATAGCTGGGTTGCAGCTCACTGTGTAGTTTCTTCTCTATGATTTCTTGGATCATATTCGTTCCTCATTGATGCGAATTCCATAAGTATATACCTAAGTAAAGCAGACATGCATCACTCAAACGTCACTCTCATTATTGACGCACTTTGTAGACATATTGTCTCAAGGCGCTCGACTCCATGAACATGCCTAGAGAGCAGTCATCACTGAACTCGTAAAATTTGACAGCTTTTTGTATCTCGACACGTCATCATTTGCGACAATAACACTTAATTTCTAAATCAACTTACATTTAGCTATGAAAACCGAACTGAACCTTCACGAGCGAAGCTTAACACTTCATCGTTTCCCAAAACGTAGTAACGAAACGCTACAAGCGTGGGATGCCGGTGATGAGTATCTTATTAATCATGTTGAAGAGCTTGCTTTGCCAGACAATCAAAACATCCTCGTGATTAATGACAGCTTTGGTGCCCTCTCCTGCTGGTTTTCGGAAAAGCACCATGTAACGCTAATGAGTGATTCATTCATCTCACATAAAGGTGCACAGCAAAATCTCGAGCAAAACCAGTGCAATAAAGTAGCGTTTGCCACCACGATGGACCTCGTTCCTGCCAATATTGATCTCGTCTTGCTGCAACTGCCCAAAAGTAACCGCCATCTAGTGTGGATACTAAGCCAATTAAGAAAGGCGCTACCGGCTTCCTGCCCCGTCATTGCAGTCAATAAAGCGAAAGACATTCATACTTCGACGCTAAAACTGTTTGAAAAATACTTAGGCGAAACAAAAACATCTTTGGCCTGGAAAAAGCACAGATTGGTGTTTTCTCAAGCAACAGTTGAGCCTCCGATTGAAGTGATGCCTTTCACGACTTGGCGCGTTGATGGCGAAGATATCGAACTCAAGAACATGCCAAATGTCTATTCAGGAGAAAGTTTAGATTTAGGTGCACGCTTTATGCTGCAGCACCTGCCTCAAGACCCTTCGATAGACAATGTCATCGACCTCGGCTGCGGCAATGGTGTTCTGTCTGTTAAATTTGGTCAGTTGAATCCAAATGCTCGGCTAACATGTGTTGATGAAAGTTTTATGGCGCTTGAATCAGCAAAACAGAACCTACGCGACAACCTTGGTGAAAATAGAGACATACAGTGCATAGCGAACAATTGCTTGGACGGTTTTAAACACAGTAGCAGCTCTATGGTTATGTGTAATCCACCGTTTCATCAACAACAGGCAATCACCGATCATATTGCTTGGCAAATGTTCTGCGATGCTAAACAAGTATTAAGTGAAAATGGCCGTTTACTGGTTATCGGAAATCGTCACCTCGGGTACGACGCAAAACTCAAACGTCTGTTTGGCGATAAAAATGTGAAACTTATCGCTTCCAACAATAAGTTTGTGATTTTACAGGCTACAAAAAATCCTGCTAAATTAAGCGCAAAATAAGCTTTAGCAAAATAGTTAAAAGGAATAATAAAATGAGAAAATTGGTACTTGCGGCTTCGGTTGCGTTGCTTGCTGCGTGTTCAGCCCCTCAACAACCTCAGCTGAACCTGATGCCAGAAAGCACATTGAGCACCAATCCAATTGTTCAAGGCAAGACTTACAGTTTGACCAGCAAAGATGTACGTGCAGCGCAGTACGTGGCGTTGGTGGATAACGGCCGTTCGAACATTCTTCCTCTTCATGCTAAACAGAATTTACGTATTGCGTTAGAAGAAGCATTAGAGAAGCAATTCTCATCTCAAGGTTTCCATGCGGATCTAAACAGCAACAACGCGATTGAATTGAGCGTTCAAGAAGCGTTGGTCAACGTGAAGCATTCGGTGATGGAAAATGAGATGGATGCTAAAGTTGTGCTGGAAATCACAGCAGAGACACCTGAGGGCAAGCTAGTTAAAACTTATACAGGTACAGCAAAGCGCTCTGGCACATTGAGTGCTTCTGATGCCGATATTGAAGAGACATTGAATGATGTGGTGACATTGACGCTTAAAGAGATTGCCAATGACCCTGAGCTTCGTCAATACATGCAGGAGCGTTTCTAATGTTACGCAAAGCGATTCTGTCTTTAGCATTACTCAGCTGCAGCGTTTGGGCTGGACCAAAAGTAGCGTTTGAAACGACACTTGGTTCATTTACGGTTGAGTTAAACGAAGAGAAAGCACCTATCACTGTCGCTAATTTTCTGAAATATGTAGAAGATGGGAGCTACGAAGGTACTATTTTTCATCGTATTATCCCAGGCTTCATGGCACAAGGTGGCGGCTTTAACCAAGATATGCAGATGGTGAAAACATACGCGCCAATCAAAAACGAAGGAAATAATGGTCTAAACAATGACCGTGCTACCATCGCCATGGCACGAACTAATGCACCAAACTCTGCAACTCGTCAGTTTTTCGTCAACTTAGTCGACAATGACTTTCTCAACTATGGCGCTCGACCACCAGGTTATGCTGTATTTGGTGAGGTTACCGAGGGGTTCGACGTTATCCAGAAAATGGCTCAGCAGCCGACCACAACAGTAGGCCGAATGCGTGATGTACCAGAGACGCAAATCGTCATCACCAAAGCTACACTACTTAAATAGCCAAAACGATAAGCCCTTTGAATAATCGAAGGGCTTTCTCTTTCAACGGCTTCATTTTATTGGATTGATTTATGTCTTCATTACCTTCCATCACTTGGTTGGAAACGGTAAAAAGTTACCTCGATAAACGACTCATGTGGGTTTTCATGCTGGGCTGCTCTAGCGGCTTTCCGTGGGTTCTTATCGGTTCAAACATGTCAGGTTGGCTAAAAGATGCCGGCTTGACCCTCTCCGCAATTGGCTATTTTGGTAGCGTTTTTGCGGTCTATGCGATCAACTTTCTGTGGGCACCTCTGGTTGACCGCGTGAAGCTGCCAGTCCTCTTTAGACTGCTGGGGCAAAGACGTAGCTGGATTTTCTTTTGCCAAAGTATCGTACTCGTCGCTACCCTATTTATTGCCGGCGTTAATCCAGCGGAAAACTTGGTGTTTGCGTCACTACTCGCCTTGTGCATCGCAACGGCTTCAGCGACACAAGACATCGCAATTGATGCTTTTCGTATTGATACTTTCCCAAAGTCAGAAGAGTCTAAACTGCCTCAAGCTTCTGCAATGGCGGTCATTGGCTGGTGGACAGGTTATTCACTACCGGGTTATTTAGCGTTTGTTAATGCTGACAGTGTCGGTTGGAATGGTGTGTACTACGGGATGGCGGTGATAGTCGGCATTCTAATGGTCTTTACGATTTTAGTCGGTGAACCGAAGACTCAACGCGAACAACTTCAGTCTGCCGCTGAACAACGCCACAAAGAAGTGGTTGGTTCAAAAGTCGTAGCTTGGTTTACCGTGACTGTTGTAGAACCTTTCCTTGATTTCTTTAATCGCAATGGCGTCCGTGTCGCGATTACTCTGTTGCTGTTCGTTTTCCTATTTAAAATTGGCGAAGCGTTTTTGGGCAGGATGTCGATCGCGTTCTATAAAGATATTGGTTTTAGCAATGAACAAATTGGCTATTACTCCAAACTGATCGGTTGGGGAGCCACCATCTTCTTTACTTTTGTCGGAAGCATGTTCAACGTTAGGTTTGGTATTGTACGTGGATTAATGATCGGCGGTATTGCTATGTCTGCCAGTAACTTGATGTTTGCTTGGATTGCTTCGGTAGGCCCAAACGAGCACTTGTACTTAGCCACGATTATTGTCGATAACTTTACGACTGCTTTCTCAACTGTCGCTTTT
This sequence comes from Vibrio sp. YT-15, assembly GCF_033337445.1. Lineage (NCBI taxonomy): Bacteria > Pseudomonadati > Pseudomonadota > Gammaproteobacteria > Vibrionales > Vibrionaceae > Vibrio > Vibrio sp. YT-15. The sequence continues at coordinate 102,979 of NZ_JAWOQR010000005.1, forward strand.
GTTTCATTTTTGACGATTCTAACCGGGCAAGCATTTTCGGCAACTCAGTATGCGTTGCTTGCCTCTCTAGGAAACTTCGGACGGACGACTCTTGCTTCTTTCAGTGGCGAGCTAGTGGATTATCTTAATGATTGGAGCACATTCTTCGTGCTTACCGCTGTCATGGTCGTGCCAAGCTTGATTATGTTGTACTCGCTACGACATTACTTTGATGCTCTATTGGAAAAAGCACGTCACAAACATTAACGAAACATATAAAAAACCACCGAATTCGGTGGTTTTTGTTTTGCGAGATATAAGATAAGAGGTCTATGGGTATAACCCTTTACCAAACATATTAAATATACGTGCCACGCCTTGAGTAAAGATCATCGGCTCAGTCAATACGGTTAAACACAAGCAGTCTTCTCCGGCCTTAGTGTAAGGGCTGTGCTTCACTGATGCGTCTCTAATCATCAAATCGCCTTCTTCATATTGGCCATCCTCGTCACTAAATCCACCATGTAGGATCAATGTAGACTCCAGGCCTTTGTGCGTATGTTGAGGAATTTGCACATCTTCCCCGATGTACATTAAGCTGACACGAGCGTCTTCCCCTAGGTCAATCTGAGCACTGAAAACCTTGCCTCCGTAACTTCTCCATGACCCTACGAGGTCAGAGAAACGCGCTAGAGTTTTAGGAAGAGCGAAACTTTTTCCTGCCACATTAACAGCAGCAGAGTCGTGGATCACGATATTATCAGTCGCTGGCTCCGCATTGATGATGTCATTAAACATGTCGTCAAATTCAGAAACATACTCAGAAGGTATGTCACTTACGATGTTCGCTTGACTTGCTTCGACTTGGCTCACATAAGCTCGGCACTTGGTGCATGTTTCTAAATGGGTTGCGACCACAAGACCAGAAACTGCATCAATGCTTCCCGAAGCGTATGCTTCTAACAAGCTGTTATCTGGGTGTTTGTTCATAGTTGCTCCGTATGCATTGAATGCCTTAGCTTTTCTACTGCAAGCCTCAGCCTAGATTTTACGGTACCGAGGGGTATATCAAATAATTCCGCGACCTGTTGATGAGGTAGCTCTTCAAGATATACCGCTTGTAAAACATCTCTCTGGTTTTTCGGTAATATATCTAAAAACTTAACCACCTGTTCTTTTAACATATCTTGTTCTGGTGAATAGTGATCAACAAGATCAGGTGGATAATACTCTGACGGCCAAATGTCATCAGAATGAATGTGTAATTCCTTGCCTTTCTGTTTTCTCAGCAAATCAAAACAAAGGTTTCGGATTATGGTATATATCCAAGTCGATAACGCGCTCTTTTCCCCATCATAGAGGTGCGCTTTCTGCCAAACTGTCGCCATGGTCTCTTGCACCATCTCCATAGCAACTTGCTCATTACCAACATGTTTGTAAGCGAATTGCTTCAGCTTGGGTGCGTAAAAACGGAATACAAAAGCGAACGCGTCTTTGTCTCGAGCCTTCACTTTATCCATGTAATCGTTCCAATCACTGCGCCCCAGTTTTTTCGGGCTATCACTCATCATAATCGGCCTTAATTTGTGGGAGGAGTTTCCTCCTCCCATTCTTCCTAATCGGTCACGTCATCGACCAACAAGTTGAAACCACCGTTGTTCCCATCATCAATGGCAACGACTTGGTACACAACACCGTTCATTACATTGACTGGTGCTGAGTCAACCGCAACAATACTTGGGTTACCAGCCACTGTTACCGTTACATAATATGTACCTTCAGCGACATATAATCCTTGTACGCTATCTTTATACGCAAAATTAGCAATAGTTGGATCACTTCCATCTATTCCTGCACTCGTAGTGAGGTAAATATCCACCATTTCCGCTATAGGATTAGCCGCCGCGTGTGTCACATTCAACGTCGCGCTAGTCGCCACAGCGCGTCTCATATCTTCAACAACCAGAGCTTCGATATCAATCGCAGGGCTAACAACACCGACTGCGTAAACACTGTAATCCATTCCACCCGCAACCATTAAACCGTCAACATCTATGATCGGATTAGTTGTTGTGCCATCCACGTAAACGTCAATATCGTAAGCGCCAGCAGCAAGATCCAAATAACCACGAATCTCTTTGAACGCTAAGTCGGCAAGAGGAGCGAAGGCCGCCCCGTTAACGTTAACATCGACGACTGGCGCTCCATCGACAAGGTGTCCGACTCTTACTTCAGCTTGGCTGCCCATATCTTCAATTATAGAAGAGCCCGAACCGTCCAACACCAAGAGTTTGACAGGTGACGTGCTATTCGAATCTCCTGTGCCGATAGCGGCAATCGTCAAGTTGGAATTAGCCGCAAGAGATACTGTGCCCGAGTCAAAAGCAACGCTGTCTCCTACGGCAAGTCGAACTTGATACTCACCAGCTGGGATGTTCAATACGTCGGTAGAAGCTTTGTAAGCAAGGTTAGTTATTGGAGTCGCGCTAGCAAGAGCAGCACCTGGCTCAGTGACATAAAGATCAACAGCAGGAACACCTGAAGCTGCATGAACAACTTGAACATCTAGACTATTGGCATCAGCCATTGAATCGGCGCTGCGAGTCACAACTAAAGGCTCAACTGGGTTTGGCGAACCATCGGCATCGCCAACAACGAACACGTTATAATTGAGGTCGGAATCAAGATCTAGTTCTGTTTTAGGTATTACGGTCGCGGTTTCATTACCTGGGAGCTGAACATCGACCTGAATCGAATTCATCCCCTCTCGCAATTTAACGTAGCCAGATCCCACACCATAATCAACATTCGTTAATGATGGTTTATCGTTGATCCACACATTTGCAAGCGGCGCATCAGAAGACGCGTGCACTGCTTGTAAATTGGAATACTCGATAGTGTCACTGTCGGAGCCACACGCCGCCAGTCCTAATGTCGCAACAATAGTTAGCGCAGCTTTATTAAATCCTTTCATATCCTTGCCTCTTTGTTAGTCGGGGCTTCTATGGCTTCTGTCAGAAATTGCAACGCAGAAATACAGTCCTCTGCGCCGACTAGCTGTTCGAACAGATTGCAGTCTAGGGGTAGTAACTCAAGCCAACGCTGAGTAACCCAAGCAGAGTCATCGTAAAAACGATGCTGGTAGAGGCTTCCAAGTTGAGGAAACTCTTCATAAACATGGGATAACTGCTGGCTTAAAAAGAATAAATCTGGTGAGTTGTCTAGATGTTGCCAATTGTCTAACCATTCAACCTCTGCATGACGTAAGCCATCCGCATCTGCACGGACGCGTTTGACAACAAAGCGTTGCTCACCAGCAACTGTAATACCAAGAAGGCCATCACTGAATGTTTCAAAATCAACGATCCTGACCAAAGTTCCGATAGATGAAACGTTACCCACGTCTTTAGGGTCACCTTCACTTCCTACTAGGCAAACTCCAAAACCCACATTTTGTAGGCTGCATTCCTTTACCATTCGCTTATATCGTGGCTCAAAAATGCGCAGATTCATTTTACCTTCAGGGAGTACAACTGAAGTGAGTGGGAATAACATGACTTCTTTCATTCAAACGTCCTCTTTGATTCACGGATACATACGAATCCCTTATCACTCCGATCACTAACGATTTATGTTGGTTAATCGACTGGCTTAAAAAGTCATAAAATCGCTTACGCAAACGATCTAAATCACATATTTACTGCAATTGAATGCAACAAACAAAAAGTTCCGTAAATAAAGATAATTTCGTGACACAACTCACCAAAAACGTTCAATTTTGCACCCTTTATCACTTTCATTTGGGATTTTTATCGCTATTATTCCCGCCAATTGGAAAGCGCAGCACAGATTGCGTGTTCTGAATCATTACAAACATAGAGAGTCCCCTTATGCGTAAATCACTTTTAGCTCTTAGCCTTCTAGCGGCTACTTCAGCTCCAGTTATGGCGGCAGATTACTCTGACGGCGATATCCACAAAAACGATTACAAGTGGATGCAGTTCAACTACATGTACTCAATTGATGAAATGCCACGAGTTAAAGGCGCTGACGACAACGCTCACGATTACCTAGAAATGGAATTTGGCGGTCGCTCTGGTATTTTCGACCTATACGGTTACGTAGACGTATTTAACCTAGCGACTAAAGATAACCAAGATAAGTCAATCGAGAACGGCGCTCCTGACAAGATGTTCATGAAATTTGCACCACGTATGTCTCTAGATGCAGTAACTGGTAAAGACCTATCTTTCGGTCCAGTTCAAGAGCTATACATTGCATCTCTAATGGAATGGGGTGGTAACAACGGTGGTGTAAACAACCAGAAAATCGGTTTAGGTTCTGATGTAATGGTTCCTTGGTTAGGTAAAATCGGCCTAAACCTGTACAGCACTTACGATGGCAACAACAAAGGTTGGAACGGTTTCCAAATCTCGACTAACTGGTTCAAACCATTCTACTTCTTCGACAATGGTTCATTCATTTCTTACCAAGGTTACATTGATTACCAATTCGGTATGGATGATGATGCTGGTAACAAATTTGGTACTACCGCGTCAAACGGTGGTGCAATGTTCAACGGCATTTACTGGCACTCAGATCGCTTCGCGGTTGGTTACGGCCTGAAAGCATACAAAGAAGTATATGGTGTAAAAGACGGTCTACAAGTCGCTCCAGGTGTTGAGCTAGAATCGACTGGTGTAAGCCACTACCTAGCTGTAACTTACAAGTTCTAATTGAACCACTAAGTTTGCTCAAAAATGGCGCCTTTCGGCGCCATTTTTATTTGCTTTCCTTTTTTCCCTCATTATCCTTGCAGCAAACCTTTTTAATGAGAGCGTTTGGTGAATATCCTTATCCTCGGTCCAGGTGCGGTGGGCTCACTCTGGGCAACAAAATTTAAGCTTGCTGGGCACAATGTTTCATTGTGGGGAAGAAGTTCTGAAAGCCAACAATCACTTCAGTTGGATGACACACCCGCAAACGTATTCAGTAATCAAGATATTTCCTCCGTAAATCAAGCGGACCTCATTTTGATCACGGTAAAAGCTTGGCAAGTGGAAGACGCCATTCAGCCTTTACTGCCTCATATCAATACAGACACGATTATCATGCTGATGCACAATGGTATGGGTACTGCCTCTGCCGTGGAGAAGGTTGTGCCAAACAATCCGATAGTGCTCGCAACAACGACGCACGGCGCATACAAACCAGATAACCAACACGTATTGCATACCGGTCACGGAACAACGCAAGCGGGTGGTTATAATGACAAAGGAATGCAGTGCACTTTTCTGCAAGATGTTATGCATAATGCCCTTCCAGAGGTCATTTGGAATCCACACATCCAATCTGCGTTATGGACTAAGTTAGCGATCAACTGCGCGATTAACCCACTGACTGCGATTCTCCAGTGTAAGAATGGTGAACTTGCGAAGCCCGAGTTTAAGATACAACTCGAAAGCATCACTCAAGAACTGGTTGAAGTAATGAGTAAAGAAGGTATTGCTATCGAGTTTCGCTCTCTTTTCGATACGGTAATGCAAGTGGTGAACGCCACAGCTGAGAACTATTCTTCAATGAGACAAGACGTATTCCATCAGCGTCGAACGGAAATTGATTTTATAACCGGATACTTGTTAAAGGCTGCCGAGAAACATCGCATCAATACGCCTGAGAATTTAAAACTTTACCAACGCATCAAACAAATAGAACAAAGCTGGACAGAACAATGAGTAAGAAAATCTTAGTGCCAATCGCTCCAGGCACCGAAGAAATGGAAGCCGTCACCGTTATCGACATGATGGTTCGCGCGGGTTATGACGTTACGGTAGCGAGTGCTGCTTTTGATGGCTCATTGACGATGAAAGCTTCTCGCGGAGTCACATTAACGGCAGATTGTAAGCTGGTCGATATCGCTGATGATGAGTTTGATGCCATAGCGCTTTCTGGTGGTGTTGGTGGTGCAGAAATTTTCCGTGATAGTACGGTGATGATAGAAATCCTTAAGCAGCACATCTACGAGGGAAAATTGGTCGCAGCTATCTGCGCAGCACCAGCGTTGGTATTGCAACACCATGATCTTTTCCCACAATCACTGATGACCTGTCACCCGAGCTTTCAGTCGCATATCCCGGTAGAGAAGTGGCGCAGTAAACGTGTGACCTTTGATATCAACCACAACCTGATCACTAGTCAAGGTCCGGGTACAGCTTTAGAGTTCGCGATGGAAGTAATCATTCAACTCTCAGGTAAAAAACACGCATGGTCAGTTGCTGAACCAATGATCCCTCTGCCTACTCTGCACTACCACAAGCTTGGTGAAGAATAATGTTTGACGTAAATGCTGTACGCGAGCAATTTCCTGCTCTAAACCAATCCGTCAACGATACGCCCTTAGTGTATCTAGATAGCGCAGCGACAACGCAAAAACCGCAATGTGTGATTAATGTCATCAGTCATTACTACAGTGCGCAAAATGCCAATGTTCACCGTGGCAGCCATAGTTTAACGGCTAATGCCACCAGCCAATTTGAAGCGGCACGAGAACGAGTGGCAAGCTTTATTGGTGCAAACAGCTCTAAAGAGATCATTTGGACACGGGGCGCAACCGAAGCACTGAACTTAATTGCTCAAACCTACGCCCGTAGCACGTTACAACCAGGTGATGAGATCTTGATTAGCGAGATGGAGCACCACGCCAACATCGTGCCCTGGCAAATCGTGGCAGAGCAAACGGGTGCTAAAGTCATTAAAGTTCCGATGACATCAGATTGCCAGTTCGACATCAGTGCATTTGAGGCGCTTCTGTCTGACCGCTGTAAACTTGTTGCTTGCACACAAATAACCAACGTAACAGGCACACGCCAACCTATCGAAAAAATCACTGAACTGGCGCACAACGTTGGCGCGGTTGTTGTAGTTGATGGCGCGCAAGGCATCGTACATGAGCAACTTGATTTATCGACATCAGATATCGATTTCTACGTTTTCTCAGGTCACAAACTTTATGCACCAGCAGGCATTGGGGTTTTATACGGCAAGCTTGAACTTTTGGAAGCCATGCCACCATGGCACGGCGGCGGTAAAATGGTTGAACGCGTTTCTTTCGAAAAAACGACGTTTTCTGCACTTCCTGGAAAATTTGAAGCGGGCACACCAAACGTTGCGGGCGCGATTGCTCTAGCGAAAGCCATTGAGTGGTACCAAGGTTTTGACCATCACGAAGTAGAGACTCATCTCCATGCGCTTCAGGATAAGGCCTACCAAGCACTAAGCGCTTTGGATGACATTCATATTCTAGGCTATCAACCGAATGCCTCTGTACTGACGTTCGTCATGGACGGCGTTCATCACCAAGATATTGCGACGCTGCTCGATCAACAAGGCATTGCGGTACGAGCAGGACACCACTGCGCTCACCCATTGATGGATGCGCTAAATGTGAAAGGCACGGTACGCGTCTCTTTTGGTATTTATAACACGACGAACGATGTGGAAAGACTCATCGCCGCCGTAGAAAAAGCCGTCGACATGCTATAACGCCAACGGTTTGATTTGGAGTAACCAACAAGGTTACTCCATCTGCCTATCCAGAGTCGCCACGCAATTTCTGCCATTTCTTTTCGCAGCATAAAGCGCTTTATCTGCATGCGCATACAAACGTTTGGTGGTTTCATTTCTGCCTATTTCCACCACGCCTACACTCACCGTGACCGGAATTTCAATCTTTTCAAATTCGAACTGACAATTTTGAATGTGGGAACGTACTTCCTCTCCTACCTCTTTCGCCGCCGACAGAGAAGTTTCTGGCAAAATAATCGCAAACTCCTCCCCTCCGACTCTTGCAAAAATTTCGTCTTTGACGAGTAAGTGAGAAACCAAATCAGCTAACGTCTCTAAGACATAATCCCCCGCATCATGACCACGTTTATCATTGATGACTTTAAAAAAATCCAAATCAAATAATAACAACGCGGAGTGATAATCCGGAGCTTGGGATTTAATAACTTCTTCTGTGAGCTTTTCGAAAAAGACACGTCGGTTGTAGATGTTGGTAAGAGCATCAATTTGGCTTTGATGGCGAAGAAGGGTTTCAACTCGGTGGCGATTGGAGATGTTGCGTGTAAGAATAAGGACAACGCGACGACCTCGGTATTTTATAGCGAGTGGGCAGATCTTGCCTTCGTAGTATAGGTCGCCTCTTGGCCCACTGTTAGCATCTATTCCCTGAATGCTGTCGGCGCACATCTTGTACTCGATCGTCACAATACTGTCTTGTTTCAGTGATCGACTGATCTGCTCGATAAACCAGTCGGCTTTATCTTTTTCAAGTACGCCGTGAAGTGTCTTACCTATCAAATTGCTTCCATCGTGATAGGCTTTTTTATCTGTTCCTCCAAAAACATCAATATAGATACCATCTTCACTCAGAATAAAAGTGGGGTCTGGCATTCCGGATAACACGTCTTGCGCATGTTCCAAGGTGAATTGCATATAGGGAGGTTCCTAGCATTTGTATCTAAGTAACCCAATCGCTTCCAAGTGTGTTTCCACATTGGGGAATAGGAGCGAATGGGGCATATGTCTATTATCTAATATAGACAAATTTTAAATACAATTGAGTTTATAAAAACCAAGTGGGCAATATAATGAACCAGGATCAATAGAATGGTTAATTAACGCTAAAATAGTCGACCATTTGCACACTTTTTATCCATATGCAAAAAATATCTCAACTCAGATACAAAAAACGCCAAACAGCTAGGCTCTTCGGCGTTTTTTAAGAATTGGGAAAATGACTCGTTACACGGCGGTTTGCTTAATCTGCTCTACAATAGCTTTCAAGCCATTACCACGTGACGGGCTTAAATGGGAGACAAGCCCCAGTTGTTCAAAATAAGCATCAATATCAAATGCTTGAATTTGATCGGCCGTTTTACCGTCATAAGCAGCCATCACCAAGGTAATCAATCCACGGACGATACGCGCATCGGAGTCCGCACAAAAATGCCAAACGCCATCTTGCTCTTTGCTCACTAACCACACCAAGCTTTCACAACCCGAAACGGTAACTTGTTCTGATTTCAGCTCTTCTGGCATTTGTGGCAGCTTTTTACCCCACTGAATAACCTGACGGTAACGATCTTCCCAGCCTTTAAATTGCTGCATAGTCGCTACAATGTCTTCGCTGGTGATATCTGTACCAAATGGAGAAACGGGAAAATCTGTCATGATGCGCTCTTCTTCTAGTTTACTGCTTATATTTTGAAATCAACTTCTCAACGATTCGCGATACCGCGACAAAGCCAAACGTTGCAGTTACGACAGTCGCCGCACCAAAACCGCTAGCGCAATCCATACGTTTTGGGCCTTCCGCTGTCGACTTCACACCACACACTGAACCGTCTGCTTGAGGATACTTCAGCTGCTCGGTTGAAAACACGCAATCAATACCAAACTTACGAGCCGGATTCTTAGGGAAGTTATGATGACGACGCAAGGTGTCTTTGATTTTCTTCGCAAGAGGATCTTGGATCGTTTTCGTTAAATCAGCGACCATGATCTGCGTTGGGTCAACCTGACCACCAGCGCCCCCCGTGGTGATCACTTTGATCTTGTTGCTGCGGCAATACGCCAACAAAGACGCCTTCGCTTTTACGCTGTCAATCGCATCTAGCACGTAATCAAACTCTTTGCTTAAGTACTCATGTTGATTGTCTGGCGTGATGAAATCATCAATCAGATTGACTTTACACTCTGGGTTGATCAATTTGACACGCTCGGCCATAACTTCAATTTTGCTTTGGCCAACGGTGCCCGTCATCGCATGAATTTGGCGGTTAATATTCGTGACACAAACATCATCCATATCAATCAGAGTCAACTCACCGATCCCAGTACGGGCCAGCGCTTCGACCGCCCATGAACCCACGCCACCAACACCAATAACACAAACGTGTGCAGCGCGAAGAATGTCCACTTCACTGTTGCCATAAAGACGACGAGTGCCGCCAAAGCGTTGATTGTAGCTGTCAGATGCTGGGGTATCGAGTTCACGCATATTGAAGTCCAGATGATCGATAGAAAAACAAAGAGTGCGATTTATACGCACTCTTTGATGAAATGTCTAGATAAGAGGCGGTTCCTCTTTCTTGGGTCGCTATTGTAGCTTTTCTGGCGGCAAAGCCCAAGGCGCTTGAGTTGGTGAGTTTTCCAGCCCAAGTTTCCAAACTCGACCAAAATGCTTGTAGTGCCCTGCTTCCGTTCCTGCTCTCGCACCAATGCCATGATACAGATCCAAATGGCTCTGTTTTACCGCACCACCAGTGTCTAAAACGATCAGCATTCGCAGTTGATGAGCACCGCTCCACGTACCATCCGCATTCAGCAATGGTACTTCCGCCAAGATTGGTGTGCCCATTGGTAAGATAGAACGGTCACCCGCGACCGCGGCCATTGGTAACAAAGGAATACCAGCCGATCCCGTTACTGGCGCTTCCGCTTTTGGCGCAAAGAAGACGTAAGAAGGGTTTTGCTCCAACAACTCGCGTACTGTTGCGTCGTCGTTGTCCATTACCCACTCTTTAATCGCTTTGAGAGACATTTTTTCACGCGGCACTTCACCACGTTCAATCAAAATGCGGCCAATACTAACGTAAGCTTTATTATTTTTCCCTGCGTACGCGAAGTACTCCAACGTATCATCATCTTCAAAATGCACATAGCCACTGCCCTGCACTTCCATCATAAACGGGTCAATACGGTTAGGCGCATAACCTAGCACTAAACCTTGGCCATCTAATGCCCCGTTGTAGATCTCCGCACGAGTCGGACAATCTGATGAGCAGTTTGGCTTGCCATAAACTGGGTACTTAAAAATGTCGTTTGGTGTATGACGCAGCTCCATCACGGGAGAAAAGTATCCGGTAAACAGCACATTACCTTTTTTATCACCACCACCCAATTGCGCGGCTTGAATGCCAAACGCACTCAACGCACTGGTATCTCCACTCTGTTGCGCCCACTCACTTAATCGTTGATATAGCGGTTGGTATATCTTCGCCATGGATGGTGACTTTATCACCACTTGCTCAGCTTGCTTGTTAAATTCAGTAAAATCGCGTGGTTTGTTAGACTCAACCACATCCACTTGATTGAGGATCTGAGGAAACTCACCATCAAGATATTGCTGAGCACGATCATTTTGTTGAGCACAGCCAAAGAGTAGGCTCAAAGAGATAATAGGAAGGAGTTTTTTTAACACGTGTCTTTTCCGTAAAAGAGAATAGCAAAAGGATGGCAAACAAATGCATACGGTGCAATTGAAAAGCAACGACAAAATGTTTCAACGCTAAGCCAATCCGTTTACTCGTTGTGAATTCATTCAGTTAATACAACATGATAGCAGCGGAAGAATTACGGAATTGTCCGGATTATGTTTGAAAGTAAGATTTACTGATTGAGAGATGAAATTGTGATCATCCATGTGACTCACAGACGCAAGAGATCTCTGCTTAACAGACAAAGATAAAAACGACTATCTTACCGCAATCCTTGCACGCCCCTCTAAACGGAATACAGGTAGATAATGTGCATTGGCATCCAGCTTCATTTCTGCATGCTGCTTACCCACAAAATTGAAGTGCCGCTCATTTGAACCCACTCGATACGAAAACGAATCCCCATCGAATTCAAAACTGGTCGCCACTGTAGAACCATTTACGGTAACACCGCGCTCACTCAACACAAATTCTTCACGAGCATAAGGCGCAACATCTTGCTCAACCCAGCGACCATAAATTGTCGATTTGGGAATGGGCGGATTAATGGTTCGAGTAATCAAATCACTATACAGCATGCACACGACAACGGTTCCAACTATCGCTATAAGCATGAGAGAACGCTCTAGCCACTTACGAAGCATTGATTTAGATGACGTTTTTGACAGATTGGAAGCAGTGATCGCAGCATTCTTATTAACAGCAGAAGACATGAGGTTCACGTATTGAGGAAAGACGCACCCATTGTAACCTTCCCTTTTAACGGGACCAAGAACCTACCTCAATATGTTTGTGCTTTATTCCAAAATTTCACCTTGCCACCAAATGAATAAAAAGGCATTATTTTAACATAATTAAACAAAGGAATGGCTGTAGTGAAAATTCGTAGTACTGCTCTCGTAAAAGGATTCCGTCAATCAACACCTTATGTCAATGCTCACCGCGGAAAAACCATGGTGATCATGCTGGGCGGAGAAGCCGTCGCACACAAAAATTTTGGCAACATTATTAATGATATCGCCCTCATGCACAGCCTCGGAATCAAAGTCGTGGTGGTGTATGGTGCACGTCCTCAAATTAATCAGCTGCTAGAAAAACAAGACCTCACTACGCCTTACCACAAAAATATCCGCATTACGGATGAATCGGCTTTATCTGTTGTTATGCAAGCTGCCGGACAACTTCAGCTTGCGATTACTGCGCGCCTATCAATGAGCCTCAACAATACTCCGATGGCAGGTACCCAGCTCAATGTCGTTAGCGGAAACTACATCATTGCCCAACCACTCGGCGTTGATGATGGTGTGGACTATTGCCATAGTGGACGTATTCGCCGCATTGACACCGACGCGATTAATCGCACGCTCGACCAAGGCTCTATTGTGCTACTTGGCCCCATTGCGAGCTCTGTGACTGGCGAGTGCTTCAATTTATTATCGGAAGAAGTCGCCACCCAACTAGCGATAAAGCTGGGTGCGGATAAGCTGATTGGTTTTTGCTCCGAACAAGGTGTCATTGATGACAACGGCAATGCTGTCGCCGAGTTACTGCCAATTGAAGCGGAGCATGTCATCAAAACACTCTCTGAAAATACGTCTCCTGACCTAGATTACAACACTGGGACACTGCGCTTTCTTAAAGGCTCTATTGCCGCTTGCCGTGCCGGAGTACCTCGTAGCCACTTGATCAGTTATAAAGTAGATGGCGCCTTAATTCAGGAGTTGTTCTCTTTCGACGGTATCGGTACCCAAGTTGTTATGGCGAGTGCTGAACAAGTGAGGCAAGCTAATATTGACGATATTGGCGGTATCTTAGACCTCATTCGCCCTTTAGAAGAACAAGGTGTACTCGTTAGGCGCTCTCGAGAGCAGCTAGAGCAAGAGATTGGAAAATTTACCATCATCGAAAAAGACGGCTTGATTATTGGCTGTGCTGCCCTTTATCCATACCCAGAAGAGCGCAAAGCTGAGATGGCTTGCGTAGCGATTCACCCTGACTATCGTGATGGAAACCGAGGTTTGTTACTGCTCAACTACATGAAACATCGTTCTAAATCCGAGACCATTGATCAAATTTTTGTCCTCACGACACACAGTTTGCATTGGTTTAGAGAGCAAGGTTTTTACGAAGTCAGTGTCGACTATTTGCCTGGAGCCAAACAAGGGTTATATAACTTCCAGCGTAAGTCCAAAATCTTAGCGTTAGATTTATAGCTTAACCTTAAATCAGGGAGCGAAACTTAACGTTCCACTATACCAACTAACCTCAAAGGGCAGGATTCAGTTCATTAACGCTCAACCCTGCACATCGAGCTTGTTTAGGAACGAGTTTGTTTAGGAGTAAGGCCACACATAAACCCTACTCCGGACTAGCGGGTCATCATGTAAACCCAACTTAGAAATGCGCAAACCATTGCTTGATTTTTGTTCCAATTTTATCTTTTAAATATACATTTGGTTGGCTATACTCTGCTCGCTAGTGATTGGTTTTTAACCAATACGAATGGATCTAGGTGATGTAATGTAGCCTTCACCCTAAAATACTGGGCAATTGAAAAACTAGTTAGCTCCGTATTGCACACCAAGGACAGTTGTTAATCTGACTTTAAATAAGCCGAGACGAGCACTGTTATGAGAACAATCATTTGTAATTCGCTTCAAAGCTTCTGGGATATGGCTGACAATCAGTTTTTAGAAGGCCTAGACGTCCACTGTGTTTTCCCCGTAAATGACGCTATCCGAGATTTTATTCTTGCTTATCAACAGCAATACAAAATACGCAGCGTGTCTTTTACCAATGCGTTTGCAAAACATGCATAAAAGAAGACCGAGCCATAAGCTCGGTCTTCTTTTACGTACGTAATCAATTCAAAACAAAATCATAGCTAACAAAGATGCAAAAATAGTGACTACGATAAAGATTAAAATAGTCCAGTACACTAGCCCAATACTTATGAACCACTTTGGGCAAACTCTACGAATATCTGTTAGCTTTCTTTTTTTGGCCAACTTAGGAAATGCAACTGCGGCAACAAGAGCTAATCCATGTATTAAGGCCCCAAAGTGAAATCCAGAAACTAAAGCAAGCTCAATATCTGTATAGTGCTCACTAGTATACGCATAGTGCTTTACTTTTTGCGGCGTGATAACAATAAGCAAAATACCTACTATCAGGTACCAAAAAACTAACAAAGCACCTGCAACAAAAAATGTAATAAAAGAAACTTCTAATAACTGCAAACTTCACCGACCTTGGTCTTACCAACTAAGTCTATATTGCTATATAACTCTTTGTATTTATCAGCAACAACTTTACCAGACGCATAACTAGCACTGGCAGAGACAACCCCTAAAGCGATAGCGCCTATCCAACCAACTGGAGTAGCCATAACTACCAGAGATATAACGGCCCCGCCAGCTAAACCAACTACTGTACTTGCTGCAGTTTCCACCAATATTTCGTTTTTCTTTGCGTTAGAGTCTGCTCTAGCTATCTGATCGCAGGCAATACCAATATTAACTGCAGTTAATACAGTGCCGCCTTTAGCTGCTACTTTTGATAACTTTGCTAACCTATCTGTATTCTTCTTAAGCGCCGCAGTAGTCATAACCCCGCCGTTTCTAGATATCCTCATAGCCTCTCGAGCTTTCTTACCATTAAAGAGAAGCTTCTCAGTTGGTCCAAGATTTTTTGCTACATTCTCTAATAGTTTTTTCCTGCGATAATCATACTGCCCTTTCGAAAACGTTCCTGATTTATAATCTCTATATAAACCATCAAGCTTTTTTAGCTCTGCAACATTTCCTTTTTCACTATCTCCTAATAAAGCCCCCATGGACGCAAAAGTAGCACCGATACCTGCGCTCGCAGGCCCCCAATTATCATCAAGCCAAGAAAGAGCCCAAAATGCTTCCTTTTCGTTTTGCGACATAGATTTCATCGTTGATTCAAATTGCGCTTGATCATGATCTGAAATGGCAATTTTAGAAGAAAACTCAGATTGCTTGGTATTTGAAACGTTCAACTTTCTCAAGTAAATAGATTGACCAGATTTAATCGAATTAGGGTCTGAAATTTTAGGGTTGTCTTTTTTTATTTGAGCAAGAGCAAAATTATAGCCATCTGTTCCAAACTTAAAATGATAAAACTTCCATATAATTCTCGTAAGAGTATCACCAGGCTTAACACTATATATGTAGCTATACCTATTAACGCTGTTAAAGTAAGTTGTATTCATTTCATTCAGATCCTTATGCCCATAATTGCGCATAATGTTAACGTTTCAGATTCAAAAACATCAATTGAAATGACTTTTCTTTCAGAAAGAGAATTGTTAAAACACAACTCATCACCAAGTTTGACATGTAACAAAGGTAAAACTGACTATAAACTAAGTCCATAATCAGTTGGTAAGCCGCTGTACTAACCCACTCGCACGAGTGGTTTTCACCTTAATGCCTCGCTTCAGAACATTAAGTTCGGCGTAAAGAGCTAAACGCTTTTTCGCGCGGGTAATGCCTGTGTAAATCAACTCACGGGTTAATATCGGGCTAAAGTCTGGTGGCAAAATCATCAGGGTGTAATCAAATTCACTGCCTTGCGATTTATGGATGGTCATGGCGTAAGCCGTTTCATGTTCAGGTACTCGGCTTGGCAAGACCGATTTCACACTGCCGTCAGGTAACTCAAAAAAGACTTTCAAACGCGGTTCTTCTTCAGTGTCATCTCGCATGCAAATACCAATATCACCGTTATACAAACCTAAACCGTGATCATTACGCGTAACCATGACGGGTCTGCCGTGGTACCAAATTTCATCCTGAACTTGAATGAACTTGCGCGCTGCGAGCGCTTTCTCGATACGTTGGTTTAGCCCAGCCACACCGAAGTCACCTTCACGGATCGCGCACAGCAACCGGCATTGGTTGAAGGTATCTAACACCGCTTTGGCTTTGTGCGTTAGCGACTCTGGCTCTCCGGTTTTAGGATCGGTTTCCTGTTGTCCAATGCGTTTGAGGTAACGACCGTATTCCTGCACCAACGTCTGCATCATTTGGTTGTAATGTTGACTACTTAGCGCGAAGTGTTCGATGTCAGAAAAGTCACGCGCCCAGACGTTATCTACGCTCGCAGCAGAACCTGAGTTAACCGCTTTTGCCAACTGACCAATGCCTGAGCGAGCGTCAAATCGGTAGCTCTTTTGCAGCATACATAAACTATCAGCAATGCTAGATGCACTGTTACCCGTATGCGCTAAAGTATCGAAACCCGTCAGTTTTGCGATGGCTGACGCCTGCTCTTTGCCATAACCCAATGCATGGAACGAACAGATATCACCCAACACTGCCCCAGCTTCAACTGAGGCAAGTTGGTCTTTATCACCTAACAAAATCAGCCGCGCATGTTTCGGTAAGGCATCGACCACTTTGTACATCATTGACAAATCGACCATCGACGCTTCATCGATAACCAAAATATCCAAATGCAGTGGATTTTGCTTGTTGTGACGAAATTCTGCGCTATTAGGAATCGCGCCCAGCAACCTATGTAAGGTACTCGATTCAGTCGGAATTTTGGCTTTTAGCTCCGGAGAAACTGGCAGTTCTTGCACTGCTTTACCAATGGACTCGGTTAATCGCGCCGCCGCTTTCCCCGTCGGGGCCACCAGCTTAATGGTCAGATTTTTCTCGTGCGTTGCCTGTTCAATCAAAGCAGCAAGCAATTTGGTTACCGTCGTCGTTTTACCCGTACCTGGGCCACCAGAAATCACAGCAAACCGACGGGTCAACGCAACCGCCGCCGCGACTTTTTGCCAGTTCACGCAAGCCGAGAGTGGCACGAGTTCATCCAGTGTTTGTAAATCCTGAACCTTGCGCGCATTGCTAAGTACGGAATCAATGGCGTGCCAATCCAACGATTCGCTTGCGACCACATCGAGGTGGTCACACACCAGTTGCTGACGCAACACTTGGTTACTGTTTCCCGCTTCTACTGCTTTACCTAACGCGTTAAACAGAAAATGGTATTGGCGTGCAAACAAATGGTTGAGCAACTCGGATAATCGCGCAAACTCTTGTGGTTGCAAGTTAACTGCGGCGCCCAACTGATTGAGCTTTTCCGCCAGTGTCACTTCATAATGCCAATAGCGATGCAGATACAGACGCTCACCATCGAACATTAAAGGCAAGGCTTCTCCTTGCGCGCCGACCACGCTGGAATTTTGTAATACTTGAATCCAGTCTATGCCTTGCAACTGTGTGTTGAGCGCCAATGCCGACTCACCAAACAGCCCTAACTTACTGGCTAAATCCGCAGATTGCCCTTGTGCATCGAACAGAGACAGACAGATATGTCCTTTGCCGAGCTCACTACTGACAACACCAGCGATAAACGCCAATGCTTGGCTGTCCGACGATTCATCATGCGCTTGAGAATCAATAAAGCAGGCGAATTGGTAGTCGAGCTGACGAATAGCACCTTTGTGCGCCAAGCGTTCCAGCACTACCAATAGACTATCTTGGCCAGAATGAAGATTGCGATTTGTCGTCATTAAAGTAGCTCCATCTGCCCGGCTTGAGTTGAGCGCGTTTCAAGTGCTTGACCATCAATCAAACGATCCATCTCTTGTAAGAAGTCTAAGGTTGGTTTCGCAGCAAAAATGCCGTGGTCACTCTGCCCATCCATGCCGCGCAAGAACAAGTAATACACGCCACCGAAGTGCTGCTCATATTGATAATTCGCCAATCGGCTGCGTAGGAAACGATGCAGTGCTAACGCATAAATCTGGTACTGCAAATCGTAGCGGTGATCCGCCATCGCCGATTTCAGAGCCTCACCATGGTAGCTCGTCACATCGTCGCCAAGATGATTCGATTTCCAGTCAAGCACGTAGTATTTACCTTGATGTTCAAACACCAAGTCGATAAAACCTTTGAGCATGCCTTGCACGGTTTGGAAACCTAAATCCCCCGCTTTCGCCGACAACGGATCGTGACGTTGAATGACTCGGTTTAACGCCGGTGCAGACAAAACTTCAATCGGCAGCAAAAACTCCATCTCCACCAAACGTTGCGACGGTGCTTTTTGATTCAGCAGCAAAGATTTACCATCCAACGGCGTTGCGAGTACGGTATCAATCAATTGCTGTAAAATGGGCAACCACTCTTCATCGAGCTGTTCGCTTTCCATCAAGCCAAGGATGATTTGTGTATTCTCTTCCGTCGTGGCTGGCTGAGTAAATTCAATTTCCTCAAACAGGCTGTGCAGGAACGTACCCGGACGCGCACCACGAGGGAAGGTAAAAATCGAACGCTCTGGCTCCACCAAATCCGCTTCGTCTTGTTCTTCAGATGAGTCGATATCGAAACCTGTAATCTCAATCGTGGCATCATGCTCGGCGTGATGAGAGCCTTGCTTGACCAAGCCAGAGTAACTGGTGATGCGCCAGTTTCTGTCGATAGGGTTTTGCAGTTCTTTCGCACTAAGATCGTGTACTTCTTCTTGTGGCGCTACGTACTTCTCTTCGAGTTTCTGCGGCGGATCGGCCACGACGACACAATCAAGCTCGTCTTGTTGCTTTGTTAAACCTTGGTGCAAATCGTTAATGCCACCTTCTTGACCATTCTGAATCAAATAGCCAATCGCACTGCGGTGTACGCCAGTTGGCTCTTTGGTCGAACGACCATTGCGCAAAGGCGAGGCTCCAATAAAACACGCATACACAGCACGCGTTAGTGCCACGTATATCAAGCGTAAGTCTTCCGCCAAACGCTCTTTATCCGCTTGCTTCATGGACGCATCGTTGCCAGTGATATCCAGTACCGTGCGGTCATTGGCTGCATCGTAATATTTGGCTTCGCTGGCTTCTCGATAGCTGAACACAAACGGCAGAAATACGAGGTCATACTCCAAGCCTTTTGATTTGTGAATAGTTACGATCTGCACTAAGTTACGTTCCGATTCTAAACGTTGGATTTGGTCATCACTGCCACCCAAACCATTTTCCGCATCACTGATGGACTGAGCGAGCCAACGCAGCAGACCGTGGTCGCTATCCAGTTCATTACTGGCTTGTTGAAGCAGTTCACCGATGTGCATTAAATCGGTAAGTACTCGCTCACCATTCTCACCCTGTGAACTCGCACCTTCTTCTAGTAATCGCTCGGCAATATGGCGTTTGCTGATCACCGCGCGCAACATCGGCAGCACACCACGTTGAACCCAAAGTTTGCGATATTCTTTGAATTCGTTTACGGCGTTTTCCCACACAATTTCATCGTTATTAAGTGCATCCAAACTTGCTGCGTCGAGGGCAAACAGCTCAGAAGCAAGACTTGCACGCAGCGCACGGTCATTTTCTGGAGTCAGCACCGCTTGCAGCAAACGCTGTAAATCCTGCGCCACCGAACTGGTAAACACACTGTCTCGGTTAGACAGGTACACGCTGGCAATGCCTTGATCAGCCAACGCTTGTTTGATCATTCGACCTTCGCTACCTGTTCGAACCAATACCGCGATATCGCCCGCTTGAACCGCTTTCTGTTTTTCGCCATTCACCAGACACGCTTGCCCCTGTTGAGCCTGCGTCAAAATGGTTTGGATTTGGCTTGCGGTCGCCTCTGCCATTCGAGTCAAATACTCGCCTTTTAGTAGCGGTTTATCGTCCGCTTCTTGCAACCAATAAGTCAGCGCCGGTTGCTTTTGGCCACCCATAGTCCAAATGCGTTTTTCGGCATTAGGACTGTACTTAACGGGTAAGAACGGGATGTCCGAATCATAGATAAATGGACAGTCTGGCAAAGCAAATACTTGGTTTACCGCCTGCACCATATCTGCGCTAGAACGCCAGTTGGTTCCTAACGTGTAGTGGGCACTTACTTGGTTACGCGCTTTGATATAAGTGAAAATGTCTGCGCCACGAAAGCCATAAATCGCCTGCTTGGGGTCCCCGATCATAAACAAACCACATTCCGGGTTGTTCAGATAAATACGGCTGAAAATACTGTATTGAAGCGGGTCGGTATCTTGGAATTCGTCAATCATTGCGACAGGATACAAAGTACGAATACGCGCCGCTAAAAGCTCGCTTTCGTCCGTATCGATAGAAGCAGAAAGTTGCGTCAGCAAATCATCGAAAGAGAGCCACTGTTTTTGATTTTTCGCGTTGGCCAGCATCACACGACAATGCTCAATCGCCTGCGCAAGCAGTGGCGCTTTTAAGCTGATTGGATTGGCAAGAAATGTTTCAATGGCTTCAAATACCGCATGCTGCGGCGCACTGCCTTTCGGTGTTTTTTCCAACAAGACGTTTTGCGCGAATTTCTCCAGCTTGTCTGGATAATCGTAACCTGTAGTTTCCGTTGCAGCCCAAGCGTTTACCGCCTCCAACCACGTCGGCAGAGACTTTTTGTTGTAACTTCTCGGATTTACACCTGAAGACGAAATCAGCGTTAAGAAGTCATCTTGGCTTTCTCGCCACTGTGCTTTTAATTCATCAATTTTTTTCAAATTTTCAGTATGAAGATCAGCCAAACTGCCTTTCATTGCAGGAACAGAAAGGCTTAACGGCGCACCGGTTAAGTAATTGCTAATGTCAGACAACAACGCAGATGGAGAGCTCCATAGCTGGCGAATTTCCCCAGCCAAGGTAAATGGCAACGGGTAGAAATTGCGGCGCCAGTAATCGGCTACAACTTGCGCTTTTAGGTGACTTTCATCGGTCACAAACTCGTTATTAAATCGGCTGCCAGATTCAAACGCATTTTGCGTTAGCATACGTTGGCAAAAACCGTGAATGGTGTAGACCGCCGCCTCGTCCATCTGACGCTCTGCCTGCAATAAAATTTCTGCGGCTTGCTTGTGATCGTCAAACTCATTAAGCAAAGGTTGGATCACCGGGTCGGAACTCTGTCCACGCGCAAACGCGATTCGCGCATCATGGATTCTTGCCCTGATACGATCGCGCAATTCCGCAGTTGCCGCTTCGGTAAAGGTTACAACCAGAATTTGGTCGACCGTAAGCGGTACGCGATGTCGAGTTTCCGCGCTGCCGTGACCAAGCAAAAGGCGCAGATATAAACCTGCAATAGTGAAGGTTTTACCTGTACCTGCTGATGCCTCGATTAACCTCGCACCATGCAGAGGAAACGTCATCGGTTCTAGTGGCGTTGGTTGAGGTTGCTCTGTGCGGTCTAATGTATGTAGAGGACACTCTGCACCTGACATTTGATCCATAACGCTGAATCTCTCCGGATTATTTACTAGGACGTATCACCTAATAAATGTGATCTATAGTTAAAAATTCTATTAATATGTTTAATAAGTTGGATAATTTAGAGCTTTGTGAGATCTTTCTCACGGTTATCCATAAGACGTACCGTTAGTATGCGCCCCACGAGATAAGCCAAACCTTTTGGCGGCACAACTCAAATGAATTAAACAAAAGTATCATGGTCCCTCTGACCTTGTGGCCGTACAGCGAACGCCCTACAAAAAATAATGATTTTCTGGCGGCCACCCTACTCTTCCTTCTCTTTATCCAACTGTCTTTATTACGCTTTTACGTCATCAGCGTCTTGAACCGCTAAGCGCGCACCTTGCAAAACTAATGCTGTCAGCAAACGAACTTCTGAGGCCAACTCATCATTCCAAGCAGGCCAAATTCGAGAGATGTACGCATTATTGCCTTCGCCCGGGCTCATGAAGCCATCATTGAATGCGTCAGCCATTTTCTTCAAAGATTTCTCTTCGTCATCTACCCACTGACCGCGACTAAAGCCCGCTTCAACACAAGCCAACGCCGTTTTCGGGAAATAAGGCAAAGGCTTAGTCATGCCTTCGAAGAATAAGCGAACTAATTCAGTCAGTAGCTGTTTGGCATACTGAGCATCGGCAATTTCTGGGTAGATCAAATGCAGCGCGCCTTCTTTACGATCGTAACCAATGATGTGGGTTTTCTTAGCATGACCCGACGCCGACATGGCAAGGTGATCGACCCACGCTGCAAGGTAATCCTGCGATCGAATCTTACCGCTTCGGTAGCGAATCAAACCGGATTGGTAGCATTGAGTCAGCCAACCTGTTAGGCGAACGTTTTTCTCTTCGCCTTCATTTCGCTCAAACAAGGAATCAAACGTCAGGTCGATTTCCAAATCGTCTTGAGGCGCACCAGATAAAAACGCCAGTTTATCCACCAGCTCTTCCGCCTGAACTCGGTTGGTTTCAAACTCGATATCACCAAACGCCCCCACCGGCAGTTTGCCTTGCGCGCGCTGTTGACTCATAAAGTGTTTAAGTACCTCTGTTTTTTTCTCTGGCTGCATCAATGTCGTTTCAAGCAAGGTTTCTAACAGCTCATCACGCATTTGATAGCTTTCCAAACCACCTAAAACAAAGGGTTCGTCGTCTTCCATCACCGGTAGCGGCGGTTCAAAGATTACTTTTAAACGACGATTGAAAAAATACTGCACAGGTAAGCGCCAGAAACGTTGCAACTCGACTAAGTCGAGCTCAAGTGGGAACGTCGCTCCTAACAGATAGTCGTCTAATGCCCGATTAAAATCACGACGAACATAGCCTTGCGATTGACTACTTTGAGTCAATGCCGCTGGAATCCACTCTTTCGCGTAGCTGGCGTGCATGCCTTGGAACGCCCTTGGGCTAAACGGCACCATGGCGTGGGTATTCACCAACGCATTTAATAAGTTATCGCCAGACTCATCAACGGGCAACGCTTCATCACCACTTAAACAATAGTTTTGGTGACAGTATTCCATCAGCTCAGAAACCAGAACCGAAGGCACTCGCTCGGTGTTGTCTTGGATTGAACGGCCAACATAACTGATGTAGAGCGTTTGCTGTGCAGACAACATCGCTTCGAGGAATAGGTAACGGTCATCATCTCGGCGCGAACGGTCGCCCGGCTTGGTTCTTCCCGTCATCAAGTCAAAGCCTTCTGGCGGCATGGAGCGTGGGTACACGCCGTCATTCATCCCCAGTAGACAAACGGTTCTAAACGGAATAGAGCGCATCGGCATCAGAGTACAAAAGTTCACTTGACCAGCAAGGAAGCGCTGGCTGACTCGTGTGCCAGATAATTTGTTTTGAAGGTATTGGCTGATGATCGACGGCGATAACGCATCATCAAATGCGGCATCAGCTAATTGCTCTTTGAGTTGGCTGAGCGTATCGCGAATGGATTTGAGCGCCATTTCGCCTTCTAACTCAACAGAGAAGAAGTCATCCAGCAGTGAAACCAAAGTCTCTCGCCAACCATCGATAGTTTGAACATGAGAAAGTTTGCTTCGATAAGTGCTAATTTGTTGGATAAAGTGTGCCAACTTGCCCGCCAGCTCTGCGCCCATGCCTTGCACTTCGTTGTACGGAGACAAACTGCCTTGCTCGGTTTCAAACAAACCAGCGGATTCTGGCATCGCGTAGCCAAGCAACATTCGTTGAATACCAAATTGCCATGTGTTTTGACGAGTTTCCGGCAGTTCAAATTCGCGTCCGGTATTGGCATCCAACCCCCAGCGAATTCCCGATTCCTCAACCCATTGTTTGGCTTGTAAGAAATCATCTTCGCTGAGTTCAAAACGCTTTAATATCGCTGGAGTTTCCAGAAGTTCGAGTAGTTCTGATGCCAAACAGCGCGTATTGGGTAAGTTCACCAACTGCATAAATGCAGCCAGAATTGGGCTCTCTTGATCGGCGGTTCGGTCAGAAATCGAATATGGAATAAAACGCTCACCCGGCGCGTTACCAAAGACCGCCTGAATCGCAGGGCTGTAAGCGTTGATGTCCGCGACCATCACGATAATATCGCGCGGTTTTAACGTTGGGTCAGCATCGAACATCGCCAACAGTTGATCATGCAGCACTTCCACTTCGCGCATCGGGCTGTGACAAGCGTGTAGGCTCAGTGATTTATCACCCAAGCTAACCACTTGTTTGTGATGACTGTTTTCAATCTGTTGATCATCTTGATGTTCTTCAAGATTGAGAATATCCGCTTGCAATTGATGGAGCAGACTGTCGCGCTCAACATCAACAAAGGCTTCGATTTCATGAGATTCCAGCTGAGACAACAGATACATATTGTCGCGCCCGAGTTTACCCATGGATGCCAACAGACTGTTTCCGACCACATCGGTGTGCAGCTCATCGATCACATTATCTTCCAGTGATCCTTTCAGTTGCTCAGTTTCACCTTGCACTTCCGAGTGATCGTCCTGCCACACAACGTGCTGACGATGTTTCGCCGCCAAACGAGCCAGATATTTGCGATCTCGAACTTCACCCCAGTAATAACGACACGGGTTGGTGAACATCAGATGCACGTCGATGTGTTCACCAATTGCTTTTAGCGCATCCATATAGCGAGGCGGCAACGAAGAAATGCCAAAAACAAACAAACGCTTGGGTAAATGGCCAAAATTGCCGTTAAAACTCTCTAACGTGTCGATAAAGTGCTCATAAAGGTTGGCACGGTGATATGGAGACTGTCCTAATGACACAGTGTGATCATACAACGCTTGCCATAAGATCGGCTGCCACGGATGCTCATCTTCCAACTCTGCCACACTCTTCCCGGCTTCCCAACTTGCGATCCATTCCGGACGATACACCAAGTAACCATCGAAAATATCGGCAATTTTCTCAGCCAGCTGATACAGCTTAGAGTGGTCACTGTCATCTTTGAGGTACTGCGCTAACGGCGAAAACACCTCTTGGTTGAGAAGCCCCGGTAGCAGATGCATCAGCTTCCACGTCATCGCTTCTTTGTTAAACGCACTGCGCTTGGGCACGTCTGGCAACACCTGCGTAAACATTTCCCAAATGAAGGTAGCAGGAAGCGGAAAATCAATGTTCGCGGCAACACCAAACTCTTTGGCCAATTCCATTTTTAGCCACTGGGACATGCCCGGACTTTGAACCAGAATTTGTTCTTTTTCGAACGGGTTTTCCAGCGGACTGATTCGAATCAGTTCGACAAGGAGTGATTTAAGAACGTCAACTTGGTTGGAGTGATAAACAGTAAACAAATTGGGAATACCGAGCGCCGATTGAAACTGTTAGCTAGCTTAGCACAGCCCCATTTAAACCCGCAGTGATCTCGCGTTCGGAAAAAACAAAAGGTTATATATCACTCAAATAGAGTATGAATCTTCTGAATTTTCACATGTCAATCAAGTCTGACACTTCCATACAAAATGTGACATTAGTCGCAACTATTCCATAATAAAAAACACTGTTTTATACTCCCTCTACCCATAATTTATAAACAAACAAAAAGTATGTTTCGCAAACTGTCTTCCAACAGCGCTTGGCTGATTGCTTTTTTTGCTTGCTTTGCAGTGTACCTGTCGATCGCTTGTTATCCTTTTGTGTTGTCTAACAATCAGAATGAACCGCTAACCTTGTTGCAAGGTTACTATTTGGTCTCGACTCAATATGGCTGGCTGGGCTTGATCGCTCTTCCATTTATGTTGTTGAGTTTATTGCTCTCTTTTCTACCGACTCGAGCATTCAAAGGTATCGTGATCGCTATCGCGATCTGTCTATTGATCATGTTTAAAGTCGATATCCTCGTTTTTCAGCAATACAAACTTCACATCAACGCCCTATTAATCCGTATGTTTTTCGAAGGTGGCGGTGATGTCTTCGATATTTCTTGGATGAGTTGGCTTATCTTCGTCAGTGAAGTTGCCGTTCTGGTGATCGGGCTCGCTTGTACCGTTTGGGTAAGTAATCAACTGGCACAAAGCCGAGCTAAGTTCGTTTTGATCAGCGTCTGGTTTGCTGTATTGCTTAGCACGCAGATGATTCATGCGTACAAAAACGCACTTTACGACGATGAAGTCAGTCAGTTTTCGAACAACTGGCCACTTTACTACCCGCTGACGGCTCGTAAATTTATTTACAAACACGACCTAGTGGATGAGAACATTGCATCGAAGAACCGCGTAGAGTTAACCAACATTGAACGTAGCTCACTCAACTACCCGCTTGCGCCGATTCAAGTGCAAAGCAAAGAGAAACAGCCCAATGTTTTGTTTATCTTGGTTGACGCGTGGCGCTACAGTGATGCGACGCCGGAAGTCATGCCAAATGTCAGCAAGTTCGCCGAAAAAACGGTGAATTTCACACAACATATGAGCGGCGGCAACTCAACTCAAGCGGGTATTTTCAGCCTGTTTTACAGCTTGCCAGCGACCTACTGGGAAAGCTTTTACGCAAGTCAACGCTCTCCTGTGTTTATGGATACGCTGCAAGCAGAAGGCTACCGCATGGGCATTTTTGGCTCAGCACCGCTCACCAGTCCGCCACTCTCTCGCACGGTATTCAAAAAAGTGTCGGACTTGACCCTGAAACAAACTGGGGAAACAGCTGTCGAGCGCGATCAGCAGATAACAGACAAGTTCATCGAGTTCCAAAAGCAGGACAGCGACAAGCCGTACTTTGGTTTTCTGTTCTACGATGCCGCCCACGGCACGGTGTTTCCTGAACCTGAATTTGCGAAATTCAAACCATACTGGGAACGCGTTGACCACATTTTGCTCAACAACGATTTTGACGCTTCGCTTTACCACAATCGATACAAGAACTCGTTGTACTACATCGATAGCTTGATTGGCGATGTGCTGAAAAACGTCGACTTAGACAATACCATTGTGGTGATTTCATCAGATCATGGTGAAGAGTTTAACGACCATAAGATGAACTATTGGGGCCACACGGGTAACTACAGTGACGTTCAAGTACATGTGCCTCTTTATGTGTACATGCCAAATCGTCAGCCAGAGCAAGTTGATTACCGCACGACCCATTTTGACGTCGTGCCAACCATGATGAATACGCTGTTTGACGTTCAAGGCACAACGAGTTCATACAGCGTTGGTCATAACTTGTTTGATAGCTCTGCCTCTCGCGATTGGTATATTGCAGGCAGCTACTACAACTATGCATTGGTCGGCAAAGAACTGATGCTTGTGGTCAACCCTGGCGGGCACTCTCAGCAACTGAATCGCCAGTTAAAAGTCGAGAAAGAACAGAAAATTCCTGTCGATATCATTCGTCATTCTCTGGATGAGATGTCGCGATTTTACAAAAAAGGCTAGTGTCCAACATCGACGCCGATTGAAATAAAAAAGCCTCTTGGTTGTAAGACCAAGAGGCTTTTTCCTATCTGCTATTTAAGCGTGATGAGCGTGCATCAAGCGTGGCTGAATCAATAAGTTGTTGATGTATTGTAAAGCCACATAAGAGACAACAAATGTTGCCACAATCAACTCAAGACCAGCTAAGCCTCGCACTTGTTGAACATAGTGCGCAGCCAATCCTTGCAACTCCATCCAATTCGCCATTTTAAACAGCGCCGTCGCACCGATCACCATCGGGAAAGTGAACGCCGCATAGCCTGGGCTAAATGGCAGTCTAAGCAATTTAAAGAATGCGAGGTAAATGATGGCTGTCATCAATACCGCGATACCAAATAGCATAGCGATGATCACTGGTGATGGTGTCGCAGTGACCGTTAAGTACCCTGCCAATGATAGACTTGCTGGCGCTGCCATGATTGCCATTGTTGGTTTCGCTGCATCCGGAATTTCATGGGTGAACATGAAACGGTAAATCATCATCGGCAACATGATCGCGTACGCCACCATACCAAACATCAATGCACCTTGTGCCACTGGTGCTAACATCGGGTTGCCAGAGAAAGACACATCCGCAACGATGATACCCACAGGCGGTACAAACCAACTAGGAACCATGTGGTGCAATTCAAAATCTTTGGCGCGATGGTAAACAAAGCTCACCAAGAACACGATGTGCAAAACCACCGCAATCAGCCAAAGCGCATCGCCAGCTAATGGGTAAAAATGGCCGAGAGAGTTCGATACCACCATAGTGCCCATCGCAAATGTCGGAACCACGCTGCCCACAACCGGATGAGCAAGATCTTGTCTCAATAGATGATTATGTAGCAAAAACTTGGTTGCCAATATAGCCAACAATATGCTCGCGATACCCGCACTAATCCACTGTCCGTAGCCATGTAATTCGGCGAAGTTTTCCCAACTCCAGCCCAAGCTTGCAATACCAAGAGCCAAACCCGCCATTGGAGTTGGCGCTCCCATTACTTTTGCTTTTGTTCTTTGAATCATGATGACCTCAACCAGACTCACTCTTGATGAGACGTATAATACGCTTGCACTTCGTTCCGATATATCTAATTATTTAAAACAAACGTTCAGAATTACTTAACGGTGGGGTATGGCAAGTCACATTTCTCTTAAACAACTGAAAGTGTTTACGACGATCACGCAGCACAAAACGCTCACAGCGGCTTCTGATAGTCTCTTTTTATCGAAAGCCGCAGTGAGCATGGCACTCTCAGAATTAGAAAAGCAGATCGGCCATCACTTATTTGATCGTGTTAATAACCGACTGATTTTGAACCAAGAAGGTCAAAAACTACTGCCACTGGCGGATGAATTACTCAACCGAGCCAAGGACATCGAGAGCATTTTCGATGGTGACCAAGCGCTATCGGGCCAACTTCGCATTGGTGCCAGCGACACCATTGGCAACCAAGTCGCGCCCTATTTGCTTAGCGAATTTCGTCAGCAAACGAACCATCGTTCTCAAAGTCTGTTCATTTCTAACTCCGCACAAATCTGCGACATGCTGACCGATTACGAGTTAGACATAGCCCTCATTGAAGGCAAAACACTTCACCCTGAATTGCAGTCTACCCAGTTTAGCGAAGATGAAATGTGCGTGATTTGCGCGCCCAATTCCCCAGCCGCGCACGAAGGGCCAGTAAACTTAACCGAGCTAGAAAACAGTGAATGGATATTGCGAGAGGCAGGATCTGGTTCACGCGAATTTTTTATGCGCGTTGTCGCGCCGCGCTTGGAACATTGGCATGAAGCTTTTCAGCTCAATACCACCGAAGCGTTGATCAACTCAGTATCGGCAGGGTTAGGCTTGGGCTGCTTGTCACGTTTGTCTGCAGAACCTGCTATTCGTGACGGCCGCGTAAAACTGCTCGACATGCCTTTAGATATGAAACGTCGCTTCTGGTTACTTGTTCATAAAGAGAAATATCAAAGCCCATTGCTCAAAACGTTTATCGAATTTTGCCAAGATTGGGAGCGACCAACAAACCTTCCTTTGACGGACAAACCCGCAAAGTGAAACCAAGATAGTTTAAATGCTAGTCAGTTAGTTGTACGTGTCTCTCATTCTGAGGCTTGTCGCTAGACTTGATTGGTCAAAAACTGTATAAAAAGCCAGTATCAATACACCAAATTAGGGGACCAACCATGGCTGTAATCGTCAAGTACGTGGTAGAACGCAATGGAGAAGAGAAAATGACTTTTACCTCTAAAGCGGAAGCTGACGCATACGACAAAATGCTGGATATGGCGGACGAGTTATTCTCACTGCTAGGTAAGAGTGAACTTCTAGAAGACGAAGGTAAGCAAGAAGATCTTGCAATGTTCCTTGCGCAAAACAAAGAAGAAGTGCTTTACGCTCTTGGTGCAAAACGTAAACCTGCACCAAAAAAAGCAAAGAAGCTTGAAGCTGTTGAAGAAGATAGCGAGCAAGAAGACGCTGCATAAGCCTCTCATTTGTTTAGAAAAAACGTCGCATTATGCGGCGTTTTTTTATTCCTTCCGTTTATCTCCATATATCTCTGAGAATATAAAGAACCGATTTAATATCCCAAATTGCTCTAAATTTCATGTTGCAGATTAGTGTGACTTAGATCTAGTCTAAATGGGTTCGGTGATGGGGTTCCACCGGAATCGAAAGATTCGAACCGCTGTTAAAGCTAATGACTCCTACAGAAACGAAAACAGGTCAGCCCTGTTGGAAGTGCTTTCGCTTATGTTGTGAAAGCGAGAGTTCTGTAGTGAGCAATTCAACTCTTCTCCAACCCCGCTCCTGTTTTCTCAAAAATTAAAAAGATATCCAAAATAGTTGTTAACTCAACAAGGCGACAAACGCATGAACCTCCTGAACATAGTTTTCTATTTGATGGAGCGAATAAGAGCAGTCAACGCCGTTGAGTCTGACAAATAGGCTGGATATCGTACACTGGGAAAACACTATGCAATACTCACACGAAATCCAATCAATGTGCCCGATTCAACGCGGCGATCTTCATGCATCTGCACCGATCCCTGTTGAAGGCGCAATGATCAATCCAAAAGACGTTATCGCGATTTCTGGTCTTAGCCACGGCGTTGGTGCTTGTGCTCCTCAACAAGGTGCAGCAAAACTGACTCTTAACGTCAAAAACGGCATCATCGAAGAAGCTTTGATCGAAACGATCGGCTGTTCAGGCATGACTCAATCAGCCGCGATGGCCGCAGAAATCCTAACTGGCAAAACCATTCTTGAAGCACTGAATACCGACTTGGTATGTGATGCTATTAACGTCGCGATGCGCGAAATCTTCCTTCAATTTGTTTACGGTCGTACGCAATCTGCTTTCTCTGAAGGCGGCTTGGAAATTGGTGCGGCATTGGAAGATCTTGGTCAAACTCAACGCAGCCAAGTGGGTACTAGCTACTCAACCAAAGCAAAAGGCGTGCGTTACATGGAGCTGGCAGAAGGCTACGTAACAAAACTCGCGCTAGACGAAAACAAAGAAGTGATTGGTTACCAATATCTCAACCTCGGCAAGATGATGAAAGCCATCAACGAAGGCGTATCTGCTGCAGAAGCGGCAGACAAAGCAACAGGGACTTACGGTCGTTTTGACGAAGCCGTAACGACCATCAACCCACGCCAACAATAATTGCCACCAGAAGGAAAGAGATTATGAACACTCCAATTACTGAATCTGTACGTCGCACATTAGACGAAATGCAACTTTCTTCTCTGGAAGAGGCTTACCAATACTGTATGGATCGTGGTATCGACCCTAAAGCACTAGTGATGGACACTCAACCTATCGCGTTCGAAAGCGCGGCCGATGCCTACACACTGGGTACGGCTTTGGCGATTTTCCGCGGAGCAAAAACAGCAGAAGAAGCTGCAAACATCATCGGTGAAGGTCTTCAGGCGTGCACTAAACCCGGCAGCGTGGCAGAGCAACGCCAAGTGGGTATCGGTCACGGTGCATTGGCGGCTCGCCTACTGAATGAAGAAAGTGGCTGTTTTGCTTTCCTTGCTGGCCATGAGTCATTCGCAGCGGCAGAAGGCGCAATCAAAATCGCATTGAACGTGAACAAATCACGCAAAAATCCGTTGAAAGTGATCCTAAATGGCTTGGGTAAAGACGCCGCTTACCTAATCTCACGCATCAATGGTTTCACTTACATACGCACTCAATACAACTACCAAACTGGTGAGTTAGTGGAAGTAGAGCGTCGCCGTTTCTCCCAAGGTCCACGTGGTGAGATCCTTTGTTACGGTGCTGATGATGTACGTGAAGGCGTGGCTATTATGCACAAAGAACAAGTGGACGTGAGTATCACTGGTAACTCGACTAACCCGACTCGCTTCCAGCACCCAGTTGCTGGTATCTACAAAGCAGAGCGTAACCGTGAAGGCATGCCTTACTTCTCTGTGGCATCAGGTGGTGGTACTGGTCGTACTCTACACCCAGATAACGTGGCGGCTGGTCCTGCTTCTTACGGTATGACCGATACCATGGGTCGCATGCACGCTGATGCTCAGTTCGCGGGTAGCTCTTCAGTACCAGCACACGTAGCGATGATGGGCTTCATCGGTATGGGCAACAATCCAATGGTAGGGGCAACGGTTGCACTTGCAGTAGAGGTCGGTGAGCTAAGCCTCTAAGCCGATTTATCGCTTTACTATCTAAAGCCAGTAAATCCAACAAACCCAGTGTAGGGGGAGTGACTTCGGTCCTCCCCTTATTTTTTTGCGATGCTCCCTTCTCCCACTTCACTGTGTCTCTGCCCAAAATCTGTCTGATAAGGCTTTTGCGACACATTTCTCATCAGACAAACATATCTCTAAAAAGACAAAAGGTATCCATCTACAGACTTTATCTATTTCCCCTCTTTAAACTCCCTAGCACTCTCATTATGATGACTGACAACTTAATTATTTCTTGTCAATGAACAGACGAGACACAAGACTCAACACATGGAGATCAACTATGGCTTTCTTCTCTCTAGCCTTTGGTACGGCAACTAAAAACCGCGACGGCAAAATCATCGAAGCGTTTTTCCCAAACCCAGTTCTTAACCCAAGCGAAGCGCTTGTTAACGCACTAGCAGCAGTAGCAGGTTACGAGCAAGGCAACCAAGCTATCGAGATCTCTGCAGCACAAAGCGCAGAACTAGCAGCAGCATTTGAAGCAAACGGCGATGCAGCAAACGCATCTTTCGCAGCAAAAGCAGCAGAATCAGCACAACCACTTGTACTGGTTATCCTTACCACTGACGAGCAGCCACAAAGTGTTGCTGAAGGCTTCCTAAAACTTCAACTTATCTCTAACCGTCTAGTTAAGCCACACGGCACAGTACTAGACGGTATCTTCGGTCTACTGCACAACATCGCATGGACTAACGAAGGTCCAATCGATCTACCTGAACTAGCAGAGCGTCAAATTGAAGCTCGCCTAGCGGGTCGTGCACTAAGCGTAGATTGCGTAGACAAGTTCCCTAAAATGGTGGACTACGTAGTACCAACTGGCGTTCGTATCGCTGATACTTCTCGCGTACGTCTTGGCGCACACGTTGGCGAAGGCACAACAGTAATGCACGAAGGCTTCATCAACTTCAACGCGGGTACAACAGGCGTGAGCATGGTTGAAGGTCGTATCTCTGCTGGCGTAGTGGTTGGTAACGGTTCTGACATCGGCGGTGGCGCATCTATCATGGGTACGCTATCTGGCGGCGGTAAAGTTGTAGTTTCTATCGGTGAAAACTCTCTACTAGGCGCAAACGCAGGTCTTGGTTTCCCAATGGGTGACCGTTGTACTATCGAATCAGGTCTATACGTAACCGCTGGCTCTAAAGTGCGCATGCTAGATTCTGCAGGCCAAGAAGTAGAAGTAGTAAAAGCACGCGATCTTGCTGGTGTTTCTGACCTACTATTCCGTCGTAACTCTGTAACAGGTCAAATCGAGTGTCTTGCAAACAAGAGCGCGGTTGAACTGAACAGCGAACTGCATAAAAACAACTAATAAATAGTTAAGAAAAATCCCCCAGCAGGAAACTGTTGGGGGATTTTTTAGCTTAAAGAAAAATGCGTGATTACTGATTTAAAAAGCTGACCGCTTTATCTGGGAAATCAGTAAACAAACCATCCACTTTTACTTGGTTGTAGTACACATCCATCATGCCTTCAAAGCTGTCAGTGTACGCTGGAATGCGTCCTGGATCGGCGCGGAACGTGTATGGATGCACTTGCAAGCCAGCGTCTTTTGCAGCCTTCATCAACGGCTTTATGATGATATTGTCTTTGGTTGACTTATCATCCACCAGCATCGGCTTCCAAGGTCCAATTCCTTCCGCGTAACTCGCTACTTTCTTCATTCCGTCGGCTTCGAACATCCAGTCATAACTGTATGGTGTTGCCTTGTCGCCTTTGTACACCATAGTTTCGTTCCAGTCCGTGTAAGCCATAAGCTGAACGAGCTTTAAGTCCATATCCATTGCAGGCATGAGTTCACTGTTGATGCGTTGAAGTTCATTCGCATCAAAACATTGAAGGTAGACTTTGTCGTCTTGAGAGCCGTAACCGTACTGCTTCAAGACTTTAAGTACTGCTTTAGAAATGTCCTTACCTTCATGACGATGGAACCAAGGCGCTTTAATTTCTGGGTAAATACCGATGTCATAACCCAGCGTTTTGTTTAAGCCTTGGATCAGCTCAATCTCTTCAGCAAACGTCGGCACGGTGAAATCAGATTTCCACATAGGGAATCGGGTTGGATAGCCCGCTACTTTGTTGCCTTTCTCATCGATGTTGAACCCTTCGGTAACTCGCAAGGATTTGATTTCCGCCAGAGTGAAATCAATCGCGTAATAACGACCATCTTTACGTGCACGATCAGGAAAACGCTCCGCAACATCCGTTACGCGATCGAGATAATGGTCATGCAACACGACCAACTGGTCGTCTTTCGTCATTACCACATCTTGCTCTATGTAGTCAGGTTTCATTGCGTAAGCAAGTGCTTTGGCTTCTAGCGTGTGCTCAGGCAAGTAGCCCGATGCGCCACGGTGCGCAATGACAAGCGGCTTCGCAATCGCACCAGCAGAGAGGCTAAGTGCTAAAAAAGTAAGACATACTGACTTTGTTTTCATTGTTATTTCCTTGATAAAGCGAAGAGGCAGTATTCCACTGCCTCTTTAAATAAATATTACGCTAGCACTTCCTTCTCGCGCTCTTTTTGCTCGTGGTGCGCACGTTCACCTAAGAAGGCGTACATCAAACACACGATAGAAGTAATACAAGAACCCACTAAGATGATAAAGCCACCATCCCAGCCAAAGTGGTCTACGGTGTAGCCCAAAATCGCGTTTGCGGCAACTGCCCCACCCAGGTATCCAAACAAACCAGTAAGACCAGCGGCAGTACCTGCGGCTTTCTTCGGAGCGAGTTCAAGTGCGTACAAACCGATCAGCATAACCGGACCATAGATTAGGAAGCCAATTGCAATAAGCGCCATCATATCTACTGTTGGGTTGCCTGCAGGGTTAAACCAATAAACCATCACTGCAACTGTCACTAGCACCATAAATAAGATACCAGCAGGTGCACGACGACCTTTGAACAATTTGTCAGAGATCCAACCACACAATAGTGTTCCTGGAATGCCAGCCCATTCGTATAAGAAATAAGCCCATGACGATTTATCTACCGAGAAATCCTTCGCTTCTTTTAGGTAAACAGGTGCCCAGTCCAGTACGCCGTAACGAATTAGGTAAACAAATGCGTTTGCAATTGCAATCGACCAAAGAAGTTTGTTGTTGAAGACGTATTTGAAGAAGATTTCCTTCGCTGTCATTTCTTGTTCATGGGACTTGTCATAGTCATCTGGGTAATCGTCTTTGTATTCTTCAATAGGAGGCAGACCACAAGACTGAGGGGTATCGCGAACCGTCATCCAAACAAACACAGCAACCAACGTGGCGAAAAATGCAGGAACATAAAATGCAGTGCGCCAATCATCGTTAAATGCCCACAGGCCAAGAATAAATAGTGGACCAATCAAGCCACCACCCACGTTGTGCGCCACGTTCCAAACCGAAACGATCTCACCACGCTCTTTACGTGACCACCAGTGCACCATGGTTCGGCCACAAGCAGGCCACCCCATCCCTTGGAACCAACCGTTTAAGAAAAGCAAAATGAACATCGCAGTGACGCTACCAGTCGCCCATGGCATAAAGCCAAAGCAAAACATCACTAATGCAGACATCAATAGGCCGCCACTAAGGAAATAGCGAGGGTTGGAGCGGTCTGAAACGCTGCCCATTAGAAACTTAGAGAGACCATATGCAATGGAAACAGCTGCCAAGGCGACACCTAAGTCTCCGCGGCTAAAGCCTTGCTCGATAAGATAAGGCATCGCCAAACTGAAGTTTTTACGAACTAGATAGTAACCGGCGTAGCCAACAAAGATACCGATAAAGAGTTGCCAACGGAGGCGAGAGTAGGTGCTATCGATGCTGCCAGGGGACAGACGATCAATGTGCGCCTTAGGTTTGAATATTCCAAACATAGGAACCTCATTATTTTGTATGCGATGGTAAAAACACAAAAGGAGCGAACGAAACAAAATAAATCTTCGTTCGAAAGTTCATGAATTGTATGGAGTTAGGATTTTATTTCTGTGACAAATGTTGCACATGAATTAAATATAAGTAAATACAGTAAATTATATGAGCATTAATTAGATCATCGTTCAACTTTACTCAAGATTCGTTAATATTAAACTGATGTTCAAACCTCTCACTTGAGCATTCCAATTCGAAACCTTTGAAACAAAGGCTCGAATTAGAACATAAACTAACCGTAAAAAGGGCGATTTACGCCTGCCCTACTCGCTCCGAACCAACTAATAACTAAAAAGCTGAAAAACGATCACGTTTAGCATCAAACGAAATAAAAAAACAAATTTTATTTGAATACAAGCCGAAGCAATGATTCACAAACACAAGACATTAACAGCGTTTATTCTCTTCTCAACTCATCCTAATGGTACCAATGGGATGACGATTTTTTCTAAAAGTCCAAACATGACAGCGTATTTTTTTATATCACTGCTAGCCCTTGATACATTTGACATTCTCCTACTCCTTTAGGGTTAATTGCTACACAAGTTCTGTGCAATAAGTCTCCAAGCACGTAGCAGCTTCACAAAACTCCTCTTACCAGTTGTGCATTCTTTTTCACATCGGTAATTTGAGCGCTCTCAACACTGGCCTCGTGACAAATAAATTATTTTCGTTGTGTTCTTTTCCGGTTAAAAGATGCGCCATTTAACAAAAACGAAGACTTTGATTAACAAATTTACGCTCAAACGCTCATTTTTAACGCTCGTTTGTTTTCGCAAACGTTTATATATGCACAATAGTATCGTGCTAGACAGGCAAAAATGATCAAAGGACTTTTAACATGACAACGAACAAACACCCCTCTCTACTCGGAGAATGTTTGGCCGAGTTTATCGGTACAGGACTACTTATTTTCTTCGGCGTAGGCTGTGTTGCAGCCTTAGTTCTAACAGGCGCATCATTTGGACAATGGGAAATCAGTATTGTATGGGGCTTCGGTGTCGCCATCGCTATTTACTGTACGGCTGGCGTCTCTGGTGCACACATCAACCCTGCCGTTACCATCGCACTTGCTATGTTCCATGGTTTTGATAAGGCGAAAGTGGTGCCATACATTATCGCTCAAATGCTTGGGGCATTCTGTTCTGCTGCATTGGTATACAGCTTATACAGCAACCTTTTCACCGACTACGAAATCGCTCATAACTTCGTTCGCAGCAGCCAAGATGCACTAGCAACTGCTGGTATCTTCTCAACCTATCCGCATGCCTCCCTCTCTTTCTTTGGTGCTTTTGCTGTGGAATTCGTTATCACTGCTGTGCTGATGTTTGCGATTCTGGCTCTGGGCGATGAAAATAACGGCGCGGCACGTGGCGCAATGAACCCTCTATTGATCGGTATTTTGATTGCCGTCATCGGTGGTTCACTTGGCCCACTAACAGGCTTTGCGATGAACCCTGCTCGTGACTTTGGACCGAAGCTGTTCGCTTACTTCGCTGGTTGGGATTACGCTCTGACAGGTGCTAAAGACATTCCTTACTTTATCGTGCCTTTACTTGCTCCGATTGCAGGTGCGTGTTTTGGTGGTTGGTTGTATCCAAAAGCGATTGCCGCTTACCTTCCACAACAAGGTCACGGTTGCACGATTCCAAACCAATGTGAGACGGAAGAAGAAACAGAAGAAGCTAGAGCTTAAAACTGACGTAACTCGAACATTTACTAAAATATAAATAACGAAACAAAAGGATTCTTACCATGACTGAGCAAAAATACATTGTTGCCCTAGACCAAGGTACAACAAGCTCTCGCGCAGTGATTCTTGATCATGATGCGAACATCGTAAGCGTCGCGCAACGCGAATTTACTCAGATTTATCCAGAAGCTGGTTGGGTTGAACATGATCCAATGGAGATCTGGGCAACACAAAGCTCTACCTTAGTAGAAGCTCTAGCTAAGTCTGGCATCCGTAGCGACCAATTAGCGGCTATCGGTATTACTAACCAGCGTGAAACGACTATCGTCTGGAACAAAGAAACAGGTAAACCCGTTTACAATGCGATTGTATGGCAATGTCGCCGTACTGCTGATATCTGTGAAGATTTAAAAGCACGCGGTCTCGAAAACTATGTACGTGACAACACTGGTTTGGTGCTTGACCCTTACTTCTCCGGTACCAAAGTTAAATGGATTCTGGACAATGTTGAAGGCGCACGAGAAGACGCAGAAGCAGGTAAGCTGTTGTTTGGTACTGTCGATACTTGGTTAGTTTGGAAGATGACTCAAGGTCGCGTTCACGTAACCGACTACACTAACGCATCGCGTACCATGCTGTTTAACATCAACGATCTATGTTGGGATCAAAAAATGTTAGATGAGCTTGGCATCCCAGCATCTATGATGCCAGAAGTGAAGCGCTCATCGGAAATTTACGGTAAAACCAACATCGGTGGTAAAGGCGGTACTCGTATTCCTATTTCTGGAATCGCAGGTGACCAACAAGCGGCGCTTTACGGCCAAATGTGTGTTGAAGCGGGTCAAGCGAAAAACACTTACGGTACGGGTTGTTTCTTGCTAATGAATACTGGCCAAGAAAAAGTCACTTCGACACATGGCCTTCTAACTACTTTGGCTTGTGGTCCTGCAGGCGAACCAGCTTATGCACTTGAAGGCGCCGTATTCATGGGTGGAGCTTCTATCCAATGGCTACGCGATGAATTGAAAATCCTAAACGGTGCAGAAGACTCTGAATACTTCGCGACAAAAGTGGATACATCAAACGGCGTTTATGTCGTGCCTGCATTTACTGGTTTAGGCGCTCCATACTGGGATGCCTACGCACGTGGCACGATTGTCGGCCTTACTCGCGGTGTGAATTCAAACCATATCATCCGTGCAACATTAGAAGGCATCGCTTATCAAACTCGTGACGTACTGGATGCGATGCAAGCTGACTCAGGCATTAAGCTTGCGAACCTTCGCGTCGATGGTGGTGCAGTAGCGAACAACTTCCTCATGCAATTCCAATCCGATGTATTGAACACAGAAGTACACCGCCCTCAAGTAACTGAGGTTACCGCTCTTGGTGCAGCCTACCTTGCCGGCCTTGCCGTTGGTTACTGGGATAGCATTGATGAGTTGCAGAATAAAGCGGTACTTGATCGCACCTTTGAGCCACACGATGATGAAGAAAAACGCAATCGTCGTTACAAGGGCTGGAAACGTGCAGTGAAATGTGCACAAACCTGGTCTGAACTTCACGACGAAGAAGATTAATCTCATCTCCATAAGAAAAAAAGAGCGCCATTTGTGCGCTCTTTTTGCGCTTTATCCCCGATTCCTGAACTCGCTTACTTCTCACAACGAGCAAATTCGAGCACAATAGAGCTTCGAATTTGAAGCATTGGCCGTTACCAATGCACAAGGGAGTGGTAAGTGAAGCAAATACCTCGACACCAGCAGATTGTTGAGCTGGTGAAAAAACAAGGCTATGTCAGCACGGATGAGTTGGTAGAAAGATTCAATGTCAGCCCACAAACCATCCGACGCGATCTCAATGAACTCGCCGATGACAACAAAATTCGTCGTTATCACGGTGGAGCCACTATTCCTCTCAGTTCTGAAAACACATCTTACAACACGCGTAAAGCGCTCAACTTCAATGAAAAAGATGTCATTGCAGACGAGGTAGTCAAACACATTCCAGATGGTGCCACACTATTCATCGATATTGGCACTACACCAGAAGCAGTTGCGCGAGCGCTCAATAAAAACCATAAACAGTTGCGTGTTGTCACCAACAACATCAATGTTGCGACCATTCTTTTCCCTAACCCTGAAATCAAAGTCATTTTGGCGGGTGGAGAAGTCCGCAGCAGAGACGGCGGTATTGTTGGCGAGGCTACCCTCGATTTCGTTAAACAGTTCCGTCTCGACTTTGGTATTCTCGGCATTAGCGGTATCGACTTCGATGGCTCGCTATTAGACTTTGATTACCACGAAGTCCGGGTCAAACAAGCGATCATTGACAATAGCCGTAGTGTATTTCTGGCCGTAGACCACACC
Source organism: Vibrio sp. YT-15 (assembly GCF_033337445.1). Taxonomy (NCBI): domain Bacteria; kingdom Pseudomonadati; phylum Pseudomonadota; class Gammaproteobacteria; order Vibrionales; family Vibrionaceae; genus Vibrio; species Vibrio sp. YT-15. The sequence goes on from NZ_JAWOQR010000005.1 coordinate 143,084, forward strand.
AAGTTCGGGCGCAATGCTATGGTGAAACTAGGCAATATTGCACAGCTCAACATGATCTTTACCAATAAGCAGCCACCAGAAGAAATCTTGTCAATTTTGAAGGAAGCTTCTATCCCACTTGAAGTGGTTGAAGCTAACGAATCAAACTCCGAAAACGAGTAACGTCAATCGTATAATTTCCCCTCAAATGACCTCTGTCTTAATTAGACAGAGGTTTTTTTTGTGTCTAAATCACACAAAACGCTCACAAACGAAAATAATAGATGATCACAAACGAAACCTGAGCTAGGATTACATTATGTTCTAAAATGCTCGTTCGCTCACCAAGAGGTCAAATTTATGAGTATACAAAATAATGCTTCCACTACTAGCTCATCCACTACCTTAGACTTGATCGTAATCGGTGGCGGCATTAACGGAGCTGGTATTGCAGCAGACGCAGCTGGCCGAGGTTTGAGTGTTGGCTTATATGAAGCAAATGACTTCGCATCTGCGACTTCTTCAGCAAGTTCTAAACTGATACACGGCGGTTTACGCTACCTTGAACACTACGAGTTTCGTTTAGTTTCGGAAGCGCTCGCAGAGCGTGAGGTTATTCTTCGTAAAGCACCACACGTCGCATTACCAATGCGTTTCCGTTTACCGCATCGCCCATTCCTACGCCCAGCTTGGATGATTCGTTGTGGCCTTTTCCTTTACGATAACTTGGGTAAACGTACGACGCTGCAAGGCAGTAAAACCGTCAACCTTGCGAAATCTGGCTTGCTAAAACCAGAGATGAAAACGGGTTTCGAATACTCTGACTGTTGGGTTGATGATGCACGTTTAGTATTACTGAACGTTCTTGCGGCTCGCGAAAACCATGCTGAAGTACGTAACTACTGCCGCGTGGAAAAAGCACACCGTGAAGGTGGTATCTGGCACGTTACTATTCACGATGTGATGACAGACCAACGTTTCGAACGTAAAGCGAAAGCGTTAGTCAATGCTGCGGGGCCTTGGGTAAAACAGTTCTTTGATGATGGATTAGAGCAAGCCTCTCCTCGTAACATTCGCTTAATCAAAGGCTCGCACATCGTTGTTCCTCGTATCCACAACGAACCGCAAGCCTACATCCTTCAAAACAAAGACAATCGCATCGTATTTATGATTCCTTACTTAGATAAGTTCTCAATCATTGGTACAACAGATGTGGAATACAAAGGTGACCCACGCGAAGTATCGATCTCAGATGACGAAGTCGATTACCTCATTGATATCGTAAACCAACACTTTGTCCACCAGTTGACTCGCGAAGATGTAGTTTGGACATACAGCGGTGTTCGTCCTTTATGTGACGATGAATCTGACTCTCCGCAAGCAATCACACGAGACTACACGCTAGAGCTCGATGCGGAATACGACCATGCACCTCTGCTTTCTGTTTTTGGTGGTAAGTTAACGACCTACCGTAAGTTAGGTGAAGCAGCAATGAAGAAACTTGCTCCGTTCCTACCTGAAATGGGTAAAGACTGGACGGCCAACCAAACCCTTCCTGGTGGTAACTTCAGCTGTAGTCGTGAACAATTAGCTAAACAAATTCACGCTAAATACACTTGGGCGCCAGAAGCATTGATTCTTCGTTATGTCACACAGTTTGGTACCCAAACCTGGAACTTAATGGAAGGCACAACAAGTGAAGCTGACTTAGGACAAACGTTCTCGGCACAAGCAGGTGGTGTTTACCAACGTGAGATCGATTACTTAATGAACCATGAAATGGCAATGACCGATGAAGACATTTTATGGCGCCGTACTAAGCTTGGTCTTTACATGAACGAGGAAGAAAAACAGGCCTTAACGGACTATTTAAAGAAAAAGCTACAACAGAAAGTGGTTAATCTTTCTCAAGTTGGCTAACAGCTCCCCTCCCTCCCCCACAATAAAGCCTGCTTAGTTGCAGGCTTTTTGTTTTGTTGTTTAAGCACAACACCTTGGTGCGCTCCACTCGATTGCAAATAAGAACAACTATTCATAGACATTTGGCGTTAAATACAATCATACTCATTTGAAAAATAATGCATCAATGACTTCAGAGTACCGTACTCAGAGTATTGCCTCTGTATGGCAATGCAATTCTCGCGAAAGAAGTATCTTGAGGTTATTTTGGTATCGGCTCAAACAAGGAAAAGAAAATGGGTTTTATGATTGAACATTGGGACTTCTCAACCCCAGAAGCAACTCAACAATCCACCACGGCAGAGCAAATTCAAGCTAAGCATTGGTACCATTGCGAACGGCTGCATCCCGATATTCGTGGTTGGCTGGAGCAGAACCAAGTACCTCGAGCTACGGTTGATCATCTATTAGCCGACGAAAGCCGACCATCTTTCCATCCTTTAGATGACGAGAACTTCATGTTGATTTTACGAGGCGTCAATATGAACGGCAATGCATCACCAGAAGATATGCTTAGTATTCGAATTCTCTACTTTCAAGGCGCACTCATTTCAACTCGTAAAATTCCATCACGCGCGATCATGGAGATTCGCCAAGCATTAGCGGAACACAAAGGCCCAAAAAGTCTTGCTAGTTTACTTCATCAGATCATTGAAGGATTAAACAGTAAAATAGACATTTACCTTGATACGATTGAAGAAACACTAAACCAGTTCGATGTGAATGATGAGTCGACGTACAAACATATGGCGACTCAAAAAGCACTGATTTCTATCAAGCGTTTTATTCGCCCTCAGCAGTACGCTATCCGTGATCTTGTGGAGTCAGAATCAGAATTGATTGCTTTGAGACCTCATCAATATCGCTTCGCACACAATAATATTACGCGCATAAATGAAACACTTGAGTTTTATCTTGGAGAAGTGGCGCTTTTCCAAGAAGAGATCAAACATCATCGTGATGAGAAAACCAATAAAAACAGTTACCTGTTTACTTTGGTAGCAACGATTTTTCTACCAACCAGCTTCTTAACAGGTTTACTCGGTATCAATGTTGGTGGAATGCCAGGCGTGGAATCCACCATGGCATTCACCTGGTTCTGCATCGCCTTAATTGTCATTTTTGGTCTAGAGTGGTGGCTATTTAAACGCTTGGGGCTCACGAATAAAGCGGACGACGAAGACGAATAAACACTAAACCTATAAAGAACAAAAACCAAAAGAGGAGCACGCGGCTCCTCTTTTCTCTACTCACATTAGAATCTTATCCGGGGTGACCATCCACACGAGGGGTCACAAGCATCACACCAAAGCGCCACACAAACAGCCCAAACGCAACAATCCATAATCCGCCGCTGATATCAATCCACAGTATCATGTTCGCTGGGTCAAAGATCACGGCGAAACTGCGAACCAAAGCTGCCGCGGTAATCGCTGTAAACGCAAGGCTCATGTTTGGCCCTTTGTAGATCATGCGACCAGTATGTCCCATCGTCACCCGTGCAATCATCGCTAAAATCAAACCGCCTAACGCACCTATCGCAAACAGGTGAATGAGGTTATGGCTGGCAAATGCATCTCCCCAGACGCCTCGCAAAATTAAGCTTAGTGGTAAACACAAATACGCAGCATGCAGCGACCACACTAAAGGCTCGCTCAGGGTTAACCAAGGTTTCCAGCGAACAAAACGCACCAACTGAGCAACACCTGCAAATAGCATCAAAGGACTACCTAGTTCTGCAAACGTCACAGGGAAAAAGCTCAGCACAAATAGCATTACCAATGGCAAGTTCGCGAACCACTCTAACCAAGCCAATGGTTGCGCTTTTTCGAAATTAAATCGACGCGCAGTAAAAAATGGAATCACACGTCCGCCCATCACTGACAACAGCAAGGTAAACCACCACAGCATTGCTTGCCACACCGCTGAAGAGCTAAAGGGCGGCATACCTTTTATCGTTGCGTAGCTTGCAAAGTTCGCAAAGATGGCCAAAAGAAACAGTGGAACGAAAAACAAATTACGCCAACCTTTGGCTCGATACACACGAATGCCCACCTCATAGGCGACAAACAGTAAAAATACCGCTTCGATACTGCTGGTTAACCATAACGGTGCTTGTGTCCAAAGCAATATGCGGGGCACTAACCACAAGCCAAATAAAGCCAGAAGCATGTAATGCTTGGTACCATTAATGCCAGTCCAGTTTTGTACCGCGGTCAGTACAAAGCCAACTACGATTGCCATCGAAAAACCGAACAACATTTCATGTACGTGCCACCATAATGCCGGTACAGCTAATGCGTTTGGCTGTCCGCTCTGGAACATCCACACCCACAACGCGATCGCAACAATGGCGTAAATCGACCCAAACAGAAAAAACGGCCGAAAGCCTAATCGCAGCCATGCGGGGATTTTTTCTTCCACTTTTTTATCGGTGATATTCAGCATTATCTTGCCCTCAAGCGTCTCTTGATGCTGGTTGACTCAACTACAATATTGATGCTACCACAAACATGCATAAAAAATACATGTTTATAATTAAGATTATACTTAAGAGGTAAAGTTGTGCTTCAGAGGCGGGTTAGGTATAAACGGTGAGAGACACAACCATCAGTTAAGGGATGCAACGAAGATGTACATATTTGGCTATGGCAGTTTGATTAATTCTGCGTCACGTAAGTTAACCGGACAAACGGGAGAAGCCATTCCCGTCATTGCTCATGGACTGGTGCGCTACTGGGGGAAGATTGACGACAGCTACAGCCTCTCTCCATTAGTGGTGAACCAAGGCGATGGACAGGTTAATGGCGTTTTACTCGAAGTGAATAAAGAAGCGCTCGCAGAATTCGACCGCCGTGAGCGAGGTTATCATCGTATTCAACTTCAGCCAGATCAAATCGAAACAGATGCGAGTTTTAACCAAGAACATGACATTTGGGTTTACGTAAAAGACGAGCCACTACCACCATGCGCAAAGAGCCCAATCATGCAAAGTTATGTTGATACCGTGCTGGCAGGTTGCTTGGAAGTTTCCCACGCGTTTGCAGAGCATTTTGTGCGTCACACCATTGGCTGGCAACACGCGAAAGAAAATGACCGCCATCAACCCAAATATGGCAACCTTGCAGGCGTACAAGAGCACCATTATGAGTTGATTGATAATCTAATAAAAAAAGGAGCCTAACGGCTCCTTTTTAGTATCTATGTTTTGCTTATGCGAGCTTAAAACTTGTAATCAACGCCAACGTACAGGCTGTCAAAATCAAATTCAAGATCGCCACCACCTTCAACATCGATGGTTACTGTAGAAGCACGGTAGCCACCAGAAACAACCAGACCTGAAGCAAATTCATAACCCACTTCAGCACCATAGTTAAAGCCAGCATCGCTACCATCAGTCTTACCAGTGAAACCAGAAAGGTTTGATTTTGCCTCTAAATCAACCCCAGTTACACCTAGACCAACAACAGCACCAACATAAAAACCAGTGCCAGAGAATTGGTACTTAGGTTTAGCATTAAGGTTGAATGAATAACCTTCAACAGTAGCTTCTAACCAATTACCCGCGCCCGATGCTTTTTCTTCGAAGCTACCGTAGTAAATGTACTCACCTTCTAAAGCCAATTTGAAGTTTTCTGAATATTGCAGCTCTTTACCTACCGCAATACCCAAACCTGTAGCTGAAGAGCTGTAAGAGTGACCTTCAACTTCAAGATCAGAGTTAAGAATATCTGCGCCAACATACCAGTTACCTTTTGCTTGAACTGACGCTGAAGCAACCACTGCACCTAAAGCCAATAATGGCAATACTTTTTTCATTATAATTTCCTATGTTTTTCATACTGTTAAACAGTTTTTAAAAGCGCGGAGATTATAAATAGAGTTGAATACTTTCCTATTGATTTGTTTATAAAATGAGACACAAAACATAAACATGAACAATAAAACGTTTGCTTGATTAAACTCTAAACAGCTCGAGTCCTATTAAGTACTAGAGTTACCACAAGTAGCAAGTTTCCAAACCAGTCGCGTTTTTCAGTATTTTTACAGCAATATAATCCTTACGTTTACGGCTTTATTTATTACTCAATAGAGTGTATTTCATGAAAACAAGTTGGCTTGATATGCTGATTTAAAGTGTTTAGGACTGTCTTACTAAAGGTTTGTGCATCTCTAAGTAGCTGTTTAAAATAGTCAGATTATTGAGCTCACACTTGGGCAGTGAGCAGTGCCGACGGGAAATTTACATGGCAAAGCTAAAAGATATCGCCATTGAAGCGGGCGTCTCACTTGCAACCGTATCGCGGGTTTTGAACAACGACCCAACGTTGAGCGTTAAAGAAGAAACCAAATACCGCATTTTGGAAATTGCAGAAAAACTGGAGTACCGCACCAGTAGCTCGAAGAAAGGCATCAAAGAAGTTAAGCAAAAACATCACTTTTTAGCCTTATATAACTACAAACAAGAAACAGAGGTAAATGACCCTTACTACTTATCAATTCGTCATGGGATTGAAACGCAATGCGACAAATTAGGTATTACGCTAACCAATTGCTATAACAGTGAAATTGATGTTGAAACGAAAAAGATAACAGGTGTCCTTTTAGTCGGAAATGTCGACCAAAAGGTAGTAGATAAATTACCTAAACGTCTAGCCGATAGCATCTGCTACATAAACTTTTCAGATCCAACCTGCCCTTATGATTGCGTTGATGTCGACCTTATTCGAATCAGTAGGCAAGTAGTTGATTTCTTTGTACAACGAGGCTACCGCCGCATCGGTTATATTGGCGGTCAAAACAAGCCCGACGCAGCTGACACTCGTGAAAATGTGTTTTTGGACTATGGCTATCTAAAAGGCGTGGTCGCAGAACAAGATATACACTATTGTGCCTGCTCTAGTTTGTCCGGTTATAACTTAGCGAAAGAGATGCTAGCCAAAGGTGACTTCCCGAAAGCAGTATTCATTGATTCAGACTCCATCGCGATTGGCATAGTACGTGCAATCCATGAATTTGGCTTAAAGATACCAGAGGACATTACGTTGATTAGTATGAATGATATTCCTACTGCTCGCTTTACCTTTCCGCCGTTGTCTACAATTCGTATTCACTCTGAGTTGATGGGAGCTCAGGGAGTAAACTTACTGGTGGAAAAATACCGAGATGGACGCTTACTCCCTCTTCATGTATACGTTCAAACAGAGCTTAAACTACGTGGTACAACTCAATGATACCTTTTCCATTAATCTCTTTTATGAATTAAACCTGGAACATCCCCCCCTAACCAAAGACATTCATTTTGCACAATCAGTACTGTTTCGGTGTAACGCCGATAACTCAGCGGGTAGTAAGAAGTTCAACAACAAATCACTCTAAGCACCATGAGTGCCCCAAATGTTTATCATTTAGAGGTGATGGTCGAAGAAACCAACTCGCGTAGCCAAATGCCTTTGTCTTCATTGTTTCGGCTGGAATGCCACAGCATAGCAATATCAAAATCCGCAACGGCGATCGGCGGCTTAACGGTAACGAGATCGTCCGAAAAGCCCTCCGCCAATGCCATTTTTTCTGGCACGATGGCAATGAGATCGCGTTTTTTCAATAGATGCCGAATAGTGAGAAAGTTGCGCGACGCCACGGTGACTTTGCGGCTCAAGCCATGTTCTGCAAGCTTTTGGTCTACTTGTGTCTTTAAGCTCCCATCGGGACTTACCAGAGCTTGCTCTATGTTCGCGAACGCTTCCAGAGACAGCTGTGTTTCCCCTTGCAATACCTGTTTATCACACATGCACACGTGCTTTTCGGTGTACAAGTACAAGCTCTCAAAGTTGTCATCCAACACCGGCATGCTGCCAATAATGACATCGAGCTTTTCATGCTCAGTTAATGCCACGTAGTTGCTACGATTGACGTTAATAAAACTGATCTGCGCCTCTGGGGCGCGCTGGCGTATTTCGTCATAAAGCCTAGGAGCAAAGATAAACTCGGCATAATCCGTTAACCCGATGCGACATACACCCGCGTAATTTTCAGGTTGGAAGGCAGACTTAGTGAGCAAGTCTTTGGCGATAGAATCCAACAAGTGATGCACAGTTGGCGCGATGTGGTGAGCGTGCTCGGTGGGCTCCATCTTGTGCCCTTTTCGCTCAAAAAGCGGGTCGTCAAACAACAACCTTAAACGAGACAAACTATGACTCATCGCCGACTGACTAACGTAACTTTTCTCTGCCGCGACGCTAACGCTTCGATAGCGATACAAGTAGGAAAACGTCACCAATAAGTTCAAGTCAATATTGCGCCACTGAATGTCCTCTTTCACTCCAACATCCTCATCCCATTTCATTTCATTCATAGATGAAATTAAAATCATCAATTTGAGTCATTTTAGAGCATTCGATAAATTAGCAACAATGCTTTTTAGATAAACAGGCTCGACATGTTCACCATATTCAAAACTTTTTTCTGGCTGGGTTGGTTCAGCTTCGGCGGCCCTGCGGCTCATATTGGTTATTTTCGCCAAACATTTGTTGAGAAACTGAAATGGCTTGATGACAGCGAGTACGCGCAAATTGTCGCGCTCAGTCAGTTTTTGCCGGGACCGGGCTCAAGCCAAGTTGGCTTTGCATTGGGTTATAAACGTGGCGGTTTAGGTGGCGCATGCGCAGCATTTGTCGGATTCACGCTTCCTTCAGTGGTCATCATGTTGGCGCTGGCGATGGTGAGCAGCCAAATCACCGACACCGCAGTGTTCCAAAACATCGTTCACGGCCTAAAACTGCTCGCAGTCGTCGTCGTGGCGGATGCGACTTGGGGCATGTACAAAAACTTCTGCCAAAGCAAACTGACCGCGGGTTTGTGCATCGCGACTGCGATTGCGTTGCTGGTGGCACCAAGCATCATGACGCAAATGTTCGTGTTGATCGCAGCAGGTTTTGTCGGAATGCGATATCTGAAGAAAGACTCCGCGCCATCAGCCGAGTCGTTTAAACCGTCTATCGCGGCATTGGCTCTATTTGCGATGCTTTTACTCGGCTTACCGTTAGTGGCTCATACGTTACCTTTGCTTGGGCTGTTTAGTGATTTTTTCCAAGCTGGTAGCTTAGTGTTTGGTGGCGGTCATGTGGTTCTGCCGCTTCTGCAAAACATTGTTGGCGACCAGCTCAGCCAAGATGCATTTTTAACAGGCTACGCCGCTGCACAAGCTGTACCAGGGCCAATGTTCACCTTTGCGACTTTTATCGGTTATGAGCTTTCGGATACGCCAATTTTAGGTGCGCTGATCGCAACGCTTGGCGTATTCCTCCCAGGGTTTCTTTTACTACTTGGCGTTCTTAAGAACTGGCAAGCACTGGCAGGAAAACCGCTGGTCTCCGGCGCCATCAACGGTGTAAATGCCTCGGTAGTAGGGTTACTACTCGCGGCACTTTACCAGCCAGTATTTAGCAGCGCAGTTGTTGCTCCCATCGACATGGCGTTAGTGATTGCGGGTTTCTATCTACACAAAAAGCTCAACCTTTCGGTTCTGTGGATGATCGTGTTTTTTGTGGCGGCAGGCCTTGTCACGGGCATGATGTAGCCTGCTGATACGCCAACTATTGAATCCAGATAAACCACGGGTACTCAAATACGAGTGCCCGTTTTCTCAACTAAGCTTAATGATATTGGAAGGATAGAGATGACGGATCATCAATGGAACAAGACAACAATTACGAGCTCAACCTTAGCTGGCAGCAAAAAGCATCGGCTTTACTCACATCAGTAAAGAATGAGTTATTGAACGATAGGATTTTCTACACCTATTGCTTTATCTCGACTGCTGTCATTTATCTTTGTTCTTTGTATCTCGATTTCCCTATCGATTACTCTTTTACCACTTACCTTGAAACACTCATACAAGCTTTGTATGTCACAGGTTTAAGCTGGTGTATCTACTATTATTTCTATCTCATACTGCGCAAAGAAAAGCAGCCGGCAAAAAGATTCATACAAAAACTGAAGCATCTTATTTTTCCGCTGTACCGACCTGTATCAGTGTTTGTTTCGATGATGGCACTCAACCTGATTTTCTCTAACCACACGTTTTTGAAATCGCTGATTCCAATCATCAATCCGTTCAAGTGGGATCTGACCTTTGCGAATATTGATTCGTTGCTACACTTCGGCGTTGCTCCGTGGGAGTTGACCCATGCATTATTCTCCAATGCTTGGGCCTCATTAGGGCTAAATGTAGCCTACAACGCATGGTTTTTTTGTATGTGGGGTATACTCATCTTTTTCCTTATCTACAAAAAATACCCGTTGGTAAGGCAACAGTTTTTACTCACGTTCGCATTGTCTTGGATGATTCTTGGTGTCTTCTTCGCCACGCTGCTTTCTTCAGCAGGCCCTTGCTATGTGGAGCTTATCACTGGAGATGAACAGTTTGTTCCTCTGATGAAAACGCTCGAAGCCCAAAGCCAATATCTTACCAATGTGGACGCTGGGCAATTGTGGGCATTGCCTACACAGCAATATCTTTGGGATGAGTACATCGCGAATGCCAATGGTATTGGCTCTGGCATTTCGGCAATGCCTAGTTTGCACGTTTCCATTGCGGTTTTGATGGCGCTATCAATTTATAGACTCAACAAAACCATCGGCTACTTTGCCTACGCTTTCGCAGTCATCATTCAAATCGGTTCGGTACATTTAGCTTGGCATTATGCGATTGATGGCTACCTCGCAACACTCTTGACGGTGATGTTATGGAAGATAGTTGGTTGGACTTTACGGCGCTATGCTTCTTACCCTGAAAGAAGAGAATGAACGGCTAATTGAACAAACACCTTTGCAACGGACTACTCCCGGTAAATGAAAAAGCCACTCTATCTTGCAGAGTGGCTTTCTTTTAAAAGGGTCTTCAAATTTATTGGAGAAGCGCGGTAGAGGTATCCCCTCGCTCTCTCACCATTGCCAATGCTCGTTCTAGGTTTTTATTTGCCAGTTCATAGTAGGCAGGGTTCTTATCAATAGCCTGTTGTAGATAAGGAATCGCCTCGCCTGGTTTGCCTTGAAGGATCAAGAAGTAACCAACATTATTGAGTGCTTCCGGCTCTGTCATGTGTCGACTAAAAATACTCAGAGCTTGTCGTGGCTGATCTTTAGCTAAAGCAATGAGACCTAAATTATTGATTCCTCTCTCATCTCCTGGCTTGATACTTAGTGCGGCTTGAGTAAAGTGCGCCGCTTTTGAGTAAGCTTTTTCCATGTAGTAGGAGTAGCCAAGGCTGACCAAAGCGTTTACGTTTCTTGAGTCAATATCCAACGCTTTTCGAATTAACGCCTGCGCAATATCGTGGTCGCCACGAATGTCGTAAAGCACACCTAGACCGGAGTAAGCAGAGACTGGTGATTTATCATCATAGCGATATGTTGCAACGCTCTCTGCAGTAATGTTGTCTTTAGTGATGGTAGGATCGCCATCCATGCGAATTTGGTCAGCATTCAAAGCGCGTATGTAGTAGCTTTTCCCAACGTCCTTTTCTCCACGCTTCGTGTATAAAGTACCAAGCTCAGTCAGGGAGCCAATATGATCGGGGTTCTCAGCCAAAGATGCTCGAAATGATTTATCGGCGAGTTCTGAATTCTCCCTAGCTAAATGGATGCGCCCCACGGTGTACAAGGTTTTATCTTTATGGACCGCATTCGGGAAAGAGAGCGAGCGAATATATTCATACAAGGCTAAGTCGACATTTTTGTTGCTTAATGCAATATCCCCTCGTGAGATTGCCTCTTCCTCTGTTTTGGGTGGTTCATCATTAGTGAGAGACTCAACGGGCTTACCTGAGTACAGCGTTGAATCGAAATCTGATGACTGTTCAGTTGTTGAACATGCGGTAAGCACCAACAACGAGATGATGACGTATTTCTTAATCCACATAACGATCCCTATTTTGCTTTTTAATTAGAAAATGCCTCAGCCAATGAAATTAACGCAGGTCCGATAGCCACTATAAAAAAGCAAGGCCAAATAAATAGCACCATTGGAAACATCATTTTGACTGGGATTTTTGCAGCAATTTCTTCTGCTGCTTGTTGACGCTTATCCCTGTAGTCTTCGGTATATTCACGCAAGGAGTTGACTAAACTCCCCCCTATTCGAGAGGCATGGCTAAGCATACTTACCAGCCCCATTAATTCTTCTAACCCTGTCCTTAATACTAGCTCCCTCAGCGCTTCTGGCATTGGTTTGCCCGCTTTAATTTTGTTGCACACCGTATCGATTTCATCAGCAAGCTCTGGGTGAGAGATAACCAGTTCATCAGCAACCCGACGCAACGCTGCATTAAAGCCAAGCCCTGATTCGGTACAAACCACCAGCAAATCAAGCATGTCGGGCACACCTGCACGAATCGCTTGCTGACGCTTGTTCACCATTCGACGCAAAATAAAATCAGGAAATAAAAGCCCAATAAATACGGATAACGCCATATACGTGTACAGGTATTTAGATTCCGGAACCGAGAAATACACCAGTGCCGCCACCATCACACCTAAGATTGTCGTGACCGATTTAATGGCATAAAACATCGATAATGCATTGCTTTCATGAAACCCAGCATGCATCAGTTTATTGCGTGTCGTTTGGCGCTCTTTTTCACTGGTTGGGGAAGTTAAAGGCGCTAACGACTCCAAGGTGTCTGACATTTTCTTGTTGTGATGAGAGACTTCTTTCTTATCACCAGACAATTCGGCTAACTTTCGTTTAATTGGCGAGTTAACCCCGATAATTATCGAGCCTAACGTCATCACAACCAACACTGTAGTGATGAGGATCAACCCCATAAGCAGTGTTTCTTGGCCGACAGCAAAATCGTTTAACCATCCTTGAATACTTTCCATGGCTACACCTCAATATTGACGATTTTACGAATCCAAAGCGTGCCGATAAACAACGCTACCATCCCACCAATGACCATTTTGATCCCCATTGGATGCGTGTGGAGTAACTCAATATACTCAGGTCGAACAAGGGAAATGATGACGTACAAACCAAAAGGCGCTAATACTAATACCCATGCCGACATTCGAGATTCCGCCGAAATGGTTTTTATTTTTCGAGCGAGTTTGAAACGAGCACGTAGGATATGGGAGAGCTTCTCAATGTTTTCGACTAAGTTACCACCCGTTTCCTTTTGCAGTAACACAGCACTGGAGAAAGCAAGCATAGATACGGTAGGAGTTCTCTCCGACATTTGCATAATCGCCAAGCGGAGGTCATAACCATAGTTGAGTAAGTTAAAGGTATTCATGAACTCAGGACCAAGCGGTGCACTAACCTCTCTGCCTACTTCTCCAAACCCCTGCGTAATTGGCTGCCCTGCCTGCAAAACTCGCTTGATGATATCGAGAGCCTCTGGCAGTTGCTCTTCAAATTTCATTAAACGATCAGCAATCCTTTTCTGTATGTAGAAGTAAACAGACACCCAGCAAGCAAACGCAACGCCAGCACAGAGGTACCAAACTTGCCCGAACAAGAACAGAAATAGACCAACCGCAGTCCCTCCGAGGAATGTGAGGAAAATAAACCGACTGAACCCCATGTGTATCCCAGCCAGTTCCAACTTCTTCTTAAAGCTATCGAACAGGCTAAACCTCACAAGCCATCGCTCTAATGGCGATAGATTCTTGAGCGAGTTTTCCCTTAATAAAGAAATACTCTCTTGATCAATATGTTTATGGCTTTCGTGTATCCGCTTGATTAATTGCTTATGCTTAACCTTTTTACCCGCAGAAGGCAGAATTAACGCTTGGCTAATAAAGAATACGGACAAAAACAGCAGTACAAGAAAAAGGGGGAATTGACTATCCATAGCAATCTCCTAACGGGCTTTTTCATTGAATATTTCAAATGGTACGTCTAAGCCTCGTTTTACTAATTGGTCATGGCAGCTTGGTACAATCCCTGTAGCCATGTAATCACCTAACACATTGCCTTCTTGATCGACCCCTCTTCTTTGGAAGGTGAAGATCTCCGACATGGTAATAACGTCACCTTCCATGCCATTGATTTCTTGTACGCTAACCATGCGACGTTTACCGTCTTCCTGACGATCCATTTGCACAACAATATTGATGGCCGACGCGATCTGCGCTCTCAAGTTTTTTGTCGACACATTCCACCCTGCCATCGAGAACATATTCTCAATCCGGCTCAACGCATCTCTTGGTGTATTCGCGTGGATAGTAGCCAAAGACCCATCGTGACCCGTGTTCATTGCGGATAGCATATCCACCGCTTCTGAGCCACGAACCTCACCAACAACTATCCGATCGGGACGCATACGTAGTGAGTTTTTTACTAAATCACGCTGAGAAATTTCACCCTTACCCTCGATATTGGAAGGACGTGTTTCCAAACGGATAATATGTGGCTGTTGGAGTTGTAACTCTGCTGAGTCCTCAATGGTTACAATGCGTTGGTCGCTAGGAATAAAGCTCGACAAAATATTTAGCGTGGTTGTTTTACCAGAACCTGTACCTCCAGAAATCAGGATATTCATTTCCCCCACAACCGCCGCATTAAGAAACTTCGCCATTTCAGGAGACAACGATCCAAGTTCTAATAGGTTATCCATATTCAAACGTTCAACAGCAAAACGTCGAATAGAAACTGAAGGCCCATCAATAGCAAGAGGAGGTATAATCGCATTAAAACGTGAGCCATCTTTGAGTCGAGCATCCACCATGGGTGAAGCCTCATCGATCCTTCGACCCACTTGGCTTACAATACGGTCGATAATATTGCGCAAATGGCGTTCGTCTAAAAAGGTGTGCGGTGTTTTCTCCAACTTACCAAAACGTTCGACGAAAATATTTTTCGGGCCATTTACTAAGATATCTGAGATTGTTTGATCTTCAAGAAGTGGCTCAAGAGGCCCTAGGCCGAACACTTCATCTTCAATTTGATGTATTACGCGGTTTCGCGCTTCTGAACTCAATGGGTGTGTTTGATCTTCCGCAATGAGCTGAACAACCGCTTCGCGCAACTCCTCTTTCGCGCGATCTTCTTGCAAGTGCGATAGAAGCCCGAGATCCAAGGTATCCAGTAGTTTCTTGTGGTAGTAGTGTTTTATCGAGAGATCTTGTTCTAATTGCTTTTTCTGCTCCTCGATCGCTTTCATCTTGGCTTCTACCGGCGACAAAGACTTTTGCTCATCTGACGAGTCTTCATCAGATTTTGCCAACTCGACATTCACAACTTTGGATTCTTTTGTTTCATCTACGGAATTGAAAGAACTCCCGACGCCTTTCCGTTTGAAAAACATAACTCCCCCTTACTAAGAAAATAGTTTTTTTATCCAACTTTGATTCTCTTTGGTCGGACTTTCTAATAAGTGCGATATTTCAGCCAAAGACGCTTTCAGCGCACTATTTTTCTTAGATTGAACAATTGGGTTGCCCAAATTAGCGCTCTCGATAGCAATAGCAAAGTTATTAGGTACTAAGTGTATTGCATGTCCACTAACCGCATTTTCAATGTCTTTCAACGATATTGTCGATTTCTTTTCAAAACGATTAACAATTAGTTCAACCTGATGACTACTTAAACCATAGTCTAATTCTAAAGAACGTATATAACTAACAGCATGCTTCACCGAGGTAACATTCTGTTGCAGAATCAAAAAAACATGTGTTGCCGGAGAAACAATTTGTTGGTAAACGTGCTCAACGCCATGAGATAAATCCACAATAATATGTGAGTAAAACTGCCTCAAAATAGGTAATAATTTACTAACTTGAACCGCATGCTTGTAATTACCTTTTGGATCATTTTGGTTAAAACACAAATAATTCAAACCTGAAGGATGCTGGTAGACTAGTCCTTCTAGTGATAATTCATCTAAATCATTAACAGAATCAATCACATCATTAATATTGTATTTAGGCTTACAGTTTAAATAATCAGCGGCATCACTAAACTGCATATCCAAGTCAACGAGCAACACTTTACTCTTAGCATAGCTTGATAATTCTATTGCTGTATTAATAGCCAAAGTGGTTGCTCCAGAGCCACCTTTTGTATTAATAAACAATGTTAGATCGCCCATTTTCTTATTGGCAATCTTTTCATCCGCGGTAGATTTTAATAAAGGATATAGCTCGCCAAAATCAACCGAACGAGACAAATAATCTGTTGCCCCAAGCCTTAATGCCATTTTAAGGGATGCAGTATCGTTCTCGTCGCCAAATACAATCAAAGCGGTATGATTATGCTGTAAACTGCTGTCACTAGAATAAACATGAGCCACTTTCTGAGCCCAGCTTTCACCGGTTTCAATATAAATGAGATCAGGAACTTGCTTATTTTTCACAAAGTCCAAGTTAAAGGTATCTAGCTCTATCCAATCAATATTTAGATTTACACACCTTGATAGTTCATCAGCAATGTGAATTTTAAAATTTGATGTAGAATAAACTATCCAAATAATCAAGTTAGTTTTTAAACTTTTATGTGTTTCATTATCCATTTTGACTGGTTTCAACATAAAGCTACTCCGCGGAACAATCCGAATAAACAGCTGGGTTATCAGCTTCAGGCTTTAATACACCTAAGCTTTCTGCCGGCAATACAGTTTCAAAAGCAGGCGTTTTTCCTACTGCACTAATAAGCGCAGCTAACACAAAAAACTTAAATTCATAATCAACTGCTCTTGCTTGAACATATTTTATTTTTGAAAACTGAGCATCTAACACTGTAGATGCTGCAGGTGGAGTACTCAAAAAGTCCGACACATCAACAGTTGCACCTGTATCGTCTAAATATTCGATTTGTAAATTATTAGCGGTAAAACCTGAAGGATATAGACTCTCCAAAGCTTGATGATTAGGTATTTCATCACGTTCAGAAATAAAACAAACCGTAGCAAGTCGTGCCGCTCGCCTGGTAATTTCGTTGACCATTTGCACTGAATAAAAGTAGATTGCAAACTCAATAATCATGAACAGTACTAACATTACCGCAAGTGCAATTAACGAAAACTCAACTTGGGTCAGTCCTTTCTGTTTCCTTATCCATTGTTTCATGGGCTAGTCCTCATTGACGCAGAAGAGCCAATACTGAAAGCCAAAGAGGTTCCGGTAAAAGGTAAGGTTGAGAAAATAGGCTCATAATTATAAGTAGCCGATATGGTGACAACCTTATTGGTGTCCGTTGGTTGAGTCACAATAATGTCAGCAGCTTCAATATAGTCGATTACCGGCGTACCAACGCCACTCGGCGTGCCATAGATCACCACATTTTTAATATCAGATTCTTCAGCTATGCCTTCAAAATCTAACGTGCCATAAGTATCAACCACGGCATACCGTGCGCCATTTTGCAACGCTTTGTTGACCTCTGTGTATTGAATAAAAGCTCGGCTCACGTCGATAACTAATACGGTCAGCATCAGTAGCACTGGCAATGCAAGAATAAACTCTATAATTGCCAGTCCTTTCTGGTTAGCCATCTTTTTCATCTGATGCTTTCTATTGGAGTACATCATATTAAGACCCTCCACTTGACGGGTCTTTGTATAGAACGATTTTGTATGGCCCAACTCCATCTTCATCCGGATCTACCCCAGACGACGCATTTTTTACCGTACAATCCTCTAGAAACTGACCGAATATTTCCGATTCATTCCCCTTGTTTTGCACTTCCTGAGTAACAAAAAAGCATCCTAGGCCCAGTACTTCTAAATCCATCTTGCCGCCTTTTTTTGGAGCTTCATCACAACGAACGATCGGCACTCGTAATACCCTTCTATCGGTTTTCCCATCCGCTCGGTAATATTGCGACTTGCACGCGCCAGGCCCACCCGTACAAGCGGCTAACCCTTCGACATAATCAGCATAATAAAACGCATCGTTATCAACGGCCGGGTCTTCCGCATCCTGATATTGTTGTTGGTAATTGTCGTATGTTACGTTGGACTCTTCGATGTACTTATCTGAAGTAATGCCTTCATCTGGCTTACCTCCATCAAATCTCGTATTTAGACCTTGAGCTACTGGTCCCGTACCTTTACCAGTCTCTGTTGTGACTAAATCACCGACTGTTATGCACTCCTCAGTATCCCCTGCCAGCATTTCTCTTACTGTATTTTTACCGGAACCAAAGTCTAAAAGGTGATAGTTACCCGACCCAATGCCACCATCCGTGTGCCCTGATGGTTTCAATACATGAATAGTGTCAGCATCTCGATCTTGTGCGCCATTGTAGTTTGGGTTTGAAGAAGGAATGTATCCCCACGCCAGATCAGCTGAGCTTACATCGCCACACATAGCAATAGGCGACACGTTACATGTAGTAATGCTTGGCGCACTTGGTCCTGCAACAGCACTTGCTGACACCCCTTTGTCGAGCCCAAACATGCCACTTAAATACTGTGTCAAAAGAACATTACTAACGGCAACACGAACATAGATGTCGCTGTCACTGCCCAAAGAGAACTCTCCAGCTTCAACAAATGAGCCTTTAGCGTTCGAATTTGAGAAAGTTACATCTATGTTTTCCCCCGTGTAAACTAATTCTTGGTTCCCATCAGACGCAGCAGAATGAGTCAGAGCATCATTCGCCGCTTGCGTCGCTAAACTAAGCCGCTCAGCCAAATCTGCCGCGTCGGTCCTTTCATCGACGACAACCGCAGCCGCTAATGCAGCGGAGTCGACCGCGTTTTGTAGTCTTGTTTTATTGAGTACTTGGTGATTCAAATCAATACCAAAGGCTGCAACACCAAGTAAAAATAATAAAACTAAACTAATTAATACCAAGGTAATCCCTTTCTGAGCTCTCCTTGGCGCTATATGCATATTCCTTCGCATAGCCCCTCCTAAGTGAACGTATCACTTAATCATCTTTGGCTACCCCATTGTTGTTATATACCTCTAAGCTAACTTGTGTGCGCTCACCACTACCTTCCGGTAAGTAGCCCAAATTCTCATACCAGGCTTCTGGATTCAGAGTTTGTTCAGCGCGCAGCTGGCTAACCGAGATACCAAGCTCGGGGTCATTCGCACAGCCAAACAAGCCGAATGATGTGAAACAAATGGTCATTATCATTATGCTTTTCATCTTGTTCTCCCACTTATAGACTGTGCCCAAACTTGCCCTCAGAGCCACCTTCTGACGAACCGTATTGAATAAAATTGTTGTTAGTATCTTCTTCACTGATGTCGTTTAGCTGGTACCTATCGAAATCCAACTCAGCACCTTTACCAAGCAAATAGAACTCCACATCGTTTGGAGCAACAAAACCATCTGTTGGTAGCGTGATTCGACGTCGATCAATTGGGGTTGCTAATCGAGGAGTAACCAGAATGACTAGTTCTGTTTCCCCAGAGGTAAATTCTTCACTCTTAAACAAGCGGCCTAACACAGGTAGATCACTCGCACCAGGTATACCATTCGCAACGTTACGCGCGTTTTCACTCAATAGCCCCGCAATACCAATGGTTTGACCATCTGCTAGCTCAATCGTTGTACCAGCACTTCGTTTTGTGATTGGTGGAATAAAGAAAGTGGCATTCACTTCGTTTGGATTAAACGTCAACACACCAGAATTGGAAATTTCACTCACATTGACGTTCAGTTTGAGATTGATTCTCTTATCGCTCAAAATAAACGGAACAAAGTCGAGTTGAACACCGTACTCTTTGTAGTCGATGGTAATACCATCTTCATTTGGTACTGGAATTGGGAATTCACCACCAGCGACAAACTCGGCTTGCGTACCACTTAATGCGGTAAGGCTAGGCTCTGCCAGCACTTTCGCTACGCCATTTTGCTTCGCCACATCAAGCGCAAAGGTAAACAAGGTATTACTGTCAATAAACGATCCGAGAAAACCGAAATCTTCGACTGTTGGGACGTTCAAAATCGGTCCAATGCCATCAATACCGCCACCAGCAGTCGTACCACCCCAAGTAAAGTCCCCACTTCTTTGGAAAAAGTGGAAGTTTGAGTCGAAGCGTCTTACAAGTGTGCGCTGTACTTCGGCAACGGTAACTTCTAGCGTTACCTGTTGAGCACCACCAATAGAAAGTAGATTGATGACCATACTTTCATCATCTTTAGAGCTATCATCTTCTTCATCTGCCGCTTCACCCAAAGCAAAGGTTTCAGCAATTTTGACCGCAGTGTCCATGTTTTGCTGACTGCTGACCAAGCCTCTAAGTACCACTTTTTCTTGCGCACTGTGCACTTCGATATTTTCATCCGGCAAGAACTGATAAAGCTTCGACTTAAGCGTATTTAGATCATGCGTGACTTCCACGTTAAACTGCTCAATTAACCGGCCTCGGCGATCCCACACCGACACATTCGTGGTACCTAACTTCTTACCAATAAGAAACAGCTCGTTCGATCTGAGCACTAAAATATCCAAGACTTCTGGATCCCCTAACGTCACTTTCTTTGCTTGGCCTGAAATCATCAATTGAGTTGATTGGTGATGTGCAACGGTTACGACTTTTCCTGACTGCGCCGTAGCTGCGTTAACAGACAAGCTGACGAAAAGTAACTGGCTAACAAGTAATATTATTGTTTTCATAATTCACCTAATTGCTGACTCGGACACTGGATGCCTGAGATCCCTTAATAATGGTCACACTAGGTCGTGGCGTGTATTTTCTTGCTACAACAGGTTTATCCACTTCATGAGGGTTGCGCAGAGCAAGCTGTATATCGCCTTTGCTGTTCGCCGATAAGAGCTTTTCTGCCTCTTTCGGTGTTACTTCTAAAGTCACAGCGCGTACAATCACGGGTTTGTTATCATTCGTTTTGGCTGTTTGGTCCACCGCAAGAACATTGATATTTTTAAGCACTGTTTTTGTTGTGGCGTTTTTACCTTGTCCATAACTCACTGTATTCAGGACATCGACCTTGTTGCCTGGTAACAAAAAACCTGCCACACCGATAACGTCATTTACGCGAATAGTGATTGCTCGCTTGTTTTCTGGAATTAATGCAGCAAGTGTTGCGCCTTCACCAGGTAGGGCAAGGCGATGAGGGTTAACAAGTTCACCCGCGTAAATAGTATTGGCAACGATTCTTCCCAATGCCTGTTCTTTTACTTTCAATGTTTCATCATCTATCCAGTCCACTTCCATGAGCTTAGTAGACAAATGTTTCTCAGAGAGAATAGTTCCTGGTTCTAGCTCCATGGCGGCAACTAAAACGGGATGCCTTTCGACCTCTTCTAACTCGACTGTTGGTTGGTTTCTGCCATCCATCCATTGTTTAGCTATCAACACGGCAGCAAGGCCGAAAACAATGGAGAGTAGCAATAGCATGATGACTTGAGTCCGACTCATAATTTAGATCTCCCTATTCATCCACTGTGAAATACAGTCCCCAGGCACGAGTTAAAATGTCTGATGAGACGACTTTTCGTTTTCCTTCAAAAACGAGAACGTCTCTGCTAATGCCCAAAAGATCTTTAGGTAAGCATGGATAATTAGGCATTTTATTTTCACGGTGCAATTGATTTAATGTGTCAAAGAATTCAGGCGACAACGCGAGTTGCAAGTCTTTGGACAGCGATAACCAAAGCGCTTTATAGTCATCATCACCAAGTGGCTTAAACTCAATTTTGTACCCCAGACGGCGTAAAAAAGCAGGGTCAGCAATTTTGCTTGGTGCAAAATTGGATGAGAATGCCAAAGTAAGCATAAATGGCACCGTTACTTGTTGACCATTTGGCAGCGCCAGATGGTCAAATAAGTATTCCATTGGAACGATCCATCTATTTAGCAAGGCATCAACAGGCATTGACTGACGACCGAGATCATCAATCACTAAGATTCCGTTGTTAGCCATCATTTGAAGTGGCGCAATCCATACACGATTATGCTCGCTGTGGTTTACCTCAAGCATCTCCAATGTCAGCTCACCGCCCACTTGAATGTTTGGTCTTTCACAAAGAACCCAGCGTTTGTCGTAATGGGTTTCCAACTTAACGAAAACCTGAGAATGGGAGTTGTCTAAACGACGGTGATGATGCTCTGAGAACACTTTGATGATGTTGCCATCGGCATATACGGCGTAAGGAATAAACACCGAAGTGTTCATTGCATTGAGCACTCTTGATGCAACGTAACTTTTACCAGTACCCGCGTGGCCGTAAAGCAACAAAGCTCGTCCAGAGTTGATAGCAGGTCCGAGAACAGGAACTAAGTGATCCGAGCCAAAAACATCAGATAATGCACGCTCTACATCGATACGGGTAACAGGGTTTTTGCGTAGATCTTGTCCTTCAACAACGGTCCAATACTCTTCCAAAGAAACTGGAACAGGACCGATATATGGATCTTTTCTATATGCAATGTCTGCTTCCGCAAGTCCTAATTCCGTTAGACTATAACGAATGTTCGAGTACGAATGGTTTAGCTTCTCAGATGTAGGCTGATATACCTCAACCCAGCTTCGTTTCCTCAACTGCGCCAAAGCAAGTTCAACAATATTTGAAACCACACATAACCGCTGTGTTAACTCGATCAAATCACATTTCGGATAAGCTGACAGGTGTTTCAACACTAAGTTTTCAACGACTGAAGCCGGTATGCCAAGACCTTCTACCGATGAAGGTACTTTTGGTGGATTTATTTGTGGCACGAGTTTTTCCCAATACACAGAGCCCATCACACTTCCCCTCCTTGAAGTTGCTTAGCCAACTGATGCTGCATGCCATTTATTATTTTTATTTAGTGGGTATAGGAAAAATAAGCTAATCCAATTACGATTATCGGCGCGAATGGAATGACTAACGGCTTACTGGACCTAAAACCTGGTGTTACTTTTTCTAAGCAATACCCTTTAATCTGATGTGATAGAGCAACACTAGTCGATGACACATGTAGCATTAGATAAAAAATGCCGACAATGCCTCCAGCGAGTATTATCCCGGTAGACGCTTCCCCAAGGTTACTCAATCCCAACCATGCCCCTATGACGGCGAGTAACTTAACGTCTCCTCCAGCCATTACTTTGAAAAGATACAGCGCGAAACACACCGCAAACGCAACCAACCCACCATATAAATGATCCAAACCAGTTGTGGCTGGGTTGTAAATTACGTTTGCAGTTACTGCAACCAAAAGCATAAGCACCGCTTTATTCGGTATTCTGTGTTTCTGTGCGTCTGAAACTCCAATCGCAATAAGTAATGACCAAATAATTAACTCGCTAACCATTACGAAGAGCTAATACGACCAGCTACTGAAGTGAACTTGTTAGACAAGGTTGTCCAGAAGCCTGAAGTCAAGAATGCAGTAACAATTAGTGCCGCACCTAGGATGTACTCCAAAAGTGTTAGCCCCTCTTCGTCTTCCATGAAGTCCTTGATTAGATTGCGAAAGTTATCCATAAGATTATCCCCTTTATTTAACCAAATCTCGCTTGTCCATGACGCAGGTATCATATACACCCGAATCATGCTTAAACATTAGTCATCAAGAATTAGGGGGGTTAGGACTTTTTTGCCAAAGGTTAGTACTTTCTTGCCTGTCTGCGCTTCAGAGGCGAAATGTATCATAAATAAGACACATTACTGTAAGCTATGTGACACATTTCACACTTGCAGTATGACTATATAAGCCTAAGCTTAATAAACGAAAGGGTGAGGTCTGAAGCTCAAGGAATGAGGCTCGACTGACCTCAATGCATACTAACATTGGTGTAGTACGTACTGAGCAGGATTCATATGGATAAACAGACCAAAGCTTACTGGATAGGAGAGACCCTTTGCTCGCTGCCGGAACAATTTCGTTGTGAGTTTGATGGGTGCTTTGACATTATGGACTGCAGTAAAGATATCTCAGTCCTCAGCGATAAAGAACATAGCTATTTCTTTTACTACATAACCTGTGATCATCAAGAGCACTTGAAAGGTGTTATAACGCTCTGTAAAAACCTCGACAAAAAACTAATCGTCGTATCTCCAAAAGATACGGCTCCTCACTTGCCGCCCAAGCATATTTGTGCGGAATATTATAAGTTGAACGAGCTCACTCTTCCTATCTGGCTTTCACAAATAAAATTGAAATACTTTTTGCATAGTAAAGTAGACGAAGAACAAATCTCGGTAGATAAACTTTTCTCTCGAAGCGGCAAGTCAAACTTTTCAGACGTAGTCCATTACATCGCCAATAACGTTCATAAGGACCTAAGAGAAGAGGAAGCAGCCGCTCTTTGTCATTACTCGCCGAACTACTTTTCCAAAGTTTTCCACCGTAAAGTGGGTATGTGCTTTCGTGATTATGTCACGGCGAAACGCATTTCATTAGCTAAGAAAATGCTAATTGAAAATGAATCGATGAAAATTGCTTACATTGCTTATCAGTGCGGGTATCGAGACGTTTCTTACTTTTCTCGAATTTTTAAGAAAAAAACAGGTCTGTCTCCAGCAAATTATCGACAGCAGTTTTAGGCTTTATTTGTAGCAACTGTCAGAACAACTAACGCTATCTTCCCCACATATTTCATCAAAATGCATTCCCGTGTCGCGATTTAACATGCTAAAGTTAACAATGCGTTAACAATTATAAATACAATGAGAAGACATGGAGTCACTTAAAATGAATCAGCCGAATCTAAATAGCGCTGCTGGTTGCGCTCTCCCACCACCAAATGAAATGATCCTCAAATGGGCTCAAGAGCGTCCAAATGAGGTCTACCTAAAACAAATTATTAACCGACAGTTTGTTGAGTACACATTCTCTGATGTTGCAGATCAAGCCTTAAAACTTGTCAGCGCACTACGCTCGCTTGGTGTAAAGCCTGGCGACAAAGTCGCGTTAGTATCTAAAAACTGTGCAGAATGGTTTATTTGCGATCTTGCTATGATGCTTGGTGACTATGTCAGTGTGCCAATCTTTCCTACCGCCGGTGCAGACACCATCGAATACTGTGTGACTCATAGTGAAAGTAAAGCGATCATTGGCGGAAAACTCGATGATCCCAAAGCAACTCAGCAAGTCATTGATGCTATGCCTGAACTCATTAGCATCGCTCTACCTTATGACACGGCACCTAAGTGTAAGCACGAATACCAAGCGCTCATTGCTGATGCAGTGCCAAGTGAAGAGCGTCCGCAGCATTACGATGACAAGCTAATGTCGTTGGTGTATACCTCAGGCACATCAGGGTTACCGAAAGGCGCGATGCTAACTTACGGCGCATTCAGTTGGTCTGTTCAGCAACTGATCAATCATATTGGTATCCAAGAAAACGACCGACTGTTCTCTTATTTACCGCTCGCTCATATTACAGAGCGTGTTTATATCTTCGGTTCATCGATTATGGGTGGCGTGCCAACAGCATTTCCAGAGTCACTGGACACTTTTATCGAAGATGTGAAGATGCACCGACCAACTCTGTTTATCTCCGTCCCACGGTTATGGACGCTATTCCAGCAACGTATTCAAGACAAACTTCCACAGAAGAAGCTCAATATTCTGTTGAAAATCCCATTCGTCAATTCTTTGATCAAGAAAAAGCTAGCAGATGGTCTAGGTTTAGATCAGGCTCGAGTATTAGGCTGTGGCTCTGCACCTGTCTCGCCAGCGCTGTTGGAATGGTACCACTCAGTGGGCCTTGATATCACAGAGGCTTGGGGGATGACGGAATCATTTGCCTACAGCACGCTCAACTACCCATTTAGAGCTGACAAAATCGGTAGTGTCGGTAATGCAGGGCCAGGCATTGAGTTAAAAATCGCAGCTGATGATGAAATCATGGTGCGTGGCAAAGGGCTATTTTCTGGCTACTACAAAAATGACATTGCCACCCAAGAGTCTTTTGATTCAGAGGGCTGGCTACACACAGGCGATATCGGCGCTATCGACTCAGATGGTTATCTAACGATTCAAGGCCGTAAAAAAGATAACTTCAAAACAGCCAAAGGTAAATTTGTCTCTCCGGTTCCTATCGAGAAAAAGCTTTTCGAGTACAGTCGTGTAGAGATGATGTGTCTCATCGGTTTAGGGCTACCCGCTCCGATTCTTTTGGTTGTGCCACATGACTTCCCTAACTTTGATCGAGAGCGATACGCACGTACCACACGTAAAGTTATTGCCAGGATGAATCAAGAACTCGCCTCTCATGAGCAAATCAAAGGCGTGTTAATGATTAAAGAACCTTGGAGTATAGAAAATGGCGTACTGACGCCAACACTTAAAATTAAACGTCATGTGCTCGAACAAAAGTATCATGAGATAGGCCACAATTGGCCAAAAGATGAATTGGTCGTGTGGGAAGAAGACTTGTAATTTTGCTTGCACTCCTCAACGCCATTGGGGAGTGCAGCTTAACTTTGAGCTTGAATCAAACTCATAAACTACTCTCTCCAGAATGGCTTACTCACTTCACAATTAATCTCCCTTTCACCTAATCCAATATCGTCCCAAAGGTGCTTTGGTAACTCTCTCAAGTGACGACGTGTCTTATAGTTCCTTCTCCAAGCCGCCAGTTTAGAATAAATTAACTGTAACCCGCTCTGATGGGCAGTAGGTATAGTACGCTCACAAGTGTGTGTCATGTTTTCCATTTCAAAGATTCCTATACAATGTTGACCACTTAATAATCAGCGACTACGCTGATATCCTCAAACGATAGAATCTGCCATAGAGTTAAGGAAAACTAATGTGAAAGATCGAATGCCTCCCTTACAGGGCTTGTATTACTTTTTCGTTGCAGCAAAGGAAGGAAGCTTTAAAACGGCAGCAAAAGAACTGTTTGTTACGCCAGCGGCCATTAGTCAGCAAATTCGTCATTTAGAAGAGTTCTTAGGCACGGACCTATTTGTTCGTCAGCACAGAAAAATCGTGCTCACACCAGAGGGAGAGCTACTGTTTAGTCAGGCAGAAAGAGGGTTTGCTCATTTGCAGCAAGGGGTTAGATTAGTCAATCAAGATCCAAACCCGAACCACCTTTCGATATCAACACTCCCCTCTTTCGCTCATCATTGGTTAGTCCCGAAAATTACGGCTTTTCGCCAGCGTCACCCTGATATCGCCTTGCTATTAGAACCAACCAATGATTTGGTGTCTTTTCAAGATAGTCAGATAGATTTATGTGTTCGTTACGGTTTAGGAAAATATCCCAATTTAGAATCACAATGGCTGATGGACGAAGCTTTTTATCCTGCTTGTCATCCGGTGTACCAGAAAGAGCACGGGATCTATAACATCGAGGATTTAAGCAAAGCTGAGCTGATTGAAGATGTTTGGCCTGATCTTGATTGGAATATGTGGTTAGCAACCTTGGGTCACTGCGCAGCAAAGCCTACCTTAAAATACAGTGGATCACATCTCGTGCTTGAGGCTGCACTATCACTTCAAGGCGTGGCATTAGTAAAACACAGTTTAGCTCATCAATATTTTCGTTCTGGCAAATTGGTCCGAATTGGAGATATCGCTATCAAGCCCAACTTTGCGTATTACTTGTGTGCGCCAAAAGGCTACTTAAAAAGACCTAAAGCTCAATTGTTTGCGCAATGGTTGAAGGAAGAAATAGAAATATTTGAAAAGTCAGTGGTACCAGACTTTAGGACCATTGACCTAAAAGGCAACAGTACTAGAACGGCATCATAACAATCGTCAAAACAAACGCTAAATAGGAATAAAACAAACACGCTCTGCGTATAAGACTGCTAAATACAAAAAGCCCCGCACTAAGCGGGGCTTTCAAGTTATAGAGTTAACTTAAGAATTACTTCTTAGCGTTACGCTCTTTAACGTCAGCAATTACTTGCTCTGCAACGTTTGTTGGACATGGTGCGTAGTGTGAGAACTCCATAGAGAACTGACCACGACCAGAAGTCATAGTACGTAGAGTACCGATGTAACCAAACATTTCTGATAGAGGTACATCACCCTTGATACGTACGCCAGTAGACGCTGCTTGTTGGTCTTTGATCATACCACGACGACG
Organism: Vibrio sp. YT-15; assembly: GCF_033337445.1. NCBI lineage: Bacteria > Pseudomonadati > Pseudomonadota > Gammaproteobacteria > Vibrionales > Vibrionaceae > Vibrio > Vibrio sp. YT-15. Next base: position 170,979 of record NZ_JAWOQR010000005.1, read on the forward strand.
GTTAAGGTCACCGATTACGTCACCAACGTGATCTTCTGGAGTGAACACGTCAACTTTCATGATTGGCTCAAGAAGTTGCGCGCCAGCTTTAGGCATAGACTGACGGAATGCACCTTTCGCTGCGATTTCGTAAGCGATAGCTGAAGAGTCAACTGCGTGGAAACCACCGTCGAATAGTTCAACTTCAACGTCTAGAGTAGGGAAGCCAGCTAGAACACCGTGCTCCATCATTGACGCAAAGCCTTTCTCAACTGCAGGCCAGAATTCTTTAGGTACGTTACCACCAACAACTGTTGATTTGAACGTGAAGCCAGAGTTTGGCTCACCTGGTTTGATGCGGTAGTCGATCTTACCGAACTGACCAGAACCACCAGACTGTTTCTTGTGCGTGTAGCTATCTTCGATTGCTTGAGTGATAGTTTCACGGTAAGCAACCTGTGGAGCACCAACTTCTAGCTCAACGCCGTAAGTACGCTTAAGGATATCTACCTTGATGTCTAGGTGAAGTTCACCCATACCTTTCAGGATAGTTTCGCCTGAATCTTCATCAGTCTCAACTTGGAATGATGGATCTTCTGCAACCATTTTACCGATCGCGATGCCCATCTTCTCAGAACCGCCTTTATCTTTAGGCTTAACTGCGATAGAGATTACTGGATCTGGGAAGATCATTGGCTCAAGAGTACATTCGTGCTTAGGATCACATAGAGTGTGACCAGTTTGAACGTTCTTCATACCAACTACAGCGATGATGTCACCAGCTTGTGCTGAATCGATCTCGTTACGCTCGTCCGCGTGCATCTCAACCATACGGCCGATACGCTCTGTTTTACCAGTTGCAGAGTTAAGGATTGTGTCACCTTTCTTCATCTTACCAGAGTAGATGCGGATAAAGGTTAGAGCACCGAAGCGGTCATCCATAATCTTAAATGCAAGAGCACGTAGTGGCTCGTCTGCAGATACAGTCGCAACTTCACCAGTTGGCTCACCAGTCTCTGAATCAGTTAGAGGCTGTGGATCAACTTCTGTTGGAGATGGTAGGTAATCAATTACCGCGTCAAGAATAAGTTGGATACCTTTGTTCTTGTACGCTGAACCACAGTAAGTTGGGAAGAATGCTAGATCACGAGTACCTTTACGGATACAACGTTTGATGTCTTCTAGAGATGGCTCTTCGCCTTCTTCTAGGTAAGCCATCATTAGATCTTCGTCTTGCTCTAGAGCAGTTTCGATTAGCATTTCACGGTATTCAGCAGCTTTTTCTACCATGTCTGCTGGAATATCTTGAACTTCGTAGTTCTCTGGTTGGCCAGACTCATCCCATACGTAAGCTTGTTGGCTTAGTACGTCTACAACACCTACGAAATCTTCTTCGATACCGATAGGTAGAGTCATAACTAGAGGTGTAGCACCTAGTACGTTCTGTACTTGATCTACAACTTTGTAGAAATCTGCGCCCATACGGTCTAGTTTGTTAACGAAGATCAGACGTGATACGTGTGATTCGTCAGCGTAACGCCAGTTAGTTTCTGACTGAGGCTCAACACCACCAGAACCACAGAATACACCGATACCACCGTCAAGTACTTTTAGAGAACGGTAAACTTCGATAGTGAAGTCAACGTGTCCAGGAGTATCGATGATGTTTAGACGGTGATCGTTCCAGAAACAAGTTGTTGCTGCAGACTGGATTGTGATACCACGCTCAGCTTCCTGCTCCATGAAGTCAGTAGTAGTTGAACCGTCGTGAGTGTCACCGATCTTATGGATCTTACCAGTTAGCTTTAGGATACGCTCTGTAGAGGTAGTTTTACCCGCGTCTACGTGAGCAAAAATACCAATGTTTCTGTATTTTGATAAATCAGTCATTGTCTTACTCTGTTAATAAGGTATAAAGTGCGCGCAGAGTATATCACATTCTGTCAATACTGATACCCTTGCGTGCGGATGGAAGAAAAAAAATTTTAACGTGAAATTTCCGTCCCCAAAGCATAGTCAAACACAGCAATTTATGTACTTTATTCGCATTTTATTGAGGACGGATAGAACAGTTTGTGATTGCACAAATACCATTCTTATGAGCATTACAGCTCGTCAAAAGCCTCTATCGCTTCCGACAATTTCTTAACGCCGTGAATTTGCATGCCAGGGATGCCACCTTTCGGCATGTTGGCTGCTGGCACGATGGCTTTCTTGAAACCATGTTTGAACGCTTCATTCAAACGCTCTTGCCCACTTGGCACTGGACGGATTTCGCCCGCAAGCCCTACCTCACCAAAAATCACCACATCTTTAGGGAGTGGACGGTCACGAAAACTCGATAAAAGCGCCATAACTAAAGCAAGATCAGCGCTTGTCTCCGTCACCTTAACACCGCCAACCACATTAACAAAGACATCTTGGTCTGCCATTTGTAAGCCACCATGCTTATGCAACACAGCGAGCAAAAGTGATAGGCGGTTCTGCTCCAAGCCGACCGCAACACGACGAGGGTTGGCTAACTGCGAGTAATCCACCAGCGCTTGAATCTCTACTAGTAGAGGGCGCGTGCCTTCCCAAACCACCATGACTGAAGAGCCTGATGTTTCTTCTTCACCACGAGAAAGGAAGATCGCTGATGGGTTACTCACTTCCTTCAATCCTTGGCCTGTCATAGCAAAGACACCAAGCTCATTCACAGCACCAAAACGGTTTTTATGACTACGCAAAGTGCGGAATCGGCTATCCGTTCCACCATCGAGTAGTACCGAACAGTCGATAATGTGTTCAAGAACTTTGGGGCCCGCAAGGGTACCATCTTTTGTTACGTGACCAACAATAAATACCGCAACATTATTCTGTTTTGCGTATCGTGTCAGAGCCGTCGCAGATTCACGTACCTGAGCAACACTGCCAGGCGACGATTGAACATCAGAAACGTGCATCACCTGAATCGAGTCTATTACCATTATACGAGGCTGCTCTTTTTCGGCGATTTGGCAAATTTTGTCGACGTTCGTTTCCGATAGCATTTTTAAATGATCTTTCGGCAAGCCCAATCGGGAAGCACGCATTGCCACCTGCTGTAACGACTCTTCACCGGTTACGTAAAGCGTTGGCATTTGCGCAGATAAACTACACATGGTTTGCAACAGAAGGGTTGATTTACCTGCACCAGGGTTACCACCAATCAAAATTGCGGCACCTGGCACAACACCACCACCCAACACGCGGTCAAGCTCTTTAAACCCACTGGTGAAGCGAGGTACTTCTTGCAGATCAATTTCGGATAGCGTTTGAACCGTAGCTTCTGTTGCGGAACCAGCGTAGCCGCTTAAGCGTTCATTGCGAGCAACGGTTGGCGATGCAGCGATACGTACTTCTGTTATCGTATTCCATGCACCACATGCGTTACACTGCCCCTGCCAACGGGGAAAGTCCGCGCCACAATCATTACAAACATACGCTCGTTTTGCTTTCGCCATGATGCCTCAATTTTTTCTACAAATGTGACTAAGCACAGCCAAGTCAGACCTGAACTGAAATGAACTATTGATATACTTAAGTATTACTTCGCTTAGCCGATACAATTTAAAGTAACGACATACTCTAACAGAAATAATGCAGCAATCTGAAATTCTCTCGCTCGCAGAACGACTCATTCCCGTTTACGGTACGAATGACTTTGACTTTGTCCTTGGCCAACTGACCGAGGAAGAGCCGCCTTCGGCCAAAATTTTGGTTAAAATGGAACTTAACCGCTTAATGGCTCCATGCAAAAAAAGCATTGATTTGCGAGGTCGCGTTCAAGGCGAATGTCGCGAGTATATTTTGGATGGTATTCCACATTGGTTGGATGATGTTGCTTTCAACGCTTACCATAAAAACATCAAAAAGTTTGGCTGCTACACGGAAGGAATGTGGGAAGCATTGGTCAACACGCGAAATAACTTTCGCGTAATGAGCAAGCGCCTTACTCAGCAAAAAACGCAATCGTTAACGGATCCTAAAAGCCCGTTCTTAGCAGAACCCGTTCACCTAGGCTACGATTTAAAGCGCCAAGAAAAACGCTTGAAAGTCCAATCTCAAGTTGAAATTTGCCGTTCTAAAGGACAGCTTCTTCATGGATTAAGCATTGATTTATCTAGCTCTGGCGCAAAGTTCAAAGTCCCTAGCGCATTTAAATATAACCTTGGGGAAATTATTCAGGTCACGTTTACTGAATTTGCCAGCAAATCTAACGTTGCAGGTATAGAGAAACCGCTTGCATACCGCATACTCGCGGTTGATGACTGTTACGAAAATGATTCAGTTCGATACCTCAGAACCATACGCTTAACTGACACCAATGTCGTCACCCGAGTGATAGATGAAGCGCTCAACAGTGCTGCTAAAAGGGCTCGTCACGACAATCAAGACAAGATTATTCGAGCTCGAACTCGCGGTTATGAACATATCGCACTAAAGCACACCAGCAGCTTGCCTCTATTCTTTGATGGTAGTGACCTAAAATTAGCAATGTTAACGCCAAACAATCAAAAGCTTTGGCAATACTGGCACGATGAGAGAAACCAGCAAATGTTTGGTTCTTTATTCAACGAGCAACGCATCGCGTCACTCATTAAGCCTGGTGTTAAAGGAACAACCAATGTCCTTTATTCATTTACTCACGAGCACGAGAATCGAACCTATTTCTATTCGATGTTTCGCCCAGAAGCAACTCGCGAACAGCGCCAGCTATTTTGGCATTTAGGTGGCAAACGAGAGAGTTGGCGCGCCTTTAGAATTTCAATCTTTGAACTATCAGAGCAAGAGCAGGAAGACCTAGCAGCTTTCTCTCCAGAGTTGGCAGAAACGTCTCAATCACTGACTCATATTGGTATTTTGCAAGAAATTGCTGACGAAAAATCAGGGCAGGATTACCTGCTAACTGAAAAGCCGCGCTTACCCGCTAATACGTTAAACGCGTTTCGTCATCCGAGAAGAGTTATCGGCAATCCAAAGGGCATTTATTTTGATGCAAAGTCTCGTCGTAAAGAGCCTCGTTATCGTTTTAAAACACCTTTAGAGTTGTACTCAGGACAAACTAAAACAGGCGGCTGTACTGTTGACCTTTCCAAACGAGGACTCGGAATTAGGCTAAGTGAGCCCACGATGTTACGTTCTGGGCAAGAGGTAAGAATCAACTTTCGAGAATTACAACTCTACGATAAAAAATTGCCGTTAATGTCGGTGCCATATCGAGTAATTCGTGTAAGCCCAGATGGTTGTAGCGTGCAGCTAGTTATTGATGAAAGCAGCCAAACCATGAAGGTAATCGCTTTTTTCAACAGTATTATCGAGCACAATCAAGACAAGCTAATCCCGCAAAAAGAGACGCTACCAAGTAATGCTCTACTTGAAAGGCTGCACTGCATGTTGCTCTCGCGTACGCTGAGCACGCCCATTTTTATCAGTAAAAGTACGTCATCTTCAATAAAAACCCCCGTTATCGGGGTGAACTTGCCGCTACCTAAACACATTGAGCTTTTTGCCCGTCTTGGGCATGACCAACTGTTGTCACTTGAACCTATCTTTAAAGGCCGGACAAGCACATTAATCGCAGAGCCAATAAAACGTGTAGAAGGTGCTCAAGCCAGACATCAGGATATCTACATAAGCGCCGCAAAAGTAGGCAATAAAATTACAGGTATTGAGTCAAAGCTTCATCAAGAGTTCAACAGCGTAAAAGAGCGGATTCAATTTATAAAGAAAGCGCGAATGATGGGTGACTTTTACGTGCTTCGCCTTTCTACTGCGCCAATTTTCGATCCGATGACATCATTACTGCAACAAGATTTAAGTGACTTAACCCAATTTGGTGTACATCAAGCAAGCAAGTTAGAAAAAGAGTTGACGGCGCTCGTTGGTTACAGTGAATTTGAAGACATTACTGAAGAGGTTGTAATTAGATTGGAGTTAACCGAGTAAATTCAAAGTCATACCAAATTGAAAAAAAACACCGCCTTTCTGGCGGTGTTTTTGAATGGGTGGTTAAGGTTTAGCTTTCCAGCTGACCTTTTGCTGCTTCACCAATGCGCCAGATAAAATACAGAGCACACCGCCCAACCCTGCAAAGCGAATCGCAGATTGCGCTTGAGCTTCCACTTTTGGTTTTGCGTGATACGCAATCCCTAATCCAGCCACCGACATCATCACAAGATCATTAGCGCCATCACCGACAGCAACCGTGTTGTGCTGCTCAATTTCATATTCATCCGCCAATTCCACTAGAATGTCAGACTTCATCTGCGCCGTTACCACATCGCCAAGTACGTTACCCGTGAGTTTGCCGTCAATAATTTCTAATTGATTGGAACGAGCAAAATCTAGGTCGACTTTATCTTTGATGTAATCAGAGAAGTAAGTAAAACCACCGGAAGCAATCGCTGTTTTCCAGCCCAAGGCTTTCAACGTCGCAATTAGCGCTTCAAAGTCCGGCATGAATGGTAACTGGGAACGAACTTGTTCAAGAATTGATTCATCGGCACCTTTGAGCTTACCAACTCGCTGACGTAAACTTTGCTCAAAATCCAACTCACCTTGCATGGCACGTTCAGTGACTTCAGCGACCTCATCCCCTACTCCTGCCAGTTTCGCGATTTCATCAATACACTCTATCTGGATCGCCGTTGAATCCATATCAAATACAATCAACCCTTGGGTTGATAGATCGGGCACTTCATTAAGCGAGGCGTAATCTAGGTTGAGACTTTGTAAGATCGTTTCATGTTGAGGAGTTAATTCTCCGGCCATCAGGGCTACTTCATATTGGCCAACTTTCCACGTTTCTAGTATCGGGTTGTAAAAGCCGGTGAAGAAATCAATGTCTTCGAAGTGACTTGGCGAAAGGTACTCAGCAAATACGATCCAGTTTGCTTTTGCTTTATCTAATTGGGAGGCAAATCGAGTCTCGGGTAATCGTTTTAAAAGTGTCGTATGTTTTCTGATAGGCAAGCTTTTTGACGCGTCCATGTATATAATCCCTTATGACTTTGCTAAAACGTTACCTCAACAAACTAAAAAGGCAAGTCTTTGTTTTATTTTAAATGGATGAGTAAAGAGCATGAGTGAATCTTTGTTCTCAGTAAGGAATGCCCTAAGAATTCTGGCACTAATCCTACTGTGTGTGATGTTGTTTATCACAATAAAAAACAGTGTTGTGATCAGTAAGGGTAATGAGAAAATTCAAGCACAACAGCTTGAAACACTCACCAAAGTTTTGATTTCACAGGCGTCTCTTTCTGCCAGTGAGATGATTTTAACTAAAGATCAAGAACGATTACTTCAGCTAACAAACCAACTAGCACAAGACCGTTTAGTGTTTGATGCAACAATCTACGATGCACAGGGTGTACGTTTAGCGTCTAGTGAAGAGGCATTATCGGTACGCGAAGTTCTTGGCCTGGATACGCCTTTGGCAACAGCTTCCATTGGTCGCCAGCAGTTGGTTGAACCAGTTTTTGCAGATGGTGCGCTTATCGGTTTTGTTCGCGTGACTTTTGAGACGGGCCGGGTGACGGCTATTTCTGACCACCACTATCGCAAGAGCGATCGTTATATGTACATGATGGTCTTAATGAGCTTTGTCTGTGGCATGTTGTTCATCTTGATTTTACGTCGACAACCGATACGTCGTAAAAAAGCGCCAAACCTGCTGCTAACCAAGTAACTAGGTAGCGCTAACAACTCATATAAAAACAGCCCGCAATGTGCGGGCTGTTTTTTTAGCTCTTGAGAGCGAAAAATAGAATGACTCTTCGTCGCTTACTCTTCGTCACCAAGCAATACTGAATCTAGTGCGATTAGCATCATGTCGTTGAATGTCGTTTGACGCTCGTCAGATGTAGTCTGTTCGCCAGTCTTGATATGATCAGAAACCGTACAGATTGTCAGAGCTTTTGCACCGTATTCTGCCGCAACACCGTAAATACCAGCAGCTTCCATTTCAACACCAACAATGCCGTACTTGTCCATTACATCGAACATTTCTGGATCTGGCGTGTAGAAAAGCTCTGCTGAGAATAGGTTACCAACTTTAACGTCAATACCGCGAGCTTTTGCAGCGTCTTCTGCCGCACGAACCATGTTGTAGTCTGCGATTGCCGCGAAGTCATGACCTTTAAAGCGGATACGGTTCACTTTAGAGTCAGTACATGCACCCATGCCGATCACAACATCACGCACTTTGATGTCTTCATTCACTGCGCCACAGCTGCCAACACGGATGATTTTCTTCACGCCGAAGTCTTTGATTAGTTCAGTTGCGTAAATCGAGCATGATGGGATACCCATACCGTGGCCCATTACCGAGATCTTACGGCCTTTGTATGTGCCTGTGTAACCAAACATATTACGAACGTCACACACTTGAACGACATCTTCAAGGAAAGTCTCTGCGATGTATTTGGCACGTAGTGGATCGCCAGGCATCAGTACGACGTCTGCAAATGCACCCATTTCAGCATTGATATGTGGAGTTGCCATTTTCTTTTCCTTAACCTTTCTCTAGCGCTCCGCGCTTAAGGCGATATAAGCCAGAGTATTATCATTTCCGACAAGCAGCATTTACATACTGCAAACATAAAACTAGGAGCAATCAAGCTCCTAGTTTTCAAAAACCTAACTAATTATAGGAAGTTCTTACCGTAATCCATTGGAGAAGTACCGAAGTAACTTGCCAATGTTTGACCGATATCTGCGAATGTTTCGCGGCGGCCAAGAGAACCAGCTGGTACTTTTTGACCATAAACCAATACTGGGATGTGCTCACGAGTATGGTCAGTGCCTGGCCATGTTGGGTCACAGCCGTGGTCTGCCGTTAGGATAAGCACATCGTCTTCTTCCATAATCTCTAGCACTTCGTTGATACGACCATCGAAGTACTCAAGTGCCGCTGCGTAACCCGCTACGTCACGACGGTGACCGTAAGCTGAGTCGAAGTCTACAAAGTTAGTGAATACGATCGTGTTGTCGCCCGCTTCTTTGATTTGCTCTAGCGTTGCTTCGAACAATGCAGGGATACCTGTCGCTTTCACTTTCTTAGTGATACCGCAGTTTGCGTAGATATCAGCAATCTTACCAATAGAAACCACGTTGCCTTGCTTCTCTTCAACAAGTTTCTGTAGAACCGTTGCTGATGGTGGCTCAACAGAAAGGTCACGACGGTTACCGGTACGCTCAAATTGACCTTTACCAGCACCAACAAATGGACGCGCGATAACACGACCAATGTTGTAATCTTCTAGCTCTTCACGTGCGATTTGGCAAAGCTCTAGTAGACGGTCTAGACCGAAAGTCTCTTCGTGACATGCGATTTGGAATACAGAGTCAGCAGAAGTGTAGAAGATTGGTTTGCCAGTCTTCATGTGCTCTTCACCAAGATCGTCAAGAACTTGAGTACCAGATGCGTGGCAGTTACCCAGGAAACCGTCAAGACCTGCACGCTCAAGAATGCGGTCAGTCAATTCTTTCGGGAAGCTGTTTGCTTTGTCAGTGAAGTAACCCCAGTCAAACAGAACAGGAACACCTGCGATTTCCCAGTGACCAGACGGCGTGTCTTTACCTGAAGAAAGCTCTGCTGCATGACCGTATGCACCAATAATTTCAGCGTCTGCGTCTAGTCCAGGTGCGAAGCGACCTGTCGATTCTTTATGCGCCATTGCCAAACCAAGTTTCGATAGATTTGGAAGGCGAAGTGCACCTTGGCGATTGTCGTTATCTGCTAAGCCTTTTTCACATTGGTCAGCGATGTGACCTAGTGTGTCTGAACCTACATCACCAAATTCTTTAGCATCGGCAGTTGCACCGATACCGAATGAGTCTAGTACTAAAATAAATGCTCTTTTCATTGCTCGTTCCTTAGGCCCACTCGGCTTTTTATTATGGTTGAGTAGGCCTTGTGTAATTACTTGTTCTATTAGATATCTTCTGCACGAATTTGGCGGTAAACCTCTGGAGTTGGTGTGTATTCACCACCTACTTTGATTGCACTGCGCAGTGCTTTTGCCGCTTCTTCCCATTGCTCTTCAGTGCGAGCGTGGATGACCGCAAGAGGTTTATCACTGTCTGCGACCTCACCTAGGCGGATGAACTCGTCGAAACCAACTGCGTAGTCGATTTCATCAGTAGCAACTCGACGACCACCACCCATAGCAACCACAGCCATGCCGATAGCACGTGTATCCATTGCAGAGACAATGCCCGTTTCTGTTGCGTAAACTGGCTTGATGATTTCTGCTTTTTCTAAGTAGTTGTCGTAGTTTTCTACGAAGTCTGCTGGGCCGCCTAAGCCGGCAACCATCTTGCCGAAGCACTCAGCCGCTTTGCCGTTATCCAGCACTTCCATCAGTTTTGCGCGTGCGTCTTCTGTGTTCTCAGCAAGCTTGCCAAGTACTAACATTTCAGCACATGAAGCCATGGTCACTTCAAGTAGACGAGGGTTACGGTATTCACCCGTTAAGAAACGAACCGCTTCACGAACTTCCACTGCGTTACCCGCTGAAGACGCCAATACTTGGTTCATGTCCGTAAGAATTGCCGTAGTCTTAGTGCCAGCACCGTTTGCTACCGCAACGATTGATTTTGCTAGCTCTTCAGACGCTTCGTAAGTTGGCATAAATGCACCTGAACCCACTTTTACGTCCATCACTAGCGATTCCAGACCCGCCGCCAGTTTCTTAGAAAGGATCGACGCCGTAATCAGGGAGATATTGTCTACCGTTGCGGTAATATCACGAGTCGCGTAAACACGCTTATCCGCAGGAGCAAGGTCACCAGTTTGACCGATGATCGCCACACCAGCGTCTTTGGTTACTTGACCAAAAACATCGTTGCTCGGCGTAATGTTGTAACCAGGGATAGATTCAAGTTTATCCAGCGTACCGCCTGTATGACCAAGACCGCGGCCAGAGATCATAGGTACGAAACCGCCACACGCTGCCACCATTGGGCCAAGCATTAAAGAAGTTACGTCACCCACACCACCGGTTGAGTGTTTGTCGACAATTGGACCACCGAAGTTCATGTGGCTCCAGTCGATAACCATGCCCGAATCACGCATTGCACACGTTAAGGCGATGCGCTCATCCATGGTCATTTCATTAAAGAAAATCGTCATAGCAAACGCCGCAATCTGACCTTCAGATACCGTGTTGTTCGCTACGCCTTGAATAAAGAAGTTGATTTCGTCGGCGGTTAGGACTTCGCCGTCACGTTTTTTACGAATGATTTCTTGTGGTAAATACATTAGTGCCTCCCAAGCTCTTTTGAGCCATGGTTGTAGTAGGATAGAAGAGGTTTGGTAGCACCCGTTTAGGTGCTACCGTTCAGACGCATTATTGGAATTAGTACGCTGTTGGATCAGCGACGTCGTCCGATACTTCTAATGTATTTAGTAGGTTGGTTAGCAGGCTAGACGCACCAAAACGGTAGTGACGAGCATCAACCCAGTTGTCACCTAGGATTTCGTCAGCCATTGCTAGGTATGCTGCTGCGTCTTCAGCAGTGCGCACACCACCTGCTGGTTTGAAACCAACAGTTTCTGCAACACCCATGTCGCGAATAACTTCAAGCATCATGCGAGCGTATTCTGGTGTTGCGTTTACTGGCACTTTACCAGTTGAAGTTTTAATGAAGTCAGCACCTGCTTCAATACAGATTTGAGATGCTTTCTTGATTAGTGCTTCTTCTTTTAGTTCACCTGTTTCGATGATCACTTTAAGAAGAATGTCACCACAAGCTTCTTTACATTGCTTAACTAGTTCGAAGCCTACTTTCTCATCACCCGCCATTAGCGCGCGGTAAGGAAAAACTACGTCAACTTCGTCTGCACCGTAAGCAACCGCCGCTTTTGTTTCAGCAACTGCGATTTCAATGTCGTCGTTACCATGTGGGAAGTTCGTTACTGTTGCAATACGAACCTCTGGCGTACCTTGCTCACGAAGTGTCTTCTTAGCAATAGGAATAAAGCGAGGGTAAATACAAATTGCAGCTGTGTTGCCTACTGCTGTTTTCGCGTCATGACATAGTGAGATCACTTTTGCATCAGTGTCATCATCATTCAACGTAGTTAGGTCCATAAGTTTAAGTGCACGTAGCGCTGCTGCTTTTAAATCGCTCATTTCTATCTCCGATCAATATTCAAAAAATTCACTACTCAGCCTTACATCACGTCTTTAACTATAATCAACAAGTCGAGACAATGTGAGTAAATGGCTAAACAGTCTATTAATGAACGGACTTGGTTCCCTGAAGACTCGGCATATACAGCGAAAATTTATCATATGCCAATTGCTATCCTTGTCACCGCACAGTACCAGTTTGGCCTATGGCACAACAATCTATGATTGCGGTGTCTTTAATATCACATCACAAAGCAAAACGCCTATTAGATCTGATATTGCAGGGCAATTCATTTGCCCATCGATTATGTAATATTCATTACGTGATTAAGAATCAAGCTTAACCACTATCCTGTGATTAATACATTATAGAGTTTCACCGCAAAACTGTAGCACCAAATGGAGCGCAAACGGTTTGTATCTCAAAATTTCCTAGCCCCTATTCCATTGACTGCGTAATACCTCGACTAAGGCAAACACCCGATGAAATTTTGGAGCCCGAAAAACGAAAAATGCCCCGCAGCAATCTCTTGCTACAGGGCATGATGTAAAACGGCGTCTATATATTAAGAACCGATTCTAATTATAGTGCTGCAAGGCTTAAGCAGAAGCCTGCAATTGTCGCTGCCATAAGGTTAGACAACGTACCTGCAAGAACTGCTTTAACACCCATGCGAGCGATGTCACTACGACGGTTTGGTGCAAGGCTACCTAGACCACCAAGTAGAATCGCAATAGAAGAAAGGTTCGCGAAACCACATAGTGCGAATGAGATGATAGCTGTTGTCTTCTCAGACATTACTTCACCAGTTGCCGCGATTACTTGAGCGTTTTCACCTAGGTATGGTGTGAAGTTCAAGTAAGCAACGAATTCGTTCACTACGATTTTCTGACCAATGAATGAACCAGCTGTTACAGCTTCTGCCCATGGAACACCGATTAGGAATGCTAGTGGAGAGAACGCGTAACCTAGAATTAGCTCTAGTGTTAGTTCTGGCATGCCGAACCAACCACCGATGCCACCTAGCATACCGTTGATTAGCGCGATTAGACCAACGAATGCGATTAGCATTGCACCTACGTTAAGCGCAAGTTGTAGACCAGAAGCCGCACCGCCCGCAGCTGCGTCGATTACGTTAACTGGTTTGTCGTCACCGCCGTCCATCGCTTCTTCGATACTTTCGTGAGGCTGGTCAGTCTCAGGGTGAAGGATTTTAGCGAACAGTAGACCACCTGGTGCTGCCATGAATGATGCCGCAACTAGGTACTCTAGTGGAACACCCATAGATGCGTAACCAGCTAGTACACCACCAGCAACAGAAGCTAGACCACCACACATTACCGCGAATAGCTCTGATTGAGTCATTTTTGGAACGAATGGACGAACAACTAGAGGTGCCTCAGTTTGACCTACGAAGATGTTAGCTGCAGCTGACATTGATTCCGCACGCGAAGTGCCTAGCGCTTTTTGTAGTGCGCCACCAAGAATCTTGATAACCCATTGCATAACGCCAATGTAGTAAAGAACTGAAATCAGTGCAGAGAAGAAGATCAGTGTAGGAAGAACACGGAATGCGAAGATGAAACCGCCGCCGCCGAATACTTCGAACATCTTGTCAGAAACAAGACCACCGAACAGGAATGATGAACCATCGTTACCGTAGTTGATAACGTTAGAAACACCTGAAGAGAAACCGTTTAGTAGATCACGGCCCCAAGGTACATACAGAACAAATGCACCTAATGCGAATTGGATAGCGAATGCGCCACCCACAGTTCTAAAGTTGATAGCTTTTCGGTTGTTAGAAAATGCCACTGCAATCGCAAGAAGCACTACCATACCGATTAGGCTCATAAACAGGCTCATAGTTTATGACTTCCTTATAAGTTATTTATTGGCGTGTTACAAAATGGAGCTATAAAGCGGGGGCAATTATACTCATGCAGAATCAATTAAAGTAATGCCAGCCTCACACTTTCCTATAAGATTCATGATTGATTCAACCAGCTTTGTGAGTTAATTCACAATAAGCAGGAAAACGTTTTCGATTTCAAACCACATCTTTAGATTTTATTCACATATCGAGAAAGCAAAATTGCTATTTTTCCACAGTTGAGAGGCAATCGATTGCTTTCGGCCGTTATGCAACTCTACGAGCTCATTAAAGACGTGAATGAGTTTGGCTGGGTGATTTGACTCCCCTTGATATCCAAGTATAGGCATATCTGGTGCGTCTGTTTCGATTACTAGGTTTTCGAGTGGTAATTTTTGAATTGCGTCGCGTGTTTTCTTGGCTCTTGGGTAGGTAATCGTTCCTCCTACACCGATAAAAAAACCTAATTTGACCCACTCCATGGCTTGCTGATAACTCCCAGAAAAAGCGTGTAGCACACCACCTCTAGGAAGATTCGCCGCTTTCACCATTTGAATGAGGCGATTGTGCGCTTTTCGGCTATGTAAAATAACTGGGAGTTCGAAGCGTCTAGCCAGCTCAAATTGAACTTCAAGTATCTTTTCTTGCAACTGTGGATCAACATCAATGGCAAAATCTAAACCACACTCTCCTATTGCCACGCACTGTGGCCCTTTTTGATTTAGATAGCCTTCTAGCTCTGTAAGGTGCTGCTCAACGTTATCTTCAAGAAAATACGGATGAAAGCCGAGCGCATAATACAAATTGGCATGTTGCTCTGCCAAAGTTTGAATACGAGCCCAGTTTTGCGGACCGACGGAAGGAATCAAAATTCTTGCGACGCCTTGCGTTTGAGCAAGCTCAAGTTGATGCGCAAAGTCATCTTGAAACACATCAAAATCAAAGTGGCAGTGCGTATCAAAGAGCTTCATCTTGACGCTTTTTATCTGTATCTGCGGGCAGAAAATCAGAGGATGGTTGGGCTTCACTCTTCTCTTCAGTTTGATGGGCAGGGTCTTTTCGATATGGGACACAACTGCGTTTCTGATCGGGAGTTAACCCCATATCTTTACACCAGTTGTCGTAACGCTTTAGCCCACGTTTAAACCAATTCATATCTTATCCTTATATAAAAACGCCCTTGGCTAAGTTTATAGCCAAGGGCGTTTTAAAATCTAGTTTGCGTTAAGGCTTACCCTAACCGCGCAAATTAGTGCTCGCGCGTCGCACGGAAATCAACGTCAGGGAAACGCTCTTTCGCTAAGTTTAAGTTAACCATTGTTGGAGCGATATACGTTAGGTTATCACCACCATCCAATGCTAAGTTCGCTTGATTCTTGCGTTGGAACTCATCCAGTTTCTTCGCATCACCACACTCAACCCAACGCGCAGTTGCAACGTTAATGCCTTCATAAATCGCTTCAACGTTATACTCAGACTTCAAACGAGCCACAACAACATCAAACTGAAGTACACCAACGGCACCAACGATCAGATCGTTGTTCTGTAGAGGACGGAATACCTGTACCGCACCTTCTTCTGATAGCTGAACCAAACCTTTGAGAAGCTGCTTCTGCTTTAGTGGATCTTTCAGGCGAATACGACGGAATAGTTCCGGAGCGAAGTTCGGAATACCAGAGAACTTCAGTGATTCACCTTGAGTAAAGGTATCACCAATCTGAATAGTGCCGTGGTTATGTAGACCAATGATGTCACCGGCGTAAGCGTGTTCTGCACGTGCACGGTCACCAGCCATAAAGGTTACTGCATCAGAGATACTCACTTGCTTGCCAAGACGAACGTGGTTCATCTTCATACCTTGCGTGTAAGTGCCAGATACAATACGCATGAATGCGATACGGTCGCGGTGTTTTGGGTCCATGTTCGCTTGGATCTTAAATACGAAACCAGAGAACTTCTCTTCAGTCGCTTCAACTTCACGTTCAACCGCTTGACGAGTTTTCGGCGCTGGAGCCCATTCAGTTAGACCGTCTAGCATATGATCCACACCAAAGTTACCTAATGCAGTACCGAAGTAAACTGGCGTCAGATCACCTGTTAGGAACATTTCCAAATCAAACTCAGGGCAAGCACCCATAACAAGCTCAAGCTCTTCTCGAACACTTTCCGCAAGGCCTGCACCAACTTTTTCATCAAGCTCTGGGTTATCGAGACCTTTGATGATTCGAACTTCTTGAATCTCATGACCGTGACCTGATTCGTATAAAATCGTTTCATCACGGTGAATGTGGTACACACCTTTAAATTCTTTACCACAGCCGATTGGCCATGTAATTGGCGCACACATCATGCCCAACTCGTTTTCTACCTCGTCCAATACTTCCATTGGATCACGAACGTCACGGTCAAGTTTGTTCATGAAGGTTACGATTGGCGTGTCACGCAGACGCGTTACTTCCATCAGCTTACGTGTACGATCCTCGACACCTTTCGCCGCATCGATAACCATCAAACACGAGTCTACTGCCGTTAACGTACGGTATGTATCTTCCGAGAAGTCTTCGTGTCCAGGCGTATCAAGTAGGTTTACCAGACAGTCATTGTAAGGGAACTGCATTACAGAAGTGGTTACCGAGATACCACGTTCTTTTTCCATTTCCATCCAGTCTGATTTTGCGTGCTGTGCGTTACCACGACCTTTAACCGTACCTGCTTTTTGGATCGCGTTTCCGAATAAAAGGACTTTTTCAGTAATGGTGGTTTTACCCGCATCCGGGTGAGAAATAATAGCGAACGTTCTGCGCTTAGACACTTCGCCTAAAAAAAGGGGATTTGACATTAGTTAATCTTCTAAATTACTTTCATGCTCACAAAATAGGCAAGCATATCTACTATTCGATATTGTGCGGTATTCTCGCTTATTATCGCTGTGCTAGCAAACTGGAAAGACATGAACTGAATTTACTCGGCTCACCAGCCTTTACCTGCAACTAACAAGGGAAAGCCAGCTCCACACAAAGAGATGTAAAAATTCAAAAAATTATTATTACATATTCAAAAGCCTCGAATCCGGATACGCATTTAAAGCATAAGTGTTGATGAGGTAATTAGTAACGGCCTAAAACTAACTCAAAAATAAGTAACTCATGATAATGGCGTCTTCCTTACCATTTCCCGATTTAGCTGGGTAATAGTTGTAACGACGGTCCACTTCATTAAAACCTGCTTGCTCATAAATATGGATAGCTGGGTGATTACTTTCACGCACTTCTAACCAAGCACTCTCTGCTTTGGCTTGTTCACAGTGTTCAATAAACGCGTCCAGCAATTTTTGCCCTAGCCCTCTGCCCTGTTGAGAAGGCGCTACTGCAATATTTAATAGTGTCACTTCTCCAACAATATTCTGTCCATAGAAGTAACCAACCACTTGAGAGCCTTCCAGCATCACATGATGGCAAGCACCGCGACTGGATAAGTCACGAACCAAAGATTCGGCCCAAGGGTGAGAATGTGCTTGCTGCTCGATTTGCCAAACTTGGTCGAGGTGCTCTGCACGCATCGGCGTAATTTCAATTGTCACGCATTAGCTCCGTTAAGAGTACGAACAGATTTGTTGCCACAATGCGCGGCGCTGTTCGTTATTACCATCAATATCTTGTAATAGTGGCGAGGTCAGGTGCTTTGCCTTGATGCTTTGATCAGCCTCACAGCCTGCAAACCACACCCACTCTAGCTGATGTTCACCCAGCATGGATAAGCGCTCAGGCTCTAGGTGTAGCGCATCATCAAGCGTGAGCTTAATGCTTTTTAATACGCGCTCAAACATCAATGCCGTCTCGTTTTCTGGACATATTGGCGATACCAATAGGAGTTTACATGAACTTTGCAAATCCAATAATGGCGATTGATAGCCTTCCAGTCTTTCAGGGTGCACCAGCTCCCATGTGCTGATCCCCATTTCACGTAAATACTGTTTCTCGTTAATTGACATTTTCCGTCACCTATTTGAACGAGGGCAATCCTATCAAATTATCGCGATTATACCTAAAGGACTTCAAGGAACACCTGAACACAATGAGATGATTTGGATATTCCTGAACATAGCGTTTTGCCAACAGCCACACATTGGGTATGACATATGAGGTACATTATGAAATTCTTAAATACGCTACTACTTTGCACACTGGTAGCCGCCACCAGCATGAGTGTTTTTGCTAATAACAGCGATGAGTGGGAGCTGATTGCAACGAAAACCGTTAACTTTCATACAGAAACAGATACCGTGACACCAAATAGCCTATTCCGAAACCGAAGCTTCAGTAAAATAAAACTAAAATGTGTGCAAGGAACGGTAGACATTAATGGTTTAAAAGTCGTCATGACAGATGGTAGTGAGAAAAAGCTTTCCTCTATGGGCGTACTAACAAGCGGATTGTCGACTCGTGCCTGGAGCCTTCCAGGTACAAAAGAAGCCAAGCTAAAACAGATTGAAATGACTTACAGTAGCTGGGGAAGCACAAAACTCAGCCTGCTAGGGGTAAGTAAAAAAGCGAAAATAGAGGTCTGGGGCAAAAAGAAAAGTAACCAGTCATCCTAACCTCCCTATCTCAGTTTTCAGTGAATAAGAAAGAAGCCCACTTAGTCGTGGGCTTCTTTCATTTACAGTTCAGAGAACTCTGGCGCATAGTCTATGCATCCGGAGCGTCCAGCACATTGACCTTCGACCAACTCTGCGACTCGAAATGCACCTTTAGGGACATCCCAAGCACATTCAAAGCCCATCTCGTCGCATGATTGAAAACCCTGGCGCGCGTAATAATCAGGATCGCCCAACACCACACACACTGGGTAGCCAAAATCACGCAGTGAATCAAAACCTTCTTTGATCAACTCTGCAGCGATGCCTTGGCGACGGTAATCTTCATGAACAGCTAATGGCGCTAGCCCTTGCCATGACAAATCTTCACCATTTAAGGTCACAGGGCTAAATAAAGCATGGCCTATCACCTCTCCCTCATCTGTACACGCGACTAAGGAAAGCGTGAATTTGCTGTTTTCGCGCAAACGCATCACAAGCTCAGCTTCAGCTTCCGTCGGGAAGGCGTGTTTCAATAAGCGGTCAATGGTAAGAATGTCCGCTGGGGCTTCAGTTCGAATAAGCATTCGCTACTCCGGTTGGTTGTGCAGGCGCTTGAACTCCTTTCTGAACAAAATCAGCCAATTGATTCAAAGCGACTTGCATTGCTTTCGGTAACTGCTCTAAGTCGACACTGTCCATTAAGTTTTTCACTTCTAAG
The DNA here is from genome assembly GCF_033337445.1 of Vibrio sp. YT-15. NCBI lineage: Bacteria > Pseudomonadati > Pseudomonadota > Gammaproteobacteria > Vibrionales > Vibrionaceae > Vibrio > Vibrio sp. YT-15. The sequence continues at coordinate 190,290 of NZ_JAWOQR010000005.1, forward strand.
CCAAGCTCAGTATCACCTTCAATTGAAAGGCGACGTTGGAAGAACAGTGTGTCAGGGTCTTCTTTACGACCAGCAATCAGTACTAGGTCGTTTAGATTACCACTAAAACTCACATCTTCCTGAACTGGTTTTTCAGCTACCACCAATTTTTCGTCTTGATAGCTGATGTACCATGCTAAGTTCAAGTCTTTAATCGCAACTTTTAACCACTTGTCTTCAAGGAACTCAAAGTCACCATCTTCCAAGGCTTCTTTAAACACCATTTTTAGCCCTTCCAGCAACGCTTTTTGCTGAATTGGCTGTGGTAATAACTGGACTGGAGAACGCAAAATATTAGCTGCGTTCTTTACTAGTTGACTGCGAATCTTGTTTAACACGTTCATTATCCGTTACTTTGTCATTAGGTTGCTTATATTAAGCAATCGTGGCGATGAGATTACTGTTATGTATCAATAAAGTGCTTATTTTAGATTGGTGGTTTATTGCTCACTAACGCTTCTTTTTTTGAACTTACGTGTATTATTGATGCGAACAGGTGGATAAACACTTTTACAACCGTATTTTCAAAGTTATAGTTATCTGAGCGTATCCATGTGATTGTCGACTGCACAGCTAAAACCGCGAGCCCTTTAATGGCAAGTAACACTTTAGCTTGGTGGTAGACCGCCGCAGGCTTATCAGGGTGTCGCTTTTTATACACGGACGAATAATCTGGCTCATTGGAGATCGGTAATACCCTAATGCCTTCCCAGCAATTAAAACATTGGTTTGCCACGCTAACCTCAAATAGCCCTTTCTTCTTTGCCATTCTTGATAAAAAACACAATTATCGAATGGTAAGTGACCGTTACTGCGATATCGCAGGTTTAAGTCATGAGGAAATCGTCGGCTTAAACGATTGCCAAGTGCTGGGTGAGCAGTTTTATAAGAAGCTTGCACCATACTATCAGCGCGCGTTCAAAGGGGCACATGTCGAAGCCGAAATCACGCTCGATGAAACCGACCTTGAAACCAGTCTTCACTTTAGTCTTTCGCCAGTTTTTGAAGGTAACGACATTCGCTTTGTTGTTTTTCACGCTGTCGATACTTCAGAAAAGCAGATACTCGTTCGCTCCTTAGAAGAGTCCGAAAGTAAGTTTGCGAAGTTAACACAACTGCTACCAGACGGCTTACTGCTTATCGAAGATGATATTGTCATCTCTGCGAACCCCGCATCAGCGCGCCTTCTCGGACTTAACTCTCCTCATGAATTGTTGGGCGAAGAGCTAAGTCGTTTATTCATCGATGAAAACAGTAAAAAGGTATTTAGTCATCGATTGAGTACATTAATTTCTGACAAACCTTTTGTCTGCTTAACCAGCGCAAGATGCGGCTTTGAACGGAAAGTTCAGCTACACGCGGATTCCACGGCGATATTAGGTAGCGAATCTCAAATTATCCTAATCCAAGATGCTGATGATGCGCCCAAAAACCTGTCTTCTGCATCGAATGAAGACATACACATTGACTCGCTCACCAAACTCTACAACCGCTTTGGCTTCACCAAACGTTTGGAACAGCTGATCAAAAAGCAAACACCGCTTCTGGTGTTCTATTTGGATATCGATAACTTCAAAAACATTAATGACTCACTTGGTCACCATATTGGCGATAAAGTGATTCAAGAGGTGTCGGCCCGTCTTAAACGGTTACTACCAAACCAAGCGATTATTGGTCATTTGGGTGGCGATGAGTTTGGCGTCATTCTGCCGGAGCCAGAAAATACCCGCATGGCTGAAATTTTGTCCGATCGCATTATCTCGTTGATCAACCAACCTTTCGACTTGCACCACTTCAGCAAACGCCTTGCCTGTTCAATTGGTAGCGTTCGATACCCTGAAGACGGACAAGATGCGCGAATCCTACTACAAAATGCCGATACTGCGATGTATGAAGCCAAAGATCGTGGTAGAAATCGTCTGATCAAATTTAACGATCAAATGAACAAAGAAGCGCGTATGCGTTTGTGGCTTGAAATCGAACTGCAAAAAGCATTGCAGCAGAACGGTTTGGAAGTGTGGTATCAACCTAAGGTTAACGCGCGAGACTTCAGTATCAACGGCGCAGAAGCGCTCGTTCGTTGGAAGCATCCAGTTGAAGGGTACATTAGTCCTGGCTCATTCATTCCTGTCGCCGAGCGCGCTGGGTTAATCGAACACCTTGGACGTGTCGTGATGCGTGATGTTTTCAATACGGTAAAACGTTGGAAACAACAGGGCATACTGCCAGGCCGTGTCGCCATTAACCTCTCTCCCGAGCAATTTGGCAACCCACAGCTGATCGACTTTATGGAAAAGTTGCTTCGCACTACCGAGCTTGATCCAAGCTGCATTACCTTCGAGCTAACCGAAAGTGCCGTGATGAGTGATAGCGAACATACACTGCAAATGTTGAATGCGATTAAAAAGCTTGGCTTCGCTCTCTCTATCGATGACTTTGGTACCGGCTACTCTTCTCTTTCCTACTTAGCGCGTTTCCCTATTGACGAGCTAAAAATCGACCGCGCTTTTATTAATGATATCGACACACTACCGAAACAAGTCACTGTGATTGAAAACATCATTAATCTGGGTAAGTCGCTCGACTTAACTGTCGTTGCCGAGGGGGTGGAAACCCACCAGCAAGCTACTTTGCTCTCTAACCTTCAATGTAATGCGATTCAAGGATTCCATTTTTATCGCCCGCAGCCAAAACATGAAATTGAAGAGCTGTTTGTACAGAATCGTCGTCACAAGAACTAACCCCGACCCGATACCCTTACTCGCAAGGGGTAAATATCGACTTTATTGAGCTAAACCTAACTTAGGTCAATTTCGCTATTCATAATTCTTCATAAAATGCGGACACCTTTTTATTCTCAATGATTGTGAGCATATGGAACTCTTGTGTCCCGCGGGTAACCTGCCTGCGTTAAAAACTGCGATTGATTGCGGTGCCGATGCCGTCTACATTGGTTTCAAAGATGATACCAACGCCCGTCACTTTGCTGGCCTCAACTTTAACGGCAAAAAGTTAGAAAAAGCGGTGCAATACGTTCATGACCGCAATAAAAAAATTCATGTCGCGTTGAATACCTTCGCTCATCCCAATGGCTTCGAGCGCTGGACGAACGCAGTAGACAATGCAGCGGCACTGGGTGTAGACGCGCTGATTGTTGCAGACATTGCAGTGCTGGAGTACGCGGCTCGCAAATATCCCGATCTAGAACTACACCTTTCAGTGCAAGCATCAGCGACCAACGTCGCAGCCATTGATTTTTACAAACAAAACTTCAACGTAAAACGGGTAGTGCTACCCCGCGTTTTATCGATTCATCAGGTCAAACAGCTCTCACGCAACATCACTAGCGATGTCGAGTTAGAAGTCTTTGCTTTTGGTAGCCTTTGCATCATGTCTGAAGGTCGCTGCTACCTATCGTCATACATGACAGGCGAGTCTCCAAACACTGTGGGAGCATGCTCTCCAGCTAAGTACGTTCGCTGGCAAGAAACAGAAAATGGTCTGGAATCCCGCCTTAACGACATTTTGATCGATCGCTACAGCACCGGTGAAAATGCGGGCTACCCTACCTTGTGTAAAGGCCGTTTCGAAGCAGAAATCGAAGGCGAGAAAAAACGCTACCACGCACTGGAAGAACCAACCAGTTTGAACACCCTCTCTATGCTGCCAGAACTATTTGCTGCAAATGTGGCGTCTGTAAAAATTGAAGGTCGCCAACGTAGCCCAGCTTACGTAGAACAAGTCACTCGAACATGGCGAGCCGCGATTGACCGTTACCAAGCAAACCCAGAAGCTTATCAAGTCGAAGCGGCTTGGGATGCCGCATTGGCAAACGTGTCTGAAGGTACGCAGACCACACTTGGTGCTTATCACCGCAAATGGCAGTAGAGGTTAAGATGGATAATTCAATGAAATACGCGCTTGGCCCGCTGTTGTACTTCTGGCCAAAACAAGACATCGAAGCGTTTTATGAACAAGCGAAATCAAGCTCCGCGGACATCATCTATCTTGGGGAAACCGTATGCTCAAAACGTCGAGAAATGAAGCCTTCGCATTGGCTTGAAATAGCAAAAGAGCTGTCTGCAGCTGGCAAGCAAGTGGTGCTATCAACAATGGCACTACTAGAAGCTCCGAGTGAAGTAAACATAATGAAGAAGTACATCGACAACGGTGACTTCGCGATTGAAGCAAATGACGTATCTGCTGTTCAATTGGCATCAGAGCATAAAGTGCCTTTCGTCGTTGGTCCTGCAATCAATACTTATAACGCACACACGCTCAACTTATTTTTGAAGCAAGGTATGATGCGTTGGTGCATGCCTGTCGAGCTCTCTCGCGAATGGTTAAACGATACTTTAGTTCAGTGTGACGAGCTTGGTATTCGTAACAAGTTTGAAGTTGAGGTATTTAGCCACGGTTATTTGCCTTTAGCGTATTCCGCTCGCTGTTTCACAGCCCGAGCTGAAAACCGAGCGAAAGACGATTGCGAAACCTGCTGTATCAAATACCCTACGGGTATCCAGGTCAGCAGCCAAGAAGGGCAAGAAGTCTTTAACCTTAACGGCATTCAAACACAGTCAGGGTATTGCTACAACCTCATCAATGACTTACCAAGTATGAAAGGGCTGGTTGATGTGGTCCGGTTAAGCCCTCTTGGTATGGACATTTTTTCAGAGTTAGAGCGTTTTCGCTCAAACGAATACGGCGATAATCCTGAAAAGCTCGAAAGCCGCCAATGCAATGGCTATTGGCATCAACTAGCGGGCTTAGAAGTAAAAACCATTTAATCCTTAAAGATAAAAGCGAGGCCTAGCCTCGCTTTTATCTGTTAGCTTTTGTTAGCAGGCTTGCACCCTTGGTTCGACAGAACTATCATTAAGCAGCTTTTTCACATCTCGCCACAACATACTGATCACGACCAAACTCAATGCAATGTTAGACAATGGGAAAGCTAACCAAATACCTGTCACGCCGAAAAGTTTCGGCATAATGAATAAGAATGGCAACTGGACCAGCATGTTGCCTAGTGTTACAAACATAGCTTTGCTGCCTTTGTTTACTGATTGATAGTACGCGGCCGCCACAACTAAAAAACCATCTAAGAACAACGCAAACATGTGTAAACGAATCCCGATCACGGTGCTATCAATCAACTGTTGGTCAGCATTATTAAACACCGCAACCAGTTCGTACGGGAAAAGGTTCATCAAAACAACGAACGCCACCCCACCAAGCACAGATGTCCCCATCGCGACCTTTAATAACTTTCTGATGTTCTCCTGATTACGTGCACCGTGGTTGAAGCTCACTAAAGGCTGCATACCATTCGCAATTCCTTCGGCTATCAGATAGTAAACCGTCACGATGTACCCCAAAATGGCGTACGCTCCGATCAACATTGCACTTCCGTATTGAGCAAATAACGCGTTGTGCAGTGCCACCATCACAGAGCCGTAGGCGTACATAAAGAAACTTGATGTACCTATCATGATAATCTTTGGTGCAGCATCAACCTGAACTTTGAAGTCGCGGATACGAAGGCGTAATGTTGCTTTTGAAGTAAAGAAGTAACCAATACCGAGCACAGTGACCACTAATTGTGCAAGTGCAGTGGCAATAGCGGCTCCGGTTAACTCCCACTCCAACCAAGCAATAAATACGTAGTCTAATACAATGTTAATAACGGCACCGATGACCATCAAAATCGTTGCTAAGTTCGGGCTGTCGTCATTGCGTAATAAAAACGGAACTGCGATAGAACCCAACGTGAATACGCACGCGACTATCAGAATATGCAAATATTGCAGCGCAAGTTCAAACACTCGCCCTTCCGCACCTTGCCAGCGAATAAATTCATCCGAAAACAAGAACAATATTGTAGCAACGACCGGCATCAATGCCGCTAACAACGTCAATCCGGTCGTTAGTATTCGCTTAGCGCCTTCATGATCGTTCTCTCCTTGCTTGATCGAAGTCAGCGCGCCAGTCCCCACCCCAATCATCATTCCTATACCGAGGATCGAACCGATAATAGGCCACGCAACATTGATCCCAGCTAATCCGTCAGCGCCAACATAACGGCCAATAAAAATGCCATCAACTATTTGATACAAACCGTTTACGAGCATTGCTGCGACGGTTGGAATCGTATATTTCCAAAACTGTCTATAAATTGAGTTTTGCATGACTGTCACCAGTAGTTAGCAAAGCTAACCATTTAATTAGCAAGACTAACTAAATGGTTAAATTAAATAAAAGAAAGATGAAACAACAAAAACTAAACCATACAGCTGAGGCCTTTGGTTTAGTTTAAAATGACTTATTACTCAATGCTTTATTCAATAAAGCTTGTAACTGTTCAGCTTCTTGCTGATTTAATTGTTGCATCATTTGGTCAGAGATATCTTTGTACACTACCTGCTCCAAAGACATTTTTTCTGCGACTTCTTCCGTAAGCAACACACGCTTAGCACGAGCATCCTCATTACATGCGATGCGTTTCACCAAACCCTTTTTTTCCAAACGCACAACCATTGTCGATGCGGAAGGCTTAGTCACTTGCAGCTCTTCAGCAAGATCGGTTATTCGCACACCCTCAGGGTAAACCTGAATCACACGTAAATAATCGAACTCATTAAAGCTTAGATGTGATAATGGATCTTCTTTGGCATAGACACGCCAAGCTTTGGCGCAAAAACGCTCTAAATCAATCAAGCTTTCTTCTAATGCCATAAAAGCCACCACCACTTAGTTAGCAAGACTAACTATTTTAAATGAGTCACTCATCAAGTTCAATCATAAAAAAAGCCGCTCTCATCGAGCGGCTCTAAATCATTCAATTTCCAGCTTCTTGGCAGCCTTTAACTTGGCCAATCTATCTTGCTGTAATTGATCGTAAATTTGCGCCAACTCCAAGAAAGAATAGCGATGCTCAACATAATCGTAAACGTTGAACGAAATCGCGAGCTTATAAAGTGAGATGGCACTTGCGATATCACCTTCAAGCTGATTACGCTTTCCAAGGTAGAAATACGTTTCCGTCAATCGTTCAGCTAGGCGATAGTTCTCTCTCGTTCCATCCATAATTGCTTTAAGCGCGTCTTCGTCCGAGACGTCTCGTAGCATGATGGCAACAAGAACCCATCCCCACTCTTCACTACGATCTCGTAAATAACGCTGTTGAAGATTGGCTTTTGCTTGCTCTGGATTTTGCTCAGCTTCGATGATGTACAGCCATAATGAACGAAAAGGATCCGTTGGCATTTCTTGATAGTGCTTGGTCATATCTTCTAAAGCGAGATCGATTCGACCACCATAATACAGTGCAATCGCACGGTTGCGCTCAGCATAGGTATTATCAGGAGCCAACTCTATGGTTGAGTCAAACGCTTCATATGCCGCATCAAACTCTCCTACTTGGGTAAAGTATACCCCCAAGAGATTGAAGATGTCCGGCTGAGCGGGATTCAACTGCAAAGACTGGTTAAAGTCCAAACGGGCAAGATCACGCAAACCAACGCTGTCGTAGTAGCTACCGCGCTCATAATGCATTTTAGCGCGCACTTCATCACTAAGGTCGGGACGTTGTAGCAACTGCGATAGACGCGCGATTTGTACTTCTTGTTGAACACTAGGCTGAAGTGGCACCGCCATCGGTGGATATAACCACTTTTGTGCTGATTGTTGAGAAGTATTTGCACAACCGGTCAGCGCGATAGCAACACATAAAATTGCGGTTTGAAACCATTTCACTAATTGATACTCCTGTTTGGACCGCTCAAGATTTGTTTCTCTTAATGCAATATAGGCGATAACCTCGTTTGAGGTTAATACATCGAAACAAACCAAAAAAGGGGAGCGAAAATGCTCCCCTTTTATAACATGCTTTCAGGCCCTTAATCTAATAAAAGGCTGAAAGTCTCATTTTGTCTTACTCGTCTTTAGCAGCCGGTGCTTCAGCAGCAGCTTCTTCAGCTGGCTTTTCTACCGCTTCTTTCATGCTTAGACGTACACGGCCTTGGCGGTCGATTTCAAGAACTTTAACTTGAACTTCTTGACCTTCAGCTAGGTAGTCAGACACTTTCTCTACGCGTTTTTCTGCGATTTGAGAAATGTGTACAAGACCATCTTTGCCTGGAAGAACCGTTACGAATGCACCGAAGTCAGCTAGACGTGCAACTTTACCTGTGTAGATACGGCCCACTTCCACTTCAGCAGTGATCTCTTCGATACGGCGGATAGCTTCTTTCGCAGCAGTGCCTTCAGTTGCCGCAATCTTGATAGTACCGTCGTCTTCGATTTCGATAGTTGTACCAGTCTCTTCAGTTAGAGCACGGATAACTGCACCACCTTTACCGATAACGTCTTTGATCTTCTCAGCGCTGATCTTCATCGTGTGAATACGCGGAGCAAATTCAGAGATGTCTTCACGAGCACCAGAGATTGCTTCATCCATTACAGATAGGATGTGCTTACGTGCGCCTTGAGCTTGGTTAAGCGCAATTTGCATGATTTCTTTAGTGATGCCTTCGATCTTGATGTCCATTTGAAGTGCAGTGATACCAGTGTTAGTACCTGCTACTTTAAAGTCCATGTCACCTAGATGGTCTTCATCGCCAAGGATGTCAGAAAGTACAACGAAATCGTCACCTTCTTTAACAAGACCCATTGCGATACCAGCAACAGATGCTTTGATTGGTACACCTGCGTCCATAAGCGCAAGAGAAGTACCACATACTGAAGCCATTGAAGATGAACCGTTAGATTCAGTGATTTCCGATACAACACGTACTGTGTATGGGAACTCATCAACAGAAGGCATTACTGCAGCAATACCACGCTTCGCCAGTTTACCGTGGCCGATTTCACGACGCTTAGGAGAACCTACAAAACCAGTTTCACCTACACAGTATGGAGGGAAGTTGTAGTGCAGTAGGAAGTGATCTTTACGCTCACCAGTTAGCTCATCGATGATTTGAGCATCACGCTGAGTACCTAGCGTTGCCGTAACGATCGCCTGAGTTTCACCACGAGTGAATAGCGCGCTACCGTGAGTACGAGGAAGAACACCAGTACGTACATCTAGTGCACGAACCATGTCTTTTTCACGGCCATCGATACGAGGGTTACCTGCAATAATACGGCTACGTACTACTGTCTTCTCTAGATCATGGAAGATAGTGTGGATTTCTTTTGTGTCTGCTTCAGGATCTTCAGCAAGAAGAACTTCATTTACTTCCGCAGCGATCTCATGGATGCGGTCGTAACGAGCCATTTTCTCAGTAATTTGGTAAGCTTCAACAAGTTTAGCTTCTGCTAGATCAGCAATCTTATTTTTAAGCGCTGTGTTCTCTTCAGGAGCAACCCAATCCCAAGCAGGAGTTGCAACTTCTGCTTTGAATTCGTTGATAGCTTGAATAGCAACTTGTTGTTGGTCATGACCATAAACAACCGCCGCTAGCATTTCTTCTTCAGTTAGGTTGTCCGCTTCTGACTCAACCATCAGTACTGCTGACTCTGTACCTGCAACAACAAGGTCAAGCTTAGAAGTTTCTAGTTCAGTTTGGCTAGGGTTAAGTACAAGCTGACCATCGATATGACCAACACGCGCCGCACCGATAGGGCCGTTGAATGGAATGCCAGAGATAGCAAGAGCAGCAGAAGTACCGATCATTGTAACGATATCTGGCTGAACATCTGGGTTTACAGACATTACTGTCGCGATAACCTGAACTTCGTTTTTAAACGCGTCTGGGAATAGCGGACGGATTGGACGGTCGATTAGACGAGCTGTTAGCGTTTCGCCTTCAGAAGGACGACCTTCACGTTTGAAGAAGCCGCCTGGGATTTTACCCGCAGCGTAAGTACGCTCTTGGTAGTTAACCGTTAGTGGGAAGAAGTCTTGACCTGCAACGGCTTCTTTTTTACCTACAACAGATACGAATACAGACGTATCATCCATTGTGACCATAACTGCTGCTGTAGCTTGACGTGCAATAACGCCAGTTTCTAAAGTAACTGTGTGGTTGCCGTACTGGAACGTTTTAACAACTGGTTTTTCGAACATTGTTATTCCTTGTTTCTAATCTTCCTTTAGTGCTTAAAGAAATCTTAGATGTGTTAATTGACACTCAAGGCATTACGAATCGCGACTAGTAAAAAGAAACTCGGAAATTCCTTTTGAATAGTCGCGACCTTTTGGTCGACGTGGTTGACTGTAATGCTATGAGCTTTTGAGAAAACCTCTTACAAGGTTTAGCCGCCAGTATTATAACGGCATAAGTCTAATTTGGCTAAATTTAGGCAACAAAAAAGGGGCATAAAGCCCCTTTTTAGACAAACTGCTATGCAGTCGCTGATTAGCGACGTAGGCCTAGACGTTTGATTAGGTCTTGGTAGCGAGCTAGGTTTTTACCTTTTAGGTAATCTAGAAGCTTACGACGACGAGAAACCATGCGTAGAAGACCACGACGGCTGTGGTGATCGCCTTTGTGCGCTTTGAAGTGACCTTGTAGGTGGTTGATAGAAGCTGTAAGTAGAGCTACTTGAACTTCTGGTGAACCAGTGTCGCCTTCGCCTTGTGCGTATTCTGCAACGATTGCTGCTTTAGTTTCTGCATTCAGAGACATAATTCTCTCCTAATAAGAGTAGGTTTAAAGTTGTAGCAGCCAATCTCTGATTCAGCCGCTACGCGAAGCGCGGATTATAGGGAAATTTCCTATCTCGTGCAATATAAAAATACCGACACTCAGGTCGGTATTTTCAATCATTTACTTGGATGCAACGTCATCTCGGAACACGACCAATCGCTTAGGAGCGATTTTGCCATCTTCGTTCATTTCGCCAACGCCAATAAACAAGCGTTCTTCACCCATAGTAAGGCGAAGTGAGCCCTCAGTCGGAGCACCAAATACTTGAACGGGCTGCCCATGTTGGACCATATTCGCCAGTTCAGGCACCAAGTTGACTTCTGGTAAGTCTTCTACCGCTGTATCCATTGGCAAAAGCAGTGGGTCCAGTAGCTCTCGAGGCGCTCGTTCCTCGCGGTGAGCTTGCTCTAGCAACTCATTTAGTTGCTCAAGTGTTACCATATTCTCGTAAGGGTATTTAGCAACACCAGTACGACGAAGCATAGTTACGTGCGCACCACAACCTAACATTTCGCCCAGATCATCAACGATAGTACGAATATAGGTACCTTTAGAGCAGTGCACTTCCATCTCTACTTCATCGCCTTCAAAACGGTGAAGAACAATCTCATATACCGTGATCTTACGAGATTCACGCGGAACTTCGATGCCTTTACGAGCGTATTCATACAAGGGTTTACCTTGATACTTCAACGCAGAGAACATGGAAGGCACTTGATCAGATTCACCACGGAACTGATCGATGCACGCTTCTAGCTTGTCTAACGTAACATCGACTGGACGCGTCTCTACAACTTCACCATCCGAGTCAGACGTATTGGTACGTTCACCCAGCTTTGCGATCACACGGTAGCGTTTATCAGAATCAAGAAGAAACTGAGAAAATTTTGTCGCTTCACCCAAGCAAATTGGCAGCATGCCTGTCGCTAATGGGTCCAAGGCTCCAGTGTGGCCTGCTTTCTCGGCAAAGTAGATTCGCTTTACTTTTTGCAGTGCATCATTGGAAGAGATACCTGTTGGTTTGTCCAACAGTATAACGCCATTAATTGGACGACCTTTACGACGACGAGCCATTATTCTTCGTCCTCACGACCAGAATCTTTTTGCTTTTGTTTGTCTGAACTAACGACTTCAGACACTAGGTTAGACATACGCATACCTTCAACAAGCGTATTGTCATAGTGGAAGCGGATTTCTGGCGTTAAACGTAGACGAATACGCTTACCTAACATCATGCGAATGTGCACTTCGTGCTCACGTAGCGCTGCTAGACATGATTCTGGTGTTTGCTCACCCACACACAGGAAGGTCACAAATACTTTTGCGTAAGCTAGGTCACGAGAGACTTCTACGTCTGAGATCGTCACCATGCCAAGGCGAGAGTCACGAACTTCACGTTGAAGGATCATCGCTAGTTCTTTTTGCAGCTGCTGTGCAACGCGCTGCGTGCGGCTAAATTCTTTTGACATATCTTTACTCTTATATAGAAAGAATGGGGGGTTGGTCAAAGCCAGCCCCCCATGGTGTATTCAACAACCAATTACTACTTATCTTTCAAAGACAATATTAGTAATTTTAGTCAATTAGTCTAGAGTACGTTTAATTTCAACGATTTCGAAGACTTCGATTTGGTCACCAACGCGAACATCATTGTAGTTCTTAACGCCGATACCACATTCGTAGCCATTCTTAACTTCTTGAACGTCATCTTTGAAACGACGTAGTGACTCTAGTTCACCTTCGTAAATAACAACGTTATCACGTAGTACACGGATTGGGTTGTTACGCTTGATCACACCTTCTGTAACCATACAACCAGCGATAGCGCCCAGTTTCGGTGACTTAAACACGTCACGAACTTCAGCAAGACCAATGATCTCTTGCTTGAATTCTGGAGCAAGCATACCGCCCATTGCTTGTTTCACTTCGTCAATCAATTGGTAAATGATTGAGTAGTAACGTAAGTCAACAGCTGCGGCTTCAACAGCACGGCGAGCAGAAGCATCTGCACGAACGTTAAAGCCAAGGATGATTGCGTTTGAAGCTTCCGCTAGTACTACGTCAGTTTCCGTAATACCACCAACACCAGAACCAACGATGTTCACTTTAACTTCGTCAGTAGATAGCTTAACTAATGAGTCAGCGATTGCTTCTACAGAACCTTGAACGTCTGCTTTAAGTACAACGTTAAGTTCAGCAACTTCACCAGCAGTCATGTTAGAGAACATGTTCTCTAGTTTAGATTTCTGCTGACGAGCAAGTTTCACTTCACGGAACTTACCAGCACGGTAGTTAGCTACTTCACGCGCTTTACGCTCGTCACGAACGACTGTTGCTTCATCACCTGAAGATGGTACACCTGAAAGACCTAGGATCTCTACAGGGATAGATGGGCCAGCCGAAGTAATTTCTTTACCTAGCTCATCACGCATTGCACGAACACGGCCGTATTCTTGACCACAAAGAACGATGTCGCCTTTGTTTAGTGTACCTGATTGAACAAGTACTGTTGCAACTGGACCACGACCTTTATCTAGGCGAGATTCAACAACAACACCAGATGCCATGCCTTCAGCTACAGCTGTAAGTTCAAGAACTTCAGACTGAAGAAGGATTGCTTCTAGAAGACCATCGATGTTTGTACCCTGTTTAGCAGAGATGTGAACGAACATGTTCTCACCGCCCCACTCTTCAGGAATAACGTCGTATTGAGCAAGCTCGTTCTTAACGTTATCTGGGTTCGCATCTTCTTTATCGATCTTGTTCACAGCAACAATTAGAGGAACGCCTGCCGCTTTCGCGTGCTGAATCGCTTCTACTGTTTGTGGCATTACGCCATCGTCTGCTGCAACTACAAGAACAACGATATCTGTCGCTTGAGCACCACGAGCACGCATTGCAGTAAACGCTGCGTGTCCAGGAGTATCAAGGAACGTGATCATGCCGTTGTCTGTTTCAACGTGGTACGCACCAATGTGCTGAGTAATACCACCCGCTTCGCCAGAAGCAACGTGTGTGCGACGGATGTAGTCAAGTGTTGACGTTTTACCGTGGTCAACGTGACCCATGATAGTAACAACTGGAGCACGTGGAACTGCTTCCGCGTTAGTGTCACGGTCAGATAGTACCGCTTCTTCCAGTTCGTTCTCTTTACGAAGAACTACTTTATGGCCCATTTCTTCAGCAACAAGTTGTGCTGTTTCTTGGTCGATCACTTGGTTGATAGTCGCCATAGCGCCCATCTTCATCATTACTTTGATAACTTCTGTCGCTTTAACCGACATCTTGTTAGCAAGTTCTGATAGAACGATCGTTTCGCCAATTACAACGTCTTGCTTAGCAACCGTTGCTGACTTATCAAACCCGTGCTGCATTGAAGTCGGCTTAGCAAGTTTGCCCTTACGACCTCTACCGCCACGTTGGTTGTTACGGCCACCGCGAGCTTGGTCGTCTTTACCCGAAGCTGCTTTTTTCTTCTTACGACGACCGCCTTCTACTTTGCGATCTGCTTCATCTTCGGCTTCACGTGCGTATTGTGAAGTCGTTACATGGTAATCTGTATCTTCCATATCACCCTTTTTCTCTTCTGCAGCAGACCAACGCTCTTTATTCTTTTCAGCCAATTCGCGAGCTTCTTCAAGCTTGCGCTGACTTTCCTCTTCAGCCTTACGCTTAGCTTCTTCTTCCTGACGACGTTTAAGCTCGTCGGCCTCTTTTCGCGCTGCTTCTTGCTTAATTTTCTCTTCAGCATCACGCTTTGCTTTTTCTTCAGCATTACGTTGTGCATTCGTATCTACGTCTCGCTTCGCTTTTTCTTCAGCTTCACGTTTCGCTTTTTCTTCCGCTTCACGTTTTGCAGCTTCTTCAGCTTCACGTTTCGCAGCTTCTTCAGCTTCACGTTTTGCAGCTTCTTCTGCTGCACGTTTTGCTGCTTCTTCTGCTTCACGTTGTGCTGCTTCTTCAGCTTCACGTTTCGCTTCATCTTCAATTGTGCTGCGCTTCACGTATGTACGTTTTTTGCGCACCTCAACCTGAACATTCTTACTCTTACCACCACCCGCGTTCACACTAAGTGTACTACGAGTTTTACGCTGAAGCGTAAGGCGAGTCGGCTCTGAATCACCTGATTTATCACCGTGTTCTTTCTTTAAATGAGAGAGAAGCTTCTGCTTCTCTTCATCAGTAACATTGTCAGAGCTCGCCTTTTTAATGCCAGCGTCAGCAAGTTGTTCAATCAAGCGGTCGACTGGCGTACCAATCTCATCACTCAGTGCTTTAACTGTTAATTGTGTCATGCCGCTTCCTCCTTGCCGAAAATTATGCTTCTTCGCCGAACCAACAGATGTTACGTGCGGCCATAATTAGCTCACCTGCACGTTCTTCGGTCAGGCCTTCGATACCTTCTAAATCGTCAATACCTTGGTCAGCAAGATCTTCCAGTGTCGCTACACCTTTCGCTGCCAATTTAAATGCCATCTCACGCTCAAGACCTTCAAGTGCAAGTAGGTCCTCAGCTGGTTCTAGACCTTCAAAAGACTCTTCTTGTGCTAGTGCGATCGTCGTTAGTGCATCTTTTGCACGTCCACGAAGCTCTTCGATTAGTTCTTCATTCAAACCATCGATTTCTAGTAGCTCGTTAACTGGCACGTATGCGATTTCTTCTAGCGTTGAGAAACCTTCTTCAACAAGAAGTTGAGCGAAGTCTTCTTCAATATCTAGGTACTTCATGAAGTTTTCAATAGATGCTTGTGATTCTTCAGCGTGTTTCTTCTGAAGATCAGCAACTGTCATAACATTCAGTTCCCAACCGGTTAGTTGAGATGCTAGACGCACGTTTTGACCGTTACGACCGATAGCTTGCGCTAGGTTGTCAGCTTCAACTGCGATGTCCATTGAGTGTGCATCCTCATCAACGATGATAGAAGCAACATCAGCTGGCGCCATTGCGTTGATAACGAATTGAGCTGGGTTATCATCCCAAAGCACAATATCGATACGCTCCCCACCAAGTTCGCCAGAAACAGCTTGTACACGTGCACCACGCATACCAACACACGCACCTACAGGGTCGATACGTTTGTCATTTGTTTTGACAGCGATCTTAGCGCGAGAACCAGGATCACGTGCCGCGCCTTTCAACTCGATAATATCTTCTGCGATTTCAGGCACTTCAACACGGAACAGTTCTGCCAACATTTCTGGCTTAGAACGAGTGATGAACAATTGGAAACCACGTGCTTCAGGCGCGACTTTGTAAAGAAGGCCACGTACACGGTCGCCTGGACGGAAGTTTTCACGAGGAAGTTGGTCATCACGCAGGATTACCGCTTCAGCGTTATTACCAAGATCAAGCACGATTGTGTCACGGTTTACTTTTTTCACGACACCAGTGATTAGATCACCTTCATTGTCGATGAACTGTTCAACGATTTGTGCGCGCTCAGCTTCACGAACTTTTTGTACGATAACTTGCTTAGCAGTTTGAGTCGTAATACGGTCAAACGTTACTGATTCGATTTCGTCTTCTACGTAGTCGCCAAGCTCGATTGAGTCATCTTCGTATTGCGCTGCTTCTAGTGAGATCTCTTTTGTAGGGTTCTCAACGTCATCAACAACTAACCAACGGCGGTAAGTTACAAACTCACCGGTTTTACGGTCAATGGCAACACGTACGTCGATTTCGATTTCGTATTTCTTCTTTGTAGAAGTTGCTAGAGCAATCTCAAGAGCCTCAAAGATACGCTCACGAGGTACCGCTTTTTCGTTCGATACCGCTTCTGCTACCGCTAAAATTTCTTTACTCATTGTATTTAGCCTCTAAGCTTAAACTTTTTTAGGGAACTAAAATTTAGGGATCAGGTTAGCTTTGGAAATGTTACTTAGAGCAAACTCTTCTTGCTGACCGTCTACAGTAATTGTCACTGTTTCGCCATCAACACCGTGGATAATACCTTTCCACTTACGACGGTTTGCTACAGCCATTTTCAATACGATGCTGACCTCGTGACCAATAAATTGCTCGTAATGTGCTGCTTTAAAAAGTGGTCTTTCTAAACCTGGAGAAGACACTTCTAGGCTGTAAGCAACAGAAATTGGATCTTCAACGTCTAAAACTGCACTAACTTGGTGGCTAACTTCTGCACAGTCGTCTACGTTAATACCATTTTCATGGTCAATGTAGATACGTAACGTTGAGTGCGCGCCTGCACGAATGAATTCTAATCCAACTAACTCATAACCTGATGCCGCTACTGGCGCGTCAAGCATTTCAGTAAGTTGTCTTTCTAAACCAGTCATTTAACCACTCCAGAAACAAAAAAAGGGCTCAGAGCCCAATCAAAAAACCAAGCAGTATCTGAGCTATTTCAAAAAGCTCAGATAACAAAAAACCCCGATAGTCGGGGTTTTATGCTGCTGGACCCTGATACGTTAAGAATAGCCAACAATTGCTTTTCTTAACTCGTAGTGTGGTTAGCACTACGCAAACTTGCCAATCTACGATTTCCTTTTAAAGAAAGAGATTGGTTGCGGGGGCCGGATTTGAACCGACGACCTTCGGGTTATGAGCCCGACGAGCTACCAAGCTGCTCCACCCCGCGTCCGACTTGCTGAGCATTATACTCGCAAACAAGTGATTTACAAGTTTGTAAATACATGGTGCCGAGAGAGGGACTCGAACCCTCACACCTAAGGCACTAGCACCTCATGCTAGCGTGTCTACCAATTTCACCATCTCGGCATCAAAACCTTACAGCTTATTGAGGAATTTCATCACCCGCAGGGGCAGGAACTTCACTCGCTGCGTCCTTAACTTGTTCAACAACTGGTTGACCTAACGTTGGGTCTACCCATTGTGATTCAGTCTGGTGCGTAGACATACGACCAAGTAACAAGCTAACGATAAAGAATACGGTTGCTAAAATAGCAGTTGTTCGGGTTAAGAAATTACCTGAGCCGCCAGCACCAAACACTGTGTTTGAAGCACCAGCACCGAACGAGGCTCCCATATCTGCGCCTTTACCTTGTTGAATCAACACAAGGCCAATCACACCAAGCGCTGCCAACAGGTAAATCACAAGTAGAACTGAAAACATTTTTTCCACCTATGTTCCAAATTGTTGAGCCAGCGCCGTTCAAAAGAACAAATCATAATGAACAAGGCTAGCGACCTCCTAACGGGAGGCGGAGCAATACTAGCGAAAGCCAGTAACGCTGACAAGGGAAAATTAGTAAAAAATCAATGCCAATGCGTTAAGCGCTCAAAAAAAGGGCAAAAGATGCCCTTTTCATTCAAGACATGCTTTAACGCAATGATTAACAACTTGCTTTAACAGCCTCAGCGATTTTCAATGCTGAGTGTTGAACTAGTTCACCATCTTCGCCTTCCACCATAACGCGGATCAAAGGCTCAGTGCCAGACTTACGCAGCAGTACACGCCCTTTATCACCAAGTGTCGCCTCTACTTCAGCGACAGCGTTTAATACAGCTGTAGCTTCAAGAGGGTTACTTTCTCCTGAGAAACGGACATTTTCTAAAACCTGAGGATATAATGTCATTCCTTGCGATAGTTCATATAAAGACATATCGCTGCCAATTACAGAAGCAAGTACTTGAAGTGCAGCAACAATCGCATCGCCGGTTGTGACTTTATCTAATAAGATCACATGGCCTGAGTTTTCAGCACCAATTTTCCAACCTTTTTCTAGCAGTTGCTCCATGACATAACGGTCACCAACAGCAGCACGTACAAACGGAATGCCTAGCTGCTTTAAACCATTTTCCATACCCAAGTTAGTCATTAGTGTACCAACAACACCACCCTTTAGCTCACCACGACGAAGTGCATCACGAGCGATGATATAAGCAATTTGGTCACCATCAACTTTGTTACCTAGGTGGTCGACCATAATGATGCGGTCACCATCACCATCAAATGCG
The DNA here is from genome assembly GCF_033337445.1 of Vibrio sp. YT-15. NCBI lineage: Bacteria > Pseudomonadati > Pseudomonadota > Gammaproteobacteria > Vibrionales > Vibrionaceae > Vibrio > Vibrio sp. YT-15. The sequence goes on from NZ_JAWOQR010000005.1 coordinate 208,917, forward strand.
AGACCAAGATGCGCTTGCTCTTCAACAACACGCTGTTGAAGAGCTCGTACGTCTGTTGCGCCCACTTTTTCATTAATGTTGATGCCGTTAGGCTCTACGCCCATAGCGATAACTTCTGCCCCAAGTTCTTTGAAAACATTTGGAGCGATGTGGTACGTTGCACCGTGCGCACAGTCTACTACGATCTTAAAGTTCGCAAGGCTCAACTCAGATGGGAAAGTACTCTTACAGAATTCGATGTAACGACCAGCTGCATCATTTAGGCGGGTTGCTTTACCAAGCTCAGCAGACTCCACACATTCAATTTCTTTATCTAACTCAGCTTCGATCGCCAATTCGATATCGTCAGGTAGCTTAGTACCCTCAGAAGAAAAGAATTTAATGCCGTTGTCGTAATATGGGTTATGTGATGCAGAAATCACAATACCAGCCTCGGCACGGAAAGTCTGAGTTAAATATGCCACAGCTGGAGTTGGCATGGGACCAGTAAATGTTGCTTTAAGTCCCGCAGCTGCAAGGCCAGCCTCTAGTGCAGATTCAAGCATATAACCTGAAATACGTGTATCTTTACCTATAATAACTTTCTTTGTGCCTTGTTTCGCTAGTACACGACCAGCAGCCCAGCCAAGCTTAAGTACGAAGTCTGGAGTGATTGGGTATTGTCCTACTTTACCGCGCACACCGTCAGTACCAAAGTAACGTCTTTCATTCGACATAAACTTTCCTTTATTATTTTTAAATATTGTTTTTCGTCATCTCAACAACTTTCATCGCTTCGATTGTCTCTTCAAAGTCATGCACGCGAATGATCTGCGCGCCTTTCATCGCGGCAATCGTAGCACAAACGACACTTGCGTTCGTACACTCTGCCGCTGGCTTGTCTAACAGTTTGAAGATCATGGATTTACGAGACATGCCAGCCAAAATAGGCAGGCCGAATTCATGAAACTTTTCAAGATGAGCAAGCATATGATAATTGTGTTCGATTGTTTTGCCAAAGCCAAACCCAGGATCGAGAATCAGTTGAGATTTATCAATCCCTGCTGCTTCACACGCCGCGATACGTTCTTCTAGAAAAGCCGACACGTCCCCCATTAAATCATCATAATGAGGGTCAACTTGCATGGTCCTAGGCTGACCTTTCATATGCATCAGACAAATTGGAAGGTTTGCTTCTGCTGCGACTTCCAGAGCACCTGGCTCTTGCAGCGAGCGGATGTCATTGATCAAATCAGCCCCAGCATCAATTGCTTGACGCATCACTTCTGCTTTACTGGTGTCAACGGAAATCCATACATCATATTTTTCACGAATGGCTTTGATTACTGGGACAACACGCCTAAGCTCTTCTTCCAAAGACACATCCGGTGCACCAGGTCTTGTTGATTCACCACCAACATCAACAATACTTACACCAGCCTTTATCATTTTATCAACTTGAGCAAGAGCAAGTTCAATTGAGTTGTATTTACCGCCATCCGAAAAGGAATCCGGTGTCACATTTAGAATGGCCATGACATGTGGACGCGAAAGGTCCAAAGATTTGTTATTTGCTGTAATCATCATCATAAACACAAAAACCCCGAGATAACTCGGGGTTTAATATTATCGATACTCTTTATTCAGAGTCTTTCTTTTCAGGCTCTTCGTTAGAAGTTGTTTCAGAAGAGCTAGGCTGTTCTGCATCTTTCGCAGTCTCCGTTGCTTCTTCTTTAACTTCTTGCTTTGCTTGAGGCTTGTCGCTGTCTTCTGGTTTGCTTGCTGAGTTATCACTCCAGCCCGCAGGCTCACGAATTTCAGCTTTGCGCTCCATTAAGTCATCAATCTGGCGAGCATCAATGGTTTCATACTTCATCAGCGCATCTTTCATCGCATGCATGATATCCATGTTCTCTTGAAGAATCTTCTTCGCACGATCGTAGTTGCGGTCAATGATCTGACGAACTTCGTCATCAATCAACTTCGCTGTATCGTCAGACACATGTTTAGTCTGAGTTACACTACGCCCTAAGAACACTTCGCCTTCATCTTCTGCATACAGCAGAGGGCCAAGCTTTTCAGAGAAACCCCATTGAGTAACCATCTTACGAGCAATATCTGTTGCGCGCTCGATATCATTAGAAGCACCGGTTGATACTTTGTCAGCACCGTAGATAAGTTCTTCTGCTAAACGACCACCGTACAAGCTAGAAATCATTGATTCTAGGTGTTGGCGAGACATACTCACGCGGTCCTGCTCTGGAAGGTACATTGTTACACCCAACGCACGACCACGTGGAATGATAGACACTTTGTACACTGGATCGTGTTCAGGAACCAAGCGACCAACAATCGCGTGACCCGCTTCGTGGTATGCGGTTGACTCTTTCACTTCCTCAGACATCACCATTGAACGGCGCTCAGCACCCATCATGATTTTGTCTTTCGCCAGTTCAAACTCAACCATAGAAACGTTGCGCTTGTTACCGCGCGCAGCAAACAGGGCTGCTTCGTTAACTAAGTTTGCTAGGTCAGCACCAGAGAAGCCTGGAGTACCACGTGCGATGAGAGAAGGCTCTACATCACCCGCTAGAGGGACCTTACGCATGTGAACTTTTAGGATCTGTTCACGGCCACGTACATCTGGAAGACCAACTACCACTTGACGGTCAAAACGACCAGGACGCAGTAGCGCAGGGTCTAGCACGTCCGGACGGTTAGTCGCAGCGATAACGATAATACCTTCGTTACCTTCGAAACCATCCATCTCAACGAGCATTTGGTTTAGTGTTTGTTCACGTTCATCATGACCACCACCAACACCTGCGCCACGTTGACGACCTACCGCATCGATCTCATCGATAAAGATGATACAAGGTGCAGCTTTCTTTGCTTGTTCAAACATGTCACGCACACGAGATGCACCAACACCAACGAACATTTCTACGAAATCAGAACCAGAGATAGTAAAGAATGGTACTTTCGCCTCACCGGCAATGGCTTTCGCTAGAAGCGTTTTACCCGTACCAGGAGGACCAACCATTAGAACACCCGTTGGAATCTTACCGCCCAGTTTTTGGAAGCGGCTTGGATCGCGTAGGTAGTCCACCAGCTCTTTCACGTCTTCTTTTGCTTCGTCACAACCAGCAACGTCAGCAAAAGTTGTCTTGATTTGTTCTTCGCTCATCATTCGAGCTTTGCTCTTACCAAAAGACATGGCGCCTTTACCACCGCCGCCTTGCATTTGACGCATGAAGAAAATCCATACACCAATTAGTAAGATCATTGGGAACCAAGAGATGAAGATAGTACCAAGCAAGCTTTGCTCTTCTGGAGGCGTGCCTTGTACTTTCACGTTTTGGTTAATTAGGTCATCTAGAAGCTTTTGGTCATACACTGGCATGTAAGTGACCATTTTGGCACCGCCGCCACGACGAACAAAGCTAATTTCACCGTCTTTAAAAGTTGCTTCTTGAATCTGGCCTTGGCCAACTTCCTGTACAAACGTGGTGTAATCCACGGTTCTGCCATTGCTTTCTCCAGGGCCAAAGCTCTGGAATACCGACATCAATACGACGGCGATAACAAGCCACAGAATTAAATTTTTTGCCATGTCACTCAAGGTGTAAGCCTCTCGATAACTAATTGTAATTAAAGGTAGGGTACTACAGTTCATTAACTGTAGCTATAGTGTTAACACGCTCTCAAGAGAGCAAAATGGTTAACCTTTGTAACCAGTGGCTACGACGAAGACCTCTCGAGAGCGAGCTCGCGATGAGTCTGGTTTTCTAATTTTTACGGCTTTAAACATGTCTCGGACTTCTTTCACATACTGATCGAAGCCTTCCCCTTGGAAAACCTTTACGACAAAGCTACCATTAGGCGCTAGAACTTGTCGACACATATCTAAAGCTAATTCAACTAAATACATAGCGCGAGGTTGATCAACAGAATTGTTTCCCGCGATGTTAGGCGCCATATCAGACATTACTACGTCTACCATGGAAGGTTGGATCCTTTCTAGCAAAGCTTCCAATACTGCATCATCACGAAAGTCGCCTTGTAAAAAGCTAACGCCAGCAATCGGGTCCATAGGAAGCAAGTCACACGCGATGATCTGACCACTGTCCCCTACTATCTTAGCAGCATATTGAGACCATCCGCCCGGCGCAGCCCCCAAGTCGACGACTGTCATTCCAGGCTTTAACAATTTATCTTTCGTTTGAATCTCATCGATCTTGAAATAAGCACGTGAGCGGTAGCCTTTTTTTCGGGCTTCATTCGCGTATTTATCATCAAAGTGTTCTTTCAACCAACGACCAGAACTAGCCGAATGTTTTTGTTTACTCATTTTAATCCCAACAAGGCACAAATTGGAGCTATTGTTTTAATAGGCGCTACCTATTACTCAATAAATTATAGTCTTCAGCAATAGATGGCGTTAAAATAGCTTTTTTCAACCCTTATTTTAAAGAAAATTGGCCGCGTAATGAACCTAAGCACCAAACAAAAGCAGCACCTTAAAGGCCTAGCTCACAGTTTAAAACCTGTTGTGCTAATGGGCGCAAATGGACTTACAGAAGCCGTGCTAGCAGAAATTGAAATCGCTCTTAACCATCACGAACTTATCAAAGTAAAAGTTGCTTCGGAAGATCGTGAAACAAAACAGCTAATCATCGACGCTATCGTACGTGAGACGGGCGCTGAAAAAGTTCAGACTATTGGTAAAGTGCTAGTGCTATACCGCCAGTCTGAAGAGCGTAAAATCGAAATCCCTCGTAAGTAACTCTACTTACGTTGCTGAAGAAAAAAGGTCGCCTGAGGCGACCTTTTTGCGTTTTATCAGGGCAGTAATGCTACTCCAAACGACCTAGATATATTCTACTCGGTCAATTTCGAAGTCTTTCGCGCCACCCGGAGTTTGAATAGCAACTTCATCGCCTTCCATCTTGCCAATCAGGCCACGAGCAATAGGTGAGCTCACTGAAATGCGACCTGCTTTGATATCGGCTTCGTCATCACCAACGATTTGGTACGTTTTTTCTTCTTCGGTGTCGATATCAATCAAGGTTACGGTTGAACCAAAAATAACTTTACCCGTGTTCTCCATCTTCGTTACATCAATAACTTGAGCAACTGACAGTTTGTATTCAATGTCACGGATTTGTGCTTCACAAATGCCCTGCTCTTCACGAGCGGCGTGATATTCAGCATTCTCTTTTAAATCACCTAGCTCACGAGCTTCAGCAATTGCCTCTGAGATCTGAGGACGTAGTTTAAGTAGACGATCGAGTTCTGCACGTAGCTTTTGCTCGCCACGTAGTGTCATTGGAACTTTTTCCATTTTATAACCTCAAGCCCAAATGGGTCTTTGGACAAAAAAAGCCCACCCTGTCATAGGACTGGGTAGTGCGCTTAAAGATGTATTTCGTTTAGTGTAAACAAACTCCCGGACGAAATCATCTTAATTCGAAAGACAGCAAGACTATGCCTTTTCGGCATAATGATATAACTCACTTTTAGAGCGGTTCTAGGGCGAATCACCTTCTCAATTTATTGAAAAACAACACTGTTCATTACACCAAAAACCTCAAAAAAGATAAAAACTAATCAATGTCAGGCCAATGTCATTGCCAATAATTTCAATCAAAAACAGTAATTTAAATAAAAACAACGCACAATTGAACAGTGTTCATCAGTGGGATTTATATCATTTTACTAACTCATACGGAAACTTTAGCAGTAAAACATGTCCAGCGAGTTGTTAGATCAATGGCTTACAAGTGCGAACTATATCGCTCAATTAGCCAATTTTGGACCAACAACTTGTGAGAGATCACCTCTCCCCCATACAACAATGATTATGGACAGCTAACTAGGACAAATAAGATGAAAAAGACTCTAATTGCTCTTTCTGTATCTGCAGCAGCTATGGCAACTGGCGTAAACGCAGCTGAACTTTACAACCAAGACGGTACTTCTCTAGAAATGGGCGGCCGTGCTGAAGCACGTCTATCTATGAAAGATGGCGACGCTCAAGACAAATCTCGCATCCGTCTAAACTTCCTTGGTAAACAAGAAATCAATGACAACCTATACGGTGTTGGTTTCTGGGAAGGTGAATTTGAGACTGCTCAAAACGGTACTGTAGACGGCGACGACAAGAGCGATCTAGAAACTCGTCTTGCTTACGCTGGTCTTGGCGGTGCTTACGGTGAGTTCGCATACGGTAAAACTGAAGGTGCACTAGGCGTTATCACTGACTTCACAGATATCATGGCTTACCACGGTAACTCTGCAGCAGACAAACTAGCTGTATCAGACCGTACAGACAACATGATGGCTTACAAAGGCCAGTTTGAAAACCTAAGCGTAAAAGCAAGCTACCGCTTCGCTGATCGTATGGAAAACAAAAACACTGGTGAGTACTACGACAACAAACAAGACGGTTACTCTCTATCTGCAATCTACGCTCTAGCTGACACTGGTCTTGAGCTAGGTGCTGGTTACGCAGATCAAGACAAAGCTAACGAGTACATGCTAGCTGCATCTTACACAATGTCTGATCTTTACTTCGCTGGTGTATTCACTGACGGCGAGAAAATGGAAGATTCAAACAACAGTAACACAGTTGATTACACTGGTTACGAGCTAGCGGGTGCTTACACTCTAGGCCAAACAGTATTTACAACATCATACAACAATGCAGAAACTAACAACGAAACTTCTGCAAACAACTTCGCTGTTGATGCTTCTTACTACTTCAAGCCTAACTTCCGTGGTTACATTTCTTACAACTTCAACCTGATTGATGCAGGTGACAAGTTTGGTTCAACTGACACTAGCAAAACAGTTGCAACTAAGATCGATGCTGAAGACGAGCTAGCTCTAGGTCTACGTTACGACTTCTAATTCCGGTCTTTGACTAGAATATCGAATGCCCGCTTTAAGCGGGCATTTTTTATACTTCATTTTAAGCAGCGCGCCTTTCTCTCGTGTCTCATTCATGAAGACATTTGAAGCATTTCTTTAGTTACCTAGCATATTGAAAGGACTTGCGTATACTCAATCACATAACTCACCTTAGAAAGTATCATTATGCGTTTACGTTGGCTCTTGCTCATATTCTCTTCATTACTTTCTGCTTTTTCACAAGCGTACCCTCATCAAGAGGTGTTGCCTGAAGGCGCCCGCATCAGTTTAGTTGCGGAAAAACTCAGTGAAAATGCTGAGCTTGACGGTGTTCATCCTACCGAACAACTGTTCCCACCAGCGAGTACATTAAAAATCGTCACCGCATTAGCCGCAAAGCTAGAACTGGGTGATAATTTCCGGTTTCGAACCAAGCTGGAAACGTCGAACTCAGATGCAGTGATTTACTTTGTCGGCGACCCAACACTCCAAACCAACGACTTAAAATCACTTCTCACTCTAGCTAAGAAAAATGGCTTAAAACGGATTAACGGTGACCTATGGCTCGATAACAGCGCATTCACTGGTTATAACCGTGCGGTGGGCTGGCCGTGGGATATCTTGGGAGTTTGCTACAGCGCTCCGGCATCGACCATCACACTCAATAACAACTGTGTACAAGCCTCTATCTATACACAAAAAGATGGTGGAACGCGGGTCTACGTACCAGAGCATCAACCTATTCGTGTCACAAGTACCGTAGAAACAGTTTCTAAAACCATTAAGAAAAGTCGTCATTGTGACTTAGGTTTAGTTGCAAATCCCGATAACAACTACAAGCTAACAGGGTGCTTGGTTGAAAGAGACAAACCATTGCCACTGAAATTTGCGGTTCAAGACCCTGAGCGTTACACCAGTCAAAGGTTGGCGACTTTGCTCAAGGAGCTCAACATTGGGGTATCAGGAAAGATTAGGGTCGGTACGGCGCCAGAAAAGCAGCGAAAGCTCATCGCAATGCATCAATCAAAAGCCTTACCAGACATTCTCGAAGATATGCTCAAAAACTCTGACAACTTAATTGCCGACACATTAACCAAAACACTTGGCGCTAAATTTTTCGTTCAGCCAGGCAGTTTTACTAACGGGACAGAAGCGATCAAGCAGATCATTTTCGCCAACACTGGTATTGATATTCGTAATGCGCGCCTAGAAGACGGCTCAGGACTTTCGCGAAATAACCGGATCTCCGCGACCAAGATGGCTGAAATGCTGCGCTATATTTGGAAGCATGAAAACGAACTCAAATTGATTGCCATCATGCCGAAATCAGGTGAATCCGGCACATTAAAGTACCGACAAAGTATGCGAAAACTTCCAATTAAAGGACAGCTGATCGCGAAAAGTGGCTCTATCTACGGGACTTACAATATGGCTGGATACGGCTTGGATAAAAATGGTCAACCTAACACCATTTTTGTTCAGTTTGTTTCAGACTACTTCCCAGAAAAACGGGACGACAACACACTTGTCATCGCCCCGATTACACATTTTGAGCAGCTTTTTTACAATGACATTGTGAACTTTAGTCAGGCAATACCTAAGAAATAGTTCACCACGTTAAAGTAAATCCACATTCCTGAAATATCGACGATAGACGCAAGAACTGGACTCACCAATACGGCTGGGTCCAACTTGCAAGCTCGTGCAATAATTGGCAACAGCCCGCCCAATGTTGTAGAAATGGTGACTTGAATGAACAGCGCAACTGCTATTGCCAGTGCGATATCGGTCAGTTCAAAGCCTCCTGTTGATTGTCCTGCACTAAATAACATAATGCGTCCAATCATCACGATAGCGATCGCTAGCGCAATAAATAGAGCGACTCGGCTCTCTTTCCACAAAACTTCTAACCATTGGCGTTTTTTTAACTCTCCAGTAGCAAGAGCACGAATCACCAAAGTTGCTGCTTGTGTTCCTGTGTTACCACCAGCAGCTGCAATCACTGGCATGTACACTGCAAGTAAAACAAGCTGACTAAGGGTGTCCTCATACTGAGCGATGATCAAGCCTGACACTATCCCTAAAAGAGCCAGCGCAATGATCCATCCAATACGCTGTTTTACATGCCCTAAAACACTAGTTGATAAATAACCATCGGGTGTATCAACTTCAGACATATGCAGACCCAGTTGGTGAGCATAATGACGTGCGCGTTTGTCATGACCTGCTTGCTCAAGTTGAGCAATAAGACTATTCACATAGCCGACAGAGCAATGCTGTAAAATACCTACAGCCTCATCAATCGGCATAACCGTAAGCAAATGGACTTGTTGCTCTTGCTCGTACTGCAAGAATGCATTGCGAGCTGCACCAATTTCTACTTCAGAAAAGTTTGGTGTTGTTTCAATAAAAGTGTTGTTCATTACCGTCATGGCGAATCTCCCGATTGGCATTGGTAACGACCATCGACAAAGCATGAAAAGCCACTCTTGCACGCTAAAAGTCAGACAACAATTAAGATGCACAGAGAAAACCAATGCGAATGCACTGTCTATTCAGAATGTATGAAGGAAACAACGAGAAGAAAATTAGAAAAGATGCCTCACCACTTAGGTAAGGCGGAGATCGCCAATACCGAAGCGGGTTATTTCGCTCCCTTAATCTTACTCACCCAACGACTGGGAGGATGGTCGGTATTGTTCATGTAAATCTCCGATAGCGCTGCCATTATTGGCAGCGCAAGTATAGTAGCAAAGTTCATCAGGTATGGAAGTTTTACTTTGCCGTTTTTGCTAAATTTTCATACAAAAAAAGCGCCCTTCGGACGCTTTCATTTGCAGTCATTATGAATTACTGAATAGTAATACGAGCAAATTTACGTTTGCCTACTTGGAACACGTAAGTACCCGCTTCTGGAGCAAATTTGCTGTCCGCAATTTTTTCACCATCAATCTTCACAGCGCCCTGCTTAACCATGCGCATCGCATCTGACGATGATGGACATAATCCTGCTTCTTTCAACAGATTACTCACTGGGCGACCTGCGTCAAAGTCAAACTCTGGCATTTCATCAGGAATTTGGTTCTTCGCAAAACGGTTTACGAATTCTTGCTCTGCTGCATCGGCATCGGCTTCACTGTGGAAACGAGCAATAATTTCTTTTGCTAGCAATACTTTGATGTCACGAGGGTTTTTGCCCGCTTCTACATCAGCTTTGAATTGAGCAATCTCTTCCAGAGGACGGAAAGAGAGCAGCTCGTAGTAGCTCCACATTAGGTCATCAGAAATAGACATGATTTTACCAAACATTTCGCTTGGCGCTTCGCTGATACCGATGTAGTTGTTTGCTGACTTAGACATCTTCTTCTCGCCATCAAGGCCCACTAGAAGCGGCATCATCAGTACAACCTGAGGTTTTTGACCGTGAGACTTTTGCAGTTCACGACCCATTAGAAGGTTGAACTTCTGGTCTGTACCACCTAATTCAACATCCGTTTCCATTGCTACTGAGTCCCAACCTTGTAGAAGTGGGTACATGAACTCATGAATAGCAATTGGCTGACCACCCGCGTAACGCTTTTTAAAGTCGTCACGCTCTAGCATACGAGCAACGGTTTGGTTTGCCGCAAGGCGAATCATACCTTCTGCGCCCAGTTCAGACAGCCACTCAGAGTTAAACTGAATTTTAGTCTTTGCAGGATCGAGAATTTTGAACACTTGCTCTTTGTACGTTTCAGCGTTACGCAATACGTCTTCACGACTTAGCGGTGGACGAGTTGTGTTTTTACCTGTTGGGTCACCAACCATTGCAGTGAAGTCACCGATTAGGAACGTCACTTCATGACCTAGTTCTTGGAACAAGCGAAGCTTATTGAAAATAACCGTATGGCCTAGGTGAATGTCAGGTGCTGTTGGATCAGCGCCCAATTTAATACGTAGAGGACGGTCTTCTTTTAGTTTTGCGATTAGCTCTTCTTCTGGAATCAGCTCTTCAACACCGCGCTTAATCTCGGCTAGTGCAGCTTCAATGCTCGCCATTCTTGTTCACTCCCACAGATTTGGCAAAAATATAATAGCTGAACATATTACTTGAATAGCGATGCATTTTGAAACACGTTAGACTAGGTAGTTGTCACTTTTTCCGTTTAATTTAGCAATCAAGTACCTCATGCATTCGATTTTTGTCCGACTTCCACTCTTGCACAAAGTATTGATCGGTTTTTTTAGTGCGCTGATTATCTTCGCGCTCTTCTTTTTACCTGATCCGCAAGACCTAGACCCGCAGCAGAGCCGATTAAAAGTTGGTCAACATTATCCTGTGCCAGTTTCCCTCGAACTCAGTGCACTAAATAGTTCATCGCCTGCGGTTCCCGCCGTGCTGCGCTGGGAGACATACAAGGTAAAAAATGGCGAGAGTGCTGCCATCTTATTTAGTCGCGTAGGGCTTTCCGCTCGTCTATTACATGAACTGGTGTCATCAGACAAAGAAGTGGAAAAACAGTTAACTCGGCTTCGACCTGGTGACCGATTGCAATTTGGTTTTGACGAAAATAACGACTTGGTGCAGCTAAGAAGAACACTAAGCGCGTTCGAGACTTTTCGTATCACATTAAAAGACGGCAAGTACGTTTCTGAAGTTGATAAGAAAGAAGTCGACTTCCAGTACAACTACGCAGAAGCCACCATCAAATCAAACTTTTGGAATGCAGGAATATCTTCTGGATTAAATGGTAACCAAATCATGGAACTGGCTGGCATATTTGGTTGGGACATCGACTTTGCTTTAGATATTCGTAAAAACGATAGCTTCCGAGTACTTTACCAAGAGGAAGTGGTAGAAGGAGAAGTAATCGGCCGTGGAAAAATCATTGCTGCGATCTTTAAAAACCAAGGCGATACCTTTACCGCAATATTGGATCAGAAAAGTGGCAAGTATTACGACGAAAATGGGCGTGCAATGAAAAAAGCATTCTTACGCGCGCCGTTGGATTTCCGTCGAGTTTCGTCTAACTTCAACCCACGCCGCTTACATCCAGTGACGGGACGCGTTCGTCCTCATAGAGGCACGGACTATGCAGCACCAGTGGGCACCCCGATTTGGGCGGCTGGTGATGGTGTCGTTCAAAAATCGTCTTACAACAAATTTAATGGTAACTACGTTTTCATTAAACATAGTAATACTTACATTACCAAGTACCTGCACTTAACCAAACGTACTGTACGAGCTGGTCAACGCGTTAAGCAAGGCCAAACCATCGGTACGCTTGGCGGAACTGGCCGTGTAACTGGCCCTCACCTGCACTATGAGTTCCTTGTGAATGGTGTCCATAAAAACCCGCGCACGGTGAATTTGCCACAATCTAAATCCCTGACAGGAAAAGCGAGACAAACTTTCATGGCAAACGCGAAAGTTAGCATGGACAAGCTTGAACGCTACAGCAAACTGTTAGCAATGAAGTAAGGCAAGGTATTGAAAAGGGCAGCTTCGCTGCCCTTTTTGTTTTGTCGATATCATCACGATAAAGCTTACTGCTCGGGGTGATGCTCTCTCCCGAGCATAAGCAAACACGGGGTCAGAACCAACGTTAGCAAAGTCGCAAACGCCAAACCACCCGCGACAGCGGTCGCAAGCTGAGACCACCATTGAGTGCTTGGTGCGCCAAACTCCACTTTCTGATTAACTAAGTCGATGTTCATTTCTAACACCATTGGCAATAAGCCTAATATGGTGGTCACCGTCGTGAGTAAAACGGGTCTTAAACGCTGCACACCCGTACGCAAAATAGCCTCAGGTTTTTCTAAACCACGTTTACGCATCTGATTATAAGTATCGATTAAAACAATATTGTTGTTTACCACGATACCAGCCAACGCAATCACTCCAATTCCCGACATAATGATGCCAAATGGCTTTTGGAAAATAAGTAACCCAGCGAAGACACCAACAGTAGAAAACAGCACTGCACTAAGGATTAAGAAAGCTTGATAAAAGCTATTAAACTGCGTAATTAAAATCAAAGCCATCACACCAAGCGCGACAATAAAAGCATTTTGCAAGAATGCTGATGAGTTTTCCTGCTCTTCATTTTGACCCCGAATTTTATATTCAATGCCTTCCGGTAAGTCGAGCTGTTCCATTCCAGCGGCAATCTTAGGTAACTCAAGCGCCAAATTGTAACCTTCCACCATATCCGCTTTAATATTGATAACTCGATGACCGTCGACCCGACGAATAGTGTCTTGCTTATGATCTGGTTTGATTTGAGCAAAATTCGTAATCGGCACCAGACCAGCTGCCGTTTTCACTCTCAGTTGATCAAATCGACCTATGTCGCGCTTATCTTGCGGATAGCGCACCAAAATATCGACTTCTTCATCCGCATCATCGGGCAAATAATCGCCTATTTTCAAACCGTTCGTAACAAACTGGACGGTATTCCCGACTAAAGTAGCATCCGCTGCAAAGCGAGAGGCGTCATCTCGCTGGATATCAATTTGCCAATCAATCCCTTCCTTATTAGTGGTATCACTCAAGTTGGCCAGTGCAGGATTACCATCAGCCCAATGTCGTACTTTTTTGGCTGCTTCATCTAACACACTAACACTCAAATTTCGTGATGACACTTCAATCACAAGATCATGCTCGACAGGCGGACCTGCGTCCGGGAATTTATACTCAAGTTCAACACCATAAAAGCGGTCTGTCGTCTCTTTTAGTTCCTCAATAATGGTTTTCACTTTGCGTCGATACTGCCAATCCACAGGCGTTATTTGAATCTGGCCAATCTCGTCCCCATTATCGCTCGATCCTGTGCGCGTGTAGACACTTTCAAACTCGTCATGACCGAGCATCACCTTCTCGATTTCGCGCATAACAACATCTTTTTCGTAAATAGACAGGTCACCATAAGAACGAACTTTAACGGTAAAAAAGGCAGGGTCCACCTCAGGGAAAAACTCTGCACCCAAGCCAGCTTTGTTGTAAGTGAAGCCGACACCTGCCGCTAGCAGTATCGCGCTGAGTAAGACCTTCCATGGATGACGAATCGCTACCGACAGAGTCTGGTAATAAAGCTTGGTAATGCCAGTCGCTTTTTCAAAGTTGCCGTTATGCAGCTCCACCATTTCTCGCTGAGCTTTCTGATTGACTACTTGAGGCTTGCCAATGATCCCACCGATGACAGGAACGAACAATAAAGCCATCATCAGCGAAGCGGCCAAGGTAGCAATTAAAGTAAGTGGTAAGTACTTCATGAACTCACCAGTGATGTCTGGCCAGAAAAGTAACGGAGCAAACGCAGCCAATGTGGTTGCTGTGGATGCGGTAATAGGCCAGGCCATTCGCTTTGCTGCATCTCGATAGGCTTCTTTACGTGGCGTTCCTTCTTGCATGCGCCGATCTGCAAACTCTGTCACCACAATGGCACCATCCACCAACATGCCTACCGCCATAATTAAAGCAAACAGTACGACGATATTGACCGTCAGCCCAAATACCGATAACACCAACAACCCAGTCAAGAACGATCCTGGAATAGAAATCCCCACGAGAAGCGCGGTCCTAACCCCCAATATGGCAATAATGACGATAACTACGAGGATAATTGCGGATAAGATATTGTTTTGTAGATCACTGAGCATCAATTTGACATCGTCGGATTGATCCCAAGTGTATTTAACTTGCAAATTGTCGGGCCACTCGGCGCGCTTCTGTCCCTGATCCAGTACTTCTTTTACCAGCTCAACCGTTTCAATGATGTTTTCCCCTGCCCGTTTTTTTACGTCCAAAACGATGGCAGATTCGCCATCTAAACGAGCAAAACTTTCAGGATCGCGAAATGCACGTCGTACTGTCGCCACATCGCCAAAAGTGATCACCTCTTTGCCATTCACCTTGATCGGTAGTTCAAGCACATCTTTCAGTGAATCAAAAACCGATGGGACTTTTACCGAAAAGCGTCCATACCCAGTATCGACAAACCCCGCTGCCACAACTCGGTTATTCAAGGCGATTAAATTATAGATATCCGCTTGATCGAGACCGTAGCTTTCCATCAATAGCGGATCGACAACTATCTCCACGATGTCTTCGCGATCTCCTGCGATTTCAACCTCAAGAATCTGACGGAAACTTTCCAAACGATCACGTAACGTTCTGGCAATCTGAACAATGGTTCGCTCTGGTACGGTGCCATAGAGCACAACGGTCAAAACAGGCTCTTCAGATGCAAACGTGACTTCGTTTACCGTCGGCTCATCACTGTCCTCTGGTAACTTTGGCTTCGCAAGATCAACCGCATCACGCACATCTGCCATCGCTTTATCAAGATCCACTCCGACACTAAATTCCAGCGTCACCGAAGCATGACCTTCTGATGCCACAGAGGTCATCTCTTTTACGCCTTCAATTGAACGCAGCTCTTGCTCTATTGGCCGAACTAATAAACGTTCGGCATCGACAGGAGAAATGCCTTGATGTCCAACAGAAACATAAATGATCGGAATGGTAATATCAGGGCTCGATTCCTTGGGGATTGTGACGTAAGTAATGACACCAGCAATTAATATCATCACCAACAATGTCAGCATAGTGCGAGCGCGAGATAACGCAGCATCAATCAGAGTGTACATAGGTGCTCCTTACTGCTCATTAGCCGCTTCAATAACTACGTCATCAACTTTATTGGCCAGTACTTGATCACCATCTCGCACAAAACCTTGTCCCAGCACGATAATGTCTACACGCTCTCCTAACCCAGAGAGCCACACACCATCATCCTCGGCCTTAACGAGTTGAATTGGAACAAACTCAACATGCTCATTACGCAGTGTCTTGACACCTAAGTTACCTTCTTCATCTAGTGCTAACATGGCAGCCGTAATCTTTACCGCCAACACTTCACTCAAAGGCAGCTGTACTTCTGCGCTCATACCAGCAGGAATTCTTGCGTCTTGATTATCAATTTCGATTTCAATTGGAAACGTATTAGTAGAAGCAGAAGAAACACGTCCAATGTAGCGTACACGACCTTGATGATGCTGTTGGTTAATGGTTCTTACGTCGGCTTCTAGGCCTTCCTTAAGATATTGTATATGCCGTTCACTGACATCGGCTTCAATCACTAAAGTATCCAAATCAATGACCGTCGCAATAGGATCGCCAATCCCGACAAAATCACCTAACTCAACAAAGTGATGATCTACGATGCCATCAAATGGCGCTTTAACCTCAGTATTTCTTAAAGCCGTTTGCACGTTACTCAAATTCGCACGTGCATCTACCAACGCTGCTTGCGCTGTCGCAAATGCAACCTCACCTTGCAGTCCGCGACTTTTTAGCGATTTAGCTGCATTAAACTCTTTCTCTTTAACCAACAGCATCGCCTGGGCCCGTTTAAGTTGAATGCCAAGGTCGCGCTTATCGATGTTTGCGATCACTTGTCCCTGTTTGACCGCTTGGCCTTTCTTTATGTTAAGACTGACTATTTTACCGGCAACTTCGGCGCCAAGACGCGCTTGACGATTGGGCGCTGTTCGTCCATACAATTCAATGGTTTTACTGGTAGGTTCGGCAAGAAAAGTATCAAACATCACCTTTGCAAGTGGTGTCGTGTTCGTGGATGTTGAAGAGTTAGGATGATCATCTTGTGCTTTGAGTTGGCCGATGGTTAGCCATGCAACAAGAAGTAAGACGAGGATAAGAGATACTAGCCAAGGGCGCTCGACAATTCGGCGTCCAAAAGAAAGTCCAGACATATAAAGTCCTTTTTATTATTTCTCTGCATATCTGCGAGCGTGCGCTTTACGTGACATCCTTCTACATAAAGCACAGGCAGCCATTAGCTGCCTGTTAGGTGTTAATTACACACTGAACGATGCACCACAACCACATGTTGTCGTTGCATTGGGGTTATTTACGAAGAAGCGCGCTCCTTCCAACCCTTCTGTGTAGTCAACAATACCGCCAACGAGATATTGCAGACTCATCGGGTCTACAACCAGTGTTACACCACTGTTTACGATTGTCGTATCGCCTTCGTTTACATTTTCATCAAAAGTAAAGCCGTATTGGAAGCCGCTGCAGCCGCCGCCAGTAATGTATACGCGCAGTTTCAATGCTGGGTTTTCTTCTTCAGCAATCAATGCTTTAACGCGAGATGCTGCTGCGTCAGAAAAAGATAATGGTACGTTTACTTCGCTCACGAAGACCTCTCTCACTCGTGTAATGCGTCAAGCCTGAAGCAAGACGTCAAATTTGTGCTAATTGAGACGATTATCCAATACCTGACAAACTCGTTCAAGTATTCGCCGCCGATTCTTTATAACAGATGCGGATATATAAGATTACACTGCGAAACAACACATAAATTAAGCAAAACGTTTCTAACTTGATTATAGCTAGGTACAATGCGCTCCACTTGGTCCGAGCAATCAAAAGAGGATAACCCCATGACCAAATCATCAGAGCTGTATCAAAAAGCTCAGCAAACCATCCCTGGCGGTGTCAATTCACCAGTTCGTGCATTCAACGGCGTTGGCGGCTCTCCGCTATTTATCGAACGAGCAGACGGTCCACTGATTTTTGATGCCGATGGTAAAGCGTATATTGATTACGTTGGCTCTTGGGGTCCAATGATTCTTGGCCACAACCACGCGGTTATCCGCGAAGCAGTAATTGATGCAGCGCAACGCGGTCTTAGCTTCGGTGCGCCAACAGAGCTTGAAATCGCGATGGCAGAATTAGTTTCTGAGCTTGTTCCATCAATGGAGCAAATCCGCATGGTAAGTTCTGGTACTGAAGCTACTATGAGCGCGATTCGCCTTGCACGTGGCTTCACCGGTCGCGACAAGATCATGAAATTTGAAGGTTGTTACCACGGCCACGCTGACAGCTTGCTAGTAAAAGCAGGTTCTGGAGCACTAACTCTAGGCCAACCAAGCTCTCCTGGCGTTCCTGCAGATTTTGCTAAGCACACGCTAACAGCAACATTCAACGACCTAGATTCTGTACGCGAGCTATTTGCTGCTAACAAAGGCGAAATTGCTTGTATCATCGTTGAGCCAGTAGCAGGCAACATGAACTGTATTCCACCAGTGGAAGGCTTCCACGAAGGGCTACGTGAAATCTGTGATCAAGAAGGCGCGCTACTAATTTTTGATGAAGTAATGACAGGCTTCCGTGTTGCTCTAGGCGGCGCGCAAGCACACTACAACATCAAACCCGACCTAACGACACTGGGTAAAGTGATTGGTGGCGGTATGCCAGTAGGTGCTTTCGGTGGCCGTAAAGAAGTGATGCAATACGTTGCACCTACAGGCCCAGTTTACCAAGCTGGTACCCTTTCCGGTAACCCTGTCGCAATGGCAGCAGGCTACGCATGTTTGAACCTTCTAAAAGAAGAAGGCAACGAAAAGCGCCTAGCTTCTAAAACGAAACAACTTGCTGAAGGCTTTAAGTCTCTAGCAGAAAAACACGGTATTCCGCTAGTTGTTAACCAAGTGGGCGGTATGTTCGGCTTCTTCTTCACTGACCAGGAAAAAGTAACTTGCTACGAAGACGTAACGAAGTGCGATGTAGAACGCTTCAAGCGTTTCTTCCACTTAATGCTAAAACACGGTGTCTACCTTGCGCCATCTGCGTTTGAAGCGAGCTTTACTTCACTCGCTCATGGTTCAAAAGAGATTGATGCCACACTAGAAGCGGCTGACCGCTGTTTTGCTGTTCTTGCAGAAGAAGCGAAATAATCGCTAAAAACGGCGATAACGCATTTAGAAAAGGACCGTAACGGTCCTTTTTTATTGCCAATTCAAAATAACCAATATCGCTAATACCCCAACGACAATGCCAAACCACGGTATTCGCTTAGCTTTTTTCTCAGTTTGACACTTTTTATCACCGTTGCAACAACCCATAGCTCATCTCTTGATTGATAACCGACTGATTTGTAGTCATTATAGCAAGGTACATCGCCCTGCTCTAATTCGGCATTGTCATAAGCTTGAAAGAGTTAAGAGTGCAAAGTAATAAAGGTTACACGCCATCATTGAAGGCATAAACCGTAAACGTCACCTGTAAGTTGGACTAATACCATGCCAAATAATGTAAAAATAACGTCGAGTCACCGAGTACTAATGGTTGCTTTACTCGCCGCTGCTTTTGCTTGCTACTTATTGGTTGAGCCATATATCAATTCCATTGTGATGGCTTTTATCATTTCTTTGCTCATGTTTCCGATACACGAATGGTTTGAGCAGAAAATTCCCAAGCACCCCAATATGGCGGCACTGCTGTCATGTGTCGTCTTGACGTTTATTATTGTTATCCCGCTTTTATTTGTGTTTGCCGCCATTGTTCAGCAAGGCTCTGTTTTCTCACAAAATACATATAATTGGGTTACCAATGGTGGTATCCAAGATATATTCCAACATCCTTTCGTTATCAAAGGCTTAGCGATTGTTAATGAGTACTTACCTTTTGATAAAATCGAGCCCAAAGCCATCGCTGAGAAAATTGGGCAATTTGCCACATCGTTTGGCTCTAACTTAGTTGCTATTAGCGCAAAGATTTTAGGAGACGCAACCAACTTCCTAATGAACTTCTTCCTAATGCTGTTTGTGTTGTTTTTTCTGCTTCGTGACCACGACAAAATTATCTCTGCGATTCGTCATATTCTGCCACTTTCACGTAGCCAAGAAGACCGAATATTGACAGAGATAGAGCAAGTTTCTAAATCAGCCGTAATGGGCTCATTCATGACAGCGATTGCTCAAGGTTTGGCTGGCGGTATCGGTATGTGGCTCGCCGGTTTCCCTGGGTTATTTTGGGGAACAATGATGGGCTTTGCATCATTCATTCCAGTGGTAGGAACCGCGCTAATCTGGATTCCTGCAGCAGCGTACTTGTTCTTAACAGGCGATATGACTTGGGCTATCTTCTTGACGGTGTGGAGTGTAGTTATCGTTGGCTCTATAGATAACCTATTACGTCCGTTGCTAATGCAAGGCAGCGCCGGCATGAATACCCTTATGATTTTCTTCTCATTACTGGGTGGTCTGCATCTGTTTGGTTTGATTGGTCTTATCTACGGCCCACTTATTTTTGCCGTGACCATGGTACTGTTTAATATCTACGAGGAAGAATTCAAAGACTTCCTTAACCAACAAGACAACAGCTAGTCACCGCTTAATCACTTCAAGCTTGGGGCAGATTGTGCGAAAATCTGCCCCAAATTATTTCTGATGAACCAAATTTATGTCTGCTTATATCGCTCCTAGCCAAATAGCTCAGCGCCAACTTGAATACTTCAACGGAAAACACGTTTTAGTCGCTGGTGAAGTTGAAGACCTATTTCCTCTTGAGTTAGTGGCTCATTGTGAGTCTGTTGAAGTGTTTACTTCCAACTATAGCTACTACCGCCAAATTCAAACCTCTGACAAAGTGAAAAGTCATTTTGGCTCTGTGTTTGATGTTGAAACAAAAGCAGACATGGTCCTTTTATACTGGCCAAAAGCAAAAGCTGAAGCAGAATACTTGCTGGCGATGTTGATGGCGAAACTGGGCATTAACACTGAAATCGTCATCGTTGGTGAAAACCGCTCCGGCATCAAGAGCATCGAGAAGATGTTCCAAGAATACGGCCCTGTGAACAAGTACGACTCTGCTCGTCGCTGCTCATTTTACTGGGGTAATTGCCTCAATGAGCCAAAACCTTTCAACCAAGCAGATTGGTTTAAGTCTTACACTGTTACACTCGGTGAGCAGTCGCTAGCGGTTAAGAGCCTACCTGGCGTATTCAGCCATGGCGAGTTCGACTTAGGTAGCCGATTGCTGCTTGAAACCTTACCTAAGCTGTCGGGCAAAGTGCTCGACTTTGGTTGTGGTGCAGGTGTACTCGGTGCGTTTATGGCGAAAGCGAATCCAGAGATCGCGATTGAGATGTGTGACATTAATGCTTATGCGATCACTTCTAGCCAAGCCACATTAGAAGCGAATGGTTTATCCGGACGCGTATTTGCATCAGATATATACTCGGATACCGAAAAAGACTACCGCTTTATCGTCAGCAACCCGCCATTCCACAGTGGTCTAGACACAAATTACAACGCAGCGGAAACCTTGTTGGGTCAGGCGCCACAATACCTAACCAAAGACGGCGAAATGGTGATTGTCGCGAATAGCTTCTTAAAATACCCACCAATTATCGAGCGGGCGTTTAATAATTGCGAGACGCTAAATAAGACCAATAAATTTTCTATCTACTACGCGAAAAAATCATAACTTCCCTCCGCGCAGGCACAAACCTGCGCGATTTTTTCTCATAAATTCAACACTCATAAGAAAAACTGCGTCACCCTGCACGCTTTACAACTAACTTTCTTGTCAAAGAAAAAAAACTCGTTAATTTTGTTAATTCTATCTAGTTGAACATCTTATCCGTTTTTAACGAGAACCTCGGCAGCGAATTATGTTTTAGAACTGCCCATTATGAGTTGTAATCTTATCCATGTTTAAATTCTACAAAAAACAGAAATTTAAGCGCCTTCAGAGTACACTGATGACCGCATTTCTGGTGCTCAGTATCACACCTCTTACCATTACTGCGATCTTTTTCTTGCAGTCCCACAGTAAAGATCTGCAAGAACAAAGCACCTCGCACTTACTGTCTGTTCGAGATACAAAACAGCAGCAAATCATCGACTACTTTGAGGCACGAGAAACCGAAGTCATGGGCTTTGTGCGCTCAGAGTTGGCTTACGCCAGTGGTGGCCGATTCTACGGTCTCGTCAATGCTTTTAGTCGTTTAGGCAATGATATTGAAGAGTCTCGTAAAAACGCCCAACAGCGCTACATCGAGGGCAGCGGAGACCAAATCAAAACCTCAACGTTACCCGAGTCATCCAACTATGTAGGAAGTGAACGTTACCGACTTTTGCATAAACGCTATCATTGGGCCTACTTGGAGCTCCTCAAGCGCTCTGATTTTAATGACATTTTGCTGGTCGACATCAATGGTAACGTCACCTACTCGATCAACAAAGACGATAACTACGGAACGAACTTGTTATCAGGCCCCTACAAAGACTCGGCACTTGGCAAAACTTTCAAGCGTCTCGCCGATGATGTGACTGAACGTCGAAAAGTAAACGAAGACTACACTCCTGTGATTGTGTCTGACTTCGAGCTGGAAGGGGGTAAATCAGTCGCTTGGCTAGGTGCACCAATTGTTCAGCAAGGTTATCTACACAGCTATGCCATGTTCCGCTTGCCAAATAATGGCATCACTAAGTTAGCCGCAGACGCTAATCGAGAGTCATCCATTAACACCTTGCTGGTTGGAAATGATCACCAACCTCGCACAATTAACACGAAACAAGACGACATTAAGAACAGTTTAGAAGTGATCGATAAAGCACTCTCTGGTGCATTTGGTGTCGGCACTTACACAAACGGTTTAGGTGAAGAGATCATCGCGGCTTATGCACCGATTGAAACTCGTGGTGTGATTTGGGCGCTCGTCGTACAGTTACCAGAAAACGAAGCTTTCGCTCGTATCCATCAACTCGAAAAACTATTCGTTATCGCTATGTTGATCGCCATTATCCTTGTGGTGATCGCTTCTCACTATTTATCAAACTTTATCACTTCTCCGTTGCTGAAATTGACTTGGGTTGCCGAAAAGGTCTCTGCAGGGGATCTTGATGACACGTCTTTTAATACGGTTCGTAAAGATGAAATTGGTCGGCTTGCGTTAAGCTTTGAACGAATGCAACGCTCTATTCGAGAGAAGATTCAAACCATTAAGAAGCAAAATGAAGAACTAGAAAGCAACATACAGATCATTCAAAAACAGAATGAAGAACTGCAATTGGCCGATAAATTAAAAGATGAATTCTTAGCCACGACTTCTCATGAACTTCGTACACCGTTACACGGCATGGTCGGGATTGCTGAAACCTTAGCGTCCGGCGCCAATGGTGCGATCCCCGCTAGCCAGAAATATCAGCTTGATATCATCATTAAAAGTGGTCAGCGTCTCGCTAATCTAGTCGATGACTTGTTGGATTATCATAAAATGCGTTATGGAAGCATGGATATCCAGAAATCAGCAGTGAGTTTGGGCAGTGCAACACGATTGGTTTTAGAGCTTTCTAGTCATTTACTTGGAAGTAAAACCATCCGCATCATCAACCAAGTCCCAGCGGATTTAAAAGCAGTATCAGCTGACCCGCAACGCCTTGAACAAGTGCTATATAACCTGATTGGCAATGCGATTAAATACACCTCAGAAGGTAAAATTGTTATCTCCGCTAATGTGGTAGATGATCATGTACGCGTACAAGTCGTGGATACTGGACAAGGAATTCCCGCAGAACAACTTGAGCATATTTTTGAACCACTTATCCAAGCAGGGCAAGACGCGAGCCGTTATCGTCAAGGTGCAGGGCTTGGGCTCTCCATTAGCCGGCAATTGATCGAATTAATGGGAGGCTCGTTATACGTCAGTAGCCAACCAATGGTCGGAACTACCTTCAGTTTCACTTTACCGCTCGCCAGTGAAGAAGAAATCCAAGCAACCCAGACTCTAGCTGCGCACGGACACTTCCAAATCCCTGAAGTTAATGTAGAGAACAGTGAAGACTTATCACTTCCAGAGAACCCAGACGGCCCGTTACTGTATGTTGCTGACGATGAACCAGTAAACTTACGCGTGCTTGAAAGCTTTTTACGTTTAGAGGGCTATCGTGTGCGTACCGTCTCCGATGGGCCAGAAACGTTAGCGCTCGTCGAGCAAGAGAAGCCGGAACTTCTGTTATTGGATATCATGATGCCAGGCATGAGTGGCTACCAAGTTTGTAGTGAACTACGTGAAACCTATGATCATGCCGAGTTGCCAATCATTATGCTCACCGCACTCAGTCAAACAGAAGATCGTGTAAGAGGTTTTGAGGCAGGAGCCAACGACTATTTATCGAAACCATTTAATAAACAAGAGTTGGCGGCACGTATCCAAGCGCATTTAACGGCAAGTAAAGCAGAAATGCGCCATATGGAAAACAAAGTGCTAGAGTCTGAACTTAGACAGCGTGCAGTCGTTGAAGCAAGCTTACTTGAGACTCAAGGTCGTTTGTTGGAACAGCTAGAATCGGCTCCTGAAGCTATCATCTGTCTACGTGAAGACAAGCGTATTCGCTTTGCTAACGAAGCTGCTTGTAAGCTATTCAAGCGCAGCTTAGAACAGCTAAAGCGCTCATCTGCTGATGAGCTGATTGCCCCTAAATATCTGACCGTCAAACAACCTCATTACTGTGGCAAGATTGATATCTATATTGAAGATATTCGTCAGAACATCGAAGCAGACATTCTTAAGCTCCCTGAAGGTTCAGGGTTAGATATCATGTACATCTTTAATGTCGGCGGTGGAGCCAGTGCCGCTCGCATACATAATCTAGAAACCGCCGTAGAAGTGCTTTCAAGTTATGCATTTGATGGTGACAAAGACCAATTGCAAAAGCTAAAAGAGCTTGGCGGAGAATTTACGCGCCTTGCAGACAAAGCGCTCGGTAATAAAAAAGACAAGCAAGAACTTATGCGAGAAGTTCTAGTAGACGCAATGACACATGCTTTAGAGTATTGGGAATCTGTAACGGGTGAAAGTAAGTTCGCATTTGCAGAGCAAAGTGGCTTGTGGCGCGTTTATCTAGACCGTAGTACTTTGCAAACACGCACTTTAGATAAATACATGCGTATAGAAACATTACCCAAAACACCACGTTGGAGAACGGTGCTAAGCTCGATAGAGTTCATTCTCGAACACTGCAAAGAACAGAGCCCCGAGAGAGCATACATAGAAGCACAACGAGATAAACTACAGCGACTATTGACCAGCTAATATTTATCAAAAAAACTAGCCCAGCGTGCATGCTGGGCTTTTTTGTTATTCGAGTATTCCCTTCCTAGAGATAAAAGAGACCGCCTCTTCCTACCCCATTAACATATTTCCAATAACGAACATTCGGTTAGACATCGCTATCTATTGTTGGTCTTCAAAACGTACGATCTTATCCATTTAACTGGCCTTAATTAGGTAAGTTCGAGCAACCAAAAAACTTCATTCATACAATAAAAAAAGGACGACAAACGGAAGAAAACTGTCGATAAAAAAGGCCATTTTTCAGATAACAAGCGGATTTTGACGAACTATTGATAGAGATTGCGAACTTAATCACAACAGAACGGCAGATTAATTTTTAGCTGATTAATTAACACCATTTCTGCATGTGAGCGAGATCTCCGAACCTAGAAACCAAGCAAGAAACGTATATTTTAAATGGATTACCAGGTTAGTAATCACCAACACTCATTATTAACAAGGATATAAACTGCGACGCATATCAACGTTTATTTTTTGTCCCTCTACTGGTTAAAATTAGCCAAAATAACGTTTATAACGGAGAGCTCAGAGATTTTAACGTTTTTAACGGGAATCAAGTTTGATTATTTTATGGATAAGGTGTTTTCTTACTCCTGCCTAAGGCCTACAGGCCACTCTTGGCGAAACTCAATGTTGTAATGAGTAAGGCATGTACAAGAGGTAGGTCTTAGAGAGTGTTTATCAATTGATGACATTCAATTCCATTTAGTGAAATGAAAGCAAATAGTAAGGAACAGCTATGCTTGCCAATATTAAAAAAACAGCACTAGCAACAGCAATTATTGCAACGGCTACTACAGGTTTTGCATCGGTAGCTACTGCGGCTGAACGCAGTGAACTGACTATCCACCCTAAAGAGTTTACAACTTTCGTTCGTAACTTTAACCCTTTCTTGGGTGCAACTAACCTGCACACAACAACCGACTTTATTTACGAGCCGCTCGTTGTTTTTAACGAAATGCACGGTAACACGCCTGTATTTCGTCTAGCAGAAAACTTTACCATGGCTGATGACCTGATGAGCGTAACCTTCGATATCCGTAAGGGCGTAAAATGGTCTGATGGCAAAGCGTTTACCGCTGATGATGTTGTTTACTCTTTCAACCTAGTTAAAGAGAAGCCAGAGCTAGACCAATCTGGTATCAACTCTTGGGTGACTGGCGTAGAAAAAGTTAACGACTACCAAGTTAAATTCCGTCTAAGCGAAGCAAACTCAAACGTTCCTTACGAAATTGCGAAAGTACCCGTCGTACCTAAGCACGTATGGAGCAAAGTAAAAGATCCAGCAACATTCACAAACGAAAATCCAGTAGGCAGTGGTCCATTTACCGAAATCGACACTTTCACACCGCAGCTATATATCCAGTGTGAGAACCCGAATTATTGGGATGCAGACAACCTAGATGTAGACTGTCTGCGTGTCCCGCAAATCGCGAACAACGACCAATTCTTGGGCAAAATCGTTAACGGCGAAATGGACTGGACGTCTTCATTCGTACCAGACATCGACCGTACGTACGCTGCAGCAAGTCCGAATCACCACTACTGGTACCCACCAGCGGGTACTCAAGCATTTGTAGTGAACTTCAAAAACCCAGACGCTGCGAAAAACGAAGCGCTAACTAACGTTGACTTCCGTCGTGCGTTCTCTATGGCGCTAGACCGTCAAACTATTATTGATATCGCTTTCTACGGCGGCGGTACAGTGAACGACTTCGCATCTGGCCTTGGCTACGCATTCGAAGCTTGGTCTGATGAAGAGACGCACAACAAGTACAAAGGCTACAACACATACAACGCGGAAGGTGCGAAAAAGCTTCTAGCTAAAGCTGGCTTCAAAGATGTAAACAAAGATGGCTTTGTGGATACACCATCTGGCAAGTCTTTCGAGCTTCTAATTCAATCACCAAACGGTTGGACTGACTTCAACAACACAGTACAACTAGCCGTTGAGCAACTAGCAGAAGTGGGTATTAAAGCTCGTGCTCGTACACCGGACTTCTCGGTATACAACCAAGCAATGCTAGAAGGTACTTACGACGTTGCTTACACCAACTACTTCCACGGTGCAGATCCACACTTGTACTGGGATAGTGGCTACAACTCGAAGCTACAAGCTGGTGACGGCATGCCTCGCTTTGCAATGCACTTCTACAAGAACGATAAGCTAGACGGTCTTCTTAACAGCTTCTACAAGACAGCAGATAAGCAAGAACAGCTAGAGATCGCTCATGGCATTCAGAAGATCATTGCTCAGGACCAAGTAACTATTCCTGTGCTATCTGGCGCGTACATGTACCAATACAACACAACTCGCTTCACTGGTTGGTGGAACGAAGAAAACCCTAAGGGCCGTCCAAACATTTGGGCAGGTATCCCAGAGCGTCTACTTCACGTACTGGACCTAAAACCAGTTAAATAAGTAGAAGTTCATTTCAAGCGGCATACATCCCGTGTGCCGCCTATAAAAATCCCTTGTTAACGAAACCAATATGTGGCGCTCGTCGTCAGGGGATTTTTCGCTCTAAATTTCGCTAGGAGCGACCTGAAACCAGAAACAGGGAAAAAATCTGGGTGAGTAAGGTGTGAGTTATGGGTTATTTTTTAAGACGTTTGTCGTTCTATCTTGTCGCGCTCTTAGTTGCAGCGACGTTAAACTTTATTATTCCGCGAGCAATGCCTGGTGACCCAGTTACCATGATGTTTGCTAATGCTTCAGTACAGGTGACTCCAGAACGAATCGCAGCAATGAAAGAACTGCTCGGTTTCGTTGATGGGCCAATTTACATTCAGTACTTCTCGTACATTAAAAACATTCTAAGTTGGGAATTGGGCACCTCAATCCAGTTCTACCCACTTTCAGTTAATTCTTTACTAGGTAGTGCATTTGGCTGGTCACTATTTCTAGCTGGTACTGCGGTTGTACTTTCTTTCTCCATCGCTTCTGTCCTTGGTATTTTTGCCGCCTGGAAGCGCGGTAGTAAGTACGATGCATTCGTAACGCCTGGCACATTGATCATTCAAGCTATTCCACAAATGGTTATCGCAATGTTAGCGCTGTTTACCTTTGCGATTGGCCTGAAATGGTTCCCATCTGGCTATGCTTACACGCCAGGTACTATTCCTGATTGGACAAGCTGGGAGTTCATCAAGAACGTGGGTTACCACGCTGTACTACCTCTATTCTGTGCAACCATCGTTCAAATTGGTGGCTTCCTAGTTAACATGCGTAACAACATGATCAACCTTCTCGCCGAAGACTATATCACGATGGCTAAAGGTAAAGGGCTGAGTGAAAACCGCGTCGTCTTTAATTACGCCGCACGTAACGCACTACTTCCAAGTGTTACCGCACTGTCTATGTCTTTAGGTATGGCCATTGGAGGTCAATTAATCATCGAGATGATTTTCAACTACCCAGGCCTAGGTACTGTTCTATTGAACGCAATTCACGCTCGTGACTACCAAGTACTTCAAGGTCAGTTAATTATCATGACGATGTTCATGCTGTGCTTCAACTTAATGGCTGACATGCTGTACATGATTCTAGACCCTCGCCTACGTACGGGAGGCAAATAATCATGAAAGAACTATTCAAACTTATTTTAGGTAACTCATTCGCTCGAATCGGTCTTGGTATTGTTACCGTATTCGTATTCGTTGCGATCGCAGCTCCTTTACTTACGAAACATGCGCCAGACAAGCGAACCGGTAATCCACACGAATACCCTAGCTTTGTCGTAAAACAGGCACAAAACAACCCTGATGGTTGGGTCGCTAAAAACCTAGCAGACGATCGTCGTACACTGCTTATGTCTAAAAAGGCCGACCACGTATTAGGTACTAGCCGAATGGGTCGCGATATCTGGTCGCAGGTGGCTTACGGTGCACGAGTATCACTGGGTGTAGGCTTTGGTGCTGGCATCATCGTGTGTTTCTTAGCAACAGTCATTGGTATATCGGCAGGTTACTTCGGCGGTAAAGTGGATGACATATTGAGTGCCGCAATGAACATCATGTTAGTAATTCCGCAGTATCCATTGCTATTCGTGCTGGCGGCCTTTATCGGTGAAGCAGGCCCACTCACCATTGCCTTGATTATCGCTGGTACTTCTTGGGCATGGGGTGCACGTGTTGTCCGCTCTCAAACTATGGCACTACGCGAGAAAGAGTTCGTTAAAGCTGCCGAAGTATTGGGAGAGTCTTCATTCCGTATCATCTTCGTTGAGATTTTACCAAACCTTATCCCGATTGTCGGTGCGAGCTTCATTGGCTCAGTAATGCTGGCGATCAACACTGAAGCGGTCATTTCGTTCCTAGGTTTGGGTGATGCCAACACGATCAGTTGGGGCATCATGCTTTACAACGTGCAAACCTCATCAGCCATGCTGATTGGCGCATGGTGGGAAGTACTAGCACCTTGTATTGCCCTAACACTACTGGTTACTGGTCTTGCTCTGTTGAACTTTGCCGTTGACGAAATTGCGAACCCTCAACTTCGTTCTCACAAAGGCATGAAACGCTGGAAAAAACTAGCAGCAAAAGACAAGAAAGAACGTGAGCCTGAACTGGCACCACAAAATGCACTATGGAGCGGAGATAAATAATCATGACTGCACCACTAATTTCCATCCGTAACCTATGCGTAGACTACATCACAGACGCGGGCGATGTCCGCGCCTGTAACAACGTGAGCTTCGACATTGCACCAGGTGAAGTATTCGGTCTGGCTGGTGAATCTGGCTGTGGCAAATCCACTGTTGCCTTCTCACTAATGCGCCTTCATAAGCCGCCAGCGTTTATCACAGGTGGTGAGGTGATCTTCAACGGTGAAGATATCCTTCAGTACAGCGATGATCGCATGCAAGCGTTCCGCTGGAGTGAAATGTCGATGGTATTCCAGAGTGCGATGAACGCTTTGAACCCTGTTCTAACCATGGAAGAGCAGTTCTGTGACGTCATCATGCGTCATACCAATATGACTCGCGCTCAAGCAAAAACACGCGCTGAAGGTCTGCTGGAAATCGTTGATATCCACCCTAGCCGATTGAGTGATTACCCGCACCAGTTCTCTGGTGGTATGCGTCAACGTCTAGTAATCGCAATCGCTTTGGCTCTGAACCCAAAAATGATCATCATGGACGAACCGACTACCGCATTGGATGTAGTGGTTCAACGTGAAATTCTACAAAAAATTTACGCGCTTAAAGAAGAGTTTGGTTTCTCAATTCTGTTCATCACACATGACTTGTCATTGATGGTCGAGTTCTCGGATCGTATCGGCATCATGTACTCAGGTGAGTTGATTGAAGTCGCGCCTTCTAAGCAAATTCTGGAAAGTCCTTACCACCCTTACACCAAAGGTTTGGGTAGCTCTTTCCCTCCACTAACTGGACCAAAGACCAAATTGACTGGTATTCCAGGTAACCCGTTGAACTTGCTAGAAGTACCACGGGGCTGCCGCTTCCAAGCTCGTTGCGATCGCGTACATGAAGCATGTACACGTGTACCAACCCAATTACGTCAAATTGAACCAGGTCGCCTCTCAAATTGCCATTTGTACGGCGACACCATTGCTCAAGCTAAGGTTTAACAACAAAAAAACGCTAGCTAAGAACAAAAATTACACTGGAGAGAATTATGAGCAAACAATTCGGCGAACTGCTGATTGAGGGTAAAAATGTCGTTAAGGACTTCCCTTTAAACAGTAACTCAATCAAACAATCTAAGATGCGCGCAATCAACGACGTCTCTTTCAAAATGTACAAGAGCCGCGGCTTGTCAGTGGTAGGTGAATCTGGTTCAGGTAAGTCTACTACTGCAAAAATGATTGCAAAAATGTACGCACCAACCGATGGCATCATTGAATACAAAGGTCGTGATATCCAAGACATCACCTCTCGTCACGATTTAATGACCTACCGTGAAGGTGTACAAATGGTGTGGCAAGACCCGTTTGGCTCGCTAAACCCAACGCACAATATCTTCCACCATATTGCGCGCCCGCTGCTGATTCATAAGAAAGTAGCACCGGGCAACAAGAAAGAACTGGAAGAGCGTGTGTACGACCTACTTGAACAAGTTGGTCTTATTCCACCAAAAGAAACGGCGCAAAAGTTCCCGCACCAGCTATCTGGCGGTCAGCGTCAACGTGTAAACCTAGCTCGTAACATCGCAGTTGGTGCAGAAGTGGTATTGGCGGATGAGCCAACATCGATGCTCGATGTATCAATCCGTGCCGGTGTTCTGAACTTGATGGAAGAGATGAAGTTCGAGAAACAAATGTCTCTGCTTTACATCACTCACGACATCGCAACAGCGCGTTACATTGCTGAAGATCTCGCGGTCATGTACGTAGGTCACATGGTTGAATGGGGCGATACTGAAGAAATCATTCACGATCCTCAACACCCATATACGCAACTGTTGGTATCTGCGGTTCCAGATCCATCGAAGTCTATTCACGAGAAACTGAAAGGCAACAAAGGGGAAATCCCACTTTGGACACCAGAATCTGTCGGCTGTCCATTTGCTGGACGTTGTGTACACGCTACCGACAAATGTCGCGAACGACTACCGGGCGTCACTCAACTGTCCGACAACCACTTTGTCCGCTGTTACTTATTTGAAGATTAATCATAACGAGGGTCAGGTTCAGCCTGGCCCATTCCTGTTTTTATCGTTTCCCGGAGACATTGAATGCTGCTACTGACTAACCACATTGGTTATGAACGTCTGGGCCCAAAGAAAGCCATTATCCAGACCGAACAACCACACTTGTCTTCTTACACTGCTCAATTGATTTGTGCCACTAGCGAGCAAACCGTGGCAACTTTTGCGGTTGAAGAACAAGGTAAAGTGGCGAACTGGCATCAGGGCTATTTCTACCTCATCGACTTTTCCTCTTTCACAACGTCAGGTGACTATTTCTTGCAAGTAGAAGATACGCGCTCTTCCTCTTTCATCGTTGGCGAACACATTCTGTTGGATCAAACTTTGTCAGATGTGATCCACTACTTCAAATCGCAACGTTGCGGCGGGATCTTCGATCAACAAGATCGACAACTTCCAGTACTAAACTCCAATAAAAAGGTTGATGTACACGGCGGCTGGTACGACGCATCAGGAGACGTTAGCAAGTATTTAAGTCACCTTTCATACGCGAATTATTTGAATCCTCAACAAACCCCAATGGTGGTTTGGAACATCCTAAAAGGGGTTTCGTTGCTTGAAGGAAGCGAAGACATTGCAGCTTTCACACGTACACGTCTGATTGAAGAAGCCCTGGTCGGTGCAGACTTTCTTGTGCGTATGCAAAACGAAAAAGGCTTTTTCTACATGACGGTCTTTGACAAGTGGAGCAAAGATACTGCGCAACGCGAGATTTGCGCGTACGAAACTCAACTTGGTCACAAATTTGACGACTATCAAGCAGGCTT
This sequence comes from Vibrio sp. YT-15, assembly GCF_033337445.1. NCBI lineage: Bacteria > Pseudomonadati > Pseudomonadota > Gammaproteobacteria > Vibrionales > Vibrionaceae > Vibrio > Vibrio sp. YT-15. Next base: position 241,180 of record NZ_JAWOQR010000005.1, read on the forward strand.
TCGACAAGGTGGCGGTGTCGCCATTGCAGCGCTAGCGGCAGCATCGCGTTTAAGTGTTCACGGTGAATACGATCAACAAAAATACCGCAACGCTGCCGAAAATGGTTACTGGCACTTAAAAGAGCACAATACGCAGTACCTCAATGATGGGGAAGAAAACATTATCGACGAATACTGTGCGCTACTGGCTTGTGTAGAACTGTTTAAAGCAACCAAAGAAACTCGCTACTTGGAAGAGAGCCGTTTGTGGGCGCAACGTTTAGTTGCACGCCAAATGAGCGACGAACAGATTCAACACTTTTGGTCAGCAAACCAAGACGGCAGCCGTCCATATTTTCACGCAGCCGAAGCTGGTCTACCAGTTATTGCCCTATGCGAATATCTATCAATTGAAGACGACTCAGCACGAGCGGAATCGGTAAAACGTATCGTAAACCTAGCGTGTGAGTTTGAGATCACAATATCGAATAGAGTGATCAACCCATTCGGTTACCCTCGCCAATATGTTAAAGGCGTAAATGAGTCAAAACGCGAGGCATTTTTTGTCGCACACAACAATGAATCCGGCTATTGGTGGCAAGGCGAGAATGCTCGACTGGGCTCACTCGCGACCATGGCGTACCTTGCTCAACCGCATATAGCGTCGCAAGAAGTACAGCAACAACTTTCTGTGTTTGCTCAAGATGCATTGAACTGGGTTGTAGGCTTAAACCCATACGACATGTGCATGCTAGATGGCCATGGTCGTAACAACCCTGATTACCTCCCTCAATATGGTTTCTTCAACGCAAAAGGTGGCGTGTGTAACGGAATCACTGGCGGCTTTGAAGACGAGGAAGACATTGCATTTAACCCACCAGCACAAAAAGAAGACGTGTTACAAAACTGGCGCTGGGGCGAACAATGGATCCCGCATGGCGCTTGGTACTTACTCGCGATAATGAGTCAAGCTCAGCATGTTTCTCAGTTGGCGACCTCTAAAAATATGAAGGAAGAATAATCATGGGAATGTATTTTGTCGGTATCGATGGTGGCGGCACGTCATGTCGAGCCAGGATTAAAGATTCACAAGGTAATTTTCTTGGCGAGGCCAAAAGCGGCAGTGCCAACATCATGCTAGGTGCTGAAATAGCAATGGCTTCGATTCTTGAATCCATCACTTCGGCTACCGAGCAAGGCGGTCTGACACAACAAGATTTCGCGTCGATGCACGTCGGCTTAGCCCTTGCTGGCGCAGAGCACAAAGCATCTTGGCAAGCCTTCATGTCTCTTCCTCATCCATTTGCCAGTATGACTCTGAATACCGATGCTTACGGTGCGTGCGTTGGTGCGCACAATGGCGAAGATGGCGCAATCATGATTGCGGGAACCGGTTCTTGTGGCATCTACCTTAACGGATTGGAGCAACATGTTGTCGGTGGTCGTGAGTTCCCTATTTCGGATCAAGGTGGCGGCGCAGTGATGGGGCTACGCCTAGTTCAGCAAGTTTTGTTAGCTGAAGATGGCATCAGAGAAAAAACGCCCCTAGCACAACACGTTATGACGCATTTCGAAAATGAGGTCGACAACGTGGTGGCGTGGTCAAAACAGGCGCTTCCTCGTGATTATGGGCAGTTTTCTCCGGCTATTTTCCAACATGCGGAACAAGGCGATGCACTGGCCATTGAAATGCTGAAGCAAACCGCAGCGGATATAGAAATGTTTCTCGTGGCATTAAACAAGCGCGGCGCAACACGTATTTGTTTAATGGGCAGCATAGCTGAACGCATTGTACGTTGGCTTTCACCACCAGTTCAGCAATGGATTGTTGAGCCACAGTTTGACGCGATTGAAGGCGCAATTATGTTTGCTGGCAAACCAGAACATAACCTTTACTCGCTCAGTGCGGCGTAGGAGTAGATATGGAATATCGTGTTGATCTCGTAGTCCTTTCTGAGCAGAAACAAAACTGCCGCTTTGGCCTCACCTTTCATAACTTGAGCGACCAAGACCTAAACAGCTGGAGCTTAACTTTCGCTTTCGATCGTTACATTCTTCCAGACAGCGTTTCAAATGGTCAACTGACTCAAATTGGTAGTTTTTGCACACTTAAGCCAGAAGGGGTGGTACTGGCTGCCAACCATCACTATTACTGTGAATTCAGTATTGGTTCGAACCCATTCCGTTATTACTCGGATGGCTTTAACGAAGCGATGATCAACTTTGTCGTTGATGGAAACCCACAGCGCGCACAAGTGGATGTCACGCCTATCGTATTAGCTTCACCATACCGTGAACGCAGTGAGATTCCTGCAAGTTTAACCCATGCACAGCCCTTGCTGCCAAAACCAAACCATATTGAGGTCAGCGATCACTATTTTAGCTTTGATCATCATGCTGGCGTCGCGGTTTATTCAAGCCTGGCCAATTCAGCTAAAGAATGGCTACTTGATGAGCTTAAGCGCATTCACCAATTTGAGTTCGCATCAGACAATGGCAGTCAGATCATCTTCAAAGGCAACCCAACCTTGGATGAAGGCGCTTACAAACTGAAAGTAGCCGAAGAGTCAATCAAAATTGAAGCAGGATCTTCGTCTGGTTTTACCCATGCTTGTGCAACGTTATTACAACTAATCAAAGTTGGCGATCAACCTAACTCAATGGAAGTAGTTTGCTGTTCAATCAAGGACAGGCCACGTTTTCGTTACCGCGGTATGATGCTGGATTGTGCTCGTCATTTTCACTCCGTTAAGCAAGTCAAACGCTTGATCAACCAACTGGCTCATTACAAGTTCAATACGTTCCATTGGCATCTTACCGACGATGAGGGTTGGCGAATTGAAATCAAATCACTGCCTCAACTGACCGATATTGGTGCTTGGCGCGGATTGGATGAGATCAATGAACCACAGTACACGCACTTTGATGAACGTTACGGCGGCTTCTACACACAAGAAGACATCAAAGACGTTATCGAATTTGCATCGCAACGCGGCATCACCATCATTCCTGAAATTGATGTACCTGGTCATTGCCGAGCCGCCATCAAGTCGTTACCACACCTATTGGTAGAAGCGGAAGATACCACCGAATACCGCAGTATTCAGCATTACAACGACAACGTCATTAACCCTGCTCTGCCGGGGAGTTATGAATTTATCGACAAAGTGCTAGAAGAAGTCTCTGCACTTTTTCCTGCGCCTTACGTTCATATTGGTGCCGACGAAGTACCTAACGGCGTATGGTCAAAAAGCCCAGCATGCCAAGCACTAATGGAACAACTGGGTTACAGCGACTACAAAGATTTGCAAGGACACTTCTTGCGTTATGCCGAAGACAAACTTCGTAAATTGGGCAAACGCATGCTGGGCTGGGAAGAAGCTCAACACGGCGACAAAGTCAGTAAAGATACGGTGATCTACTCATGGCTAAGCGAAGAAGCGGCATTGAACTGTGCTCGCCAAGGCTTTGATGTGGTGCTGCAACCAGCACAAACCACTTACCTAGATATGACCCAAGACTACGCACCTGAAGAACCGGGCGTGGACTGGGCAAACCCACTGCCACTAGAAAAAGCTTACAACTACGAGCCGCTCGCTGAAGTGCCTGCTGACGACCCAATACGTAAGCGCATTTGGGGCATTCAAACAGCATTATGGTGCGAAATTATCAATAACCAACCTCGCATGGACTACATGATCTTCCCTCGTTTAACTGCAATGGCAGAAGCATGTTGGACAGACAAACAACACCGAGATTGGACCGACTATTTATCACGCTTGAAAGGCCATCTACCTCTGCTTGATTTGCAGGGAGTGAATTACCGTAAACCGTGGAAGTAATACAAAACTGATGTCGAAACATCACGCTTGAAGAGTTTTTAAATTTTGGCTGCTGATGCAGCTTCGTAAAAAGGAAAGACACAAATGAAATACGGCTATTTCGATAACGAGAATCGCGAATACGTCATCACTCGCCCTGACGTACCAGCACCATGGACCAACTACCTAGGTACTGAGAAGTTCTGTACGGTTATCTCGCACAACGCGGGGGGCTACTCGTTCTACAACTCTCCAGAATACAACCGTGTTACTAAATTCCGTCCAAATGCGACATTCGATCGCCCAGGACACTACGTTTACTTGCGTGATGATGAGACAGGTGATTACTGGTCAATCTCTTGGCAACCAGTTGCGAAGAGCCTAGACGAAGCAAACTACGAAGTTCGTCACGGCTTGTCTTACTCTAAGTTCAAATGTGAATACAGCGGTATTACCGCAACAAAAACTCTGTTCGTGCCAAAAGGCGAAGACGCTGAAATCTGGGATGTAGTGATTAAAAACACCTCTGACAAACCACGTACGATCAGTGCATTCTCATTTGTTGAGTTCTCATTCAGCCACATTCAATCTGATAACCAAAACCATCAGATGTCTCTGTACTCGGCAGGTACGGCTTACAACGAAGGCGTGATAGAGTACGACCTGTACTACAACACCAACGATTTCGAAGGCTTCTACTACCTAGCTTCAACATTTGCCCCAGATTCATACGACGGCCAACGTGACAGCTTCCTAGGCCTATACCGTGACGAAGCAAACCCGTTAGCGGTAGAACAAGGTAAGTGTTTCAATACAGCGCAAACTTGTTACAACCACTGTGGCTCTTTGCATAAGCAATTTACTATTCAGCCGGGTGAAGAAGTTCGCTTTGCTTACATTCTCGGTATCGGTAAAGGCAACGGAGAGCGTCTGCGTGCTAAGTACCAAGACCTTGCAGAAGTCGACAACGCATTTGCGGGTATCAAAGCACACTGGGATGAGCGTTGTGGCAAGTTCCAAGTGAAATCACCAAACGAAGGTCTAGATACCATGATCAACGCTTGGACGTTATACCAAGCGGAAACGTGTGTGGTGTGGTCTCGCTTTGCTTCATTCATCGAGGTGGGAGGCCGTACTGGTCTTGGTTACCGCGATACAGCGCAAGATGCAATCTCAGTTCCTCACGCTAACCCAGCAATGACGCGCAAACGTATCGTTGACCTACTGCGCGGCCAAGTAAAAGCGGGCTACGGTCTACACCTATTCGATCCAGATTGGTTTGATCCAGAAAAAGCTGATGTTAAACCATCTAAATCTCCAACCGTAGTTCCAACACCTTCTGATGAAGACAAAATTCACGGCATCGAAGACACCTGTTCTGATGATCACCTATGGCTAGTTCCAACCATCTGTAAGTACGTGATGGAAACCGGTGAGCACAGCTTCTTCGACGAAGTGATCCCTTACGCCGACAGTGGCGATGCAACGGTTTATGACCACATGAAAGCCGCGCTAGACTTCTCGGCTGAATACGTAGGTCAAACCGGTATCTGTAAAGGTCTGCGTGCAGACTGGAACGACTGTCTGAACCTAGGTGGCGGCGAATCTTCAATGGTGTCGTTCCTACATTTCTGGGCACTGCAGGAGTTCATCGACCTAGCGAAATACCTAGGTAAGGAAGCCGACGTTGAAAAATACACCGAGATGGCAGCAAACGTGCGTGAAGCGTGTGAAACACACCTTTGGGACGAAGAAGGCGGCTGGTATATCCGTGGTCTAACGAAAAACGGCGAAAAGATCGGTACAGCGCAACAAAAAGAAGGTCGTGTACACCTAGAGTCAAACACACTTGCGGTACTTTCTGGTGCGGTATCTCAAGAGCGCGGCGAAAAAGCGATGGACGCTGTCGATGAGAACCTATTCTCTGAATACGGCCTCCACCTAAACTCACCATCTTTTGCAACACCGAATGATGATATCGGCTTCGTAACTCGTGTTTACCAAGGCGTAAAAGAGAACGGTGCGATCTTCTCGCATCCAAATCCATGGGCTTGGGTAGCTGAAGCGAAACTGGGTCGTGGTGATCGTGCAATGAAGTTCTACGATGCACTGAACCCATACAACCAGAACGACATCATCGAAAAACGTATTGCAGAACCTTACTCATACGTACAGTTCATCATGGGTCGTGACCACCAAGACCACGGTCGTGCAAACCACCCATGGTTAACAGGTACGTCAGGCTGGGCTTACTTCGCTGTTACCAACTTTATCCTTGGTGTGCGTACAGGCTTCGATGGCCTAACTATCGATCCATGTATCCCAACGAACTGGCCTGGTTTCGAAGTGACTCGTCAATGGCTAGGTGCAACGTACAACATCAAAGTAGTTAACCCAAACTCAGTAAGCAAAGGCGTTAAGTCGATTACTGTGAACGGTGAAGCAGTGAATGGTGCCTCTGTCCCAGTTCAAGCGGAAGGTTCAGTAAACGAAGTTATCGTTACTCTAGGTTAATCATCTTTTGGGGGAGTCCTTCTCCCCTTTTGATTTATCCGGTGCATTTATGTTTTACAAGTGCATCGGTTCGCTAGCAAAGATTTAAGACGCGGTGGGATGCCGCTCTTATCGAGGATCGAATCATGATCAAATTTGGTACAGGCGGTTGGCGTGCATTTATCGGTGAGGAGTTCACCAAAGATAATGTACGTTTGGTCGCTCAAGCAGTTGCAAACATCACGAATAACGAATCGGTTGCCGATCGCGGTTTTGTGATTGGCTATGACCGTCGTTTTCTTTCCGATAAAGCAGGTCGTTGGTTCGCTGAAGTTCTAGCAGCAAACGGCATTGTGGTCAGCTTTATCGACAAATTTGTCCCAACACCTATCGTAATGTTTAAAGCGAAAGAAATGGGCTGCGCATACTCGGCATGTATTACCGCATCACACAACCCTGCCGATTACAACGGCATTAAAGTCTTCATTGAAGGCGGTCGTGACGCAGATGAAATCATCACCCAAAAAATCGAATCACAAATAGACGCGCTCACTGCGCAAGATGTAAAAAGCGTCGACTTTGAACAAGCGGTTGAAGATAAGCTGATTGAAATCATTAATCCGATGAACGAATTCGTTGACTCAATCATCGACTTTATCGACATCGAAGCGATCAAGAAGGCGAATTTACGTGTTTTGATCGACCCAATGTTTGGTGTCGCGAAAAACGCACTGCAAACCGTATTAATCAACGGCCGCTGTGACGTTGATGTGATTAACGATGGCAAAAACCCAGATTTCGGTGGGTTAATGCCTTCGCCAAGCGCTGCAACACTCTACCGTTTGATGCACCTAGTGAAAGAGCAAGGTTACGATATTGGCATCGGTACTGATGGCGATGCGGACCGTCTTGGTATTATCGACGAAAAAGGTAACTTCATTCATCCAAATGAAGTGCTACTGCTGCTTTACTACTACCTACTTGAATACAAAGGCTGGAAAGGCTCCGTGGTACGTAACATCGCAACCACACACCTTCTCGATAAAGTCGCCGAAGATCATGGCGAGAAATGCTTTGAGGTTCCTGTAGGCTTTAAGCACATCAGCTCCAAAATGGAAGCGGATGACTCACTGATTGGCGGGGAAAGCTCTGGCGGCCTAACCATTCGCGGCCACATCAAAGGTAAAGACGGCGTATTCGCATCAAGTCTATTGGTAGAAATGATTTCAGTAACCGGCAAGAAGCTGTCTGAGTTGCTGGATGAAATCTACGGCAAGTACGGCTATGCCTACATGGCAGAAGGCGATTGCAAGTTCAAACCAGCGCAAAAAGACGTACTGTTCAACAAGATTTATGTTGAAAAGCAGTTGCCTGAGTTTGAGTTTGAAATCGAAAAAGTCAGCTATGAAGATGGTGCGAAAGTCTACTTCAAAAACGGCGGTTGGATCATCGCTCGCTTCTCTGGCACTGAGCCACTGCTACGAATTTTTGCAGAGATGCAAGATAAGGACACTGCGGAACGTGTTCTTCAACAGTTTAAAGACTTCTTGTCTTTATAACTGAACCTTGTGCCCGCTTCGAGCACTATGATGAGAGTCAACGCTGTCTGAAAAGGCGCTCATCAACAGGAGAAGAGCACTTGCCCGGCTCCACAGCCGGGCTTTTTTATTGTATGTTGGAAAGTCGTAAACGAGATAGCAAAGATACTCAGGAGCGTTAAGCAAATGCCAGGACGCCTTGCGTTTCAATTTTCACCGCGACGGACTCACCTATATTTAATGCTTGCGAAGCTGTAGCTAACAAACGGTCACCATTCGCGTTAATCACATAACGGCAGTGATCACCCATAAAATGCTGTTCCAATACGGTTACCGAACTATCTTCATCGGATTGAATTTGTACATGCTGCGGTCTTAGCAGTAAAGAGCACTCCGCCTGTACTGGAATATCTTGTTGAGCCGTGGCTTCAACCACGCCCAAGTGGGTTTCATATTCTGAATTCGAAACTCGTTTAGCAGCAAGGTAACTGCCACCACCTAAGAAATCAGCGACAAATTTACTTGAAGGTTGGTAGTAAAGCTCAGATGCTGTGCCATATTGCTCGATGACTCCATTGTTCATCACTGCCATTTTATCGGCGAAAGCAAAAGCCTCTTCACGGCTATGCGTAACAAAAATGGCAGTCACACCTTGGGCCTTAAAAATCTTACGGATCTCACTTATCAACTCATGGCGAACTTGCGTATCAATATTAGAAAACGGTTCATCCAGTAACAGTAAGTCTGGGCTGTAAGCTAATGAGCGAGCAATCGCAACACGCTGCTGCTGTCCACCAGACAATTGATGAGGATAACGATCGCCATAACCTTGAAGATGCACGAGTTCTAACATCTCTTGAACTTTGGCATTTTTCTCTTTTGTCGAGCACTGCTTTAAGCCAAAGGCAATGTTTTGCTCCACCGTCAAGTGAGGAAAAAGTGCGTAATCTTGGAAAATCATCCCTATATTACGCTGTTCTGGCGGCAACCAGTTTTCCCCATCATCAATTGTGACGCAATTTAGACTCATTTCGCCTGACGTTAACGGCAATAATCCCGCAACGGCCTTTAATAGTGTTGTTTTCCCACAGCCACTAGCTCCTAGCAAACAGACAATCTGCCCTTGTTCTACCTCAAGAGACAATGATTCGAGTACGGTTTGATCATCATATTGGCACGTTAGGTTTTTAATTGATAATGCACAGCTCATCAGTGATTTTGCTCCAGTGAACGGTTAACAACAACAAGCGGGATCAACCCAACAAGAACCAACAGGACCGCTGGTAAAGCGGCCAATTCTAAATGCTCATCCGAGGCGAAGTTATAAACGTATGTGGCTAGTGTTTCAAAGTTAAACGGACGAAGTAACAAAGCCGCATTGAGCTCTTTCATTGACTCGATAAACACTAATAAAGCCGCAATCAGTGCACCGCGCTTAACCAGCGGAAAGTGCACGCGCCACAGCATGGCATTGGGCTTACAACCCATAGTGCGCGATGCCATATCTAACGACGGAGAAATTTTATTTAAATTACTTTCGATACTACCAATCGCTACCGCGGAAAAGCGCACAACCATGGCAAATACTAGTGCGAACATGGAACCAGAAAAGATAAGTCCCGGCCTTCCCCACTCCATGGCTTTAGCAACGTCGTTGACACGATGATCCATAAACAGCACAGCGACCATCACACCGATGGCTAGTACCGTTCCTGGTACTGCATAGCCCATAGAAGAAAGACGCATAAATGCCAAGCTTTCTCGTTTACCATTGACTCGATGGGTAAAGTTAACGATCAGTGCGACAGCAACACCAATAATCGCAGCAATAACAGACACAACTAAGCTATTCCATGCGTATTCACGAAACTCTGAGGTCCAACTCTGTGCAAAATAAGTGATCGCATAATCAATCAGCTGTAGTAGCGGCAAAATAAACGCGACCGAAACCAAGCCCCAGCACCAAACTAGTGCGGTCCACTTTTTCCAGCCCGTCAACTCGTAACGAAAATCTTCGTGACTGTTAAATTGGCTTTGAAAAAGCTTTTGTTTACGGCGGCTGTATCGTTCGGCACTAAGAAGCAGTACTACAATGACGAGCATCATGGCAGAAATCTTGGCTGCCGCATTAAGATTAGAGTACCCCAACCAAGTATCGTAGACCGCTGTGGTTAACGTATTCACCGCGAAGTAACTTACCGTACCAAAGTCACCAATGGTCTCCATTGCGACCAATGATAAACCCACTGCGATAGAGGGTCTTACTAACGGCATCGAGATGCGCCAAAAACTTTCCCATGGAGAGCACTTGAGCAAACGCGCGCTTTGCAATAAAGAGACATTTTGCTCCATAAACGCAGCCCGGCACAATAAATACACGTAAGGATACAACACCAAAGCCAACACAAAGGTCGCACCAGGCAACGTACGAATGTCAGGGAACCAATACTCGCCAGGTCCCCATCCGGTTACATCACGCAAAAAGATCTGAATCGGGCCTGCAAAATCAAACCAATCAGTAAAAATATAACCAATGATATAACCTGGCATTGCAAGAGGTAGTACCAATGCCCACTGCAACCATTTTTCGGTCGGCAGTTTACACATGGCCATTATCCAAGCGCTTGGAATACCAAGAATTAAGGACAGCACCATTACGCCAACAGTTAGCGCAACCGTGTTAAAAATATAAGTCGGCATGACCGTTGCCATTAAATGAGCAAACAAATCATCCGTTTCACCAATCGCGGTGTAGAAGATCGCTAAGATCGGCAAAACCAGTAGCAGAGTTATTACCCCACTACTGGTTTTCCATAAAGAGTGTTTATCTTTCATCGCCTAATTACTGCAAGGCTGTATGAAATACAAATGCTGTTGCAAATACATCTCATATCCTTTAATCAAATGGGGGTACTGTTATACCCCCACAAGGAATTAAAGGTCAAATTTCACTTCGTCTAATAGCTTAATTGCCGCTTCGTGGTTGGCTGCAATATCGTCTAGAGAAAGCTTGTCTGCTTTAAAGTCACCCCAAGATTCCACAAGCTCAGAACGCTTCACGCCTTCTTTAACTGGGTACTCATAGTTAACTTCTGCGTACATTTGCTGCGCTTTGTCACCCGTTAGGAATTCCATTAGCTTCACAGCATTGTCTTTGTTTGGAGAGTACTTCGCCATCGCCATACCAGAGATATTCACGTGAGTGCCTGTAGTCTCTTGGTTAGGGAAGTTGATGTAAACTGCATCAGCCCAAGCTTTTTGCTCTTTGTCGTTAACCATTTTACCTAGGTAGTAGCTGTTACCTAGAGAAACATCACATAGGCCTTCTTTGATCGCTTTAACTTGTGCACGGTCGTTGCCTTGTGGTTTGCGAGCAAGGTTTGCTTTCACGCCTTCCAACCACTCTTTGGTTTCTGCTTCGCCATTGTGAGCAATCATTGCTGAAACTAGAGAAACGTTGTACGGGTGCTTACCGCTACGAGTACAAATTTTACCTTTGAACTCTGGCTTAGCTAAGTCTGCGTAGTTGAAATCTGCGCCTAGTTTACCTACGCGATCACGTGATGAATAAACGCTACGAGAACGTAGAGTTAGAGCAAACCACTCATTCTCTTTATCTTGGTATTGAGCAGGTACGTTTTCTTCAATGATTTTGCTATCGACTTTCTGAACTAAACCTTTGTTTGTCAGTTCAGCTAGACGGCTGATGTCTGTCGTAAGAATAACGTCAGCAGGGCTGTACTCACCTTCTTGAGCTAGCTTTTCTGCTAAGCCTTTTTTAGCAAATTTTACGTTTACTTTGATGCCAGTTTCTTTAGTGAACTCATTGAACATAGGTTCAACTAGGAAAGGTTGACGGTAAGAGTAGACGTTCACTTCTTCAGCAGCCATTGCTGTTGGAGCTAGAGTAGCGCAAGTTAGTGCTGAAAGAGTTAGCAGTTTTTTCATTGTTTAATCCTTTACCATGCTAATGATAACGTTTATCAGTTGCGTTATTATATGTATGTTCAATAAGAAGACAATGACGAATATTAAAAAACCTGCTCATCGGAGCAGGTTTTATTGTGTTAAGTGTGTAACCATTTATTACAAGCTAATGATTATTTCACCGTAACAAACTCTGGGTAAGCACCAACACCACAATCATGCATGTCCATACCTTCCATTTCTTCATCTTCTGTAACGCGAATCCCAACGGTTGCTTTCAAGATTGCCCACACAACTAGGCTGGCACCAAATACCCAAGCAAAGATAACTACGGCACCTAAAAGCTGTGCACCAAACGTTGCATCACCGTTGCTCAGTGGCACTACCATTAGGCCGAAGAAACCACACACACCGTGAACTGAGATAGCACCTACTGGATCGTCAATTTTAAGTTTATCTAGAGCAATGATACTGAATACAACTAGTGCACCCGACACCGCACCAATCGCAACCGCGTACAGTGGTGATGGCGATAGAGGGTCTGCAGTGATGGCAACCAAGCCAGCTAGCGCGCCATTGAGAATCATCGTTAAATCGGCTTTACCCCAAGTAGTTTTACAAACGAATAGCGCCGCAATTGCACCGGCAGCCGCTGCTGCGTTAGTGTTTAGAAAGATCTGACCTACCGCTGTAGCATTCTCAAAATCTGAAACCATCAACTGAGAACCACCGTTAAATCCAAACCAGCCAAACCAAAGGATAAAAGTACCCAACGTTGCCAAAGGCATGTTAGAACCTGGAATCGGATAGATTTCACCATTTTTACCGTACTTACCCTTACGCGCGCCAAGCAGTAACACACCAGCAAGAGCAGCAGAAGCACCTGCCATATGTACGATACCAGAACCCGCAAAGTCACTAAATCCAGCTTCTGCTAGGAAGCCTCCACCCCATGTCCAGTAACCTTCCATTGGATAGATAAACGCAGTTAAAATCGCAGAGAAAATCAAGAAAGACCAAAGCTTCATGCGCTCAGCTACCGCACCAGAAACGACGGACATGGCAGTTGCAACGAAGACAACTTGGAAGAAGAAGTCAGACTCTAAAGAGTGGTCGGCCCCTTCACCTTGAGTACCAATTAGCGTACCAAATGAAGGTAACCAGCCTCCTTCTCCATTATCGACATACATGATGTTATAACCGACAATCAGAAACATCGTACATGCGATGGCGTACAAACAGATGTTCTTCGTAAGAATTTCTGTTGTGTTTTTAGAGCGCACAAGGCCAGCCTCTAGCATCGCAAAGCCTGCTGCCATCCACATTACCAACGCACCGGAAATGAGGAAGAAAAAGGTGTCAAGTGCGTAACGTAACTCGGTTACTGTTGTTGTTAATTCCATAATAAGTATCTCCAATCCTTTGAATTCTTAAAGTGCTTCTGCGTCCATTTCGCCAGTTCGGATACGCACCGCTTGGTTCAAATCGTAAACAAAAATTTTACCGTCGCCGATTTTTCCGGTTTGCGCAGCTTTTGTAATTGCTTCAACAACGCGATCTACATTGTCTGCGTGAGTCGCGATTTCAATTTTCACCTTTGGTAGAAAATCGACTTGATACTCTGCACCGCGATACAATTCCGTGTGACCTTTTTGACGACCGAACCCTTTAACTTCTGATACTGTCATCCCTTCGATACCGACATCAGCCAATGCTTCTCGTACATCGTCTAATTTAAACGGCTTAATAATGGCATTGATTATTTTCATTGAGTTATCTCCGAAGCTTTCATCCTGAAACACTTCTTATAATCCAATCTACGTGCCAAGTTTTTAAGTTATTGAATAATAAAAACTAACCTCAATTTACATATCTATAAACAAAAAGGGCGCACCATATCGGTGCGCCCTTTTCACAAATTTAAAGCAACGGCAGAGAAGTTACCCAAAACTGTGCATTAAATGTTCAAAAAGTCTTTCCACTGTTCGATAAGTGCCATGAAATCCTCTATCCCACAACTTGCTGTACTTTCTGCATTGTAGAAGTCGAACTCACTTTCCATCTCGACATCATATTCATGGGCTAATGCGTTTTCTTGTACAAGAACTTCGTCGCCCTGAATCATCAAGCTAATTTCCGTGCCTGTTAGGTTATGCTCCTGAGAAGGCGCTAAAAATGACCGCTCAATTAGCTTTTCAACCTGTGCAATCTTCATCGGATCTTTGCCAATTTCTTCTTGCAACCAGCGCCCTACAATCTCATGTCCCATGCTACATTTTACGTAGTACTCGCCCATCAACGTGTTACGAATGAATTCAAATTCCACCGAGATTGCCTATTTCGTATCAATTTGGTGCGAGTATAGCGAATTGCTCCCATAAAAAAAGCACCTCATGTGAGGTGCTTTTGAATTGTGCATTTCTGATTATGCCGGTTCTTGGAAGATCACTTCGTCCGCTTTCTTGGTGTATTGATCCATTTTATGGAAGTTCAAGTAGCGGTACGTATCCGTTGCCGTAGCGTCGATTTGCTTCGCGTATTCTAGGTATTCTTCTTTGGTTGGAATCTTACCTAGAATTGCACCTACTGCAGCTAGCTCAGCTGACGACAGGTAAACATTCGCACCAGTACCCAGACGGTTCGGGAAGTTACGCGTTGAAGTCGACATTACTGTTGATTTATCTGCAACACGCGCTTGGTTACCCATACAAAGTGAACACCCTGGCGTTTCAATACGCACCCCTGCACGTCCGAAGATACCGTAGTAGCCTTCTTCAATCAGTTGGTCTTTATCCATTTTTGTTGGTGGCGCTACCCAAAGGCGCGTTGCTAACTGGCCATTGAACTTATCAAGCAATTTACCTGCTGCGCGGAAGTGACCGATGTTCGTCATACAAGAACCGATGAACACTTCATCAATCGCTGTGCCTTGTACTTCAGACAACAAACGAGCGTCATCTGGATCATTCGGTGCACATAGTACTGGCTCATTGATTTCAGCCATATCGATTTCAATCACATGTGCGTATTCAGCGTCTTTATCTGCTTGCATCAGCTCAGGGTTTGCTAGCCACTCTTGCATTGCAGTAATGCGGCGCTCGATAGTACGGCGATCACCGTAACCTTCAGAGATCATCCACTTCAGCATCACGATGTTAGAGTTTAAGTACTCTTCGATCGACTCTTGAGACAATTTCACAGTACAACCTGCCGCCGAACGCTCTGCAGATGCATCAGAAAGCTCAAATGCTTGCTCAACCGTTAGCGTTTCTAAGCCTTCAATCTCAAGGATACGGCCAGAAAATTCGTTGATCTTGCCCGCTTTTTCTACCGTTAGTAGACCTTGCTGAATCGCGTAGTAAGGGATGGCATGAACAAGATCACGCAGTGTGATACCCGGTTGCATCTCACCTTTAAAACGAACCAAGATTGACTCTGGCATGTCTAGCGGCATAACGCCTGTCGCAGCTGCAAAGGCAACCAAGCCCGAGCCGGCTGGGAATGAAATACCTAGAGGGAAACGAGTATGTGAGTCACCACCCGTACCGACAGTATCCGGTAGTAGCATACGGTTCAGCCATGAGTGGATAATACCGTCACCAGGACGAAGAGATACACCACCGCGGTTCATAATAAAGTCCGGAAGTGTATGGTGAGTGTTAACGTCTACTGGCTTTGGATAAGCCGATGTGTGACAGAAAGACTGCATGACAAGATCAGCAGAGAAGCCGAGACACGCCAAGTCTTTAAGTTCATCACGAGTCATAGGGCCTGTAGTATCTTGCGAACCTACTGTCGTCATTTTCGGCTCACAGTAGGTTCCAGGACGGATGCCTTCTACGCCACATGCTTTACCAACCATTTTCTGTGCAAGCGTGTAGCCTTTACCAGAATCTGCGATTTCACCAGGTTTGCGGAATACGTCCGAAGGCTCAAGACCTAGAGACTGGCGCGCTTTGTCTGTCAAACCACGACCGATGATCAATGGGATACGACCACCAGCACGAACTTCATCAATCAGTACTTCTGTTTTTAGCGAGAACTCAGCTAGAACCTCACCAGTTTCGTGGTTGCAAACTTTACCTTCATATGGGTAAACATCGATAACATCGCCCATGTTGAGCTTAGTTACGTCAACTTCGATTGGTAGTGCGCCAGCATCTTCCATTGTGTTAAAGAAGATAGGGGCAATTTTGCCACCAAGCACATACCCACCAGCTCGTTTGTTTGGAACGTAAGGGATATCATCACCCATAAACCAAAGCACTGAGTTGGTTGCAGATTTACGTGAAGAGCCAGTACCAACAACATCACCAACGTAAACCAATTGATGACCTTTGTCTTTTAACTCTTCAATTTGCTTGATCGGGCCAATAGTACCCGGTTGATCAGGGTTTATTCCTTCACGCTCGTTTTTAAGCATCGCCAGTGCGTGTACTGGGATATCAGGGCGAGACCAAGCGTCAGGTGCAGGTGAAAGGTCATCCGTGTTCGTTTCACCTGTTACTTTAAATACGGTTAGAGTGACTTTTTCTTCAAGCTTAGGCTTAGAAAGGAACCACTCAGCATCAGCCCATGATTGAAGTACTTTCTGTGCATGCGCATTGCCTGCTTTCGCTTTCTCTTCTACGTCATAGAAAGCATCAAACATCAGCAGCGTATGAGACAGCGCTTTTACTGCGATCTCTGCCAGTGCTTCATCATCCAATAGCTCAACTAGCGGTTCGATGTTGTAACCACCTTGCATAGTGCCTAGCAGTTCAGCCGCTTTTTCACGACTCACTAATGGTGATTTAACTTCACCTTTTGCTACTGCTGTTAGGAAACCCGCTTTTACATAAGCAGCTTCATCAACACCTGGAGGGATACGGTTTTCAAGTAGGTCAAGAATGACTTCTTCTTCACCTTGCGGGGGATTTTTCAGAAGTTCTACAAGTCCAGCAACTTGTTCTGCGTCTAGCGGTTTAGGAACAACTCCTTCAGCAGCACGCTCTTCGACGTGTTTACGGTAGGCTTCAAGCACGACTTTTTCCTCTCATTGCGGTTCCTCCTCTATTATTACTATTGTTAAAGTAAAGGAGTGAACATCCTTGGAAACTTGGCTCTCCATTGCCCTTGTTTTCATTCAATTATGATTGAGAAACAGCGCCGTAGAGGCCAAACTGTGGGCAAAATAATAGCAAATTTAACCTTAAATTAAAATCTTATCATTTTGACCAACATAGCAACTTACGACTAAAGTTCTGCTAATTTTGACCAAATATGCCAAGTTTTTGCTTTCTCATACCCGGTTAATTAAACGATGTTCCTACGATCAAATACACAGCATCCAAATCTTGCTCGGTACGACCGTATGCCAACATTATTGGTCCTATTGGTGAGTCAACACCAAAGAAGATGGAGCCAGCATTGTAAAGCGGCGCTTCGTTTAGTTTCAGATCATTATCAGACCAAACACCGCCATATTCGACCGATGCGCCCAGGTAGACTGGAGCTTCAAACAATCCGAAATCATTATCAAACCACTTATATCGGTACACCAAACTGCTGAAAAATAAGTTCTGTCCGATCAGGCTATTTCTTGGGATTCCCGATAGGCTTAAGAAGCCGCCCAACTCTCTGGGATCAAGCGGTAAAGATGAGTTTTTACTCTCTACAAAACTATATTCAGCATGTCCGACTAAAGTATGACGCTGATGACTCACTGCACCTTTAAATCGTGCAGAGATTTCATAAACGGTATCTTCAATAATTTTGTCAGTCTCTAAAAGGCTAACGCCCTGAGGACTTTGATCATGAGACACTAAATATTCGAGATCGACTAAAAGTCCACGAGTCGGAAATGCGAAATCATCAAGTGTATCTAGACGATAATTGGCAAACAGTCCACGACGTTCAAAATCCAATTTACCAGCAGAAGCCAAAGTAGAAAGCTCAATATCTCCGGTAGAGTAGCGAGCGCCAAATCGAAGTTCTTGCCACAATGTGGGTTGGATACCTATCGCTAACTCTGTTGTAAAATCATCGTAAGTGACCGGAAAAAAATCATTTACTGACTCTAAATCTGGTGCTTGAGGCTCTGTTAAAGGTAAGTTTCGGCTCTCACTGCCATAGGAAATACGCCCCGATACAAAAAGTTCTTGGCTAGATAAAACAGGGGAATACAACTCAGCTTCAATCAGCTTATCCGTGCCCATTTCTACGTTGAACGCCAACTCCGCGCCATGAGAGTTCAAGTTGGTAAAGTTGGTTGATATCCCTATGCCGTACTGGCTATCTGTATCGAAGTCATCTTCAAGAAAAAATCGGAAGTTGAGATAATTAGGCCCCCACGACTTCTCGTTAACATCAAAAACCAACAATGTCTCACCATCAACCTCTTCAAAGTGATAAGTGATGAGCTCGAACCGATCTAACGCGTAGAGGTTTTCAACGGCTTTCTCAATTTCGGCCGTTGAAATACGACGTCCGGTTTCTAATTCAATACGATTCGTCAACAACACATCGCTGTAGTGCGTGTTATTTACAATCACAATGTCATCAACCACACGCTGATCGCCATAAATCAAAGTTTTACGAACTTCTTGTTTGCGGTCGATGTATTTTTGATAGTCCGCGTTGGACAAGCGTAACTCTTTCAGCTTGTCTTTTAACTGCTTGGTAATATCGTACCCAGCTTGAAAAGCCCAAGGCATTTTGTCGAACTCGACAGTTTCCATGGTGCCCACATTGGGACGAATATAGATATCTTGAGGTTCAAGCTCGTCCACTTGCTGTTGTGTACTACGACGAACGAGATAGTTAGAGAGTTGGTCCGCGACAGTAAACAGCCCCGTAAATTCATCTTCGGTTTTGTAATCGGTGCTAATATCGACGGCAATAACGACATCAGCCCCCATGGCGCGAGCCACATCGACAGGCATGTTATTGACGACGCCGCCATCAACAAGCATATGGCCATTGAGCTTATAGGGAGGAAGCGCTCCTGGTACAGACATGCTAGCCATCATGGCGTCCACAAGGTAACCATTGCCCAATACGACTTCTTCTAAGGCAAGAATATCTGTCGCAACAGAACGATAAGGAATGGCAAGATCATCAAAAGAATCGAATCGCCCTAAGTTCCCTGTAGTCTCACGCAATACTCGCAACATGTTCTGGCCTTGCACCACACCCGTTGGTGCTCGTACCTCACCGAACCTTAAGCCGAGATCGGTATTAATTTGATAGCGGTCTTCATACTCTTTGTCACGAACTCGACGTTGGCTACGGTCAACACGATCTCGATAACCGCTGCCCCAATCGACGGTGTAGATAAAACTCTCAATTTCATCAGCACTCATCCCCGTGGCATAGAGCCCACCCACATAGGCGCCCATACTGGTACCGGTCACAATATCGACAGGGATCTGCATTTCTTCCAATGCTTTTAAAACCCCAATGTGTGCCGCCCCTTTCGCTCCGCCACCAGCGAGCACAACCGCCACCTTTGGTCGAGGTTCCAAGTCATCCGTTTTTGTTAGAGAGTTTGCGAGGGAAACAGAAGGAGTGATCATCAAAAAGGTACTAACCCAAAGCGCAAAGTTGCGAACCGATGGGCTTGATAACAGCTTTTTGAACATTCACTTCTTCCTTTATTGAATATCTGATCAAGTAGGGCGTGCTAGCAGTACTGTACTAACACGCCCTAATATGTACTAAGAATTAATCAGATAAACAAGCTAATGTTGTTGATTTGGCGATGCTACCAATCAAATATGCTATTTAACCAGTTTGATTTCTTCTCACACTGTTGCTTTATCTGACCGGTTTTATCCCAAACCGGCAGTTTGTAATCACTACGGCAGTTCATTTCTAAACCTCCATCAGATGTAGGCTTGAACCCTAATGTGGTGATTTCTCTTGGCCATGGGAGCTCTAAGCGCTCAGGAATACGCTGCTTCAAGTACTCTGCGTACACTCGTAATGCACCACTCGACCCCGTTAGATTCACGGGTTTATTATCGTCGCGGCCTAGCCAAATTGTCGTCACCTCACGACCATCAACACCGACAAACCAACTATCGCGGTTGTCATTACTGGTACCCGTTTTTCCTGCCAATGCAGCCCAACCAAACTGGCTTTGTAAGAAGCGGCCAGTGCCTTGAGCAACCCCTTGTTTCATCGCGTAGGTCGTTAGCCATGCAGCTTGTTCATCCACGGCTCTTGATGAACGAGGCAAGGATTGATACAGCACATTACCTTCCATATCCATGACTGAGCGCAGAGCGGTCAGTTTTGCACGCTTACCTGAATTCGTCAGAGTCTGATACATCTGTGCGACTTCGAATGGCGTCAAAGAAAACGAACCCAAAAACATCGAAGGCACTGGGCGAATTTCGTCTTTGTTCACGCCCAAACGCTCTAAAGTATTGGAGACTTCAGGAATGCCAAGTGCCATACCTAAGCGCACGGTTGGTACGTTAAGTGATTTCGCTAAAGCAATGTAAAGTGGCACATCACCACGATATTTTCTATCGTAGTTGCGCGGCGTCCACACGTTACCTTTACTGCTCTTCAGACTTAACGGCGTGTCGTGTAGCGTCGTGCCTAGGTTGTATTTATCCGGTTGTTCTAGAGCCGTTAAGTAAATCGCTGGTTTCACTAAAGAACCAATTGGACGACTGGCATTGAGCGCGCGGTTAAAGCCTTCATAACCGACACGTTTACCACCAACCATCGCACGGATTTCACCACTATGGCGATCAACGGCCACAGCAGCGGCTTCTAACTCTTTACCACCCCGTTTAGCTAGTTCTGGGATCTTTTTCGCGATAGCTTGTTCCATTTTGCTTTGCGATACTGGGTCCAGAGACGTAAACACGCGCAGTCCGGTCTCTGCTTTAAATCGCTCCCCAACTTTTTCTTTTAATTCAATGCTCAATTGTTGGAAATAAGCTGGCTGACGGCTCGCAATACGTGGCTTGCTTTGCGTATCGAGTGGACGACTTACAGCTTGTTCATACTGCTCTGAAGTCAACATGTTTTGCTGCATTAACAGGCGCAGAACGAGATCACGACGCTCTTTCGTTCTCTCAGGGTAACGAATTGGGTTGTAGTAAGACGGTCCTTTTACCATCCCAACTAACATCGCCAATTGATCGATTCGCAACTCCTGAATTGGCTGCCCAAAATAGTAACGCGACGCCAAGCCAAACCCGTGGATCGCTTCACCTCCACTTTGACCTAGGTACACTTCGTTTAGGTAGGCTTCTAAGATACGATCTTTGCTGTAACGGTAATCCAAAATTAGCGCGATATACGCTTCTCGAACTTTACGCCACAGTGTTTTATCACGAGTCAAAAACAGGTTTTTTGCCAATTGCTGAGTCAGCGTACTACCACCTTGAACAGTACGACCCGCCTTAATGTTCGCAACCAATGCACGTGCAATCGCGAGCGGTGACACCCCGTCATGTTGATAAAAATCCCGGTCTTCGGTCGCAAGCAGTGCATCCACCAAAATTTCAGGGAACTGATCACGACGTAAGAAAAGGCGCTGTTCATCACGGTCTTTCTCCAGCATGCCCAACATCTTCGGTTCTAGGCGCAAGTAACCAAGGTCTCCTCGAGATTCTAAAGACTGAATACGTTGCAAGCCGGAATCAGAGAAATGCAGCATAATGTGACGATCCGGCTCGGGACCATCGGCAAACTCGAATGGACGACGAATCAATTCAATCCGAGTGGAAGAAGAGGAATATTCGCCTGGGTAACGAGGTTGACTCACTTTACGGTAATTCAACACATCTAGCTCGTTGCGCAGTTCTTGGATGGTGATATTCTCACCAGGGCTTAGATTCAAGATACGGGCATAAACCACCGTTGGCAGCTCAAACAGCTGACCTTCAAAGCGTTCTTTCACCACACTATCTAAGTAAATCCCAACAAACAGCAAAACAGCGGCAAGTGCAACGCCAGCTTTCCAGCTAAACGACCACAGAACTTTCAACCACGAACGTTTCTCGTTAGTCGGCTTTTTACTCGGCGTACGTCGAGTCTGTTTTGCGGTTCCTTTATTGGTTGTACTTTTCTTCGCTGGCGCTTTTTTCGCGCTAGGCTTCTTGCTGTCAGTCATTATTCAATTGTCTTTTTGTTTTCGTTGTTGCTACATGATTGGCAGGATCATCTGGCCAAACGTGTTTTGGGTAGCGCCCTTTCATCTCTTTTTGAACGTCTTTGTAGCTTCCGTTCCAGAAAGCCGCCAAGTCCGACGTTACTTGCAATGGACGTTGTGCCGGTGAAAGCAGTTCAAGCACCAAACGCTTGCGGCCAAGAGCTACCGTTGGGGAACCACTCTCCCCAAATACTTCTTGCATACGCACCGATAATATCGGCTCATGGCCATATTGGTAACGGATACGCTTCTTTGAACCTGTGGGCAGTTGGTAATGCTCAGGTAACCATTCATCCAGTTGTTGATTGAGTGACCAACCTAATCGAGCATTAAGCGCTTCGACCAAGTTTATCTTGCTCAGGTCTTTAACCGAACTGACAGACGTCATGTATGGTTCTAACCACTCCTCTAATGAATCCAGCAAACTGACTTCATCAAACATTGGCCATGACTGCTCAGGTAACCATTCCACCGCACAACGAATCCGAGCTAACAAGCTCTCCGCTGCCGGTGTCCAGTTTAGACTCTGTAAGCCCTGGCGGCGGACATACGTGAGTAAAGCTTGTGTCATTTTTTCTTTGCCAGGGCTTGGCAACGGCTCGCGTTCAACGACCAGCAGACCGAGTTTTGTTTGTCGCTCAGCTATTAGACGGCCTCTTTTTTCATCCCAGTCCACTACCTCTTCAGACGAAAATAGCGTATCAAAGGTCGTTCGCAATATATTGAGATCCAATTCACATGCCGAATGAATTTGACTTGAATTAGAATGAGAACGCATTAAGTCAACGGCAACCAAATACTCACAGCCACCTAGCATGTCTTCCTGACGACATTCTGCACCATGACCATTAGCCAAAGTAAATCGCCCAAATTGATTTGTGCGCTGCTGCGCAATGCGATCTGGAAATGCCAAACTTAACACCAGCGGTAATGCATCTTCATCCACGCCTTTCAGGTCAAATACCGTATCCAATTTGTACGCCAGAGATTGAGCACGCTTGAACAACATCGACTTTTTTGGATGAGTACCAACAAGCCAACGATGCAAGCTATGAGCGATATTGGTAACATTTCTCTCTGGCTCTTCAATCAGTGCGACCGCCGCCAAAGCAGCATTTAACATCTTATCACTGTAAGATTGCGCTTTAATTAGCATCGCAGCCGCACGAGGCTCAACGCCTAGTTCATGCGCCTGTTTTCCTTCGGACGTTAATTGCCCTTTTTCCGTCAGTAGTCCCAATGACACCAATAGCTGCTTCGCTTGTTCCAATGACGCATTAGCGGGAACATCAAGCCACTTTAGATCGTGGATATCACTCGCTCCCCAAAAGGCAAGCTCCATAACTAAACTAGCTAAATCGGAATGCAAAATTTCGGGTTGGGGAACCAGCGGTTGCTGCTTGAACTGGTTTTCAGAATAAAGACGAACACAAATGCCCTCTTCTATTCGTCCCGCTCGTCCTGCACGCTGAATCGCTGAAGACTGTGCAATGCGTGTTTGCTCTAAGCGTGTTAAACCGTTTTTCAAATCAAAGCGGGCAATACGCTCTAACCCAGAATCAACGACGAGGCGAATGCCTTCAATCGTTAGTGAAGTTTCTGCAATGTTGGTCGCTAGAACGACTTTACGCTTACCTTGTTCTGCTGGCGTAATCGCTTTTTGTTGATCTGCAAAGCTCAGTTGACCATAAAGTGGGCATACGTCGATATCATCCGCTAAATGAGACAACCGCTCTTCAACTTGTTTTATGGCACCAACACCCGGTAGGAAAGCTAACAAAGATCCAGACTCTTTGTTCATAAGACTTTCTATTGTTTTTGCCATACTCGTAGGTAAATGCTCGTTCACACCTAACGGCTGGTAGCGCATTGCCACATCAAAGCTGCGCCCTTCAGATTCAATGTAACTGGCTTCTGGCAACAACGATTGTAATGCTTGTTGGTCAAGCGTTGCCGACATTACCACCAGCTTGAGATCGTCTCGCAATGCCTCTTGAACTTCTAAACTGAATGCCAAAGCGGTATCGGCATGAATGCTGCGTTCATGAAACTCATCAAAGATCAGTAGATCAACCCCATCCAACTCCGGGTCCGTTTGGATCATCCTGGTCATAATCCCTTCGGTTACGATCTCCAGCTGCGTTGCAGAACTTACCTTTGCCTCGCCACGGACTCGATAACCCACGCGTTGACCTACTTGCTCTCCCAATTGCTCAGCAAGATAACGGGCAATGTTACGCGCCGCGAGTCGTCTTGGCTCAAGCATGATGATTTTTCCAGCAACCGAATGATTTAAGAGTAACTGCAAAGGGAAGTAAGTCGACTTACCGGCACCAGGCGCCGCTTTTAAGATCACTTGATGTTGATTTTTGACCGCCGTCAGCAAGTCAGGCATCACGGCTTCAATCGGCAATTGTGACAAAGGAAATACCTTATGGTGTAATGGTGGCAACATTGTACATAAAAAATTTTTTGTCTAAATAAGCAAATGCATTTCACACCCGCTTTAGAGTCCGCCACTCTACTCAAACGTTATAAACGCTTTCTTGCCGATATCGAGCTCGATACTGGTGAAATCCGTACAATCCACTGCGCAAATACAGGTGCAATGACGGGTTGTGCAACGCCCGGAAACAAGGTTTGGTTTTCTACTTCCGACAACCCGAAACGAAAATACCCCAATAGTTGGGAGTTGAGTGAAACCGAACAAGGCCACCGTATTTGTATCAATACCGCACGCGCCAATCAATTAGCCGTAGAGGCTATTGAAAATAATGTCATTTCAGAGCTTTGTGGTTATGACACACTTCAAACTGAGGTGAAATACGGCAATGAAAATAGCCGAATTGATATCTTGCTCAGCGCAGACGACAAGCCAAAGTGCTATATAGAAGTGAAAAGCGTCACTCTTCTTGATGAGACCGACTCTACTGGACAAGGATACTTCCCAGATGCGGTCACGACTCGGGGACAAAAACACCTGAGAGAGCTCACAGAAATGGCACAAAATGGAAGTAGAGCCATACTTTTGTTCACTGTTTTACATTCAGGTATTGAAAAAGTATCCGCGGCGCACCATATAGACGCGAAATATTCACTATTACTCAAACAAGCACAAGACGCTGGAGTGGAAGTTCTCTGCTACAAAGCTGAACTGAGCGATACTGGAATGAAGCTGATTTCCGCTATTGATTTTATCAATTAAGAGAAAAAATGATGTCGTCTTCACATTGACGATAACTTTGCGATTCAGTATTTGCTTGCACCGCCTCTTTTTGCTATAGATACCCGCCTTAAATTGACTGCGTAGCAGTTGACTAGGTGTAAGTAGGAGATGCTGTATGCCAGAATCAAAGAAGAAAACGATAGGCATCCTAGCCATTGCCGGCGTGGAGCCATATCAGGAAAAACCTGGTGAAGAGTACATGTCACCAGAGCAGGTTGAACACTTTACGAAAATCTTAACAGCTTGGCGCGACCAGCTAAGAGCTGAAGTGGATCGTACTGTTCACCACATGCAGGACGAAGCAGCAAACTTCCCAGATCCAGTTGACCGCGCCTCTCAAGAGGAAGAGTTCAGCCTAGAACTGCGTAACCGTGACCGCGAACGCCGTTTGATCAAGAAGATTGAAAAGACTTTGGATAAAATCAAAGAAGACGATTTTGGCTTCTGTGAGTCTTGTGGCGTAGAGATTGGCGTTCGCCGTCTTGAAGCACGTCCAACCGCTGACCTTTGTATTGACTGTAAAACACTTGCAGAAATCAAAGAGAAGCAAATGCAAGGTTAATCACCCAGCATTATGATTGTTGAAGGGAGCTCAGGCTCCCTTTTTGTTTTGGCTATCTTCGCACCCTATTTGTTTACTAAATTCGAGATACACGCATGACACGCTATGTAGGTCGATTCGCCCCATCTCCTTCTGGTCCACTGCATTTTGGTTCACTGATTGCCGCTCTTGGCAGTTATTTTCAAGCGAAAGCACAAAACGGAGCTTGGTTAGTACGTATTGAGGACTTAGACCCACCAAGAGAAATGCCAGGTGCAGCGCAACTTATCCTAGAGGCACTCAAGGCCTATCAGCTGCATTGGGATGGAGAAGTGGTATACCAGAGCGAACGTCACGACCTTTACCAAGCTCAAATAAACAAATGGCTCGAAAATGGGGAAGCCTATTATTGCCAATGTACTCGTAAGCAAATTAAAGAGCATGGCGGTTTTTATCCTGGCACTTGCCGCGATAAAAACTTGAAAGACGGCGCGATTCGCCTAAAAATGACCAAGCCTGTCGCTCATTTCCTCGACCAAAAGCGGGGAACCATTACTATTCCAGAGCAACTCGTTAATGAAGATTTCATTATTAAACGTCGAGATGGATTATTTGCTTATAATCTTGCGGTAGTATTGGACGACATCGACCAAGGCGTCACAGAAGTCGTGCGAGGTGCAGACTTAATCGAGCCGACAGGGCGTCAAATTAGCCTGTACCAAATACTTGGTCAGCCTGAAGTTAGCTACTTGCATTTACCATTGGCGATGGACAACAACGGCAATAAATTGTCGAAACAAAATCACGCGACGGCTATTGATATAGATACACCAAAACCTACTCTATTGCGCGCCATGACATTTTTAGGTTTCGAGATACCTGAAACCGTAAGGGCGGCCAACATAGAAGATATTCTTCGTTGGGGCTGCGAAAACTGGCGCTTGGAACAGCTTCCAGCAGAGATCGAGATCACACCGTGATTCTCAAATGGCATTGTGTAGGCTATCATTAGCCGCAAATTAGGCCCTAGAGGCGTATAAAACTAACCAAAGCAAGATTGGATTAAACCCAGTTATTGCCAGATGCACATGAATACAAACGACTATACACCAAGCGAACCTGCCACAATTCCAGAGCTCGCTCTCAATGTAATAACTCGTGAAGAGCACAACATTTCGCGTAAGCAGATCAGTGATAATGCGCTGAAGGTACTGTACCGCCTAAATGGTGCTGGTTTCGATGCTTTTCTTGTGGGTGGCGGGGTTCGAGACTTACTGCTTGGACAAAAACCAAAAGATTTTGACATTGCGACCAACGCAACGCCGGAACAGATCAAACAGCTATTTCGTAACTGCCGTTTGATTGGTCGCCGCTTCCGCTTGGCTCATATTATGTTTGGCCGAGACATCATTGAGGTTGCGACATTCCGTGGTCACCACCAAGAGCAAAAGAATAAGAGCATTTCTCAGCAATCAAAAGAGGGTATGCTGCTGCGTGACAACGTCTACGGCACCATCGATGAAGATGCTGAGCGCCGTGATTTCACGATTAACTCGATGTACTACAACATCGCAGATTACTCGATTCACGACTACGCACGTGGTATTGAAGATTTAGAAGATCGCCTAATTCGACTGATTGGTGATCCAGAAACACGCTACCGTGAAGACCCTGTGCGCATGCTGCGTGCGGTTCGTTTCGCGGTAAAACTAGACTTTGATATTGAAGAAGACACCGCAGCGCCAATCGAACACATGGCTCCGTTGCTCGGTGACATTCCGTCAGCGCGTCTTTTTGAA
Source organism: Vibrio sp. YT-15 (assembly GCF_033337445.1). NCBI lineage: Bacteria > Pseudomonadati > Pseudomonadota > Gammaproteobacteria > Vibrionales > Vibrionaceae > Vibrio > Vibrio sp. YT-15. The sequence goes on from NZ_JAWOQR010000005.1 coordinate 268,660, forward strand.
GAGTCACTCAAATTATTGCAATCCGGTCATGGCTTAGAAACCTACCACCTACTGCGTGAGTACAACCTATTCCAGCAACTATTCCCGACGATTGCAGCGCACTTTACAGAAGATTACTCCTCTCACACTGAGCAGATGTTGGATCTTGTCCTAGATTCTACCGACATGCGCATCGAAGATGGGAAACGCATCAATCCAGCATTTATGTTTGCTGCAATGCTGTGGTACCCACTGTGTGCGAAAACCGATGAACTGATGGAAGAGCGCAACTTAGGCCATTACGACGCCATTATGGAAGCGAGCAACACCATTCTTGACGAGCAAGTTCGCACAATTGCCATTCCAAGACGCCACACCGCAACCATTCGCGAGATTTGGCAGTTACAGCTTCGTCTTCCACGACGTAACGGTAAACGTGCATTCCGTCTTATGGAGCTCAATAAATTTAGAGCTGGCTTTGATTTTCTTGAAATGCGCGGTGAAATTGAAGGTGGTGACACTCAGAAGCTTGCCAAGTGGTGGGAAACTTTTCAAAATGCAGGCCGAGAAATGCGTCAAGCAATGGCTGCCGACTTAGACGGTCAATCACCGAAAACAGGCCAGCGCCGCCGTAAAACTTATCGCAAGAAAAAGAGTAAGCCCAAATCATGATTACAGCGTACATTGCGGTAGGCAGTAACTTGGCTGATCCTGTCAGCCAAGCAAAGCAAGCGATTGAAGCATTAAAAACGCTGCCTAAATCAGAGTTTGTTCAAGCTTCTTCGCTATACAGCAGCACGCCAATGGGGCCACAAAATCAACCGGATTACATCAATGCGGTTGTGTCTATTAACACCAGTTTGACGCCTATTGAATTGCTCAATTGCACACAAGCTATAGAGCAAGAACAAGGGCGTGTCCGTAAAGACGAACGCTGGGGACCAAGAACCTTGGACCTCGACATTGTGCTTTATGGCAATGAGGTGATTAATTCCGAGAGGCTGATCGTTCCTCATTATGGAATGAAAGAGCGTGAATTCGTACTCTACCCTCTTGCGGAAATTGCACCAAGTTTACAACTCCCTGATGGGACCGAGGTCTCTGAACTACTGGAACAAGTAGATAGAAACGGCCTCAGTATCTGGCAGTCATAGCCAACTCCTAGTAAGGATAAAACCATGAAAAAAATGACCATCAACGACCTAATCAAGTGGAAGCAAGAAGGTCGTAAATTTGCTACTTCAACCGCTTATGATGCGAGCTTTGCCCAACTGTTTGAAAGCCAAGAAATGCCAGTACTTCTTGTTGGTGATTCTCTAGGTATGGTTTTGCAAGGTCACAACGATACTCTGCCAGTAACGGTCGATGATATCGCTTACCATACTCGTTGCGTACGTGCTGGTAGCCCAAATTGTTTGTTGATGGCAGACATGCCATTCATGAGCTACACCACGCCAGAGCAAGCTTGCGAAAATGCGGCTAAACTGATGCGTGCTGGTGCCAATATGGTAAAAATTGAAGGTGGTGACTGGCTTGTCGACACGGTGAAAATGCTCACTGAACGATCAGTTCCAGTTTGTGCTCATCTTGGTTTAACTCCTCAAGCTGTTAATATTTTTGGTGGTTACAAAATCCAAGGTCGCGATCAAGAAAAAGCAGACCGCATGGTAAAAGACGCATTAGCGCTGCAAGAAGCAGGCGCTCAAATAGTCTTACTAGAATGCGTACCAGCTGAGCTTGCTGAACGTATTACGCAAGTGCTTGACGTTCCTGTTATCGGTATTGGTGCAGGTAACGTAACAGATGGTCAAATTCTCGTAATGCATGATATGTTTGGTATTTCTGCCAACTACATGCCGAAATTCTCCAAAAACTTTCTTGCTGAAACAGGTGATATGCGCAAAGCCGTTACTAAATACATTGAAGATGTAGCCAACGGTGTATTCCCAGACGACGCTCATACCATTGCCTAGAGGATAAATGCATGCAAACTTTTGCGGAAATCTCAGCAGTTCGTGAACACCTTAAAACCTTTAAACGTGAAGGTCGTAAAGTGGCGTTTGTCCCTACCATGGGCAACCTTCACGAAGGCCACTTAACTTTAGTGCGTAAAGCACGCGAATACGCTGATATCGTTGTCGTAAGCATCTTTGTTAATCCGATGCAGTTTGATCGTGCTGACGATTTAAATAATTACCCACGCACGCTAGAGGAAGACTTAAGCAAGTTAACCTCTGAAGGGGTCGATGTGGTATTTACGCCAACACCAGAAGTTATCTACCCAGAAGGTCTGGATAAGCAAACCTTCGTCGATGTCCCTGGCCTATCAACAATTCTCGAAGGCGCGTCTCGACCAGGTCATTTCCGTGGCGTGACGACGATTGTGAATAAGCTGTTTAACATCGTACAACCGGATGTCGCGTGCTTCGGCGAGAAGGACTTCCAACAACTTGCTGTTATCCGCAAGATGGTTGATGACCTAGCAATGGACATTGAAATCATCGGTGTACCAACCGTACGTGAAATGGACGGTTTAGCAATGAGTTCACGCAATGGCTTGCTTACGCTGGACGAGCGTCAACGTGCGCCTGTACTTGCTCGTACAATGCGTTGGATCAGTAGTGCCATTCGCGGTGGCCGCGATGACTACGCATCGATCATCGAAGATGCAAGCGACCAACTTCGAGCTGCAGGTCTGCACCCTGATGAGATCTTCATTCGTGATGCTCGTACATTACAAGTGATCACACCAGAAACGACACAAGCTGTCATTCTGATGTCTGCGTTCCTAGGCAAGGCTCGTCTTATCGATAACCAAACGGTAGATATGGTTGTCGAAGCGAAGGAAGAAGCTGAATCTAACAATACAAACTCAGAGAGCGCAGAGTAAGCTCTGAGTCATAAAAGTAAAAAGGTCGACTCTTAGTCGACCTTTTTTATACTCTACGTATAGACGCAATCTAACCCTTCAGGGCGAGTTTTAAACCGCTTGTGCAGCCACATCCACGCTGGAATATCACGTTTTATCATTTTCTCAAGCTCTTGGTTCAAGATGCTTGCCGCTTTAACCGCATTACGTCTCTCGAAACGCTCGCTAATGTCTTTTCCAATGTACAGCGTGTAATGGTGATTTTTACTCACTGTAACGCCAGATATAACCGCGCACTTTGTTGCATCAATGAGAACACTAGACCCGACGGTACTCGCCGCTTGTTCAACAGCAAAAAACGGCGCAAAAACAGAATGGCTAACGCCATAATCATGGTCGGGCAAATACCAAAGTCGATGACCATTCTTCAGAACTTTGAGCATTGATTTCACGTCTTTTCGATCAATCATTTGATGTCCAAAACGAGTTCGACCTCGATGTTGAATAAACTCATAAGCAGGATTCGAATTTGGGCGATAAACGCCATAACCTTGGGCAAACTGGCTAAAAATACGAGCGGTTATCTCCAAGTTTAAATGGTGACTGCACACCACCAACACACCACGTCCATTATTTTCCTCAGCGAGTAAACGATCTTTTCCAACAATAGAGGTTATCCGACGTATCCGCCAATCTGGCCAAAACCAAGCGATACCGGTTTCGATGATCGCCATTCCAGTATATTGAAAGTTTTTTCGTACTACGTCCTTACATTGCCAATCCGTAAAATCAGGGAAACACAGCTGGAGATTACGCAGAGCGATCTTGTGTCGGCGCTTCATTACATGCATCGCAATACAGCCGATGCTTCTACCTAAGATTCGCAATACTACGTATGGCAGTACATTAACAAGAATCGCTAAAGATCCAAATGCCAGCCATACAGACCAATATTTGGGCTTAAGTAACTGATAGGAGAAAGGCGGCGGCGGGACAATATTCATAGGATCACTCATTTATTACAAATGATTGAAACCTACCATGATAAAAACCGAAAAATTGTATGGGTATGTATTGTTATGCATGCGAAAGAGCAGCGTGAATCGCCGCTCTTTGCTTTATGAGAATGGCTTAGCTTCTTAGCCCAATCCCTTTGGTTACTAGATAATGCGCAATGGCATACAGTGCAACAACAAACACTGCAAGTACACTAAATGAAGTGATAATGCCTACATCCGAGACACCTAAAAAGCCGTAACGGAACGCATTCACCATGTAGACGATTGGGTTGATCTTAGAAACGCCTTGCCAAAATTCAGGCAGCAGACTAATCGAATAAAAGACTCCTCCCAAGTAAGTTAAAGGAGTCAATACAAACGTAGGGATGATCGAAATATCGTCAAACGTTTTTGCGTAAACCGCATTGATCAAGCCACCGAGAGCAAATACCACCGACGTCATGAAGACAGTCGCGACAATAATGCCCCAGTGCTCCACTTGCAAATCAACGAACAAAAGTGACACACAAGTAACAATTGCACCGACCAACAAACCTCGAGTCACGCCGCCCATCACATAGCCAGCAATAATCACATAGTTTGGTACCGGTGCCACCAGCAGTTCTTCAATATTCTTCTGTAGCTTTGCACTAAAGAATGACGACGCCACGTTCGAGTATGAGTTAGTGATCACCGACATCATGATCAAACCTGGAACAATGTACTCCATGTAACTAAAGCCGCTCATCTCACCAATTCGAGAGCCAATAAGATTGCCGAAAATGATGAAGTACAACGTCATCGTAATGGCTGGCGGCACTAAGGTTTGCACCCAAATACGTGTAAAACGAGTGACTTCTTTGCTCAGCAAGCTGCGAAATGCCGTCCAATATAAACCGTACATTTAATTACTCCCCTCTCTTACAATGCTGACAAACAACTCTTCAAGTCGGTTGGCTTTGTTACGCATTGAGAGAACTTTAATGCCATGCTCTGTTAACTGACTGAATACCGAATTCAATCCTTGGCTCTTATCTAGTTCTATCTCTAAAGAGCCATCAACAATACTTTGTCGATTAACACCTTCAAGCTCAGGCACCTCGACTTCTGACTCAATATCCAAGATAAATGTCTCGACGCTTAGCTTACCTAGTAACGCCTTCATGGTGGTATTTTCAATCAGCTCACCACGATTAATAATGCCGATATTTCGACACAGCATCTCCGCTTCTTCTAGGTAGTGTGTCGTTAAAATAATCGTAATTCCTTGCTCTTGGTTGATCTCTTTCAGAAACCCCCACATTGAGCGGCGTAGTTCAATATCCACTCCAGCCGTTGGTTCATCTAAAATGAGTAATTGCGGCTCGTGCATCAAAGCTCTTGCGATCATTAAACGACGCTTCATCCCACCGGATAGGTTACGAGCACGCTCTTGGCGTTTTTCCCATAAATCCAATTTTTTCAGGTATTTTTCTGCTCTTTCTTTGGCTAATACTTTAGACACACCGTAATAGCCAGCTTGCTGCATCACAATTTGCTCAACGGTTTCAAACTGGTTGAAGTTGAACTCTTGTGGCACCAAGCCTAAATTCTGCTTGGCCAATTCGAGGTCGGTATCAATGTCATAACCGAAAACTTTCGTCGTTCCGGAGGTTTTATTCACTAAGGAGGAAATGATGCCAATCGTGGTCGATTTTCCTGCACCATTGGGACCCAGAAGCGCGTAGAAGTCACCCTTTTTCACTTGGAGACTTATACCTTTTAACGCCTCAAAGCCACCTGCATACGTCTTGCGCAGTTGTTCAATTTCTAATGCGTACATAAGGTCTTGATTGCCGTTTGTTTGTGATTACTAATACCGACTAATATTTAGCAGCGGTTTACTACAAAATCGCCTTGGGTATCGTATTGGAGGTCCATCAGTTTATCGTTGAATAACGATGATTACAAATAAACCTTTCGATAATATTGGAAATATACCCCTTACCTCGTAAAGGTTATCTCTGAGTAAGACAAAATAGAGCATAAAAAAACGCAACAGGACACTGTTGCGTTTTTAACTGTCAGAATGATTACGCCGTTATGCGCTGATACTGGTCTGCCTCAACATGTGCCACCGCCGCATTCAATGCTTCGTAACGGAATTGGTACATATTTTCATCAGGCACAAGGTCAATCACATGGAATTTCTCTAGCTGTTCTCGTGTTCGCTCATTCGGGCATAATAAATACACGGCACAATTGGCATCGAGAGCATCCTTAATCGCATTCTCTAACGCCAAACCGACGGTCACATCAATCATTGGTACATCCGTAAGATCGAGAATCATCACGTCATAGTCCGAAATACTAGAGTGCTGACGTGAAATGGCTTTAGAAACACTAAAGATCATCGGACCGGAAAGATAAAAGAACAGCACTTTACCATTAGCACGATCCAACAAACCACGCTCGCTGTCAGTCAGCGGCACATCATCTTCATCCGCGTCGCTGATCGCTTTTACTTGTCGCGCCTGCTCTCGGCTCAAACGCTCGATGATGATAATGTTCGAGATAAAGACGCCTAAACCCACCGCAACGATAAGATCAACGAATACTGTAAGCAGCATAACGCCATACATCACCGCCATTCCGGAAAAGCTTACCTTATGTGCCCTCTGAATAAAGCTCCAGTCTAGGATATTAAAGCCAACATACACCGCAATGCCTGCTAACACAGCCATCGGGATTGGCTCTGTTAACCCGCCAGCAACCAGTACAACCAACGCCAACATTAGTGCGCGAATCACACCAGATAATGGCGAGCGAGCCCCAACTTGAATATTCGTTACCGTCCCCATGGTAGCTCCCGCCCCCGGCAGCGCACCAAACAAGCCTGAGATCATGTTAGCTAACCCTTGACCTCGCAGCTCTTTATCTGAGTCGTGTTCTTTACGAGTTAATGAGTCACCGATAACCGCCGTTAACAAAGTATCAATACAACCTAACGTGCCGAGCACTAATGCATCAATGACCATCTCGACAAACATATCTGTGTCAATATAAGGGGCGACGAGAGAAGGTAACCCAGCAGGAATTTCACCGATACGACGAATATCTTCTGTATCAAAGAGAATCACAGACAATAAAGTTACCGCGACCAATGCCACGAGCTGTGCAGGAACGTATTTACGATATTGCTTAGGGAAGAAAAAAAGAATCCCCAAAGTCAGTAGTCCCAAAAACAACTCACTGAATTTAAGGTTAGAAATGGTCTCCGGCAAAGCAGATAACGTTCCGAGTACTCCCCCTGAAGGCGCAGCATGTCCCATCAAAGGCGATAACTGTAGAATGATAAGAATCACACCAATGCCAGACATAAACCCGGAAATAACGCTATAAGGCATTAAGGTAACGTATTTACCCAGTTTTAACGTCCCCAATAGGATTTGGAACGCGCCAGCCATCATGACAACCGTGAAAGTCATAGCCATGCCCGTTTCTGGGTATTTCGCCATCATACTGGTTAATACTGCGGTCATGATTACCGTCATTGGCCCTGTCGGTTCTGATATTAACGTATTAGAACCACCAAATAACGAGGCAAACAAACCGACCATTATTGCCCCCCAAAGGCCGGCCTCAGCACCGGCTCCGGATGCAACACCAAACGCTAACGCCAGAGGGAGAGAGATAATCGCCGTGGTTACCCCGCCAAATACATCCCCTTTGAAATTGATATCTTCAAAACGACTACCGAACACTGCTGATTTTCCCTGCATTCAATTTTAAAAAGTAAAATATCACTACTTTAACGAGCTAGGCGAAAATTTAAACCATAAATAGATTAAGGCTAAATTCACACCACAAATAGTTTCACCAGATTTTACTTTTTTCTTAATGAAAACTAGTCAGATGAGTCCTATCTGACGAATATTTAACGAGATCGAAATTGTAACATTGTGTATAGTTACAACACTGATCGCTTGCATGTGCACACAAACAGCGGCAGCGATTTTGTCTTTTAAGGGAAGTAGTTTGCAAAATGCCGGAAATAAAACAGTTATTTGAAAACAATTCGAAATGGTCTCAAGAGATCAAATCTGATCGACCTGAATACTTCGCAAAACTCGCAGAGGGGCAAAAGCCTGATTTTCTTTGGATTGGCTGCTCTGATAGCCGCGTTCCTGCCGAGCGACTAACCGGACTATACTCAGGTGAACTCTTTGTTCATCGGAATGTTGCAAACCAAGTTATCCATACTGATCTCAACTGTCTATCGGTCGTCCAGTACGCCGTAGATGTTCTTAAGGTTAAACACATCATTGTCTGTGGACACTATGGATGTGGTGGCGTAAATGCAGCCATTGATAACCCTAAGCTAGGTCTTATTAATAATTGGCTGTTACATATCAGAGATATCTATTTCAAACACCGCACTTACCTAGATCAAATGCCGCAACAAGATCGAGCGGATAAACTAGGCGAGCTTAATGTTGCAGAGCAAGTGTACAACTTGGGTAACTCAACCATCCTGCAAAACGCTTGGGAGCGTGGGCAAGATGTTGAAATTCATGGTGTGGTATACGGAATTGAAGATGGTCGCTTAGAGTACTTAGGCATTCGTTCTAACTCTAAGGAAACCGTAGAAGCGTCTTACCAGAAAGCTCTTTCGACGATTCTAAATACAGACAACAAGCTCCTTTGTCGCTAAGTCATATCTAAAAGTTGAACGAAAAACGCCCATCTTAGATGGGCGTTTTTTTATATTTTAAATGCTGAACTCAATGATTATTCTTGAGGTACAACTTTACCGATGTATGGTAAGTGGCGGTATTTCTGCGCGTAATCAATACCCACCCCAACGACAAATTCATCTGGAATTTCGAAACCAATCCAATCCACAGGAACATTCACTTCACGACGAGATGGCTTATCTAGGAGCGTACAAATCGCGATAGACTTCGGCTCACGTAGCGAAAGAATCTCACGGATTTTATTTAGTGTGTTACCAGTGTCAATGATGTCTTCAACAAGCAGAATGTCTTTACCTTTGATGTCATCATCCAAATCTTTCAAGATACGAACGTCACGTGAGCTTTCCATCGTATTGCCGTAGCTTGACGCTGTCATAAAATCAACTTGGTGAGTCAGTTCGATAGCACGTGCCAAGTCTGCCATAAATACAAATGAGCCACGCAATAAGCCTACCAACACAAGATCTTCACTACCTTGATAACGCTCTGTAATTTGTTTGCCTAATTCACGAACTCGCTCCTGAACTTCTTGCTCAGAAATCATGACTTCTATTGTATGTTTCATACTGTGCTCAATCTAAATTTGTGGGTTGAGGTAAGTCGCACGCAAACGATCACCTAATCTTACGGCGTGTAGTGTATCACCACGTTCATTGGGTTGAAAGTCGCATCCTGTTGCCAAAAAATCTTGGAAGAAGGTCTTAGTTTTATAAAGTTCATAGCTAAATTTATCAATAATAATGACATTACTGTATATAAATTGTTCTACAGATGTTGACCTTGTGCATATGCACCATTACACTCATCACTGCTTTAAGCAACTATTAAAATAATCAATTAGGGGGTTACCCCCAATATCAACTCAAATGGCAAGGAAAATGGATATGGACTCAATTGCAAAGAGACCTAGAACTAGGCTTTCTCCAATTAAGCGTAAGCAACAGTTAATGGAAATCGCATTGGAAGTATTTGCGCGCCGCGGCATCGGTCGTGGTGGTCACGCAGATATCGCAGAAATTGCTCAAGTTTCTGTGGCGACTGTTTTTAACTACTTCCCTACACGCGAAGACTTGGTGGATGAAGTTCTCAATCACGTCGTACGTCAGTTCTCAAACTTCCTATCGGATAACATAGACCTAGACTTACATGCACGTGAAAACATCGCCAATATTACTAATGCGATGATCGAGCTTGTCAGCCAAGACTGTCACTGGCTAAAAGTATGGTTCGAGTGGAGTGCTTCAACACGTGATGAAGTATGGCCATTGTTTGTTTCAACTAACCGTACTAACCAGTTGCTGGTACAAAACATGTTCATTAAAGCAATTGAACGCGGTGAGGTGTGTGACCAGCACGATTCAGAACACTTGGCAAACCTGTTCCACGGTATTTGTTACTCACTGTTTGTCCAAGCGAACCGCGCTAAAGGTGAAGCGGAACTGAAACATCTAGTGAATTCATACTTAGATATGCTTTGCATTTACAACCGTGAACACTAAAGCTTAACTCGTGATATATGTCAGCCCACCGTTTGGTGGGCTTTTTATTGTCTACTGTCAGATCAGCACACATTTATATTTCTATATAACAAGCATAAAAAAACCGCTGCACTGCAGCGGCTTCTATCATTCAGTCAGAAAAAGCTTACTTCTTCTTAACTGCTTTTTTGTTTGGCAGGTCAGTGATTGAACCTTCAAATACTTCAGCAGCTAGACCTACAGACTCGTGTAGAGTTGGGTGAGCGTGGATAGTCAGAGCGATATCTTCTGCATCACAGCCCATCTCAATTGCAAGGCCGATTTCACCAAGTAGTTCACCACCGTTAGTACCAACGATAGCACCACCGATTACGCGGTGAGTTTCTTTGTCGAAGATTAGCTTAGTCATACCGTCTGCGCAGTCAGATGCGATTGCACGACCTGATGCTGCCCATGGGAATGTTGCTACTTCGTACTTGATGCCTTCTTCTTTCGCTTCTTTTTCAGTCTTACCAACCCAAGCCACTTCTGGCTCAGTGTACGCAATTGAAGGGATAACTTTAGGGTCGAAGTAGTGCTTCTTACCAGAGATAACTTCAGCAGCTACGTGACCTTCATGCACACCTTTGTGAGCAAGCATTGGTTGACCAACGATATCACCGATCGCGAAGATGTGAGGAACGTTAGTACGCATTTGCTTATCAACGTTGATGAAGCCGCGCTCGTCAATTTCTAGACCCGCTTTTTCACCGTCGATTAGCTTACCATTTGGTACACGACCGATAGCAACTAGAACCGCATCGTAACGCTCAGCTTCAGCTGGTGCTTTCTTGCCTTCCATTGAAACGTAGATACCGTCTTCTTTTGCTTCAACTGCTGTTACTTTCGTTTCTAGCATTAGCTTGAACTTGTCTTTGATACGCTTAGTAAATACTTTAACGATATCTTTGTCTGCTGCAGGAATTACCTGGTCAAACATTTCAACAACTTCAACTTTAGAACCTAGAGAGTGGTAAACCGTACCCATTTCTAGACCGATGATACCACCGCCCATGATAAGCAGTTTTTCTGGCACTTCTTTTAGTTCAAGAGCGTCAGTAGAGTCCCAAATACGTGGGTCTTCATGCGGGATAAATGGCAGTTTGATTGGACGAGAACCAGCCGCAACGATTGCGTTGTCAAAGTTAACAACTGTTGGCTCACCTTCGCCTTCTACAAGGATAGAGTTAGGGCCAGTGAACTTACCGTAACCGTTAACTACTGTTACGTTACGCATCTTAGCCATACCGCTTAGGCCGCCAGTTAGTTGGTTAACAACTTTTTCTTTCCAGATGCGGATTTTGCTGATGTCTGTTTGAGGCTCACCGAACACAACGCCGTGGTCAGCCATCGCTTTCGCTTCTTCAATTACTTTAGAAACGTGAAGCAGTGCTTTAGATGGGATACAACCCACGTTCAGACATACACCGCCAAGCGTGCTGTAACGTTCAACTAGTACAGTTTCAAGACCTAAGTCCGCACAACGGAATGCAGCGGAGTAACCAGCAGGACCAGAACCAAGTACAACAACTTGGGCTTTAATTTCTTTGCTCATTTTGACCTCTTGTAGTCATTATCCCTAACAGGCTGAGTGGGTATCGATTTTTTATGTTTAAGAGAGATTTGTTTTAAACAGTTATTTTCAGACCGCTAACAGTTTACAGAGATGTTAATGGTGTGAAAAGTAAATCAATTTAGCCTGTGAGCTAGACAACAATTCGATTGTGAAAACCCTGAACGAAGCAAGGCTGATAACCAAATTGTCGGTAATTATGATTAGCAGAGGCGGCTAAGTTGCCGCCTCTCATTCATCTAATTTCTATTACAGAACTAGACGACGAATGTCAGATAGACATGAGTTTAGGTAAGTGATGAAGCGCGCACCTTCAGCACCATCGATCACACGGTGGTCGTATGATAGAGACAGTGGAAGTTGTAGACGCGGTTCGAACTCTTTACCGTTCCATACCGGTTTCATTTCTGACTTAGACACACCTAGGATACCAACTTCTGGCGCGTTTACGATTGGAGTAAACGCCGTACCGCCGATACCGCCTAGGCTAGAGATAGTGAAACAGCCACCTTGCATGTCAGCCGCAGTTAGCTTACCAGCACGTGCTTTCTTAGAAACCGCCATTAGCTCTTCAGATAGCTCGTAGATGCCTTTCTTGTTCACGTCTTTAAATACAGGAACAACTAGACCGTTTGGTGTATCTACCGCGATACCAACATTCACGTATTTCTTCAGAATTAGGCTCTCACCGTCTTCTGATAGAGAAGAGTTGAACGCTGGGAACGCTTCAAGCGCTTTAGCTACCGCTTTCATGATGAACACAAGTGGTGTGATCTTCATGCCAGTGTCTTTCTTCGCTTCAATCGCGTTTTGCTCTTTACGGAATGCTTCAAGAGCCGTGATGTCTGCGTTATCCCACTGTGTAACGTGCGGGATCATTACCCAGTTACGGTGTAGGTTTGCGCCAGAGATCTTCTTAATGCGAGATAGCGGTTGAACTTCTGTCTCACCAAACTTGCTGAAGTCCACTTTTGGCCATGGTAGTAGACCAAGAGCCGCGCCGTCGCCTTTGCCAGATGCTGCTGCACCTGCACCTGCGCCAGACTCAAGACGCTTAAGTGCATCTTTCACGTAAGCTTGAACGTCTTCTTTTAGGATACGGCTCTTACGACCAGAACCTTTAACCTTAGAAAGATTAACGCCAAATTCACGCGCTAGACGACGAACAACTGGAGACGCGTGAGCGTACTCATCGTTTTCTTTGAAATCGCCAGTCGCTGCTGGAGCTGCTGCCGCTGGAGCTTCTGCTTTAAGAGCTGGAGCTGCAGGTGCTGCCGCTTGAGCTGGAGCTGCTGCAGGAGCAGGTGCTGCGCCCGCCACTTCGAATACCATGATTAGTGAGCCAGTAGACACTTTGTCGCCAGCTGCAATCTTGATTTCTTTAACTGTGCCAGCGAATGGTGCAGGAACTTCCATAGAAGCTTTGTCACCTTCAACAGTGATTAGAGATTGCTCTTCTTCCACTGTGTCGCCAACCGCAACCATGATCTCAGTAACTTCAACTTCGTCGCCGCCGATATCTGGAACGTTCACTTCTTTTGCCGCAGACGCTGCTGGAGCTGCTGCCGCAGGAGCTTCAGCTGCCACTGGTGCTGCTGGAGCGCCTGAACCTGCTGTTTCGAATACCATGATAAGTGAGCCAGTCGATACTTTATCGCCTGCTGCAACTTTGATCTCTTTTAGAGTACCTGCGAATGGCGCTGGAACTTCCATAGAAGCTTTGTCGCCTTCAACAGTTAGAAGAGATTGCTCTTCTTCGATGCTGTCGCCAACGGCAACCATGATTTCAGTAACTTCTACTTCATCACCACCGATGTCTGGTACGTGAACTTCTTTTAGTTCTGCCGCTGCTGCTGGAGCTGGAGCTGCTGCTGGAGCTGCTTCTGCCGCAGGAGCAGGTGCAGCGTCAGCTGCACCCTCGGCTTCGAAAATCATGATTAGAGAACCAGTAGAAACCTTGTCGCCTTCTGCAACTTTGATTTCTTTAACGATACCCGCTTGAGAAGCAGGAACTTCCATAGAAGCTTTATCGCCTTCAACTGTGATCAGAGACTGCTCTTCTTCAACCTTGTCGCCAACGCTTACAAGAATCTCAGTAACTTCAACCTCATCCGCACCGATGTCTGGTACATTAATTTCGATTGCCATTTCTTATCTACCTTCTTAATTAAGCGTATAGCGGGTTTGTTTTCTCTGTGTCGATGTCGAATTTCTTAATTGCTTCTGCAACTACAGATTTCTCAACTTCGCCACGTTTCGCTAGTTCAGTTAGCGCTGCTACTACTACGTAACCTGCGTTCACTTCGAAGTGACGACGTAGGTTTTCACGGCTGTCTGAACGACCGAAGCCATCAGTACCAAGAACTTTGAAAGACTCAGCAGGAATGTATGCACGAACCTGCTCTGCGTAGTTCTTCATGTAGTCAGTTGCTGCGATAGCAGGTTCAGTACCCATTACTGTTTGGATGTAAGGTACTTTCGCTTCCGCTTCTGGGTGAAGCATGTTGAAACGCTCTGCATCTTGGCCATCGCGAGTTAGTTCGTTGAATGACGTTACAGAGTAAACATCAGAAGCAACACCGTAATCTTCGCTTAGGATTTGAGCTGCTTTACGTACTTCATTCATGATAGTACCAGAGCTCATTAGCTGAACTTTCGCTTTGTCGCCCGTGTAAGTTTCTAGCTTGTAGATACCTTTACGGATGCCTTCTTCAGCGCCTTCTGGCATTGCTGGCATTGCGTAGTTTTCGTTCATTAGCGTTAGGTAGTAGAACACGTTTTCTTGTTCTGGACCGTACATACGACGGATACCGTCTTGCATGATTACTGCTACTTCGTACGCGAATGTTGGGTCGTAAGAAATACAGTTAGGAACCGTACCCGCCAAAATGTGCGAGTGGCCGTCTTCGTGCTGTAGACCTTCACCGTTCAACGTTGTACGACCCGCAGTTGCACCTAGTAGGAAACCACGTGCTTGTTGGTCACCAGCCATCCACGCCATGTCGCCAACACGTTGGAAGCCGAACATTGAGTAGTAGATGTAGAACGGGATCATTGGTAGGTCGTTTGTCGAGTATGAAGTCGCAGCAGCAACCCATGAAGACATAGCACCTAGCTCGTTGATACCTTCTTGTAGAACCTGACCTGAAGTCGCTTCTTTGTAGTAAGAAACAACGCCACGGTCTTCTGGTGTGTAAGTTTGACCGTGCGGGTTGTAGATACCGATTTGACGGAACAGACCTTCCATACCGAATGTACGTGCTTCGTCAGCAATGATAGGAACGATGTTCTTACCAATGTTCTTGTTCTTAAGTAGAACGTTTAGTGCACGTACGAATGCCATAGTAGAAGAGATATCACGCTTCTGTTCTTCTAGTAGTGGCTTGAATTCTTCTAGCTCAGGAACGATGAATTCTTGAGTGAATTTTGGTAGACGCTGTGGCGTGTAGCCGTGTAGCGCTTTACGACGAGCGTGTAGGTATTCGTACTCTTTTGAACCTTCTTCAAGTTTCAGGTACGGAAGTTCTTTCACTGCTTCGTCAGTTAGGATGTCTTGAAGACCTAGACGGTCACGTAGGTGTAGTACGTGAGTCATGTCCATCTTCTTAACTTGGTGCGCGATGTTCTTACCTTCAGCCGCTTCACCCATGCCGTAACCTTTAACAGTCTTAGCTAGGATTACTGTTGGACGACCTTTAGTTTCTGCCGCGTTTTTGTATGCCGCGTATAGCTTAGAAGACTCGTGACCACCACGCTTAAGTGCGAAGATTTCGTCATCAGTCATGTCAGCAACAAGTGCAGCTGTCTCTGGGTACTTACCAAAGAAGTGCTCACGTACGTACGCGCCATCTTTTGATTTGAATGTTTGGTAGTCGCCGTCGATCGTTTCATTCATAAGCTGTAGAAGCTTACCAGTCGTATCTTTCGCTAGTAGTGAATCCCAGTTGTTACCCCAGATTACTTTCACTACGTTCCAACCAGCACCTTTGAACAGTCCTTCAAGTTCTTGAATGATCTTACCGTTACCCATTACAGGGCCATCTAGACGCTGTAGGTTACAGTTGATTAGGAAGCATAGGTTATCTAGTTTCTCACGCGCAGCAAAAGAGATAGCACCACGTGATTCTGGCTCATCCATCTCACCGTCACCTAGGAACGCGTAAACGCGCTGCTCTGAAGTATCTTTAAGACCACGGCCTTCTAGGTACTTAAGGAAACGAGCTTGGTAGATAGAAGCGATTGGACCTAGGCCCATCGATACTGTCGGGAACTGCCAGAATTCAGGCATCAGTTTAGGGTGCGGGTATGAAGGAATACCTTTGCCGTCTACTTCTTGACGGAAGTTATCTAGCTGCTCTTCAGTTAGACGACCTTCAACGAATGCACGTGAGTAGATACCTGGTGAAATGTGACCTTGGTAGTAAACTAGGTCGCCACCATCCTTCTCGTTTGGCGCACGGAAGAAGTGGTTGAAACATGTCTCGTAGAACGCAGCAGAAGACTGGAAAGACGCCATGTGGCCGCCTAGCTCTAGGTCTTTCTTAGATGCACGTAGAACGATCATGATAGCGTTCCAACGAATAATTGAGCGAATACGACGCTCAAGTGTTGTGTCACCTGGGTATGCTGGTTCTTGGTCTGCAGGAATCGTGTTGATGTAGTTAGTTGTGATACCTGTTGGCATATCAACACCGTCTAGACGTGCTTTATCTAGAACTTGCTCTAATAGGAATTGAGCACGCTCTAGACCTTCTTCACGTACAACTGACTCAAGCGCTTGTAGCCATTCTTGAGTTTCCAGTGCATCTACGTCATGCTTCATATCAGACATGGCGATCTATCCTTCTGTTGGTTGGATCTACTTATTTAAGTAACGCTCTTACGAGTCATTACCCTGCTGAATTCGACGTAGAGAACGCTCTCGTCGAGACTCTTCTCGAGTCAAATCCAACAATGTTTCTTCGATGTAAGCCAAGTGCGAGTGGGACATTTCTCGCGCCTTTTCAGGCTGACCAGAAACAATCGCATCCACGATGTTGGCTCGGTGTTTACTGACTTTCTCGACCGCTTCTGGGCGGCGACGTAGTAATTTAAAATTTTGTAGAATATTTTGCTCAAGCAAAGGGGCTAAGCTTCGAACAATGTGCAACAAAACCACGTTGTGCGCGGCTTCTGTCAAAGCGATCAAAAATTGCATCACTTCCGCAGATTCAGCTTCGATATCGTTGTTTGCTTGCTCTTGGCTAATGCGCTCAAGGCAACCTTGAATACGCGCAAAATCTTCTTCGGTACCACGTAAAGCTGCAAAGTAGGCTGAAATTCCTTCCATCGCATGACGAGACTCAAGCACATCAAGCTGGGTTTCAGAATGACTAGACAACAAATTCAACAAGGGATCTGAAAAGCTCTTCCAGATATTCTCACTTACGAATGTTCCGCCACCTTGGCGACGAGTCAACAAACGCTTCGCTTCCAAACGTTGAATGGCTTCTCGGACTGAAGGACGAGACACATCGAACTGTTTTGCCAGTTCACGCTCTGGAGGCAGTTGTTGCCCCGGAGACAATGTTCCTTCCACTATCAACCTTTCTAACTCTTGTTCTATAACATCAGAGAGTTTTGGCTGACGAATCCTTTGATAAGCCATAATTTATTGTTCTTCTACTCTTGCAGGTAATTGGTAATACCAATTTTAAGTTGGTGCAGAAATTAACATAATTAAAACGCCACTGTCCAGCCGAAAATTGACCTAAATCATAGAACGAGCTTGCTTCCAACACTCTGATAACAATCGACTGTTAAAACAGCAATAGAATTGGTATGACCAATTACATAAAGCATACAAATGGGAAGTCGACGTGCTAGCAGTTTTGGAAAAGAAATACAGAAAATGACAAAATTATCAGTCTATTTATTCACCAAAACGGCATGTGCGAGCGTAAAAATGTAGTTAACTTTTAACAATCATTAATATTTCTGGTATCAAAAAAAGGCATACCTGATCGTATGCCTTATTTATTTCGCTTTTTTGAATTTACACTTTCGCTACAAATCAACGCTGTATAAGCAGTCTATATTTCACCCAATCAAAGCTTAGACCAGGATCGCTTTTTCTCAAGGGCGCAATATATTGATGACCGGTAATTCGTGGCGGGGTGATTTGAGGATAAGACTGCATAATCACCTCAGTGATCTCTGCAAGTGATTGATATTGCGCTTCTGTGTAGGCAGTAAATTCTGTCCCTTCAAGCTCGATACCAATGGAATAGTCATTACAACGCTCCCTGCCTGCGAAACTGGATTGACCGGCATGCCATGCTCTATCAAGAAAAGAAACAAATTGAACAACCTCGCCGTTTCTTTTAATCAAGCAATGTGCAGAAACGCCCATTTTGTGAATAACTTCAAAAAATGGATGTTCATTTGGGTCTAGCTTGCCAGTGAAGAAGTCCTCTATGTATGGTCCACCAAACTGCCCAGGAGGCAAACTGATATTGTGTACCACCAGCAGAGAGATGTCGTTTATATCAGAGCGGGCATCAAAAAATGGTGACGGAACATGCTTTGCTTGTGTCAGCCAGCCATTCTCGATAATTGGGCGCATATCAACCTCTCTACTTTGCAAATTAACTGCTGAAATTATTGACACCGGAGAGTATCATTCGTTGCCATCTCCCTTTCAAGACAAGATTTGCGATGAAGAACACACACAACATTCAAGAACGCCTAGAATACCTTAAACAACAACTCCCTTTAGAGATCACTCGCTCTGTCGCTGATACCTTAAAAGAAGATCTAGGTGGCAGTGTCGACGCAGATAATGACATTACTGCATCTTTGATCCCTGCCGATGCGGTTAATACCGCAACGATTATTACTCGTGAGTATGGTGTGTTCTGTGGTCAAGCATGGGCAGATGAAGTTTTTAAGCAGCTCGGTGGCAAGGTCAGTATTGAATGGCACGTAAAGGACGGCGATAAAGTCGAACCTAACCAAACCCTTTGCACGCTGACAGGCCCTGCTCGTGACTTGTTGACTGGTGAGCGTAACGCAATGAACTTCATCCAAACGTTGTCTGGCTGCGCAACAGTTACCGCAGAGTACGCTGAAAAAATCGCGCATACTGAGTGTCGTCTACTAGACACACGCAAAACCATTCCTGGTCTGCGTAGCGCACTAAAATACGCCGTGACGTGTGGTGGTGGCTTTAACCATCGCATCGGCGTGTTCGACGCTTACCTCATTAAAGAAAACCACATTATTGCTTGTGGTGGCATCACTCAAGCCATCCAAAAAGCGAAAGAGCTTAACCCAGGCAAACCGGTAGAAGTAGAAACGGAAAGCTTAGAAGAGTTGAAACAAGCGATAGAGGCTGGTGCCGACATCATCATGCTCGATAACTTCACAAAAGAAATGATGCGTGAAGCCGTAGCGATTAACGCAGGTCGTGCCGCTTTAGAGAACTCCGGCAACATTACGCTAGAGACCATCGCAGAATACGCAGAAACCGGTGTCGATTACATTTCGGTAGGCGCGTTGACTAAGCATTTAAAAGCGATGGATCTTTCGATGCGCTTCAAATAATAAAAGCAACAAATCTGAAATTACTTCAACTAACTCAGTGAGTTGTGAGTAATTCATCATTTAAAAGGGCCAATTGGCCCTTTCTTTTTATCCACTAAAAAAATAGTACTACTCGCAAAACTCTGCATGCGATATGCAACTTTTCACCAAAGAGTTTTATCTCACTCGAGAGCCCATCCCTTCCCCATTTTCAACCCACCTTAACTCTCCATAATCTTTCGCCAATGCAAGAGCATTATTAATTTTTAGGAAAGGGTTAAAATGAAAAACAGTAAACAAAAAAAACAACAGGGTTTTACTCTGATCGAATTGATGATCGTGGTAGCAGTTATCGGTGTTTTAGCAGCGATTGCAATTCCTCAATATCAAAAATATGTAGCGAAATCAGAAGTCGCATCCGCATTAGCTACATTAACTGGTGTAAAAACTAACGTTGAAGCTTACGCTGTAGAAAATGGTGCTTTTCCGGATGGTTCAACAGCTAACCAAACAGAAGCAGATCTAGGTGTACCGAGCACAATCCCTTCAGGTGTTATCGCATTTTCAACTGCTAGTTCAGCTGGTGGCACTATCAAGTTCACGTTCAATGCCTCAGGCGTAAGTAACCTTATCACTAGCAAAAACTTTGAGTTGGTTCGTGCTTCTGATGGTACTTGGACATGTCAAGGCTCCTCAGCTAGCCCTGTTACAGACGATTTGTTACCAAAAAACTGTCGATAGTATAGATGCTAACCAACCTCTCAACCATTCTTCGCCAAAAAGGGTTACTGACGTTTTCCCAAGAAGAATCGTTAATAGAGCAAGTCAAAGCTTCTGGCATTTCGATGCCAGAGGCTTTACTCAGTTCTGGATTATTTACATCAAGCGAACTCGCTGAGCACTTAAGTTCTCTCTTTGGTTTAAATCAGCCCGAGTTATCTCAGTACGAGTATGCTTCGCTTTGTCAGCAACTTGGCCTTAGGGAATTAATCACGCGGCATAACGCACTCCCACTCCAGCGTACGTCTTCAACGTTATTACTCGCCGTTGCCGACCCCACCAACCAACAAGCCGAAGATGACTTCCGCTTTGCCACTGGTTTACAGGTTGAATTGGTCTTGGGGGAATTTAGTCAACTCAGCGCGGCAATTCGACGCTTGTATGGTCGTTCATTGAGTCATGAGAAGTCCGGGTTAAAAGAGATCAACCAAGAAGAGTTAGCCAATCTGGTTGACGTGGGCGCAGATGAAATCGACAACATTGAAGACTTGAGCCAAGATGAGTCTCCTGTTAGCCGTTACATCAACCAAATTCTATTGGACGCTGTGCGCAAAGGCGCATCCGATATCCACTTTGAGCCTTATGAAAAGATGTACCGCGTGCGCCTGCGCTGTGATGGCATCTTAATTGAAACACAGCAGCCACCAAGTCACTTGAGTCGCCGCTTATCCGCTCGTATCAAAATCCTCTCTAAGCTTGATATTGCAGAGCGACGTTTACCACAAGATGGGCGTATTAAGCTCAAGTTGAATCAAGACACCGCAATTGATATGCGTGTATCCACGCTGCCTACTCTATTTGGAGAGAAAATTGTACTACGACTGCTCGACAGCAGCTCTGCGTCACTGGATATCGACAAGCTTGGTTATAGCGAACAACAAAAACAATTGTACTTGGATGCGCTCCGTCGCCCACAAGGCATGATTCTGATGACAGGCCCAACTGGGAGCGGGAAAACCGTTTCTCTGTACACTGGGCTGAGTATTCTCAATAAACCAGAAATCAACATTTCCACGGCAGAAGACCCAGTAGAAATTAACTTATCGGGCATTAACCAAGTTCAAGTTCAGCCTAAGATTGGTTTTGGTTTTGCCGAAGCCCTGCGCTCTTTCTTACGTCAAGACCCCGATGTAGTAATGGTCGGTGAGATTCGTGATTTAGATACCGCCGAAATCGCTATAAAAGCATCGCAAACCGGTCACTTAGTACTTTCAACCTTGCATACCAATTCTGCGGCTGAAACGGTGATTCGTTTATCAAACATGGGCGTAGAAAGCTTTAACTTGGCCTCATCTCTTAGTTTGATTATTGCCCAGCGCTTGGCCCGAAAACTGTGCTCGCACTGCAAACAGTCGCAAGAGCTTACCGTTCAGCTACAACATCTCGGAATTCAAACAAGCGACAACATTTTTAAAGCCAATCCCGATGGATGCAATGAGTGTACCCATGGTTATTCCGGCCGAACGGGGATTTATGAAGTGATGCGCTTTGATGAATTTCTTTCCGAAGCGCTTATTAAAGGCGCCTCGGTACATGAACTAGAAAAACTCGCCATCGCAAATGGTATGAGCACGTTACAAATGTCGGGCATAGAAAAACTCAAACAAGGGATCACAAGTTTTAGTGAACTACAGCGCGTACTTTATTTTTAATCCTTTAATCAGCAGTCACCTCTATGAAAAGCACTACACCACAACTTAAAAACTTCCGCTGGAAAGGCATCAACAGTTCAGGCAAAAAGACATCTGGGCAAACCCTCGCGATGACAGAAATTGAAGTACGCGAGCGTCTAGACGCACAGCACATCAAGATCAAGAAGTTAAAGAAAAGCAGTATTTCGTTTCTCACTAAACTCAGCCATCGCGTGAAAGCCAGAGACATCACGGTGTTTACCCGTCAGATTTCGACGATGTTGATAACCGGTGTACCCTTAGTTCAGGCTTTAAAATTGGTATCAGAAAATCACAAAAAAGCAGAGATGAAATCCATTTTGATGAGCGTGACACGCGCCGTTGAAGCGGGGACGCCCATGTCAAAAGCCATGCGCACTGCAAGTGAACACTTTGACCCACTCTATACCGATCTTATCGCCACAGGTGAGCAATCCGGTAACTTAGCGGAAGTGTTCGAGCGCTTAGCCACCTACCGAGAAAAAAATGAACAACTCCGTGCGAAAGTGATCAAAGCACTGATCTACCCAGCGATGGTAGTACTAGTCGCGTTAGGCGTGTCGTTTATCATGCTCACCAAAGTCATTCCCGAGTTTGAAAAAATGTTTGTTGGTTTTGGTGCTGACTTACCGTGGTTTACCAGGCAAGTATTAGATCTTTCCGCCTGGACACAAAACTGGAGTCCGTTTATCGCACTAGGCTCCATTAGTTTATTCATTTCGGCGAGAATCCTCTCTAAGCGTTCAGATTCTTTTCGCTTAATGCTCAACCGCTCTGTGCTTAAATTTCCGGTCCTTGGGCCTGTATTATCAAAAGCCGCTATCGCCAAATTTAGTCGAACACTCGCCACAAGCTTTACAGCGGGTATTCCAATTCTAACCAGTTTAAAAACCACATCAAAAACCTCAGGAAACTTACACTATCAACTCGCCATAGAAGAAGTTTACCGTGATACCGCCGCAGGTATGCCAATGTATGTTGCCATGCGTAACTGTAATGTGTTCCCTGAATTGGTGTTACAAATGGTTATGATCGGTGAAGAGTCTGGTCGACTTGACGATATGCTCAATAAAGTTGCAACGATCTACGAGTTTGAAGTCGACAACACCGTCGACAACCTTAGTAAAATTCTAGAGCCACTAATTATCGTATTTTTAGGTATCGTTGTTGGCGGATTAGTGACAGCAATGTACTTGCCAATCTTTAACTTAATGAGTGTATTGGGCTAGAATGAGCTGTTAACTCCTTTAAAACAGCATCTTGCTGATTTCACTCATCGCTCAAGAGACAAATATGGAAGTATTCCAGTACTACCCTTGGCTATTCGTTGTGTTTGCCACCATCTTCGGTCTGATCGTGGGTAGCTTCCTCAATGTGGTTATTTATCGACTACCTAAAATCATGGAACTAGAATGGCGACGCGAATGTGCCGAGTCATTTCCTGAATACAAAATAGAACCTCCTAAAGAAGTGCTGACCTTGAGCGTCCCACGCTCCTCCTGCCAGAAATGCGCAACACCGATACGTATTCGCGACAACATTCCTGTGATTAGCTGGCTGCTTTTAAAAGGCAAATGTCACAACTGTCAGGCAACCATTAGTGCACGCTATCCACTGATTGAACTGCTCACCGCGTTCTGTTCAGGCTTTATAGCTTATTACTTTGGTTTTAGTTACTTTACCGTTGCCCTACTCTTTTTTACTTTTATCTTAATCGCCGCAACATTTATCGATCTCGATACTATGTTGTTACCTGACCAATTAACATTACCATTAACTTGGGCTGGCATTGCCTTAGCATTAGTCGAAATAAGTCCTGTTACTCTACAAGATTCTGTCATTGGTGCTATTGCTGGTTACCTATGTCTCTGGTCCGTTTACTGGGGCTTTAAGTTACTTACCGGTAAAGAAGGAATGGGGTATGGTGATTTTAAACTACTAGCGGCACTAGGAGCTTGGCTAGGTTGGCAGTCACTGCCGATGATCATTCTACTTTCTTCTGTGGTTGGCATCGTATTTGGCATCATTCAACTACGCTTGCAAAAGCAGGGAATTGAAAAAGCTTTCCCTTTCGGTCCTTACTTAGCAATTGCTGGTTGGATAAGCTTAATTTGGGGCGACCAGATTTTAAACTGGTACTTTACTTCAGTTCTAGGAGTGTAAATGGCTTTGGTTATTGGTTTAACAGGTGGTATCGCTAGTGGAAAAACAACCGTCGCGAATCTGTTCAAACAACAATTTAAAATCGATATCGTCGATGCCGACATTGTAGCAAGAGAAGTTGTCGAGCCAGGTACTCCCGGCCTAAACGCGATTATTGAACACTTTGGTCACGATATCGTTCGTGAAGACCAAACTTTAGATCGCGCAAAGCTGAGAGAAAAAATCTTTTCGAATTCAGATGAAAAAGCATGGCTCAACGCACTGTTGCACCCGATAATTCGTGAAAAGATGATCGAAGATTTGCAGCAAGTCACTTCAGAGTATGCGTTACTTGTGGTGCCGTTGCTCGTAGAAAACAAGCTAGATAGTTTGTGTGATCGCATTCTTGTCGTCGATGTAGAACCGAATACACAGATATCTCGCACGATGAAACGAGACAATGTGAGTGAAGATCAAGTTCGCGCCATCCTTGCCTCTCAAGCATCAAGGGAGCAAAGGCTCGCGCTTGCAGACGATGTGGTTAAGAATAATCCAAGTGACCCTGATCTTTTGCTTCAAATCACAGATTTGCACGAAAAGTACCTAGCCATGTGTAAGAAAAATCTGCGAAAATAGGAACGAAACTCACAAAGGCTTATGTCGATGACCACGCACAAATTTGAACATCCGTTAAATGAGAAAACTCGTATTTATCTAAGAGTGGAGTCTCTGCTGCGTCAGGCTCACTTGGCCTCTGGGTTTAGCGAAAATCACCAGTACCAACTGTTTTTCCGTGCGTTATTCGATATGGTTGAAATCTTCGAACAGATCCAGCTGAAAAGTGAACTGGCCAAAGATTTAGAGAAACAACGACTGTCGTACCGCCATTGGCTAAATGTTGATGGCGTCGATCAAGACGCATTAAACACCCTACTACAAGAGATAGATGTCGTTCATAGCCAACTGATGGGTGCAGAGCGTTTTGGTCAAGCACTAAAAGAAGATCGCTTCTTAAGCTCTATCCGCCAACGCTTTAATCTACCGGGTGGTTCATGCTGTTTTGACCTGCCAGCATTACACTACTGGCTTCATCTACCTATTGAACGTAAAAAGCGTGATGCACAACAGTGGCAAGCAAGCTTAAAGCCCTTATCTGATGCGCTTTCGTTATGGTTAAAGCTCACTAGAGAAACCGGACATTTCAAAGCTCAAATCGGTCGTGCAGGTTTCTTCCAAAGTGACGCTGATGAAGCCAACATTCTAAGACTTCACATCCCAATGGAATATGGCGTTTATCCTATGATTTCAGGCCATAAAAACCGCTTTGCGATCAAGTTCATGTCGTTTGAAAACGGTCAAGCGTGCACACAAGATATTGAATTTGAACTTGCTGTGTGCAGCTAAGACGACACTACGCCTCGCCTCCATAATCTAAAATTCAACGCTTTATTGCGCTTATATTTGATAAAATTTCGTAGCAGCAATAGCGCGTTGAATAAGCCATCTTTAATTCGTTTAGGTATACTACCCTTTAACACCAATTAGTAATGGGACGCTCAACTATGTCTAAAGTTACCATCGTTCAATGCCCACAATGTGGCGCCGACGTAGAATGGGGAGAACAAAGTCCTCATCGCCCTTTCTGCAGTAAACAATGCCAAATGATTGACTTTGGTGAATGGGCAGATGAAGAAAACACCATCCCAGGCGCACCCGATATGTCCGATAGTGATGGCTGGTCTGAAGACCAGTATTAAATTGAGACCTAGGGTAAAGGAATACCCTAGGTTCCTTCTGGGGAATCTGAATCACGCTCCTTCGTCGCTGTCCAGAATGACGAATTTTAACCTCGGTGCTATATAATCTTTGACCATCATTTTCCGTCATTCCGAGGAGCCATAGCGACATCAGGAATCTACTCACAGTAAGGATGAAGCTAACAACTTAAACACTTGCATGCTCGACTAGTAGATTCTGAATCACGCTCCTTCGTCGCTGTCCAGAATGACGAATTTTAACCACGGTACTCTATAATCTTTGACCATCATTTCCTGTCATTCCGAGGAGCCATAGCGGCATCAGGAATCTATTCACAACAAGACAGAGGCGTGGAGTGTACGTCAGTGCATGAGCATCGACAGTGCAGGTCGGGTGAAAAGAAACGAGCAAGCTAATTACACAAATAAAAAAACGGAGCCCTAAAAGGACTCCGTTTAAGATGAGAACGCTAGTTATAGCATTACTTCTTAGCAAGTTTCTCTTTGATACGAGCAGACTTACCAGAACGCTCACGTAGGTAGTACAACTTGGCACGACGTACTGCACCACGGCGTTTAACTTCGATGCTATCAACGATTGGAGAGTGTGTTTGGAACGTACGCTCAACACCTTCACCGTTAGAGATCTTACGTACAGTGAAAGCAGAGTGTAGACCACGGTTACGGATTGCGATTACAACGCCTTCGAAAGCCTGTAGACGCTCACGGTCACCTTCTTTTACCTTAACTTGAACTACAACAGTGTCACCTGGTGCAAATTTAGGTAGGTCTGATTTCATTTGCTCTTCTTCAAGAGCTTTGATGATGTTACTCATTTTTTAAATTCCTAGAATAAACTGATACTAAATAAATTAGGTTACTTTGCGTTATGTTCTTTAATGGCTTTATGCTCATTAACAAACTCAGCAAGTAATTGTTCCTGTTCGTCAGTCAGAGCTAGGTTTTCCAGGAGCTCTGGTCTTCTTAGCCAAGTACGGCCCAACGACTGCTTGAGTCGCCATTGACGAATGTCCTTGTGATTGCCTGACATCAGTACCGCTGGTACCTCTTTGTCATCCAATACTTCTGGACGCGTATAGTGAGGGCAATCTAACAAGCCATTCGCAAAAGAGTCTTCTTCTGCTGACGCGAAATCCCCTAGTACACCCGGAACAAACCGAGAGACAGAGTCGATTAACGTCATGGCTGGTATCTCACCACCCGTCATCACAAAATCACCAATCGACCATTCTTCGTCGACTTCAGATTGAATGATGCGCTCATCTACCCCTTCATAACGACCACAAATCAGAAGCAAGTTCTCATTCGTTGCCAGTTCTTCCACTCCTTTCTGGTCGAGCTTGCGACCTTGAGGAGAAAGGTAGATGACTTTCGTCTTGCCCGGTGAGGCTGCTTTCGCGGTATGAATGGCATCGCGCAAAGGCTGAACCATCATTAACATACCAGGGCCACCACCGTAAGGTCGGTCATCGACTGTGCGATGTTTGTCGTGAGTGAAATCTCTAGGATTCCAAGTCTCAATCGACAAAAGACCTTTTTTAACCGCTTGACCTGTTACTCCAAAATCAGTAACAGAACGGAACATTTCTGGAAAAAGGCTAATAACGCCAACCCACATGTTTATCTCGCTCTGTAATTTTGGAGATTAGAATCCAGGATCCCAGTCAACTTCGATCCGTTGAGCTTCGCGATCAACATTAATGATCACTTGCTCTTCAAGGAACGGGATTAATCGTTCCTTCTGCCCGAAAGCATCTTTAAGATTTGCTTTAACAACCAGAACATCGTTTGAGCCAGTTTCTAGCATGTCAGTAACGACACCTAGATCGTAACCTTTAGTAGTTACAACTTGCATCCCAAACAATTCGCGCCAGTAGAACTCATCTTCTGACAATTCAGGAAGTACCGCAGGGTCAATAGCAATTTCAAAGTTCGTCATTAGATGTGCGTCTTCACGAACATCCATGCCTTCCAACTTAGCCACCATACCTTTGTTATGGCGCTTCCAGCTTTCTACTTTGTACTCAACCCACTTGCCCTTTTGGTTAATGTACCAAGGGCTGTAATCGAAAATGCTTTCAGCATTGTCTGTGTAGGAAAAAACCTTAAGCCAACCACGAATGCCGTAAGTAGCACCAAACTTGCCTACAACAATCTTTTCGTTGCTCATTGTTTCTTTACCTTTCATCGACATAAACTAGTTTCTACTTTTCAAGTAAAAAATTAAGCCGCTTTTTGAGCGTCTTTAACTAGCTTAGCAACACGGTCAGATACTGACGCGCCTTGACCAACCCAGTGGTTAACGCGGTCTAGGTCTAGACGTAGACCTTCTTCTTGACCTTTAGCAGTTGGGTTGAAGAAACCAACTTTCTCGATGAAACGGCCAGTTGCAGCGTTGCGGCTGTCCGCTACTACGATTTGATAAAATGGACGCTTTTTAGCGCCGTGACGTGCCAAACGAATGGTTACCATGTCGTCCTCTTTGCTTTCTCAAAAATAAAATTAACCCCAAAAACCATTCAAGAAATTAAACAGTTTGGGGTCTCGTGCCAAAATAAAGCTCCGGAATTTTACTCTTCTCCCGGAGCAATGCAAGGAGTTTAGTTACTTTTTCACCAACATAAATTGAATTTAAAGTTTGTGACGTACCTAACACCCTGAATCTATGCGTGATCGATTAATTAACGACCAAATGGGTTGAAGCCACCGCCACCACCCATGCCGCCCATCATGCCTTGCATGTTGCGCATCATGCCTTTCATGCCACCTTTTTGCATCTTTTTCATCATTTTCTGCATTTGGGTGAACTGTTTTAGTAAGCGGTTTACATCTTGAACCTGCACACCAGAACCAGCCGCGATACGCTTCTTGCGCGAGCCCTTGATAATTTCTGGGCGTTGACGTTCTTTCATTGTCATGGAGCTGATGATCGCTTCCATCTGTTTGAACATCTTGTCATCGACTTTGTCTTTCACATTGTCTGGTAGCTGGGACATTCCTGGAAGCTTATCCATCATCCCCATCATGCCGCCCATGTTTTGCATCTGGCCTAGCTGTTCACGGAAATCTTCAAGGTCGAAACCTTTCTTCTCTTTGAACTTCTTCGCTAACTTTTCTGCCTTTTCTTGGTCAACGTTGCGTTGAAGGTCTTCAATCAAAGACAGAACGTCACCCATGCCAAGAATACGTGAAGCAACACGATCTGGGTGGAACGGTTCTAGCGCGTCAGTTTTTTCACCGACACCCAAGAATTTGATTGGTTTGCCCGTGACATGGCGTACTGAAAGTGCCGCACCACCACGAGCATCACCATCAACCTTAGTTAGAACTACACCGGTAAGAGGTAGCGCATCGCCAAAGGCTTTTGCTGTATTTGCTGCGTCTTGACCCGTCATGGCGTCAACAACAAATAGCGTTTCTACTGGGTTGATAGCTGCGTGAAGATCTTTGATCTCCCCCATCATCTCTTCATCAATTGCCAAACGACCTGCGGTATCGACAATAAGTACGTCGTAGAATTTTTTCTTCGCATGGTCAATCGCTGCATTGGCGATATCAATAGGCTTTTGGTCTGGTGATGATGGGAAGAAGTCAACACCGATGTCTGATGCCAGTGTTTCAAGCTGCTTGATTGCCGCAGGACGGTAAACGTCGGCAGACACAACCAAGACTTTCTTCTTGTCCCGTTCTTTTAGAAGCTTAGATAACTTACCTACCGATGTGGTTTTACCCGCACCTTGTAGACCAGCCATAAGAAGCACAGCAGGTGGTTGAGCAGCAAGGTTTAGCGCCTCATTCGACTCACCCATTACGGCTTCAAGTTCTGTTTGAACGATCTTGATAAATTCCTGACCTGGAGTCAGAGATTTAGAAACTTCTACGCCCACCGCTTTTTCTTTAACGCGGTTCACAAATTCACGAACGACCGGAAGCGCAACGTCAGCTTCAAGTAGAGCCATTCGGACTTCACGTAGGGTTTCTTTAATGTTGTCTTCGGTCAGACGACCTTTGCCACTGATATTTTTCAGCGTTTTGGATAATCGATCCGTTAAATTCTCAAACATCTTTGTCTCTTCGCTAAAATGGCGATTAATTAGTGTGAGTATACATTAGCCAAGGTCTGAGTCATACCCGTACCGCTGTCCTATTCTTGTCTCTATTTATATATGGTGCGATAACTTATTAATTTCAATATCTCATCTCTCACGATTGATGTCGGATATAACGTAGCCCCAAAGTGTAATGCAAGGTATAATTTCTCCATCGTGCACAATAATATTTAGGATTCATGGATAGCTTAATAGCCATCGCGGCCGCCATACTTTATGTCTTGGCGATTGCGACCATCATACCCGGACTCTCACAACAGTCAGGAATCAAAGCAAAAACAGTGTTTGCTAGTGCTGCCTGTGCGCTTGTTTTTCATGCGTGGATTTTGAGTGATCTGATTTTTGATGGTTCAGGTCAAAACCTGAGTATTCTCAACGTGGCTTCTTTGATCAGTTTTATTATTTCTCTGGTCATGAGCCTTGCTATGTTGAAAAACCGACTGTGGTTTTTATTGCCTGTCGTTTATAGCTTTGCTGCCATCAATTTATCTGCTGCCACATTTTTGCCAAGCACGTTTATAAAGCACCTAGAGAATGACCCTAAGCTACTCATTCATATTTCATTTGCGCTCTTCTCATACGCGACTTTAACTATCGGGGCACTCTATGCGCTTCAGTTGGCTTGGCTGGATCACAAACTGAAAGCAAAAAAATCTTTGGCGATTAACCCAAACCTGCCGCCTCTATTAATGGTGGAGCGTCAACTCTTCAAAATTATTTTGATCGGTAACTTATTGTTAACTGCCACGCTCATTACTGGCTTTGTCTTTGTGCAGGATATGTTTGCCCAAGGTAAGGCACATAAGGGCATTCTTTCTTTCATCGCTTGGGTGGTGTACTCAATACTGCTTTGGGGTCACTATCAAAAAGGCTGGCGTGGTAGAAAAGTCACATGGTTCGCTGTTGCAGGAGCAACACTGTTAACTCTGGCATATTTTGGCAGTCGCTTTGTAAAAGAAATCATCTTGAATTAAGGAGCTCTAGGGCTCCTATCCTTTATATTTTAGGCTAGATAAAATACAGTACGCCTTAACTCTTTGACTTAACGGACTTACTCAACCGTTATATAACCCAATACTTACAAGGAACAGCAACGTTTTGGACGACATCTCTACGGGTATCTTGTTTGCGCTACTCGCGTGTCTTATCGTCATATCAGGTTACTTTTCCGGTTCAGAAACAGGGATGATGTCTCTGAATCGTTATCGCTTAAAACACTTAGCCAAAAACGGGCATAAGGGTGCTAAGCGAGTCGAAAGACTATTAGACCGTCCAGATCGTTTGATTGGTCTTATTCTTATCGGCAACAACCTCGTTAATATTCTCGCGTCCGCGATCGCGACCATTATTGGTATGCGTTTGTATGGTGACTTAGGTGTCGCTATCGCAACCGGTGCACTAACTATGGTTGTATTGGTTTTTGCCGAGGTTACCCCTAAAACAATTGCAGCGCTTTACCCTGAACGTGTGTCCTACGCGAGCAGTATATTATTGACCATACTGATGAAGTTACTGTCGCCTTTAGTGATGCTTGTTAACTTTATTACGAATGGCTTTATCCGCTTACTTGGTGTAAGAGCGGATCACTCAGCAGAAGATCATCTTAGCTCCGATGAGCTGCGTACGGTGGTAAATGAAGCTGGCGGTTTGATCCCTCGCCGACACCAAGACATGCTAGTGTCTATTTTAGATCTTGAGCACGTCACCGTGAACGACATTATGGTCCCACGCAATGAAATTACCGGTATTGATATTAACGACGACTGGAAATCCATTGTTCGCCAGCTAACCCACTCACCACATGGACGCATAGTTTTCTATCGTGACCAAATTGATGAAGTGGTTGGCATGCTGCGCTTGCGTGAAGCTTATCGTCTGATGTTGGAAAAGAACGAATTCAACAAAGAAACGCTATTACGTGCTGCTGATGAGGTCTATTACATCCCAGAAGGCACACCACTGAACGTGCAAATGTTGAAATTCCAACGCAACAAGCAACGTATCGGTCTGATCGTGGATGAGTACGGTGATATCATCGGTCTAATCACTCTTGAAGATATTCTGGAAGAGATCATTGGTGAGTTCACGACGTCAATTTCTCCAAGCCTCTCTGATGAAATCAGTCCTCAAGGTGACGGAAGCTTTCTTATTGAAGGCAGCACCAATATTCGAGATATTAACAAAGGCCTGAAATGGGATTTACCAACGGATGGCCCAAGAACGTTAAACGGTCTTATTTTGGAGCACCTGGAAGATATTCCAGAGAGCCATTTAAGCGTGAGAGTAGCGGGTCACCCAATGGAACTTGTTGAGATTGAAGAGAACCGAATCAAGCTCGTTCGTGTTTATCCGAAGAAGAAAAAATCGACATCCAAATAACCAAAAGAAAAGCCTGACTCATGTCAGGCTTTTTTACTTATTGGGGCAATATGCTTCTTAATGAGCACCTAGTCGATGCGCAACTCTTTTAACATCGACTCAGGCAAAGCAAGTTCATCATTTTTGTTCACCGAAACACCAGCATCCAAAATGTTCTTTGCGATCTGTTGTGCTTCTTTTAAAGAGTGCATTGCTGCCGTGCCGCATTGGTATTCGTTAAGTTCAGGGATCTTATTCTGACTTTCTACCTTCAGCACGTCTTCCATTGCTGCAATCCAAGCATCTGCGACTTGCTGCTCTGATGGTGTGCCAATCAGACTCATGTAAAAACCTGTGCGGCAACCCATAGGCGAAATATCGATGATCTCAACAGAATCACCGTTTAGGTGATTACGCATAAAGCCTGCATAAAGGTGCTCTAGGGTGTGAATACCTTTTTCAGAAAGAATGTCTTTGTTTGGCGCAGTAAAGCGTAAGTCGAAAACAGTAATCGTATCCCCTTTTGGGGTCTGCATGGTTTTCGCCACTCGCACTGCCGGTGCATTCATACGAGTGTGGTCCACGGTAAAACTATCGAGTAAAGGCATTACATCTCTCCTGATTGTAACTCCAGTACCTTTCGGTAATGGATAAATGTCATTCATCCCTACAGCACATGAACAGACTGTGGGCTAAAAGAACCAGCTGCTGTTGTCTTCTAATTCCTGACGACATTGCTTCAGCTGCCAGCCATAAGTTTTCGCTGTTTGTTCAACACGTCGAGCGACTTTGATTAAACTAGGTTTTCGATTATAAGTGCCTCGCTTATATCCACCTCGCCCTTCATGATAAGCCAGATACTGGTTATAGGGATCCCATAATGAAATCCCTAGCTGACGCCGTGTTTCATGAGTGTACCAACCGACAAACATCATAGAATCATCGAAGTTGGTACGAGAGCCCCCCTGACCTGTCGCATCTTGGAAGTCTTCCCAAGCAGGGTCTTGAGCTTGAGCATAACCATACGCACTGCTGACTCGTCCCCAAGGAATAAACCCTAGCAAATAATCTTTAGGTGGTTTTGCATCGTGCCGAAAGCTGCTTTCTTGTTTAATGATGGCCATAGCGACATGAATAGGGGTACCCCATTCATCTTCCATATCTTTGGCATCATCGTACCAACCGGATTTCTCTCGGAATATCTCGCATAAGTTATTCTGCTGCTTTGGCGGTGCCGTAGCACAACCTGCAAGTAACACGCTTCCAAGTACCGCTACTACTAACGACTTAATGTTCAACCCCACCAATCCTTAGTTAGTCATTACTGCTTCAGGTAAGCAAAGTAATCTTCCAAAAAATCATCAAAAGAAAGCGTGTCACTCTGCTCTGCTTGCTTTTGTTTTTCCACGGACGACGCTACTTCCGTTTCCATCGTATCTTGTGAGTAGTACTGATAACCGTGCGCTAGGTTTTCATCACGGTACTTCATACCAAGAGTGCAGCCGACTTTACCTAGCCCACCTAGATCTTTCGTTAGCTCTAATAGTTGACCAGAGATCGTTAGTTCTGGGTTATCAATCCATGTCTCGAGTTGATTACACACATCTTGGTATGCACTGCCACCAGCGGTCATATCCATTTGCTGTGCTATTTGACGTAACTCGACGAAAACTCGGTGTGCCCAATCTTGTAGAGATAGACGTTCACCTTGACAACCAATTTGCAGCATTAGACCTTTTTCTCGGCCAGAAACAATGACTTTATTCCAGTTATCGCGCCAACACTCTAATTCACAGTTATCCATAGGATCTGAGTCTGACAAGGCCGCCCAGGTAAGGAAGAGATCCAAGAATCGTACTTGCTCTTCATTTAAGCCCACTGCGCTGAATGGGTTAACATCTAGAGAACGAACTTCAATGTATTCGACACCACCGCGTCGTAACGCATCTGAAGGCTTCTCACCACTTTTCGATACACGTTTTGGACGAATCGGAGCGTACAGTTCATTCTCAATTTGTAAGATATTGGAATTAAGCTGGCGGTATTCACCATCCACTTTTACCCCAATTTTCGCAAACTCTTCTGATGGGTGGCGAATCGCATCACTCAAACCATCGAGGTATTGGTCAATGCTGTTAAAACCAATTTTCAGCACACTTTGAGCACTATTGGTATAGCCAAGATCGCTCAAACGCAAAGACGTCGACTTCGGCAAATATAATGTCCCGCCAATCTTCTCGAATGGCAGATCGGTTTCACGACCTTGAATAAAAGAGCCACATAACGCTGGTGATGCACCAAAGAAGTAGGGAATCATCCAGCCAAAGCGGTAGTAATTACGGATCAACGCAAAGTACGCATCAGACTTAGCATCTTGGCGGGCTTGTTCATCTTGCTCGCCATAGAGCGCATCCCAAAATGTTTCAGGAAACGAGAAGTTAAAATGGACACCTGAAATAATTTGCATCAGGCTGCCATAGCGACGCTTTAGGCCTTCTCGGTACAGCGTTTTCATTTTCGCTGCATTCGAAGAGCCATACTGGGCTAACTGAATATCATCCTCTGAGCCTACGTAGCAAGGCATTGATAGTGGCCACATTTTCTCTTCACCCATTTTGGTTTGAGTGAAATGATGGATATCTTTCAGCTGTGCCATCAGTTCTGGAATTGCATGTGACACAGGCGTAATGAACTCTAACAATGATTCCGAAAAATCCGTTGTGATCCATTGATTTGTGAACGCAGAGCCTAACCCTTCAGGATGAGGAGTTGTAGCTAGATGTCCATCCTGACGATAGCGCAAAGTTTCTCGCTCAACACCGCGTCCAAACTGCTTAAATACTTCGGGGTTTGATGCAACTTTTTTTAGTCGCGCAGCAAAATCAGTCAAAATGAGGTTCGCTTATATTGGGAGCAGGACACTTGTTACATAACACAAGTGTAAGCTAAGTTATTGATAGTTAATGCATCTAGATAAATAACCCACGAAAAGTTGCTTATCTAGATGAATAGCGGAGAAACGTTTCTCCGCTATTAAATGTGTACTCTATCGAATGATTTCAAGCTCTTCTACGTCTTTCCCCAACTTTTCTAATTGAGGACGCAACGATTTAGCATCACCAACGACGATAATTTGATAGTCATTTGGATCAAACCATTTCTGAGCCAGCGCATTCAACGTCTGCTTATCGACTTTTTCTACGATAGCGTTTCTTTGCTGCAAGTAATCATGATCGAGGTTGTACTTAAGAATATCACTGATGAGCTCCGCTTTTTGTGTTGGCGTTTCATATTTCAGTGCATCTTTTTGACCGACCGCTTGACGCATAAATTTCATCTCTTCATCAGTAATACCTGACTGCGAGTATTCATTTAGCTCATTTTCCATCTCAATGATCGAAGCAACCGTTGCATCCGCTCGTACTTGCGCGGTGAAAACCACCGAGCCTGTTTCTGGATTACCAGAGAAGTAGCCGTAAGCACCGTATGTGTAACCCTTGTCTTCACGTAGATTTTGGTTAATGCGGCTATTGAAGTTCCCAGCTAAGTTGAAGTTTGCCAGTTGGCTTAGGTAAAAATCGCCCGTTGCGTCGTAAGGCATACCTTGACGAACCATCATGACCACACTTTGCGGCGCTCCTGGTTTATCAACAAGATGGATCTTTTGCTCACCTAATGCAGCAATGCTTTGCGGTGCATACAATGGCGCAGCTTCATCTTGCCAGTTTTTCCAGAACGTCAGTTGCTGCTCAATTTCCTGTTTATTGATGTCACCAACAACGACGATTTGCGCACTTTGTGGCGTGTAATGCTTCGAGTAGAATTCACGGACATCATCCAACGTTAATGCACTGACACCTGCTTGCGTGCCGTCTTTTGGTCGAGCAAAAACCGAATCCCCATAGAGCACCTGACGACTCGCTTGTGACGCCATCCAACTTGGATTTTGGTGCTCATATACCAGGCCTTCTAGCGCTTGCATTTTTACACGCTCGAAATCATCTTGATTAAATGCAGGAGACAGCAACATCTCTTCGACAATTTTTAACGTCGGCTCTAAGTTCTTTTCTAGAGCAGAAACACTGATGTTTGTTGTATAACCTGTGGCATTAACAGAGATAACACTACCTAGTTTATCAAGCTCAGCTTGAATCTCTTCGACACTGCGTTTCGTTGTACCTTCTTGCAACATCGCAGCGGTCAATTGGGCAAGACCTTCTTTACCCTTTTCAACAAAACGTGTCCCTGCAGGTAAACTAAATTGCATCATCACCGTCGGCGTTTCATCGCTAACTGCACCAAGCAGCTCTGAGCCATTCTTGAAATGTAACTCGTACAGCTCTGGCATCGTCGCTTTCACTGGTTCTCCTACTGGCGGTTGCACTGAGCGATCGAAGTTATCGGTCGCACGACGATACGCCAATTGGTCATCGGAAATCTTCTCATATTCTGGCAGCGTACGCTTTGGTGTCACAAAGGTCGCAGGTTTTACGACAAGGTCTGTTTTTCCTTTTGGGACCACGCTTAGGGTCACTTTGTTCTTACCTTGGATAAAGTCCGTATACGCTTTTTCTACCGAAGTCGGCGTAACTGCACGGATTTGTTCAAGCTGTTGCTCAAGACGATCAGGATCGCCGAAAAATGTCTCGTTGGAAGCCAACTGAGTCACTTTACCTTTAACGCTTTCTAGCGCAAAAATAGCATCCGCTTCCGCTTTACCCTTCAACTGCTCAAGGCGATCCTCTGTCACGCCTTTTTCCGCAAACTGATTTAGTGATTGTAAAAGCTCGTCGTACAGTTTTGATAGGTCGCCTTTGTCTCCAGAATCACCCATTGCGTAAACGTAAAAGTTACACGCCAGTTCAGCACAGTCATGGAATGAACCAGCATCGACCGCTTTTTGAGTCTTCACTAGGTCTTGATAGAGCACGCTGTTGGTACCGCCACCCAATACTTCCGATAATGTATCGAGAGACGCTTGGCTTTCTTCGCCGTTGTAGGTTGTTGGCCACGCGATCATCACCATAGGTTGTTGAATACGATCTTCTAGAGTGATGTATTTATCTTCTTGCAGTTTTGCAGGTTGTTTCGGCGCATTTTCAACCTCAGGGCCACGAGGAATCGAACCGAAGTACTTATTTACCCACTCTAGAGTTTGTTCAACGTCTAAGTCACCACCGATCGTGATAGTCGCATTGTTTGGGCCATACCAACGCAAGAAAAACGCTTTGAGGTCGTTCACATCAACACGATCAAGATCTTCAACATAACCAATGGTTTGCCACGAATACGGATGACCTTCAGGATATAGCGCTTCGGACATGCGCTCCCAAATTAAGCCATAAGGACGATTATCGTAACGCTGAGCTCGCTCATTTTTTACAGTAGAACGCTGAATTTCAAATTTGCGTTGAGAAACCGCATCCAACAAAAAGCCCATACGGTCAGACTCTAACCACAGCATTTTCTCGAGCTGGTTAGCAGGGACAGTTTCAAAGTAGTTAGTACGATCGCGGTTTGTTGTACCATTTAACGTGCCGCCAGCCTCTGTGATGATTCTGAAGTGCTCTTGGTCACCAACGTTCTCTGAGCCTTGGAACATCATGTGCTCAAAGAAATGCGCAAAACCAGACTTACCCACTTCTTCACGAGCTGAACCAACATGGTAAGTCACATCCACATGAACCAATGGGTCAGAATCTTCAGGAGCTAAGATCACCGTTAAACCATTATCGAGTTTATACTTTTGGTATGGAATCTTAACTTTGCCTTCTTCAGCTTTCGATGACTCAACGAAAGTTACCCCTTTCGGCAGTGATGAAACTGGCGTATTTGATGCACAGCCCGTGATCACCAACAGTGAACACGCGCCAACCCAAAACATCTTCATGTACTTTCCTTAAAATAATCCGAGATAGATGGCCGCAAGTAAGCTATACCTAGCAGCCTTTCCTAAAAAAATTAAAATCACGCAAGGCAGAAACTTCATTCTGAGCCACCCTGCGGCTAAACACAGCGGGTCTCCAATTACAGGTAACCAGCTAAAAAATAATCCCCAATAGCCATACTTAGAGAGCCACTTTAATGCGGTATGACCGTGCTTTTCCTCTTGTGCTTTGTTGGGAATCCACAAGCCAAGCCAATAATTTGTTAAGCCACCAAGCGTATTACCGATAGTAGCGACCATAACAATTGAAGAAACGGAGTAT
The DNA here is from genome assembly GCF_033337445.1 of Vibrio sp. YT-15. Classification (NCBI taxonomy): domain Bacteria; kingdom Pseudomonadati; phylum Pseudomonadota; class Gammaproteobacteria; order Vibrionales; family Vibrionaceae; genus Vibrio; species Vibrio sp. YT-15. Next base: position 306,941 of record NZ_JAWOQR010000005.1, read on the forward strand.
TGATTTAATGAGAGAGTGGCAACTAAGCCCGCCTCAGAACCACCAGGCAACAACGTGGCACTGAGAAAACCGGTCATGAAAAGCACCCATAATGCTGAATCTGAAAACCAAAGCGCTAAACTTTCAAAACTCGTGTTAAATGCTTCTAGCATGTCATATCAAGCAACACCTTGCCTCTGGTTCTTCCTGATTCGACCTGCTGGTGAGCACCAATGACATCACTCATAGGATAAACCTGTTGAATTTCAGTCTTCAGTAAGCCAACGCCGACCATGTACAACAAGGTATCTAACTGCGCAGGGTCTGGTTCAACCAACATGCCACTAGCCTCAAAGCCTAGGAGTTTGGCTTTTTCACAAATCAGCTCAGCAGTTATGGTTGGAACGGTGATGACTCTCGCATTGTCTTTCAGGCATTTAAGCGCATCTAACGCAGCATCTCCGCCTACTAAATCAATCAAAACATCAACATCTTCAACACGTTCTGACACTGGTGCAAATTGATAGTTCACTGCATGAGCACCGAGCGTCGCAAGGTAGTCTAGATTTCGTTCGCTGCAGGTGGTAAATACTTCCGCTTTCGTCGCGATCGCAATTTGTACCGCGAGGTGTCCAACACCACCGGCACCAGCGAGGATAAGTACGCGATCGTTTTCCGTCACATTAGCCTTACTGAGAGCTTGTGCCGCAGTTTGTCCCGCCAACGGTAATGCAGCAGCTGCCTCTAAAGTGACAGAGCTAGGAACATGACTTAACTCAGTTTCTGGAACACATATGTATTGACTGTAACCACCGCCTCGAACTGGGAAACCAATAAATCCAGCCACCTCATCACCTTCATTAAAACGTGATGCCCCCTCTCCACAAGACATCACTTTTCCTGAGATGTCGTAACCTGGCACCCAAGGTAAATTATCCTTATTCTGCGCTGCTGCCCAACCGAGCCCAGCTCGAGTTTTGACATCAATAGGATTTACGCCTGAAAAAGCGACTTTTACTAAGACTTCACCAGGCTGTGGTGATGGTGTAGAAGCATGTTGAATCGCGAGTACGTTGGCATCACCAAACTCAGTGATAACGATCTGTTTGTGTTCCATAAACCACTCCCTGCAAGAAAACAAAAAGGGATGCGAAAGCATCCCTTTGACTATAAACCATTTTGTTAACCTAAGTTAATCGTGATTTTGTAAATTGGTTGATCATTCCATTTTCAATAATGTCTAACCAACAAGTGCTAACAATATACCAGCCGCAACGGCTGAACCCAGCACACCAGCAACGTTTGGTCCCATCGCATGCATTAACAAAAAGTTTTGCGGGTTAGCTTGTAAACCAACTTTGTTTACGACTCGCGCGGCCATTGGTACCGCAGAAACGCCAGCCGCACCAATAAGTGGGTTGATGTCTTCTTTCGAGAACTTGTTAAGCAGTTTCGCCATCAGAACGCCCGCACCAGTACCGATACTAAATGCAACTGCGCCTAACCCCAAGATACCTAACGTTTCTAGGTTCAAGAACTGCTCAGCTTGCAGCTTAGAACCAACACCAAGACCTAAAAAGATAGTCACTATGTTGATCAATTCATTTTGAGCAGTTTTCGATAAACGATCGACCACACCAGCTTCACGCATCAAGTTACCCAAACAGAACATACCAACCAATGGCGTAGCTGAAGGTAAGAACAGAATCGTCATCAGTAATACGGCAAGCGGGAAGATGACTTTCTCCCATTTACCAACATGACGAAGCTGAGCCATCTTGATTTGACGCTCTTCCTTGGTTGTCAGTGCTTTCATGATTGGTGGCTGGATGATCGGCACCAATGCCATATAGCTGTATGCCGCGACTGCAATCGCACCTAACAGATCTGGAGAGAGCTTACTCGCCAAGAAAATCGCTGTTGGCCCATCAGCACCACCGATGATCGCGATAGACGATGCATCCGCCATGGAGAACTCCATGCCAGGTACATAGTTGAGCAAAATAGCGCCAAACAGTGTTGCAAAAATACCAAACTGCGCAGCCGCACCTAACCACAACGTTTTTGGGTTTGCGATCAAAGCACCAAAGTCAGTCATCGCGCCCACACCCATGAAGATCAATAGCGGGAACACACCCGATTCAATCCCAATGTAGTAAACGTAGTAGAGCAAGCCACCAGGCTCAGTAAAGCCAGCATTTGGAATATTCGCCAAAATAGCACCGAAACCAATCGGCAATAACAGTAAAGGTTCAAATCCTTTTTTAATTGCCAAAAACAGCAAGGTACAACCAACCAGCATCATACAGATTTGGCCGAACTCGAAGTTAGCGATCCCTGTTTCTGCCCAAAGGGTTAACAATCCGTCCATGATACTCCCTTACGCCAGGCTCAACAGAGGCGCACCTACTGTGACAGCATCGCCTTCTTTAACGTTCAGCTCTTGAACCACACCACCACGCGCCGCTCGTACTTCAGTTTCCATTTTCATCGCTTCAAGGATGAGCAATACATCGCCTTCAGCTACCTCAGCACCAGGCTGAACATTCACTTTGAAGATGTTACCTGCAAGAGGAGCAGGCACCGCTTCAGCTGAAGCATTAGAAAGTGTGCTAGGTGTAGCCGATTTTGCCGGTGCATTAGAAGGAGCAACAGATGTCAGTTCACCTTGAGGGCCAACTTCCACCTCATACACCTGCCCGTCAACACGTACACTATAAGTTTCTACACCACCAGTTGCTGGTTGAGCTGCAGGTACAGCAGGCTTCGCAGCTTCTAGCGTTGGTGCAGGCTCAAATGCTTCTGGGTTTTCACGATTCTTAAGGAACTTAAGCCCAACTTGAGGGAAAAGTGCATAAGTGAGTACGTCATCAACACGCTCACTTGCTAGCTTAATGCCTTCTGATTTCGCTTTCTCCATCAGATCAACCGTAAGCGTCTCCATTTCAGGCTCAAGTAAATCGGCAGGACGACAGGTAATTGGCTCTTTACCATCAAGCACTTTCGCTTGCAGTTCTGCATTTAACTCGGCTGGTGCTTGACCGTACTCACCTTTCAATAGACCTGCGGTTTCCTTGGTAATACTCTTATAGCGCTCGCCAGTAAGAACGTTAATCACCGCTTGCGTACCGACGATCTGTGAAGTTGGAGTCACCAATGGAATGAAACCAAGATCTTCACGTACACGAGGGATCTCTTCTAATACTTCATCAATGCGATCCGCAGCGCCCTGCTCTTTCAACTGGCCTTCCATATTGGTCAGCATACCACCAGGCACTTGAGCAATCAGGATGCGTGAATCGACTCCTTTTAACTGGCCTTCCCACTTCGCATACTTCTTACGTACCTCACGGAAATATGCGGCGATAGGTTCCAGTTGCTCGAGTTTTAAATTGGTATCTCGCTCGGTGCCTTCTAGCATAGCGACTACCGTTTCAGTCGGTGTATGACCGTAAGTACAACTCATTGAAGAAATCGCAGTATCGAGAATATCAATACCGGCTTCTACTGCTTTTACCGCTGTTGCTGTAGACAGCCCCGTTGTTGCATGACAATGAAGTGCCAATGGCACATCACAAGACGCTTTGATACGCGTGATAAGCTCTTCCGCTTCATAAGGCTTAAGTAAGCCAGACATATCTTTAATACACAGCGAATGACAACCTAAATCCTCTAGGCGTTTTGCCAAGTCAACCCAAGTGTCTGCGTTATGCACTGGGCTCGTTGTGTAAGACAACGTACCTTGAGCATGCGCACCAACATCAACCGTTGCTTTAACGGCTTTCTGGAAGTTTCGCACGTCATTCATTGCATCAAAAATACGGAATACATCCATGCCGTTAGCATGCGCGCGTTCAACAAACTTCTCTACTACATCGTCGGCATAATGGCGGTATCCTAAAAGGTTTTGACCACGCAGTAGCATTTGCATTGGTGTATTAGGCATCGCTTTTTTTAGTTCACGTAGACGCTCCCAAGGGTCTTCTCCTAAGAATCGAATACAAGAATCAAATGTTGCACCACCCCAAGTCTCTAGAGACCAGTAACCAACCTTATCCAACTCAGCTGCGATAGGCAGCATATCCTCAATACGCATACGCGTAGCAAATAGTGATTGATGGGCATCACGAAGGACCACATCAGTAATAGCTAGTGGTTTAGACATGCTCTTAAACTCCTTTTTAATCCTACTTCGCGAATGAGGCGCGATGTTTATGAATCGCAGCCGAGATCGCCGCCACTACTTGTGGACTAACAGCTGAAGAGGTTGATTGAATATTAGTGTTTGTTTTTGGTGCTGCGATCGGCTCTGGTACTTCTTCTGGTACCAATTTCGACATTAACCGAACGAGATAAACAAGAATAGTGAGGAAAATAAATACGACCGCCATCCCCGTTAGCATCAGGGTGGCCGCATCTACTAGCAGGCTTCCTATATTAGTCATGTTGCTTCCTTTCTTTGTCATCCTGACAACGTGCAGGACTTTAATAGTGTCAAATCCCGACCCATGGATTATCTCGATTGGTTAAATTTTGTCAATTTTGTTTAAGGAAGGTTTGTAGTAATCCTGATAAATGATTATTTATTCACTACCCAGATCACAGTTCATGACAAAATAATCACTTCAAATCGCTATCACCTTACGAACAGAGTAAAGGAGGACATAAATAAAAACTGCGATTTAGATTTCAAAATCAAATCGGGACTCACGCAGTAAAAACCAACAAAAACAAAAAGATGAACAAGATTAACAATAAATAAACAAATAACAAACAAAGTGACTACATGAGAGTAATTGAAATGAAAAATGGAAGTCAGTGTATAGGAGGGATAATCAAGATGATTTCACACAATGCGACAGAAACTTGATAGCAAATTGCTTAGATACGCACATATTCGCTTTTAAAAAAGAGGAACATAGGCTCTAGTGATCCTACGCCATATTTCAGATGTCTAGATACAAAAAAGCCTCGCAATTGCGAGGCTTTTTCAATGAGTGGCGCGTCCTGGAGGATTCGAACCTCCGACCGCCTGGTTCGTAGCCAGGTACTCTATCCAGCTGAGCTAAGGAC